>JANNRE010000013.1:0-44450 GCA_031401115.1 Chitinophagaceae bacterium
CAGCCCTTAACCGCTTCTAAATTTATAAATAAAAGTTCATTGTTTATTCTATTGCTCGGTGTTATTCGTCGGCTGGAACTGAAGCCGAATAGCGAACAAAAAGACGAGGATATATTCGTCGCCCCGCCATATTGCCAAACCCCCTCCTATGTTGGCTGCAGGTTATTTTAATTGTCAGGGTCAAATGATTTAGATTCAACATTTTTCAAAAACCGAATTACTTCTCTAAAATAATTTCCTGTATCGTCCCACATACTAAAATGTGAACCATTGGGGCATAGATAAATTCTAACTTTTGTTTTTATAAACTGGTTTTTCATTTCTGGATAAAGGTTTTGATGCATCCTGTCATAAAAGCCACCAATTATTAATACAGGGCATTTAATTTGTTCCATTGCAGAAGGGAAGTCAGGTGTCATTATCTTCCAACTCATTCCACTTTCATCTCTCTGTTTACGATTGATATGAATCCCATTTCTTACTAATGGCTCTGGTCTTATGTCTCCTCTATAATTATAGTTTCTTCTTATAATTGAGTCAACTTTTGCATTATATAGTTTAACCAATTTATCATTTAAAAGAGTATCAGATATTTTAATTTTCTGTCCTACCGAATCGATAATTGCCGGATCTATTTTACTAAACTCAGGAAGCGTTCTTATTATCTTATCAATATTTTTAGCCAATGTTCTTCTTGAGGTATTTAATTTAGCAGTATCTCTTATATAAGCCCACGGATTTGAAATAATTAGACCTTTTAAGTGTTTACTATACTTTGCTGCATATAAGTCTGCTAAGCTACTGCCCCAGGAATGTCCAAGAATATAAAAATTATTAAGCCCAAGCCCTTTTCTTACTTCCTCAACCTCATCAACAAACCTGTCAATATTCCAAATGCTTGCGTCGTTAGGTTGGTCGGAGTAATAAGAGCCTAGTTGGTCGTAGTAATAAATCTCAATGCCTTCATTCTTCAAATTCTCTGGAAAATTCTCAAAATACTCGTGGGTATTAAGTGGTCCACCATGAAGAAGCAGCAACTTAATTTTTCCTTTTCCAATTTTTTGAGTAAATACTTTATACTTTCCGTTATACACCGAAATAAACTTAACGCCTGGTTCAGCTATTTTTTTATAGTAAAAACTGTCCTTAGCTACTTGTCCAATACAGAGATTGATAGAAACAAAGAAAACTAGTATTGAAAATGTTACTTTCATAATGAATATTTTGTCGGTTAACTTGCAGCCAACGGGCAGGGCTTGCTGCAGGGCTGGAATTCATTGCTCGTCCGGCCCGGAACCGCTGCTGATTAAAGATATAAAAGTACAGGTTAACAAACAAAAGCCCAAGATTGATTGTCCAGCCCAGATGAAGCACAACAGCGATAAAATGACCATTGCTCCAATGTCCAGCCAGCCTTGCAGCAAACCCAATGTTAGCGGTATACCAAACTTTGTTTAAATCGCAGTGTCGAACAATTTCGTTGAGATTTTACTTGCCTCGAGTTCTTCACGTTTGTTTTTTATTAGGTTATTAATTTTTGTCCATAAGTCTCTGTTAGCAAACCAAAATTTTTTATCAACTGAAAGTATATTGTTTAAAAGGTCGCCAGGATAAAAGTCACCTTCAGCAAAAATGTCCGCCTGTAGGTGCTCAATTGCTAACGGAATTAAATACTGAAGAGAAAACTCTTGTCCAATCATGAGTCGCAAGTCTTCAACGGTGAATTTGTCAAGTGGCACTTTGCATAACTCAAGACACCGTTTGATCATATTGGTTGGAGCTTCATTAGGATTGCCAAAATCTTGCTCCTCCAAGTTTTCAATGGTCAAGTATTGCCAATTTTTTGTCATTGTCAATTTATAGTGTCCTTACTGCTTATTGTTTAAAATTTGTTGTAGATAATTTTGAAAATTCTCAAATCCGTTATTAGAAGGATTTTCCAAATCAATCATTTGTCCTAACCCTGTGTCAAATATTTGCCAATTTTGTTTTTTTGCCAACACAACTAATTCATAAAGACCGTTTTCGCCATAGAGGCTAAACATTTTATTACTAACCTTTTCACCGTCCTCGAAGTAGTCAATGGCAAAATCTTTACCTTTAATTTCTCTGTGATTTTCGCTTTTTACTACATCCGCAAAATGACTTTCTAAAGCAGAGCAGAAGTCAGTTGGCTCCAATTGGGTGTCATCCAATTCTTCGATAGAATTAATTTTTTGCTTTGAATTAAAAAGAACTACGTCCCAGCTCATTGTGTTTAAATTACGATTATTAAAATTTGCACGGAATGTTGCTTATTGGTTGACGCTAACACGTAAATTTATGATATAAGACGCTACTCCCCAAAAAATATACCTGTTGAAAATCAACAAATTAGTGTTATACTTTTTGTATTGTTGTTAGTACAATACGTTTTTTCAGTTTATGGGTCGGCTTACTAAAAATCAGCAAACAGGCGCCTGTTATTTGCCAGACTTTGGCTATTCCCTTTAGCAGCTTTTCAGCCAAGACAAACTAAAAACAGCATTTCCCCACATCATTTTAAAAAAATCGTCTTTTTCACGCAAAAATTCCCACTGAACTCTCAAAAAAGGGGGGAGGTGGTACCCTTATGGGTGGGGGTACCTACCACTAAACCAAGTTAACCCAGCTTTAATCTGAATTCATTTGGCATTAGGGGTACCCCTCCCCACCTTCAAACTAAATGCACCCACCCCCTTACCCAAATTCATTCGGCTTTTTGGTGGGTACACCCACCTCCGGGGCAAATACAATTCAGCTCTGAGCCAAATTATTTCGCTTTTGAGGTGGGGTACCCTGCCTTAGAACTGAATGAATTTGGGTTAAAGGTGGGGCAATTCAGCTATGGGGTGGCTTACCTAAGTTTATTGAATAGCAGAAAGCAGGCACAAAAAAATCCCCTCACCATTAAAAGTGAGGGGATTAAATATGTTCAACAAAAGAAAATTAATCACCAGAAATATGCGAGCCTCTCACTACTCCCATTTTTGCTTCCATACTTAGGGTTGCATGGGGTACAGCACGGAGGCGGGCTTTATCAATCAACTTTCCTGTAACACGGCAAATGCCGTAGGTTTTATTTTCAATACGCATCAATGCTTTTTCCAAATGATCGGTGTAGGTAATTTGGCGGCTGGCCATTTGGCTCAGTTGTTCCCGTTCCATACTTACACTTCCATCTTCCATAGTCATGTATCTGCCATCGCCATCATCGCCACCCATTTCATCTTTACGGGTAATAAGCCCCTGTAGATAAACGAGTTCTTTTTTTGCAGCATCTAATTTACGTTGTATCAATTCACGAAATTCTGTTAAGTCCACATCAGAATAACGAACCATTGGGCCTTGAGGTTTTTCTTCTGCTTTTGCGTCTAGAACCGATTTTGTAAAATCGGGTTGATAACGTACAGAAGTAGATACGGATGTTTTTACTGGTTTCACTTCCACAGGTTTTGCTTTGGCCTTTGCTTCTTTTTTCAAATTTTGTATTGCTTGTTTAACTGAGGGTTTAATATTGATTTCTGCTGCCGGCTTTGCTGCTGGTACAGGTTTTTTAACGGCTGCTTTTTTTACTGAGGGTTTAATTACAGGTTTTTTAACTGCTGCCTTTGCAATAGGCTTTTTAGGCATTGCTTTTTTTACAGCTTTTTTGGGGGCTGCTTTGGCAACTGGTTTTTTAGCTGCAGGTTTTGATGCAGGTTTAACTGGCTTCTTGGTAGCTGCTTTCCCGCCAACTGGTCGGGCAGGTTTTGCTGCCGGCTTTACTATTTTCTTTTTTGCTGCCATACTATCCTCCTTTTTTGGAAACTTGTACTTTAATGAGAATGTCATTTACCTCCACTTCCGTGCCACTACTTGTTTTAGGCACTAAGTCCAGGCTTTCTGCCAAAATTTCGGCGCAAATATAGGATTTATATTCACTGATGGAAGTTGCCAATGTTTCAGCTCCTTCTAATTGTACAAAAATGCGATCAGTTAATTCAAATCCGCTGTCTTTTCTGATCTTTTGAATGCGGTTTACAAGCTCCCTTGCATTGCCTTCATTCAAAAGTCCGGCACTGATGGTTACATCCAAAGCAACCGTTATCGTTCCTTTATTGGCAACCAGCCATCCCGGTATATCTTCACTCGAAATTTCAACATCTTCCAAATATAGGGCAACAGTTTCATTATCAACCAACAGATTATAAACAGTTTCCCGCTCTAATTGTGCAATCTGCTCCTGACTGAAATTGCCCAGTGCTGCAGCCACAGTTTTCATTTTTGAACCCAGTTTTTTACCCAGCGATTGAAAGTTTGCTTTGATCTTCTTTTTGATGAAACTGTTATCCGCAGTGAGGTATTCTATTTCTTTTACATTCACCTCCGTTTTAATAAGGTCTTCAATTAACAATAATTGCTCTTTCATGTGTGTACTAAGCACAGGAATTAAAATTTTTTGCAAAGGCTGACGAACCTTGATGTTTTGTTTTTTGCGGAGGGAGAGAACCAATGACGAGGTATCCTGCGCAAGTTGCATCCGTTCTTCTAAAGAAGCATCTATTTGGCTTTCATCAGCCACAGGAAAATCAACATGATGAACAGATGCTTCCTTAAAACGACTGGTTACTGAATTCAAATTTTGAAATACAACATCGCTGAAGAAAGGTGAAATAGGGGCAATCAGCCGCACTACTGTTTCCAAACATTCATACAAAGTTTGATACGCACTTATTTTATCCTGTTCATACTCACCTTTCCAAAATCTTCTGCGGCATAGGCGCACATACCAGTTACTTAAATGTTCGTCTACAAACTCTTCTATCAACCGGCCCGCCTGTGTGGGTTCGTAATCATCCATCGACTCATTTACTTTTTTAATGAGTGTGTGAAGTGATGATAAAACCCAACGATCAATTTCTGGTCTTTCATTTAAGGGAATTGCAGCTTCTGTAAATGCGAATCCATCTACGTTGGAATAGAGAGCAAAGAATTGATAGGTATTGTAAAGTGTACCAAAGAATTTGCGTTGTACTTCTTTGATTCCTTCAATATCAAACTTCATATTATCCCATGGCGATGCATTGGTGATGAGATACCACCTTGTAGCATCTGCACCATAAGTGCTGATGGTATGAAATGGATCCACCACATTGCCCAAGCGCTTACTCATTTTATTGCCGTTCTTATCCAGCACCAAACCATTACTCACTACCGTTTTGTAAGCAACGCTTTCATATACTAATGAGGAGATAGCATGTAATGTGTAAAACCATCCTCTTGTTTGATCAACCCCTTCTGCAATAAAGCTTGCGGGATAGAGTTCATCAAAACTGCTGACGCCTGCAGGAAGTTTGAAAGGATATTTATCGCCCCGTTTTACTTTCTCATAATCCAAACCCCATTGAGCATAGGGCATAGCACCACTATCGAACCAAACATCAATCAAATCGGGAACACGGTTCATGGGTTTGCCTGAATCACTAACTAAAATAATCTCATCAACATAAGGCTTGTGAAGATCAAGAGCCTCCCTAAATCCCTCCGAAGGAGGGACTTTGGAAACCCCGGCTTCGTATGACTTTTTCATTTCCTCCATCAACTCTTCTATTGTACCAATACATTTTTCTTCTTCTCCATCTTCTGTTTTCCAGATGGGCAATGCTGTACCCCAGAATCTTGAACGGCTTAAATTCCAATCTACCATATTCTCCAACCAATTCCCGAATCGTCCTTCACCTGTTGATTTGGGTTTCCAGTTGATGGTTTTATTCAGCTCCACCATCTTATCTTTTAATGCTGTGGTTTTTATGAACCATGCATCTAACGGATAATACAGAATGGGTTTATCTGTTCTCCAGCAATGCGGATAACTGTGTTCGTATTTCTCAACCTTAAATGCTCTATTTTCTTTTTTTAGTTTTACGCAGATGTCAACATTCACATCTACATAATTAGCATCGTCTTTATAATTTTTTACATAACGGTTGCTGAATTCGCCGAGACCATCTACAAATTTTCCCTGGCGATCAACCATAATTAAAATGCCGAGATTATTTTTCTTGCCCACTTTAAAATCATCTGCACCAAAGGCAGGAGCAGTGTGAACGATGCCGGTACCATCTTCTGTTGTAACAAAATCACCTGTAACTACTCGGAAGGAATCGCCACCTGTTTCTTTATTGGCATCGTAAGGAAGTAATTGCTCGTAACGGCATTCTTCAATGTCTGTTCCTTTAAACGTAGCAACAATTTTATGCGGCAATTGTTTTTTCTTCATCAATGATTCAAACTGAATTTTTAAATCAGCATTTTTTTCAATCATGAATTCATCGCTGCCATGATTGAGCCAATTATTGATGGCTTCATATAATTCGCCACCTTCTTCAAACTCGTCGATATGCACCGGAAAATATTTGTGAAGCAATGCTTTCGCTAATACCACTGCACATGGTTTACCACTGTAGGGGTTGAATGTTTTTACCAGCACATAATCAATGTTTGGACCAACTGTTAAACCGAGATTGGATGGAAGAGTCCACGGTGTGGTTGTCCAAGCAAGGAAATAGACCTCACCCTTACCCTCTCCTTGAGGAGAGGGAGCTGCATACGCAGCATCAAACAAAAATTTACTATTCTCATTTTTCACTGCTTTAAACATGGCAACAGCGCTTGTATCCTTTACATCTTTATAAGTACCCGGCTGGTTTAATTCATGGCTGCTTAATCCTGTTCCCGCAGCAGGTGAATAAGGTTGAATGCTCACACTTTCATACAAGAGTCCTTTGTTGTATAACTGTTTTAATAACCACCACAAGGTTTCAATGTATTCATTTTTGAAAGTGATGTATGGATCATTCAAATCAACCCAATAGCCCATCTTTTTGGTGATATCGTCCCACTTGTCTTTAAAACGCAATACTGCTTCTCTGCATTTTAAATTGTATTCTTCAACCGTAATTTTTTTGCCGATATCTTCTTTGGTGATGCCCAACTCTTTTTCAACGCCGAGTTCTATGGGCAGACCATGTGTATCCCAACCGCCCTTGCGGCTAACTTTATAACCTTTCATGGTTTTGTAGCGGCACACCAAATCTTTTAATGTTCTTGAAATAACATGATGAATGCCGGGCATACCATTGGCGCTGGGAGGACCTTCATAGAAAACAAATGGGGTGGCACCTTCTCTCAGTTCAACGCTTTTTTCAAATGCCTGTTCTGCATCCCATTTGGCCAGGATTTCCTGTTCTATTGATGGAAGATTGAGTTGTGAAAATTCTCTGTACTTATTGCTCATAAATCCCTTGTGCTCTCTGATTTTTTAAGGTGGGCAAAGGTAGGAAAGTTCAGGAAGGGAATGAAAATGAAAAAGCCCCTGAATACTGGGGCTTTGATTCAGATTGTTATTTTAGAAATTCCTTGTGTTACCCGGTTGGTAAGCAAAACGAATTTTATATTTAATTTTCGTAGGGCGAGTAGGAGGTACTACTAAATTACCTGCATCATCAGCAGGGTCGGCGCTCAAAACTTCCAGCTTGGCATAGTTATTTGTTACTGTACGAAACACAAATGTTTTTCCGGCAATGGGAGAAAAGCTTCTGGTGGTTGGATTATAGATATACCAGTCATTTGCTTTTATTGCTTTTTGTGCCACAGCAGTATCGTATTTATAACCTGCTTCTGGCGCAGAGGTTACTGCATCAAAAGTTTGATTTAATACTTGCACGCCTGCACTACCCGGACCACTTGCATTACTGTTGATGATGAAGGTTTCAAAACGCATTGCAAAATCCCACTTGGTACTGTTGCTGTCACTTGCCGCTACTTTAGTACCACTTGTGAAACTAAAAAAATCATAGTTTCCCTGTGTAGCACTTCCATTTACTAAAAAATCAATGGTGGCTACTGAG
The DNA here is from genome assembly GCA_031401115.1 of Chitinophagaceae bacterium. GTDB lineage: Bacteria > Bacteroidota > Bacteroidia > Chitinophagales > Chitinophagaceae > Lacibacter. The sequence goes on from JANNRE010000013.1 coordinate 7,911, forward strand.
GCTGGAGCGGGTTTGTCTTCTTTCTTACAACTCACGGCTAAAAATAGAATTGCTGCGAATACTACACTTGTTGTTTTCATTTTTATACTTGTTTATTTTTTAAAAGAATAATGAATGGCTGCAAAAAAATGGATGCCCGGCAGGTTGGGAATATATTTTGCATTTGTTTGATTGAATAAATTATTAATACCTGCCTGTACATTGAATTGTTTGTTGATTTGTTTGCTCACTGTTGCATTTACCTGCAGCATGGCTTTTGCAAATTCTTCATCCATATTGGCAAAGCCGTTTCCATCTTTATCAGTTACTCCAAAACGGCTGCGGTAAATAAAACGGAGTGAAGATGCCCATCCTGTTTTAACATCATCATAAAAAAGACGGAGGTTTGCAAGATGTTTACTTCTGTTAAGTAAACCACTGTAATCATTTTTGTTCAGCACTCTTGCAGAGCCGCCTGCAATATCTCTCCCAAATAGTTTGCCCTGTTTTACATCTTCAAGAATGGTCTTATCAGCAGTTTCCAAATATTGATAGCCGCCGCTGAAGTTGAGCTTTGTAAAAAGCTGATAATTGAGATTGAGTTCAACGCCCTGTGTAAATGCACGGTTAATATTTACATAGCTGAACACAGATGTGCTGTTGGCATTGGTAGCAACAGGAAGATAATTGATGAGATTGTCAATATCATTGCGGAAGAAATTTACATGGGCTCTAAACTTTTTCAATGAGTGAAATTGAAAACCAAAGTTGAAGCCCGTTGACACTTCAGGTTTAAGTGTTGTGATTTGAAAAGCTGCTGGTAAAATTTCTGCAATTAATCCCTGTTGTTTTTGTAATTGTAAACGTTCCAATGAAAACTCATTAGCACCATAAATGCTGTAACCTTCAGCTGCATTATTGGTAAAACTTAAATAAAGCTGACGAAAATCAGGAGCTTTAAATCCTGCGCCATACGATGCATTGAATTTTATATTTTCAGTAAGCTTATAATTTACAGCAAGTTTTGGGCTGAGGCGTGAAGCATAATCTGAATTGTTATCATATCGCAAACCTGCAATCACAATTAAATTTTTCACGCCATGCCATTCGTTTTGAAGAAAGGCATGAAGCATCTGCTGCTCTTTCTTCTCTTTATAACGTGTGGTGTTTACAGTTTGTAATGTATAACCACCGCCGAGTGAAAGTGTGTTGAATTGATTCAGTTCAAAATCGTTTTGATTTTCGGCACGGTAAAAGCCCTGCCGGAAATCATCATAATAATATTGTTTGCTGTTGGTGATGCTATCGAGTTGTTGTGTAAAACGAAAATTGCTGATTAAGAAACGAAGTTGTGATGAAATCTTGTTGTTGAACTTGTGCAGGAGAACAGGGTTTATTGTTAAGTCATTAGTTGTTCCCTTACCACCTACATTGATTTTAGTGCTGTTGATGGCATAAAAACTTTCCTGGTTTGCAAAAAAGTAACGGTTGTTTACAATAAGTTTTGTTTTGGGTGAAAAGCGATAAGAAAATTTGAGATGCGATGTGTAATTGTAATAGGGATCCAATGTTTTTTCAGGGGTTGATTTGTCTAATTCATATCCGTTGCTGCTGTTGCGGTTGCCAAAGAAATACAAGGCTGCTTTTTTGCCGGTGTAATTACCACTTGCATATACATCTGTATTTAAAAATGAACCGCTGCGGATACCGGCATTGATTTGTTTGCCCTGCAATGGTTCGGAGATGATATTTATAACACCGCCCATTGCTTCACTACCATATAAACTGGAAGAGGGACCTTTTACAATTTCAATTTTTTTAATATTACCGATGGCGAAACGGGATAAATCCATTACACCTCCCTGTCTTCCTATTAATGGTTCTCCATCTAATAGTATCATTGTATGATCGGGTGATAAACCCTGCATCTGAATTCCGTTACCAAACACTCCACCACCCACTGCACCACTTCCGCTTCCGCTGGTGATAAATAATCCCGTTTGCTCCTGTAAAATATCATTTAACCGTAATGAACCAGATAAACTGATTGTTTTTTGAGAAATAATTTGTGTGGGAATGGCTACATTTCCCAGCTTGCGTTCTGTACGTGTAGCAGTAACTACAATTTCGTTCAGCGATTTTAAAAATGCAGAATCAATTGCTTCCTGAGCAGTTGCAGAAATAGAACTTAAAATAAATATAGTTATAACAAGTAGCCGCATATATAAATCACGGGGCAAAACTGTAGCGGGATTTTTTTTAAATTATCATCAAATTGTCATGATGTAAAATTGTATTGAAGTTTGACTGATGAATGACACTGTAGGTTGAAGAATCAGTTAGAGCGGTGATGAAAGTCATTGAAAAAAAGTTGACTTAGGTGATAGCGTTGATAAAGTTGATATCAATTTGATGCCGGATACCTAATCAACTATATCAACACTGTTAACCTGCTTTTTACACCTTTCATCTCAAAACTTTGCTCCAACTGTTATAAAGAAATTTCTTGGCTCGGCACTCATCACACCGGGGCCTGGATAACCACCAGCCCGGCGAGTAAAATATTTTTCATTGAACAAATTATTCAAACCGCTTCTAACAAAGAACTTTTCATTGAATTTATAAGTGGCTGCCACATCTACAATTTGATAGGATGGAATCAATCCATTTACACCAGTTGCAGTGGGCATAAAAGTATTATTCGCATCACTGAAGGATTTTCCTGTATAATTGTATTGAATAGTAGCGGTGAGTTTTTTATAAGCATAGGTAATCCCTGTTCGAATGATTTGTTGCGGTGCATTCTCCACCCGTTTATTTTTTAAAGTACTTTCAACTAAATTGTTTCCCTGTTTGGTAATAATTCTGAAATCACCATAGCGTGCATCAATAAAAGCAAGTGAAGCAAACAATGTAAGGTTTCCAAAGTTTGATTTTTTTACAAATGCTTTAATGGGGCTGAACTCTACCAATAGTTCTGATCCTTTACTGCTGCTGTTGCCCACATTGGTTCTGAGGTTATAAAACGATCCATCTGTTCGTTGCTGTGCAATAAAACCTATACGATTGTTGTACTGCAGATAATAAGCACTCATATCAAAAAATAAATATTCTTTTACGCTGCCACGCCATCCCAAATCAATATTATAACCTTTTGCATCTTTTAAGTTTTGATCAATCACATCCGTTGTGGGATTTGCAATTAAATCGCTGAATAAAACCGGACGATAAGCTTGCGACCAATTTGCATAAAATTCTGTGTTGCCAATATGATATTCCGCACCCACACCCATCAGCACAAAACTTCTGCTGCGGCTTTGATTGGAGATTTTATTTTCAGTGCCGTTGCTATTAAAGTTGATTCTTCCCTCTGCAACATTGCGTATATTTTCATATCGTATGCCAGGAATCAAAATCAATTTTTCACCCACATGTAAAATGTTTTCTGCAAACAAAGCGGTATTCCTTGTATTGAAATTGATATCAACAGCAAAAGGACTCAGTGTATTAAAATTGTAATCACTGCCTGTGTCGCCTTTACCATTTTGCAAACGATGAGTGCTGCCGTTGAAATAACGGATGCCTGCTGCAACTGTATTCTTCAGCTTGCCGATTTTGTACTCATTGATGTAACGAAGTTCGGCGCCTGCATTTTGATATGCATCTGCATCCACTCTTCTGTTGTTGAATTGTAAAGTGGAACTGTTAATGGTGTCTTTGATGTTAGGAGTTTGTAAAAATCCGTTACTGTTTCTATTGCCTGTCATTCCAAATACTTTTACATTGATGCGGCTTTTTTCGTTGATGGTATAATCTGTATTCAATGCAAGTATATTCCATTTTACATTGAACCGGTTACGGCTCCTTATACTTTGCAAATGATTTTCAGAAAACATCAAATCAGTTAAACCTCCGGGCTGTTGACTTTTATAATCAAAGTGGGTATACTCAATCCCAATTTTTAATTTGTTTGTTGCTTTTAAAGTAAAAGAACCAAAGCCTGTGTTTACATTAAATTCACTGTTGGCCCGTGAACCATCGCCCATACGTTTATCCCAAAAAGCATAGTAATGTGTTTTATTTGTTTCCCCACCAATTGCATTATACATGTTGAACAACCCAAAACTTCCGGCTGTTTGTTGTGTTTCGAACTGAAAAGGTTTGTTGATGTCACTTCCGTTTTTCATAATAAAATTTACCATACCTCCAAACTGAGGACCGTATTGTAAACTGCCTGCACCACGAACCACCTGTATGCGTTGTACAGAATTTAATTGCGGTGTATAATACGCTTCTGGGTAACCAAATGGGTCGCTTGAAATATCGTAACCATTTTGACGGAGATTAAATTCCCAGCTCCTGTTGGGGCTTAAACCTCTGGCAGCAATTCCTATTTGAATACCGCTGGGGTCGCTTTCCCAAATCTGAATGCCGGGCACTTTGGCCATTACCTGCCGCATGGTGTTGGTTACTACATTACCCTGCACATTGTTCATTACAATGAGCGAATTTTTTTTACCTGCGTTGATTTGTGTGCCCACAATTTCAGGAAGGAAATGAATATCAGCTCTTGTATTACGGCCAATCAATGTAATCTCTGATAAATATTTGGTGTGAATGCGTTGTGTATCACGCTGAATTTCCTGGGCGGCTGTTTGAAGTGTAATAAAAATACATAGGGTTAAAAAAAGCCGGTTCATTTTTCGTTTTTTTTGTACGCCGCAAATATGAACCGAAAGAACCTGTTTGGGTTACGGAATGAGAAATGGTGTTTACGGGAAGAGGAAAAGTTTACAGCTTCAACTTAATCCCTCCATTTACCACAAACCCATCCAGCGGTGCATATATATCACGAAACACTGGATTACTAATAGAGCCTGTGTAAATACTATCAAATCTTGTTTGCCTTGTATCTGAAAAATTTTCAAAGTTGATATATACAGAAAATTTCTCCCAAAGTTTTTCAGCCATAAAACCAAAAATCCAATAGGCTTTACCCGTTGTTCTGTCGCTTAATTGCTGTTTGCTAAAGTGATAAGCTTCTAAACCTAACTTCCATTTATCTTCCACTTCGTACATGAGCACAGAATTTAATCTATGACGGGGTGTGAGAAAATTTTCTGTTTTGGAAACAGCGGTATGCAAAAATGCTTCTGTATACGTATAACCAAGAAAGAGTTTAAAATCAGCATAACCAATCTTTACATTTGTTTCCATACCCCGGCTGTCAATATGCCCATTCACATTTACAAACTCATAAGTAAGTGGTTGCTGCCGTAGCAATAATGGCCGGTTGATTCTTGTATAAAAAAATAAATGATTGAAACTGAAATTAACCGCTTCATCAAACAATTTTGTTTTGTAATTGATATCGGCATTAAATCCATAACTCTTTTCTAAAGTATTCATTTGTGAGTTAATGGGCATCACATTCTTGTATTGTAACCGTTCACTTTCTTCTGTAAAAATAGTGGGCGCTTTATAACCAAGCCCGCCACCAATTCTTGAAGAAAGTTTGGAATTGTATTTCACCAATATTGAAATTCTGGGTAATGGAACTGTTCCGTAATCTCTTACAAAATCATACCTCAGTCCACTTTCTAAATGAAAAATTTCTGAAAGCTTCCAAGTGCTTTGAAGAAATAAACCCGCAGTAGTTTGGTTGTAATTTCTTTTAGAAACATTCTGAGGCTGTTGCTCACTAAAATTATCTGTAATAAAATTGATTCCTCCAACCCATTCCGTTTTTTCGCCATGATATGCATAGGATGCTTCAGTAAAACTTGCCTGTTGCATACCATCAAATACATAACCGGGCAATGAAATTTTTCTGTTGAACGAATTGAAACTATTTTTAAAAGTAATGTGGCTGCACTTGCCAAAGCGGTGTTCAAAATCAAATTGCGTGCTTATACGGTTGCTATTATTACGTTCAAAAAATCCGTTGGCATTATTTCCTTTAATAAAGTTGATATCTCCACCCGTTCTTTCTTCTGTTGTATAATTTATTCCAACGGATAGATTTGTTTTATCTGTAAAATAATAAAATAGTTTGGGGTTGATGGTATAGCGTTCAAATTTAGGAATAGCTGTTAAGCCAATTTTTGCTGGGTCGTAAGCTGCGTTACTGTTGCGAGATGCAAAAACAGTAACACCAATTTTATTGAATAGCTGCCCATAAAAAGCACTAGTGTTTAAGCCGCCTGCAGAAGTAGCATCTATTAACAATTTCAATTCCCGTTCTGATGTTGGTGTTTTGGATATTAAGTTTACTAACCCGGCAATAGCACCACCTCCATATAATGTTGAAGAGGAGCCTTTGATGATTTCAAATTGTTTTAAATCTAATGGAGGTGTTTGCAATAAACCCAATCCACCACTAAAACCTGCATAGAGTGGCATACCATCTCTGAGAATTTGAGTGTATCGTCCATCTAAACCTTGTATGCGAATTGATGCGTTGGCAGATGTAGCAGATGTTTGCTGTGTCATGATTCCTGTACTTTCATTGAGCACCATGCGAATGTCGCCAGGTTTCATGTTTGCTTTTTCATCCAGTTCTTCGCCTGCAATAAACTCTACACGTGTTGGAATATTAAAAATGGTTCGGCTACTGCGGGTAGAAGTGATGATGATTTCTTCTTCCTCTTCTGCTTCTTCATTGCGTTCAAGTAAAACAATTTTTGTTCCATCTGCTAACTGTGTAATATCAATAGAATCTGTTATTGATGTAAAGCCCACAAAGCTTACTGTAAAAATAATTTTTGTAACGGGCATATTTTCAAAAACTACCATTCCAAGCGAATCGGTTGTTTTTGTTTGTTTAATAGGTTTTATAAGAACAGTAGCTCCTATTAAAGGTTGTTGGGAATTTTTTTCTCTTACACTCAAAAGTAAATTGTTTTGTGCAACGCTTTTGATGCTTATTAAAATAAAAAGTAAGGGGATGATTTTTTTCACTCGGTAAAACTAATGACGGGTAAACTATCACCTCTAATTATTTTGGCAGCAGGGTTTCAAAAAAATCAACGCAACAACAACTCACAAGGCTTCAACCCAGTATGTTTTTTAAATGCAGTAGAAAAATGGGAGATGGATGAATAACCCAGCAAAGCACTTACATCCGTAACGCTCAATCCTTTTTCATACAATAAATATTTAGCATGCTCCATCCGTTGGGTTTGGTAAAAATCAAAAATGGTGGAGCCGAATAATTCCTTAAAGCCTTTTTTCAAATAACATTCATTGGTACCCACTTTACGGCTGAGTTCTTTAATGGTGATGGGGTCGCCAATGCGTTGTAATAATATTTCTCTTGCAAGCGTTATTTTTTCACGGTCGGTTTCATTGCTTAAAAATTTGCACGCAAAGCTTTCTTCCGCTTTCTCTTCTACTAAACATTCAAGGCCATATAAAAGCAATGTTTGCAATTGGCTGTTGATGTAAATATTTTCCAGCGAATTATTATAGTTGTTCTGTAACAGGTTTTCAAGAATACCCCTTGTTCTGTTGCAAAGATTTACTGCAATGGAAAAAGATGCTTTTTGTTTGAAGGAAAGCATTTCGTCACTTTTTGTTGCAATGCTTTTGCCTGTCACAAACTGTTTGAGGTAAGCTGATGAAAAACGGAAGTGAAAAACATCAAATGTTGCTTCGTCCGTACAATTGGAACTTTGCTTTTTGCAAATCCCATCTTTACATGCTTCATTTGTGCAGTACTTGTTTCCGCTGATGCAAAAGTGGAGTTCAATATTCTTATTTTTTGATTGATTCGGTTGATAATTATATACCAGCATCCCCACATCTTCCAAAGTCCATTGTGGGAGTAATTTGTAGCGTTTTATGCTGTAGTGCACAGAGCCGGGTATATGTTTGTCTTCTTCATACAATAAATCCAACTCATGTATCATGAGGGGTTGCTTGTAAGAAAGAGAGAGTATATCATTCAGTAATTGCATTAGGCCGTAAAGATAAGTTTCATGCTCATGAATAAGTGCTGAATTTTGCTAGATTATGGTCACAAATTCTTTAGAGGAAACTTTCTACTACTTACTTTTTTGTGTTAAAAAAAATGTGCATTTCTTATTTCAAAAACAGCCTTTAAATAAGGCAGAAACCGCCTGCTTTTCCTTACATTTGCCCGAATCGATTTTCACCTCACTAAACAGATACTTGAGCAGGATATTATGAGTACAGAATTGCAGGATACAGCAGTGGAAAAAATCCCCACAAACAACGCAGCCAATCAGGAAAAAAATTACGGTGCAGATAGTATTCAGGTTCTGGAAGGACTTGAAGCGGTACGTAAAAGACCAGCCATGTACATTGGCGACATTAGTGAAAAAGGTCTTCATCACCTTGTTTACGAAGTAGTAGATAACTCTATCGATGAAGCGCTTGCAGGCTATTGCAAAAACATTACGGTAAACATTCATGAAGATAACAGCATCAGCGTGCAGGATGATGGCCGTGGTATTCCTACTGCCATGCACACCAAGGAAAAACGCAGTGCATTAGAAGTAGTAATGACTGTGCTTCATGCAGGTGGTAAGTTTGATAAGGGGTCTTACAAAGTAAGTGGTGGTTTGCATGGTGTGGGTGTGAGTTGTGTAAACGCATTATCCAGCCTTTTAAAAGTAACTGTACAGCGAGAAGGAAAAATATTTGAGCAGGAGTATAAAATTGGTATTCCTCAATATCCTGTTCGTGAAGCAGGCACAAGCGAAGAAACCGGAACAAGAGTTCATTTCTGGCCCGATACCACCATATTCACCGCATCTGTATATAAAAAAGAAATTTTAGAAGCCCGTTTGAGAGAACTTTCTTTTTTGAATAAAGGGATTAAAATTATTTTAAATGATTTGCGTGAAGTAGATGATAATGGCGCAACTTACTCCAACATATTTTTCAGCGAAGGTGGTATTGTAGAATTTGTTGAACTCATTGACAGTAATGCAAAACGCAGCCCGTTGTTACCACAGGTAATTTATATGGATGGCCATGATCCTGTAAGCAATGTGGCAGTAGAAGTGGCCATGGTTTATAATGATTCTTACAGTGAGCATTTATTTTCTTATGTCAATAATATCAACACTATTGAAGGCGGCACCCATGTTACAGGTTTTCGTCGTGCTATTACAAGAGTATTTACATCTTACGGAAAGAAAGAAGGCTTGTTTGAAAAAGCAAAAGTAGATGTAGAAGGCGATGATTTCAGAGAAGGGCTTAGTGCCATCATTTCTGTAAAAGTTCCAGAACCCCAATTTGAAGGACAAACAAAAACAAAACTCGGCAACAGTGAAGTGAGTGGTATTGTGGAAACCACAGTAAGCAGAACTTTAGAAGCTTATCTGGAAGAAAATCCAAGAGACGCTAAAAATATTGTACAAAAAATTATTTTAGCCGCACAGGCAAGAGCAGCAGCACGCAAGGCCCGTGAATTGGTACAACGTAAAACGGTTTTAAGTGGTGGCGGTTTGCCCGGTAAGTTGGCCGATTGTAGTGACCGTGACCCGGAACGCTGTGAAGTATATTTAGTGGAAGGTGATAGTGCCGGTGGTACTGCCAAGCAGGGTAGAGACAGAAGTTTTCAGGCCATTCTTCCATTGCGTGGCAAAATTTTGAACGTGGAAAAAGCAATGGAGCATAAAATTTATGATAATGAGGAAATTCGAAATATGTTTACTGCGCTGGGTGTAAAAATGGGAACCCCCGATGACCCAAAGGCTTTAGACATCAGCAAACTCCGCTACCATAAAGTAATTATTATGACGGATGCTGATGTGGATGGAAGCCATATTGCTACATTGATTCTTACCTTCTTTTTCCGTTATATGGCAGCTATTGTAGAGCAGGGATATTTATACATTGCCCAGCCTCCTTTGTACCAAGTAAAGAAAGGAAAAGAAATGGCATATGCCTGGACGGAGGAAGACCGCAAAGCATTTGTAACCAAGTTTGGTGGAGGTAAAGATGACAGTGTAGGAGTACAACGTTACAAAGGTTTGGGCGAAATGAATGCCGATCAGCTTTGGGATACTACTATGAACCCAGCCACCCGTTCTTTAAAATGTGTTACCATTGAAAGTGCTGTGGAAGCAGATAGAGTTTTTAGTATGCTGATGGGAGATGAAGTAGCTCCACGCCGTGAGTTTATTGAAAGCCATGCCAAGTATGCAAAGATTGATGTGTAACCAAATATGACTTAGATTAGGATAGCAGCTTTGAAAGAGGCTGCTTTTTTTATATCAAAGGCAGAGTATGTACTATTGCATTCCTATTGAGCCGCTCAGCTTATCTTTTAATATTGAATTTGTCTCTCAATTGTGTAACTGGATGTTCAAAAAAATGATAAAGTAAATATGCTCCGGTAATTGTGAAGAACCAATACATTAAATAAGTTGTAAAAAAGCCTGTTAGCTTAGGCTTAACTCTAAGCAAATAGAAATTTATACGAGGAATAAATTCATCCATTATAACAGTTAAATGCAAAAGATACATAGAGTAGGAAATGATACTTACAAAAATAATGACCGCATTCAATTTTTCTGAACGAAATTTTTTTATAGAGTTTAAAATTGGCAAGAAGCAAAATATTGTTAACGACTCAATGTTATAGAAGAGTGGCGGATAAAAAGTTTTCCAACTAAAAGGATTTGTATAAAGCAATATTAAAATTAACAAGCCCGTTATTAAAAGCGGAGTTTTTAATTTTGCCCATATTCCGGGGGTTTTTAGTAAAAGTATAGAAGCGATCACTCCATAAATAATACTGTCTAAACGAAGTAAAACGACTTTCCTGAATTCAGAATCAAGCCCACTTAAATCACTCAAATAATGATATTGATAAGCCCTTAAGAAAAATGGAATTATTGCAAAAAGTATAGTTGCAATCAAAAATGATTTTGTTTTATTTTTTGTTGTCCTGATAAATAAATATGTGATGAAAGGGAACAGGAGATAAAACCACTCCTCAACTGCTAAACTCCATGCTTCTGGAAAAAAACCCGGATGCGTGGAAAAGAAATTCTGTAAGAAGAAAAAATATTTATAATTAAAATCGCTAAGAGTGCCATAAGTAAGCTGAGTATAACCAATAAGAAACAGCAGAACCACTACATAATTCGGTATAGTCCTAAACCATCTTCGAATCCAGAAATGAAGCAGATCCTTTTCACAAAAATCATTTTTCGAGATTATCTTAATTAACATCTGCCCAATAAGAAAACCACTGAGCACAAAAAAAACAGTAACTCCATCTAATTTAATAAATTGAATTTCTTCATATACTTTCTTAAATCCATCGCTAACTCCTTTAGTACCATGTCTGAAAACCACGAGTAAGATTGCAGCAGCACGTAATAAATCTAGGCCGATAGTACGGTTTTTATGTTTAGAAACAAACTGGGTATAAAAATTCATACTTTCGATCAAACTGGGTTTTCCGTAATATAACTAAAATGATTAAATCAATTTTCAGCATTTTTCTGTAATTGTTATTGTTTACGTTTTGAATAAACCTTGAAACATTCGCATAAAAAGTGAGTACTTTGATGGACGCAGTTATAAATTTATGTCTCTTTTCAGCCTGTGGAAAAGCATTTTCCCCCGTAAATTCGGAAATCTGTACTTTTACGCCAGCCGGGAGAGCCGGATTATTTACTAACCCCAAATTTTTGAATCATGCAATTAACAGCGTATAACGTAAAAACCAAAGAAAAGAATGTTCCTATTCAGAATGCAATTGTAAGCCGTACTGCTAAAGGTGGCTATATTGCTAAAGGTGATGATGGCAAAGGCAATAAGCTTACTGCTTTACTTGGTGAAGCAAATGCTTTGGCTGCTATTGCTGCCGGAACAGCTAAGAAAGGCTGGGATTAATTTCTTGAATTGATAAAGAAAAAGTCACCTTGTAATTTGCGGGTGGCTTTTTTATTTAATAAACCTAATATTAAACGGATACCGATACAACACATTATCACTTGCTTTGATGGTGGCAATGATGCAAAGAATAATGGAGCCAAAGTACACGGCAATCATCAGAAATACTCCAATTAAAATAAGCATTAATACTGCACTGATGATATAAAAGATGGAAATAGAAATTTGAAAGTTCAATGCTTCTTTTGCATGTTCGGCTACATACTTTGATTCGTCTTTTTTAAGCAGGTAAATTACTAATGATGGAATGATCCAGAAGAAAATGGAAAGCACATGGCAGAGTATGGCCAAAGTGCGTTCATCACCACTTACATTGGCATATTTTACTTCTTGTGATTGGGAAAAGTTTTGATCCATAATGAATGTTTTGCCTAAGATACAAAAAAGAATAAATAGAAAAGATTATGAAGATTACTGTTGCCTCTTTTATACTTCACGTCATTGCGAGGCGCAGGATCGAATTAAAATTTTCAATAAGCTAAAAGCGCCGAAGCCCGTCCGACCGATTCATCCGGGCGGACAATCTTGTCAATTGGATTAATGATTGAAAAATAAGATTGCTTCGCCACGTTAATTTGTTGAACTTAATGGCTCATGCTGTGGCTCGCAATGACGGTTAATTAGGTATTAGCCCTAATTCTGCCTAATCCTATAAATTGAATTACACCGTTTCTTTAGTTGCGGCCTGCATACGTTTCAGCAGAGATAAAAGAGAGGTCATTGTTTTTACGTCTTCCACAATCAGTAAAAAGAGTTTTCCGGTTTGTTTCAGTTTGGCTTTGTTTAAACCAGTTTGTACAAACTGCATAATGGATTGAAACACGACCGATTCAAAATAAGGAGAATCGGGGTTATTAATAAAGTAGCAGCGAAGTGTTTGACTTTTCAATGTCATTTTTTCAAAGCCAAGCTCTACTGCAATTTTTCTGCAACGAACTGTTGTAAACAAATCTTCTACCTGTGGTGGAATTGCACCAAAACGATCCTGCAACTCTGTATGAAAAGCCATCAACTCTTCTTCTGTTTCGCAGTTATCCAATCTGGTGTACAAACTCAACCGTTCTGCAATACTTTCTACATACGCATCGGGAATGAGTATTTCCAAATCCGTATCAATTAAACAATCTTTTACATAGTTTTCCTGCTGCTGAATTTCTTCTTTAAACAGATCACGGAATTTGGTTCGTTTCAATTCCCTGATGGCTTCATCCAATACTTTCTGATACATTTCAAAGCCAATTTCTGCCATAAAGCCACTTTGCTCACCACCCAGCATATTACCTGCGCCACGAATATCTAAATCACGCATGGCAATTTGAAAACCACTGCCCAGCTCACTATGCTGCTCCAATGTTTGTAAACGCTTTCTGCTGTCGTTTGGCAATGTACTCATTGGCGGTGCCAATAAATAACAGAATGCTTTTTTATTGCTTCGTCCCACTCTTCCACGCAATTGATGCAAATCGCTCAGCCCAAACTGATGGGCGTTGTTAATGATGATGGTATTTACATTGGCAATATCAACACCACTTTCTACAATATTGGTACAAACGAGAACATCATATTTTTTATCAATAAAGTCCATGATTTTTTCTTCCAGTTCATGACCTTCTAATTGCCCGTGTGCAAAACCAATGCTCAGGTCGGGGCAAAGACGTTGAATGATAGCAGCCATTTCTGCAAGTCCTGCAATACGGTTATGAATAAAAAATATTTGTCCGCCACGCTCTGCTTCAAAATAAATAGCATCCCGAATAAAATCTTCCTGAAACACCTGCACTTCTGTTTGGATGGGTTGTCTGTTTGGAGGTGGTGTGTTGATGATGCTTAAATCCCTTGCCCCCATTAAACTGAATTGCAGCGTTCGGGGAATAGGTGTTGCTGTGAGTGTAAGCGAATCAACATTTGTTTTAAACGTTTTTATTTTTTCTTTATGACCTACGCCAAACTTCTGTTCTTCATCCACCACCAGTAATCCCAGCTCTTTAAACTTTACATCTTTACCCAGCAGTGCATGTGTGCCAATGATGATGTCTACTTTTCCTGCAGCTACTTTTTCATAAGTTTCTTTCTTTTCTTTGGCACTTTTAAAACGGTTTACATAATCAACCGTAACAGGAAAATCTTTTAACCGATCAGTAAATGTTTTGTAATGCTGAAAAGCAAGAATGGTTGTTGGTACCATGATAGCAGCCTGCTTTCCATCGCACACTGTTTTAAATGCAGCACGAATGGCGATTTCAGTTTTACCAAATCCCACATCACCGCAAACCAAACGATCCATTGGTGAAGGTGATTCCATATCTTTTTTTACATCAGCCGTTGCTTTGCTTTGATCAGGTGTGTCTTCATAAATAAAAGATGCTTCCAGTTCAGTTTGCAAATAACTGTCGGGTGTATGAGCAAATCCCTGTTGCGCTTTTCGTTGTGCATACAACTGAATTAAATCAAAGGCAATTTCTTTTACTTTAATTTTTGTTTTTTCTTTCAGCCTGTTCCAAACATCGCTACCCAGTTTATTAATCTTTGGAACATTGCCTTCCTTGCCGGTGTATTTAGAAATTTTATGTAGCGTGTTGATGTTTACATATAGAATATCGCTGTCCTTATAAATTAATCGAACTGCTTCCTGCATTACACCGTTTACATCTATTTTTTGTAAACCGCTATAAGTGCCCACGCCGTGATCAATATGCGTTACATAATCTCCCGGCTGTAATTCTTTTAATGCACGAATGGTAAGTGCCTTGCTTTTATTGTAAGCCTGTTTTACTTTGTATTTATGATAACGTTGAAAAATTTCATGATCTGTATAACAGATGAGTTTTAAATCTTCATCAATAAAACCTTCGTGTATAGAAATAGGAATAGGCGTGAATTGAATATCAGCTTTTAGATCGGCAAAAATGCTGTGCAATCGTTCCAGTTGTTTTGGATTTTCTGCAAAGATGAACGCTTCAAAACCCTTGCTTTGCCAGCTTTTTAAATCTTTAATTAATAGTTCAAACTGGCGGTTAAATGCTGGTTGATGTTTTGTTTGATAAACTACCTCCCAATTGTTTCCAACAATTGAAATGAAATGTTTTTTATACCCAAATTCTATAATATGCCGGTGCTGAATTTGTTCTTCTGCCATAGCAGTGCTGATAAAATCGGCTGCATTTAAATCATGTTTCTCCAGTTTGTCATCCTCATCCTGATATTTATCTTTTGCAGCAATGGGTATTTTTAAAAACTGTTCCAGATCTTCCTCCATTGTAAGCAGGCGTTCTTTTACCATATCAAAATCCTTTACCCAAACAATGGTATTCTCAGGTAAAAAATGAAACAGTGAAATTTTTTCGCCACTTTCAAATTGTGTTTCAACATTCGGAATAATGTTTACATAAGATAGCCTTCTTTCACTCAGTTGTGTTTCAGGATCAAAAATTCGGATACTGTCCACTTCGTTTCCAAACAATTCAATACGATATGGTTTTTCGTTGCCAAAAGAATAAATATCCAAAATGCCGCCACGTAAAGCAAACTGCCCGGGCTGATATACAAAGTCTGTGCGGCTGAAACCAAGATCAACCAAAAAACTCATCATATCATCTACCGCAAGTGTATCATTTGTTTTAATCAACAATAGATTGCCCTGTAATTTTTTTGGCAATACTACTTTTTCAAACAAAGCATCAGGGTATGTAACAATAGCACCTACTCTTTGACCTGTGGGCATGGAGAATTTTGTAAGTGCTTCTGTACGCAACATTACATGCGATGAATTGAGTAACCTGAAATTCTTTGGATGTTTAAAAGAAGAAGGGAAATAAAACAGATTGAGTTCTTTGGTTATACTTTCTAACGAATTGTGGAAGTAAGCGGCCTCTTCTGCATCATTAACAATAAACAAATGATTCATTTGTTCCTGTGCAGGGTGATTAAAAACCGATGCAGCAACAAACTGTGAAGCACTGCCGTGCAGGTTTTTAAGATAGATACTTTGCTTTTGTGCATAGGATAACCTGTCCACCAGTTGAAAAAGGCGGGGATCATCACTATATTTCTTCAGCAAAAAGTCAAAATTCACAGTCTACAAAGATAGGGCAGGGTCAGCTAAAAGAAAGAATACTTATCTCTTGGCAATATGGTTCAACAACCTTTCATTTTCTAAATATAATGGCTACTTTTGAACCAATCCATTTAAAACCAATTGTGCTTATGTACTCTTCTCTTGTTACAACACCTCATAAACAAACGTTTTTGTACAAACGTTTTTGTCCGTTCAATATCAGTTTACTATTTCTTTTATTGGGTTCATTAAATGTAAGTGCACAAAAGACACTTGGCATCCTCCGTTTAAAATCGGGAGATATTACTATTAAAGAAAATATTTCTGATGCTGGTGTAAAACAAGAACTTCAAAAAGGCAAGTGGGGCAATACTGCTTATGCAGTAATCATGTTTGATAGAAAACCAAGCTTAGCTCAAATTACCCGATTAAAAAATAGTGGTGTTGAGTTTTTACATTACTTACCAGAGAATGCATATCAGGTTCGGTTTAAAACTTCTCCTTCCGCTTTATTATTAAAAGATATTGGAATAAAAAGTATTGTTCAGTTGCCAGCGTCTGCAAAGTATGGCAAAGAAATTTCTATTCAATTAAATCAGCCTCAGCCTCAGCAATCTCAAATACCTATCAGCCTGCTGTTATTACCGGGCGTTAAACTAAGTGAAGTTTTAACTGAATTGAATCAAAAAGGTTTTGTGTTAACGAACCGGCAGTTTGTAAATCAGGGTTTGCTGGGCGGAACAATTACAAAAGCAGACATAACCGATTTGGCAACATTGCCATTTGTAGCATTTATAAATGCTGCAAGGGTTGAACCTCAAACATTGAATCACAGAGAAAGAGGCGCATCAGGTTTAACAGCGCTAACAAGTACTCAGGGTGCATCACGACAATTATCCGGACAGGGAGTAACAGTAGGAGTAGGTGATAATGCTGATCCTACTTCTCATATTGATAATGTAAAAAATCTAATTAGCCGAAGTCCTGCTTATATACCAGGCTCAACACATGGTACACATGTTGCAAGTATTGTTTCAGGAGATGGTATTGTAGAGGAACGTATTACAGGTGCTGCACCCGGAACTTTTATTATTGCAGATTATTTTGATTATATCATTTCTAAAACCCCGTTATATATTACTGAGTATGGAATGACGCTTACGAATAATTCCTACTTTAACGGTGCAGCAAATTGCCCGGGTAATGGAGAGTATAATGAGTTGAGTGTATATGTGGATGAACAGATTTTTAATAATCCGTATCTGCAACATGTATTTGCTGCCGGTAATGATGGTGCACTTACCTGTACTCCTTATGCGAATTCTTTTGCAACTATTAAGAGTGGTTATCAAACAGCAAAGAATGTTTTAAGCGTTGGCAACTTTGATATCTTTAGTACAAGTGCATTATCGAACACTTCAAGCCGTGGCCCTGTAAGTGATGGAAGAATAAAACCTGAAATATTAGCAAGTGGCAATGCTGTTGCCGGTGCGGGCATCAACAATGTTTATACAAACAATATTGGTACAAGTGCTTCCGCTCCTTTTGTATCCGGTGTATATGCATTGCTTGCAGAAAGGTATAAACAACTCAATGGAGGTAATCCTAAATCAGGTTTAGTAAAAGCAATTTTATGTAATACAGCTACTGATAAAGGAAATGCAGGGCCCGATTACAAACATGGGTTTGGTTTGGTAAATCCGCAAAGAGCAATTGCTGCGGTAGAACAAAATCGTTTTAACAGTAATACAGTAAACATGGGCGGCAATCATACACAGGTAATTGCAGTACCGCCGGGAACCAGACAGTTAAAAGTAATGTTGTACTGGCATGATAAGGAAGGTTCGCCAATAAATCCATTTGCATTGGAAAATGATTTGGATCTTACGGTTACTGATGGAGTTGTGTTCAATCCATTAATTCTAAATCCTGCACCCGGTTCAGTAGATGTTGCTGCTGTACCAGGTATTGACCGAATAAATAATATTGAACAGGTGGTCATTAATAATCCGGGTACTTCTGTTTCAATAAGTGTAGATGGTTTTAATGTTACAGGGGCACAGGAATTTTTTATCAGCTATGATTTTGTTCAGCCGGAGTTGGTTCTGTTATACCCTTATGGCGGTGAACATTTTGTTACCAATTCATCAAGCGGAAGAGCTGAAATGATTGCATGGGAAGCAAACGACAATAGTAACGATACCTATAACATAGAATATTCAAAAGATGATGGAGCAACCTGGCTTCCTGTGGTAAGTAATCTTGCAGCAGATCAGTTTCGATATATCTGGAATGTACCCGATGGGGAAGCACAGAAAGCAAAAGTGCGGATTAAAAGAACAAGTGGAGTAATCTACTCAACATCGGTTGGTAATTTTGTAATTT
Organism: Chitinophagaceae bacterium; assembly: GCA_031401115.1. Lineage (GTDB taxonomy): Bacteria > Bacteroidota > Bacteroidia > Chitinophagales > Chitinophagaceae > Lacibacter. The sequence goes on from JANNRE010000013.1 coordinate 26,269, forward strand.
CTTCCTTACCTGTTTTAACGGTTACGGCTCCTTGCGAAGGCTATGCTAATTTAAGCTGGCCTGCTGTGGGTGGCGCAACAGATTATCAAGTAATGCAGTTAATCAACGGAAGTTTATCAACCATTGCCACAACCTCTTCTTTAAGTTATTTAGTGCCAGGTCTTGACAGGAACAGTACGTATTGGTTTTCCATAAGGCCAAGACTTACTGATACCATTGCAAGAAGATCGGATGCAAAAAAAATAATCCCTACATTTTCTACTCCATGTACAGATATTTTATTTGATAATGATTTAAAAATTGATACACTCTTAGCTCCGGCAAGCGGAAGAAAATTTACTTCCTCTACTTTATCTGCCACGCAACAGATAACAGTACGAATAAAAAATTTAGATGATAACGCCTCCTCAAATAATTATACCGTTTCGTATCAGGTAAATGCTGATCCTGTAGTAAATGAAGTGCCAACTACTTTAATTGCTGCTGGCGGAACAACTGATTATACATTTGCCGCCACTTATGATTTCTCCACTATTAATATCTACAACATCAGAGTGTTTGTAAAACAAACAGGTGATTTAAGAACTGAAAACGATGAAATTATTTATAACATTCTTCATATAGATAATGCCCCCATCGCTGTAAACTTTACTGAAAGTTTTGAAGGAACAGGTAATGATGAATACAGAAAAAACACCTTTGCCTTAACTGCTCTTGACCGGTTTGATTATGAAAATAATAATCCCAACGGTAGAATGAGAACCTTCCTCAACTCCGGAGCATCTATTAACGGTAACCGATCTGTTTTTTTAGATGCGGCACAATTTCTAGGCACTAATGCTAATAACAAACTGTATGCAACATTTAATATGACTGGCATTGCAGCATTGCCCGGCCTGCGGCTTGATTTTAAATTTCGTAATCAGGGGCAGTTGCGTTCTCCATCAACAGGTGTTTGGATGCGTGGCAGCGATGGTGACACATGGGTGCAGGTGTACAACTTAACTGCAAATCAGGGAGCTTTAGGCGAAATAAAACAACCATCTATTGATATTAATGAAGTAATGACCAATGCCGGACAAACGCTTACTTCCAGCTTTCAGGTTCGATTTGATCAGGAAGGAATGATCTCTGCTAACAATGCATCTTATGATGCCGGCATTCCGGATTATGATGATGGGTTTACATTTGATGATATAAGAATTGTAGCGGCTAATAATGATTTAAAAGTTACAGCACTCGTTGCTCCCACTACATTTAATTGTGGCGCAACCAATGCATCGGTTACCATAAGAGTAAAAAATACAACGGGTACTACCTTTACTAATGTTCCGGTTTTTTATCGTATAGATAATGGAGCGGTAGTGTCAGGAACTATTGTAACGCTTTCTGCAAACAGCACAGTTGATTATACTTTCCCCACAACGGCTGATCTTTCAGTTTATAAAACCTATGATGTAGATGCATGGGTTCAATTGGCGGGTGATGATTATCCATTAAATGATAGTGTTACAAATCAGGTGGTTCATAACAGTCCGGTTGTTTCATCGTTCCCTTATTTAGAAAAATTTGAAACGAGTGATGGAAATTATTTTTCTGCTGATGCGTATAGTACATGGGCATGGGGTGAAATAAGTGCAAACACAAAGCCAATATTGATTCGTGCAGCCAATGGGCAAAAAGCATGGTTTACTGCTTTAAGCGGAGGGTATAAGCAAAATGAATTTTCGTATCTCTATTCGCCGTGTTTTAATTTAAGCAGTTTAACCAGTCCTGTTTTTAGCTTTGCACATATTAGTCAACAGCAAGATAATTTTGATAATCACACCATAGAATATACTACTGACAATGGTGTTACTTGGATTAGATTGGGAGCGCAAGGCCAGGGTACCAACTGGTTTACAGATGCTGCACAAATTTGGAGAACCACATATAGCAGATGGCATGTTTCCAGCATTGACATCCCCACTACGGCTGCAAATGTTCGTTTCCGTTTTTTATTTACAAGTGATCAGCTTACCAGCCGAGAAGGAATAGGCATAGATAATATTCACATTTTTGAAAAAGAAACGGTGTACACGGGCCCCAATGTGGTCAACATCAATCAAACAATTAATGGCACAAATAACTGGTTTGATTTTAAAAGTGGAGGAAATGTAGTTGCGTCTATCAACCCTTTAGGACAAAACCTCGGCAGCACCGATGTAAGTGTGTATATCAACACAGGTGCAGTTCGTAATCAAAACAATCAGTATTATCTCGACAGAAATATTGTAGTCAATACTGCCAATACTTTAACTGATAGTGTAGCAGTTCGTTTTTATTTTACTGAGCAGGAAGCGATGGCCTTGTTTAGTGCTTCTGGTTGCGGCACTTGTACAAAATTTAGAGATGCCTTTATTGTGGGCATTACAAAATACAGTCAAGCAGGGGAGGAGAATGGAACACTGGCTGATAATACAACCGGCAACTATAAATTTATTGTACCTGCAAATGTTTTAGTAGTCCCTTACAACAACGGATATTATGCCGAGTTTAAAGTGAGAAGTTTCTCTGAATTCTGGATTAATGGCGGCGGACCAAACCTCAATCTTGCACTTCCTGTAACACTTGTAAATTTCACAGGAACAAAACGAAGTACGCATGTTGATTTAAAGTGGCAAACTGAAACCGAATCAAATAGCAATCGTTTTGAAATTGAAAGAAAAATAGATAACGAAACACAGTTTGTAAACACAGGATCAGTTGCCGCAGCAGGTAACTCTGCTCAAACAATTCAGTATGGTTATACCGATGAGAATGTGTTGAACAAAGGACGTAAATTTTATTACAGACTTAAGATGGTTGATGTAGATGGCAAGTTCAGTTACTCAAATATTGTTGCCATCAGTTCTTCTGCCACAGAAATTTTTGTAGAAGGTGTTTATAACAATGCAGCAAATAGTTTACAGCTTATTAGTGGTAATCAATTTTCTATTAAGCAAATTTCAGTTCGCATTTTAAATACAGCAGGACAAACAGTTCTTACGCAACAATTACCTTATGCCGATGCAAGAATTGATGTAAGTAAACTTTCATCCGGTATTTACTTTATAGAAATTAAAAATGCAAATGGTGCTGAAACGTATTTGCAGAAATTTGTAAAGTAGTAAAGTATAAGCCCCAAAAAATAAAACCCCAATGATGGGGGTTTTATTTTTTGGGCGAAAAGCATGTTAATAGTCTTATTCAAACTTTTCTGTTTTCTTAATTCCGATTCTGTACAATACATATCCCATCAAAACAAAGAACAATGCACCGATTAAGAAATAACCGTTTTCTCCCAATGCAGATGATATTGCATGTTCTGCATTTACAAACCCTAATGCTTTTGTAACTGATTCATTAACTGAAAGAATTGCGACAACTACGCCTGCCAATGCACCACCGGCAACCAAACCTGTTGCAAATAAGTTTCCTTTACCCAAGTCTTCTTCTTCTGCTGAAAGTTTGATGCCACTTTTCTTTTGTTTTCTATCAACCAATCCACGAATGGCACCACCTGCAAAAATGGGTAGTGTGGTTGATAATGGTAAGTATAACCCCACTGCAAAACTCAATGATTTAATTCCGCACAATTCCATTGTAATGGCAATGAAAACTCCAACCAATACAAATTGCCAATCTAAATTAAAAGAGAGAATGCCTTTTATTAATGTAGCCATTAATGTTCCCTGTGGCGCAGGATATTTATCAGTACCTATTGCATGTGTTATTCCCTGCGAAACCATTTCAGTAGTGGGTGTATCTAAAATCATAATGGTAGCACCAATGGCAAGTGATGAAACAATAGCTCCTACAAATAATGCAATTTGCTGATACTTGGGAGTGGCACCAACAATATATCCTGTTTTTAAATCCTGACTTGTTGCACCTGCATTTGCAGCAGCAATACAAATCATACCGCCCACAACAAGGGCCATTGGTTCAAATACTTTACCCGTCCAGCCCACTGCAATAAAAATTAAACAGGTACCCATTAATGTTGCAATGGTCATTCCGCTGATAGGATTATTGCTTGAGCCAATCAAGCCAACAATTCTTGAAGACACGGTAACAAAGAATGCTCCGAAGATTACAACGAGTAAACCCAATAATAATTTGCTTCCAATATTATCACCGGGTACTTGTGGCATAACAGCCATTAAAATAATTAAAGCCAAACTTCCAATACCTACAATTTTTATATTGAGATCTCTTTCAGTTCTTTTCACTGCAACAGGTTCGCCATCTTGCTTTTTCATTGAACCAATACTGCTTTTGAAAGAAGAAACGATAGTAGGTATTGTTTTGATAAGCGTTATAAAACCACCTGCTGCTACAGCACCTGCACCAATCTGCCTGATGTATGCACGATAGATAGCAGTTGAAAAATCTGCGAATGTATGATTGATAGGATCCCATCCTCCGGGCCCGCCAGCTTTATCTAATCCACCCAAATAACCCAGCTTTATTAATTGTGCTGCAATGGTATCTGGCGGAACAAGAGATGCTAATAAAGGAGTAAATGCAAACCATGCAATAACACCACCTGCAACTAATACACCACTAATTTTTGGCCCGATGATATAACCGACACCCATATACTCAGGTGTAATTTCTCCGCTTACTTTAGCTGATGGAAAAAATTTATTTACCTGCTGGGTCATCCAGAAAGGTGTTTCAGCAATTACATGAACTATTTTTTGAAGAATTGCATAAGCAAACGCAAAACCCAAACCCATAAATGCAGTCTTAGCAAAATCGCCACCACGTTCACCTGCTTTTAATACACTGGCACATGCTGTTCCTTCTGGGTAAGGAAGTGTGCCATGTTCTTTTACAATTAATGATTTGCGTAACGGGATCATCATTAACGTACCAAGAATGCCTCCAAAAATGGCAAGAGTAAGAATGGTGAAGTAATTAAAAAATTGTGAGCTGTCTTTTTCACTAAGAAATAAAAAGCCCGGTAATGTAAATACAACACCTGCTGCAATACTTTCGCCGGCACTTCCTGTAGTTTGAATGATGTTATTTTCTAAGATGGTTGTTTTTAAAAACCTTCTTCCTAAAGTAATAGCCAACACAGCAATGGGAATAGATGCACTTACTGTTAACCCTGCTTTTAACGCAAGATAAACAGTTGCTGCTCCAAAAATAATTCCGAAAGCGGCGCCTACAAGTACACTTTTAACTGTGAACTCGGCCATTTTACTTTCGTCGGGAACAAAGGGTTGAAATTTTATTTCAGACATATAGCAAGTAGTTTAGAAAAGAAAGATAATAAATGTTTTACTGATGATCTCTTTACGTAATGCCATGCATCATTTTCTGCAACCTTTTTGACAACAATAGTAATATAACACCTGCTACAATGCCCATTACCACAAACAACATAAAGAAGTCGTAAAGATTGCTCATTTGGTAACCAAGAAAGCTAGTGGTTTTGCCACCTTCAGGATATAAAGCACTTAATACGCCAGCCATTTTGTTGCCGCCAGCATTTCCCAAAAACCAGACAGCCATTAAGAGCGAAGCAAATTTTATTGGAGATAATTTATTAAATAATGAAAGTCCAATAGGCGAAAGGCATAATTCACCCCATGTATGCAGTAAGTATAAACCAGTTAGCCAGATAATACTTACTTTTTGTGTGGCTGCAGTCTGTACACCAAACGCAATCCATAAATAGCCCAGTGCCAGAAGGATTAGACCAATTCCCATTTTTGTTGGAGTGGCAGGTTGATTTTTTCCCATCTTCAACCACAACCATGCAAATACAGGAGCAAAGATTATGATGAAAGCAGCATTAAACGACTGGAAATAACTCGGTGGCATATTATAATTGCCCCACAAGTTTAAATTGGTTTGCTGCTCTGCAAACACAGCCAATGACGCACCAGTTTGTTCATAAGCTCCCCAGAAAAACACAACAAAAAATGCAATGATTACCATCACCCAAATTCTTGAGCGTTCTTCTTTTGTAAGACCTTTGTCTGAAAGAATTATATAGATGATGAAAACAAAACTTGCAATGATTAAATAGAACAGGTAATTAATTTTCGTATCCAGATAAATTACACCGATCATTAAAGCAGCAAACAAAAGCATTCCAATTATAATGAAGAGAGGGTTAGTCCAGATTTTTGCAGGCGGTTTTACACCGGTACTTGTTAATCCTGCGGAATCTATAAAGCCATCGTGTCCCGGAGTTTTACCGAGTACCTTTCCATCGGGTGAAAGCACATATTTATCATGAAACAATTTCTGAATAATTACACTCACAATCATACCAACCCCCGCAATTAAAAAAGCCCATTTAAAATCGGCAGGGTTACCAGTGTTGCCAAAGGTTCCGCAAAGAATGGGACCAAGGGTAGCACCAATATTAATACCCATATAAAAAATAGTGTAAGCAGGGTCAACACGTAAATCTCCTTTTGGATAAAGCTGCCCCACAAGCGATGAAATATTGGCTTTAAAAAAACCATTACCTGCAATCATAAAACCAAGCCCTGAGAAGAAAAGTATAGTTGCTAAATCCGGAGAACTATTATAAACAGAAGCACAAATGAAAAGAATTAGCTCGCCGCCCGCCATTAAAAGGCCACCTACTAAGATAGATTTTTTATTACCCCAGTATCTGTCAGCCACAAAGCCACCTACAAGTGGAGTAAGATAAAGTAAACTGATATAGCTTCCATAAAGATTAGAAGCAAAATCAAGTTTGAAAAGCAGGGCCTGCGTCATAAAATAAATCAGAATAGCACGCATGCCATAATAATTAAAGCGCTCCCACATTTCAGTAGCAAATAAAACCCATAAACCTTTGGGGTGCCCTTTTTCAGAAACAATTTGATTCATAACAGATGATTTAGATTTAGTAGAGTGACCTTCCGAATGTAAGGATTAATTTGTTATTTGCTCTTCATAGTTGTGTTCAACTCTTTTTTACATAAAAGGAACTAATAACTATTCTTCATTCACTACATTCGCCATCTAAAGACTTACTTACACTCATGAATATCCTTTTACTCGGTTCCGGCGGCAGAGAACATGCACTTGCCTGGAAACTTTCTCAAAGCCCGTTGTGCGATCAATTATTTGTTGCTCCAGGTAATGCAGGCACTGCTCAGTGCGGAACCAATGTTGATTTCAAAATCAGTGACGACTTTGCAGGCATAGAACATTTTTGCAGGGCGCATGAAATTCATTTGATTTTTGTGGGCTCTGAAGATCCATTGGTAAACGGCATCTACGATTATTTTAAAGCAGCTCATGAAGTGTTGCCTTTTGCAGAAGGTTGGGCTGGTGTTATTGGTCCGTCTAAATTGGGTGCTAAGTTAGAAGGAAGCAAAGCATTTGCCAAGCAATTTATGGAGCGGCATAATATACCTACAGCAACTTACCGTGAGTTTACCAATGAAAATTTTGAAGAAGGGAAGCATTTTGTTTTAAATCATTCCCTGCCAATTGTTTTAAAAGCCGATGGCTTGGCAGGCGGAAAAGGAGTAATTATTTGTCACAATCATATTGAAGCTATTACAGAATATGAAATGATGCTGCAGCATTCAAAGTTTGGACATGCCAGCAGCAAAGTAGTGGTAGAAGAATTTTTAACCGGCATTGAATTGAGTGTTTTTGTACTAACTGATGGTAAAGACTATTTGATTTTACCTGAAGCAAAGGATTATAAAAGAATAGGAGAAGGCGATACAGGTTTGAATACGGGTGGCATGGGCGCAGTAAGCCCAGTGCCTTTTGCAAACGATTCGTTTATGAAAATGGTAGAGGAACGAATTATTAAACCTACCATAAACGGGTTGCATACCGAGAACATAGAATACAAAGGCTTTGTTTTTATTGGGTTAATAAAAGTGGGCGATGACCCTTTTGTAATAGAGTATAACTGCCGAATGGGTGATCCAGAAACCGAAGTGGTAATGCCCAGATTAAAAAATGACTTGGTAGAATTACTGGTTGCCACTTCTCAAAGTAAGCTTTCAGGAATTGTAATTGAAGAAGATCAACGGTTTGCTGTAACCATTATGGCAGTAAGCGGTGGCTATCCTGCCGATTATGTAAATGGGTACGAAATAACCGGACTGAATAACAGTACAAATAATTCACTTCTTTTTCATGCCGGTACAAAGGAAATGGATAGTCAAATTGTAACCAATGGCGGCAGGGTGCTGGCAGTTACTTCCTTTGCTAATTCAGTACAAGAAGCTGCTGATCAGTCAAAGCAGGTTTTACATACAATCGGGTTTCGGAAGATGTACTTTAGAAAAGATATTGGCTACGAGTTTTACTGAACTAACTGCAACCATCAGGCGAAATATTTCACACGCTAATCCGTATTATTCATAAGTAGTTTTTGAATTTAAATCTTACATCCGAATTTCGGCATTAAAAAATATTTGCAAATTTTTTTTTACTGGCAGGGTTTTGGCTTTGTTAATCCAATAATTTCACTCAAATTTGCTTCAACAGAATCTAATTTTAATCTCCTCCAATACAAATGGGACTCTTTAACTTTTTTACACAGGACATTGCCATTGATCTTGGCACTGCCAACACACTTATAATACACAACGACGAAATTGTAGTAAACGAACCTTCTATTGTGGCATTGGATCGTAACAATCCAAAAAATGTACTTGCCGTAGGTAAGAAGGCGTTGATGATGCATGAAAAAACACACGAAAGCATCAGAACCGTTCGTCCGTTAAAAGATGGTGTTATTGCCGATTTTAACGCAGCTGAACTGATGATCCGTGAACTGATAAAATTGGTTTATACAAAAAAACCCTGGTTTCCACCCAAGTGGCGCATGATGATTTGCATACCCAGCAGTATTACCGAAGTTGAAAAAAGAGCCGTAAGGGATAGTGCAGAACAGGCAGGAGCACAGGAAGTATATCTTTTACATGAACCTATGGCTGCAGCTTTAGGTATCGGCATTGATGTGGAAGAACCGGTGGGTAATATGATTGTAGATATTGGTGGTGGTACTACAGGTATCACAGTTATTGCGTTGGCAGGTATAGTTTGCGATCAAAGTATAAGAATTGCCGGCGATGAGTTTACTGCCGATATTATGGAAGCACTTCGCCGTTATCATAGTTTGTTAATAGGTGAGCGTACTGCTGAGCAAATTAAAATACAAGTAGGTTCTGCAATGAAAGATTTAGATAACCCTCCAGACGATATTCCGGTAAATGGTAGGGATTTGGTAACGGGTATTCCAAAACAAATTATGGTAAGCTATCAGGAAATTGCTGAAGCACTTGATAAAAGCATTTTTAAAATTGAAGAAGCCATTCTCAAGGCATTGGAAATGACACCTCCTGAATTGGCAGCCGATATTTACCGCCGTGGTATTTATATTACAGGTGGCGGTGCTTTGTTACGTGGACTTGATAAAAGATTAACTCAAAAAATTAAACTTCCTGTTCATATTGCAGATGATCCGTTAAAAAGTGTAGTAAGAGGTACGGGTATTGCATTAAAAAATTACAACCGCTACCCTTTTGTAATGCGTAACTGATCATACTTATTTACAGGGCAACTATAAATCTACTTCTCAGTGCGAAATCTTTTCGCTTTTATACGCAGGTATTCCATATTGCTGTTCTTTCTAATCCTGGAGATCATCAGCATAAGCTTTCTTGTTAGTTATAATAAATTTCATCAATCGGTTTATATGGATGCAGCTGGAGAAATTACGGGCAGCATACAGGCTCAATATAGTAAGGTTGAAAATTATTTTTACCTTAAAAAAGAAAATGAAGACCTGCGAAAAAAATTAACAGAACTTCAAAACAGGTTGCCTGAAAATTTTCAGGTGGCAGACACCAGTACAAGAATTGTAGCTGATACGGTTGCCATAGATACAAGTGGTACTATGCGGCGTTACATTTATTTAGATGCACAAGTGGTGAACAACAGCATTTCTCAGCCCAATAATTTTATAACCATACACCGTGGCACAAAACAAGGTATAGAGCCGGGTATGGTTGTGTTAAGCCCAAATGGGGTTGTAGGTGTGGTGCTGGATGCTACTGAAAATTTTTCTACTGTAATGAGTATGCTTCATAAGCAGAGCAGAATAAGTGCCCGGTTGAAAAAAACAGGCGAGAGTGGAAAAATTGAATGGGATGGTGCCAACCCAAGAATGGTTCAGTTTAAAGACATTCCTAAAAGTGTAAAAGTAAATAAAGGCGATACGGTTTTTACAAGTCAGTATTCAGATTTTCCTCCCGGCATCATGATTGGAATTATTGAAAAAGTTATTCCGGAGCAGAGTACCAATAATTATCTGTTGCAGGTAAAACCGTCCACGGACTTTAGCCGTTTGCAAAATGTATTTGTAATAAAAAATTTACAGAGAGCAGAACAACTGGAACTTGAAAACCGACTCAAAAAGAAAAAATGAGTAATCTCTTACGATATATAATAAGGCTGGCAATACTCATATTGGTTCAGGTTTTTGTGTTAAACCAAATTCCGCCATTGCACCAATATTTTACTCCTGTTATTTACTACGTTTTTATTTTATGGCTTCCGTTTTCAATGGGGAGAAGTACCTTATTACTGGTTTCTTTTTTAACAGGGCTCACACTTGATTTTTTTACAAAAACACCCGGCATGCATGCTGCAGCCTGTGTATTGATTGGTTATGCCCGTCCTTTCTTAATTAATATTTTGATGCCACAAAAAGGGGCCGGGTTTAATTATAGAGAACCTTCTGCAACAAGTTTGGCTTTGGTTCCTTATATGACTTATGTAGTACTGTTAACGCTTTTTCATCACGCAGCTTTAGCAATTATTCAGGCTTTTCAATTCGGAAATATTGTATATCTTTTATTAAAAACTACAGGAACTTCAGTTATTAGTTTTTTATTAATAGCCATAGTTGAAATCATTTTTACAAGAAAACAAAAGTTTATAACCAATACCTGATCCCTTCATTTTGAAAAACCAATTAGGCCATGGCCGTTTTTAATCAATCCCGTAAAGTAACCATACAAATCATATTTGCAGTTGTGTTTGCAATCATTCTCATAAGGCTCATGAGTTTGCAAATATTTTCGGGCAAGTATGCAAAGCTGGCAAATGATCAGGCCGTTTTAAGGAAAGTTTTGTACCCAAGCCGCGGAATTATTTTTGATAGAAAGGGCAAAGCCATTCTTGATAACACCACCATGTATGATTTAATGATTACTCCTTCACTTGCAAAAGGCGTTGATACATTTTCACTTTGCCGCATATTGGGTATTGACACTATTGAATTTAAAAAAAGAGTACTTACTGCTATACTAAAAAATTCAAGAAACCGTCCTTCTGTATTTGAAGCCTTGTTAGGCCCGGAGAAATATGCCCGAATTAATGAAAACTTATTTCGCTATCAACCGGCATTTTTTTTACAGGAGCGCCCTATTCGTACTTATCCTTTTAAAGCGGCGGCTCATATTTTAGGTTATGTAGGCGAAGTAGATTCTCCGATGCTTAAGCGTTCAAACTTCTTTTATCAAATGGGCGATTTTGCAGGAAGAAGCGGTTTGGAGAATTATTATGAAAAAGTATTGATGGGTCAGCGTGGTATTCAATATATTTTACGTGATAACTTTAACCGGCCTGTTGGTCCTTATGAAAAAGGGGTATTTGATACTGCTTCTGTTGCAGGCAGGCATCTCAATACCTATATTGATATAGAAGTACAACAACTTGCAGAAAAATTATTAAGCAACAAAGTAGGAAGCGTTGTGGCAATTGATCCCAAAACCGGAGGCATTATTGCTATGGCATCAGGCCCAAGTTTTGACCCCAATGAATTAACCGGCTCTGAAGTAAGGAAAAATTTCAGTCGCCTGTTTTTAGACCCTGCTTCGCCGTTATTAAATAGAGGCATGCAGGGAGTTTATCCGCCGGGTTCTACGTTTAAACCATTGGGTGCATTGGTAGCTTTAGATGAAGGGCTAATTACACCCTCTTATGGCTATGCATGTTTTGGACGATATGGGCCTTGTGGCAGGCCTGCCTGTACACATAGTAACGCAGGGCATGCGGCTAATTTAAGTTTATCAATTGCTAATTCCTGTAATTCATACTATGCACATTTGTTTCGCATGGCCATAGATAATCCTTCGCTTGGTTCTGTAGAAAGGGGTTTGTTAAAGTGGAAAGAATATATGAGTGCATTTGGATTAGGTCATCGCTTAGGCATTGATATGCCCGGAGAATATGGCGGTTTTATTCCTGACACAGCACGTTTTAATAAAGAGTTTAGACGAGGCGGTTGGAACTCCTGCACCATTGCTTCCCTTGGTATTGGTCAGGGCGAAATACAGGCAACACCTTTGCAAATGGCAAACGCCATGTGTTTAATTGCCAATAAAGGATGGTATTATGTTCCTCACTTTGTAAAATCAGTTGAAGGAGAAACAAAAACTGATACATTGCTTAATAAGTACAGGCAAAAAATTTCACCACTGCATATTCCTGATAGTAGTTACCAGGCTGTAATTAATGGAATGGAAATGGTTGTTACAAACGGTACGGCTAGGAATGCAAAAATTGAAGGGTATAATGTGTGTGCAAAAACAGGAACAGTTGAAAATTATTTTAGAAATAAAAAGCAGCAGAACCACTCTTTTTTTGTGGCGTTTGCACCAAAGGAAAATCCGCAAATTGCTATTTGTGTGGTAGTAGAAAATGCAGGGTATGGCGCTACATGGGCGGCTCCTATTGCATCATTGTTAATGGAAAAGTATTTAACGGATTCAATTGCGGGGGATAAACGCAAAGCAGAAATTGAACGTATTGCCAACGTGTCCATTATACCCACACGAATCAAACACGAACGCAATGTTAGAGACTCTATAAAAAAAGTAAAAGATTCATTAACAAGAATTCGTCTTGAAAGAGAACAAAAGGCAAGAATTGACTCATCAAACATTACTTTATTATTACAAGAGCCTTGCTCATTACCAATAAAAGAACCTTTTAAGAATCCATATTCAAAACATACAGGCGATGTTGTATTGGTAAACGAAAAAAGAAATGGGTTACGTGCGTTATTTTTTAAATCCAACCTTGCATGACGCAGAAACAACAGGCCATAGCAAAAGGTGTTGATACAAGAGTTGTGCTGTTGTATTATGCTTTGGTATTTATTGGATTGCTTGCTATTTTTTCTGTGGAGTATCGTTCTCCCGATCCTGTGTTGCAATCCTTGCTTGATTTTAAAAAAAACTATTCAAAACAGCTTCTGTTTATTGGTGTTAGTTCAGTAGCTGCACTGTTTATTTTATTAATTGATAGTAAGTTTTTTACTACCGTTGCCAATCTGCTTTATTTCTTTGGGTTGTTATTAATGCTTTTAACTTTTGTAATAGGAAAAGATATATCCGGCTCCCGTTCATGGATTGCAATGGGTGGGGGATTTAATTTACAACCTGCTGAGCTATGTAAAATATTTACATCACTTGCTCTTGCAAAATATCTCAGCCGGCAGGAAACACAGTTTAAAAATACAAGGGCTTATCTTATAGGAATTGCTATTGTGCTTATTCCTTCTTTAATGTCTGTGGCTCAAAAAGAAGTCGGATTGTCATTGGTTTATTTTTCTTTTTTTCTGGTGATGTTTCGTGAAGGGTTACCTGCAAGTTATCTGCTTGTTGGTTTTTCGGCTATTGTGGTTTTAATCGCAGCAATTCTGTTGCCTACCATTGCATTTATTACAGTAATCTTAATTGCAGGCGGTTTGGTTTTACTTTACCCCAATCAGCGATACAAGAGAAAGGGCAGGTTATTATTCATTGTTGTTTCACTTGCCATTGTTTGTATTGCATTTAAATTATTTGCACTTACTACTCTTTTTGATAAAGTACTCAAACCGCATCACTCAGCAAGGGTGTATGCACTGTTTGGTTTAAATTATGAACCCAAAGATCCTGAACGAATTGCAGAATTAAAACAGCGGGAAGCAGAAAAAGGAAAGAAGGATGTAACGTATAATGTAAAGCAATCAAAAATTGCCATTGGCTCTGGCGGTTTTTTAGGTAAAGGATTTTTAAAAGGCGTTTCAACTCAGGGTGATTTTGTGCCAGCGCAGCATACTGATTTTATTTTTACCGCTATTGCAGAAAGCTTTGGTTTTTGGGGAGGTGCATTATTATTGCTTCTTTATTTTTTACTGTTGTATCGAATTATTGTAATTGCAGAACGGCAACGAAGTACATTTTCAAGAGTATATGCTTACAGTGTGGCCTGTATTCTTTTCTTTCATGTGTTTATTAATATTTGTATGACCATTGGATTAATGCCTGTTATAGGCATTACTTTGCCCTTATTAAGTTATGGAGGGTCTTCAATTCTTACGTTTACTATTTTAATTTTTATTATGTTGCGTTTAGATGCGAACAGACAAATGGTATTGCGTTAAGCTGCCTGAACCTTATTTGATAAGCATTGTTATATCCACAGTTAATTGTGATTTTATGAAGAAATTTCTTTGCACTTTTTCACTCCCTAAGTTGTTAGAAGAAAGTTTTTGGGAGCAAATACCCAGTCATCGCCAGCATATTAATACGCTTATGAGCGAAGAAATAATTGTTACTTACTCTGTAAATCAGGATCGTTCCAAAGGGTGGGTAGTAATTAATGCAAACTCAGAAGCAGAGGCAAGAACGATTATTGAAAAATTCCCAATAAGAAGATTTGTAACATATCAAATAGATGAACTCTTTATTTTTGATTCAATGATAGGTGCGCCAAGGCTGGTTTTAAACTGATTGTTCTGCATCTTTGCAAAATGAAAATCATTCCTCTTTCTGAAGGTAGTTTTACAGTTGACAGCTCAAAAAAGTTTATTCCCTTTAACGTTGGTAAAGATGATATTAAAGAACGGCCGCCCGGTAGTTTGCTGGTAGAAGTTCAGCCATTTGCCATTATCACATCAAAAGATATTATAGTATTAGATGCCGGCCTTGGGTTTACCTTGCCCGATGGCAGCCTGCAAATTCATCACAATCTTTTACAAGCCGGCATTAACCCTTTGGATGTTACAAAAGTTTTGATGAGCCATTTGCATAAAGATCATGCTGGTGGAATAAGTAAAGAAGATGCTGTTTTAAAACATCGTTTTTTAAGTTTCCCAAATGCAATCTATGTTGTAAACAAACAGGAACTTGAAATTGCAGTAAGTAAACTTTCAAAATCCTATCAACTTGATGATATTACTGCCCTCACTGAAACAGATCGTATTATGCTGGTGGAAAGCAGTGGCGTAATTGATGATTATATTTATTATGAGTGGACGGGTGGACACAGCCCTTGGCATCAGGCATTTTGGATAAAGGAGAAAGATGAAACCATTTTTTTTGGTGGTGATGTTGCCCCGCAGTTAATGCAAATGAAAACCCGGTTCATTACCAAGTATGATTTTGATGGAAAGCTTGCTGCTGATTTGAGAGGTAAATGGTGGAAGCAGGGTGCAGAAGAAAACTGGACATTCTTGTTTTATCATGATATCAGATCACCGGTTTATAAAGTTTCTTAATTCAAAATAAATATTTTTAAAAAGGCAAAGATTTTTTTTAAAATCCTTTGCCTTTTTCATTAAAAATTGAAATTGAACTTATTTTTTATCTGCTTTTAAATGAGAGCCTGAAATTGAAAAAATGAGAGCGGCAACAGGCTTATTTTCTCAAACCCTTTACCAACAATACTTTTAGGGTAAAAAAATAGGCCAACCCTGAAAAGAGTCGGCCGTTGCTAACCTATGAAAAACACCTATTCGCAAATTAAGGAATATTTTTTTTTAAATCCAACTATTTTCTATTTCGGCGTTGCAACATTGGCCTGTTGGGGCGATTTTTTAACTGATTTAGCAAAACCCGCCTAAATTCACCCTCTGCCTGAAAAAAACGATTTACTCTTGGTTGACCAATAACTCCTGCAAACCGGTCTCTATACCTCTTGCGAACATCAATTATCTTTTGCTCAGTTTCTACAATGTCTTTGTTTGGGTTCTTGTGCTGGCTAATCTGTACGTCTCTTATTTCCTTTTTATAATCATTATACACTGGCCAAAATTTTTGTGCTTCGCTGGTAGTAAGTTCCAGCTTACGGCTAATGAATGCTACTTCCAGTGCCTGTATTTTTTCAGCTTCTTTGGGGTCAATTTGCTGCTCCTGTGCATTAGCGTTTGCAAACAAAGAAAGAGCAAGAATAAATGTAAAAATCTGTTTCATGTGTTATTTCTCCTTTCAAGTATTTTAATTTGTTTTTGTTTCAGTTTGCTCCAGTTCTTTCATAAAAGATTCCAGAAACTCGCCGTCTAAATAATCTGATTCATCGGGTAACTGTGTTTGATCTACCAGAGATGCAATAGTTTCAGCGTCTTTTGAATCAGCTGTCATTTGTAAATAAGTAACCAAATCAGCTTCTTTAATATTTGTAATGCCATTAGTTAATTGTTGTTCAGTACTGTAATTTTTCAACCCAAGCTTTACGTAGCTGTCAAGCTGTGGGTTTGATTTTGGAAAAAAGAAATTAATACCAAAAGCAAGCATAACGAGTACGGAAGCTGCTGCTGCATACTTCATCAAGCTGCGTTGACCAAAAAGCGAAACAACTTTTGCCTGTTTATTTTCGGTAACCAGTACAAGCTGTTTATCAGAAACGCCTTCAAAATAGCCATCGGGTACAGCGTATGCATTGGCTTTCGTAAGACCGGCTAAGAAAGGTGAAATCTCGTATAGCTCTTCAGCGGCTGTTTGTTCTTCTTGCGTTTTTATTTTTGCTAAAATAGACTCGCTGAGTGAGTCAAAATAACCAGCAGGTATATCTAAAGGCATCATTTTCCCGGCAACATCAATAATCGGGCTTCCATCGTTTTCATTTTCTGTGGCAGGTACTCTTGCTGTAATTACATCTGCCAGGGTTTCAAAATATCCTGCCGGAACTGAATAGGGGTTTATAGGCTCAAGGTCAGCAACGGCCGGGCTAATTTGTTTTAATTCGTTTAGTATATCTGTATTGCGTGTCATTTTCAATAATAATAGATACTTAATAAGCTCTTAGGTTTAATGATTGAGAATAAAATCTTCTATTTTTTTTACTGCGTGGTGGTAACTGGCTTTTAAAGCTCCTGTACTGGTTTCCAAAACCTTACTCATCTCTTCGTAGGGCATTTCATCATAATATCTCAGGTTAAAAACCACTCTTTGTTTTTCAGGCAAGCCTTGTATTGCTACCTGAAGTTTCCACTCCAGCCTGTTGGGGTCAAAATGTTTATCTGCTTTTATTGAATTCATTAAGCCTGTTTCAACGCTGCCGTCAATGGACACAGATGCTCTTCTTTTTTGCTGCTCAATAAATGTGAGGCTTTCGTTGGTAGCTATGCGGTAAAGCCAGGTATAAAGCTGACTATCTTCTCTAAAGTTTTCCAATCCCTTCCAAACTTTAATAAACATATTTTGCAAAACATCATTTGCATCTTCGTGTTCAACCACCATACGGCGAATATGCCAATACAGTTTTTCCTGATATTTTTTTATGATATGCGTATAAGCCCGCTCTTTTGTTGCCGGCTCTCTGAACTGAAGAAGCAGTTCTTTGTCATCAGTTTGGGTCATTTGAATAGCAGTTTTTAGGTTACAAAACCCAGACAAATTTTTTAGCCTGAGTTATGGGATACGTTATAAAAGTAAAAAACCCATCTCATAGACGGGTTTTTATTTCAATAGTTTAACTGGTATTATTTTCTGGCAATTACTTTTTCTGCCGCCGCTGCAATATCAGTTGGCTCCAAGCCATATTTTTTAAGCAAATCCATAGGTTTGCCACTTTCACCAAATGTATCTTTTGTACCTACAAACTCAATTGGGATAGGAAAATTCTTTGCAGCTGTCTGTGCAATGCTATCGCCCAATCCACCAATAATATTATGTTCTTCAGCCGTTACAGCACAGCCTGTTTTTTTGATAGATGCCATTACAGCCTCAGTATCTAAAGGTTTGATGGTATGAACATTAATAATTTCAACACTGAAGCCTTTTTCTTCCAATATCTTTCCTGCTTCAATGGCTGTCCATACTAAATGCCCGCAGGCGAATATGGAGACATCTTTTCCATCAGAGATCTTTTGAGCC
>JANNRE010000014.1:0-927756 GCA_031401115.1 Chitinophagaceae bacterium
CCCAAATAACGGTTCATTTGTATTACGTATTCAAACAGCTAATGTAAAAGATGCTGCTCAAATCCAGGTGTTAGACATCCAGGGAAGAGTAGTGTTGAACTTAGTTGGTGTGAACAACAATGGTATCATCCAGTCAAGCATCAACAATAAAACGTTGTTGCCAAATGGTTCTTACCTTGTTAAGTACACAGTGGGTACAGAAACAGGAACAGTGAAAATGGTTATTCAGAAGTAATTCTTTTTCTTCTTTTAGTTTAAAAGTGGTTGCCGAAAGGCAACCACTTTTTTTATGTTCTTAAAATACAGTGAATCTTTTATTTATGAATTTATTGTTAAGTATTACAGTTATGTAAAGTTTACGTTAACTCATTTAGAGTTGATAGTTGGTTAACATGCGCTCCCTAATTTCACACTCCTTACTACTATTTATGAGAAATTTAGCAATTATTGAAGACAATCGTTTTCTACTGTCTGGTTATAAAGAATTTTTAGATTACTTCCCCGATTTATCAGTAAAGATCGCCGTTACATCGCTCGAAGATTTTATGATTGCCCTCAAAAAAAATGTGGGTGAGCCGGATTATATACTCGTAGATATCAACGTATTTGGTTTTGGAGGGCTTGATGGTATTGTTTATTTAAAAAACATTTTACCCGATTCCAAAATTGTTGTTATTACCAATCAAAATACTGAGCAAACAATTATTACTGCGTTTAAAAACGGTGCCAGCAGCTTTATAGTAAAGGATCAGAAATTACATGATATCTATCAGGCAATAAAAGATGTAGAAATGTATGGGGCTTACATTTCTCCGAGTGCAGCAAAGTCGTTGGTGTGTTCCTTCAGGAATAAAACATCCATTAATTATGAATCATTATTAACCCGTAGAGAAGTGGAGCTGGCAAGGCTGGTTGTAAAAGGGATGTCTTATAAAGAAATGGCGGAGAGCTTAAACATTTCGCATTTTACAGTAAACCATCATTTAAAAAAAATGTATCAGAAATTAGACGTCCGTTCAAAAGCGGAGTTGGTATATAAATTAAGTAATAATGAAAGTGAAGTTTCGCCTAAAACTACTTTATTAAGTAGCTATCGCTTACAAATAGCATAACTACTACTCATAATAGGTATTCTGAAGTTTACAGAAGCAGAATAAATTGCAGCGTCTAATTTTCAGACAGTTTTTTTACCGTTTTCTAAAATTTTAAATGAAATGAAAAGCTCAGTTGTGAATGAGAGCGGCGAAGCCCTGTCTAATAAAAACTGGCTGGTAATATATACAAAACCAAAATGGGAAAAGAAAATAGCGACTGAGTTAGAAGCCCTGGGATTTGAAATTTATTGTCCCCATAATAAGGTGTACAAAAAATGGACTGACAGAATTAAAGTGGTGTACCAGCCTTTATTTAGCATGTATGTATTCGTAAACGTTGCAGAACATGAAAAGTGGAAGCCCCTTGAAGTAAACGGTGCCTTAAATTATATTAAGAACAATGGTAAGCCGGCAGTGGTAAGAAATGAAGAAATAAACGAGCTCAAAAATTTTTTAATGGATAACGAGAGTGTTGAAATCATACACAATAATGATTTGAAAAAAGGAGATAATGTAGTGGTTGCAAAAGGTGTATTTAGTAGTAACACAGGCCATGTAACACAAGTGGCCAATAACAGGATAGAAGTAACGCTTAGCAGTTTATCCTGTACCATCAGAGCGGTTTTTCATCCATCGCAATTGAAAAAACAAAAAATTAATAACCTCTAAACATATTTTTATGGAATTACTAAGCAGGGTAAACAGAAAAAAAAGAATTGATTATACGCTTATTGCTGATGAACTGAGCGAGGCGTATGAAATACAAGGTGATTTTGAAAAATTGAATTGTATCCTTAAAGAAGTAAAAACAAAAGGGATTGCTTTGTCAACTTTTAAAACAAGAGTAATACTTGCGTTTTTAAAAAAAGGTAACAAAGAACTGTTGGAAGATTACTATAATAAAGTAATTGAAAATAATAAGCAGTCTTTAATAAAATTTCTGGTAATATCTGATGAGCAGGTATGGAAGAAGCGTCATGACGACCGGTTCATTTTTAACTTACCGGCTAATACCCACACGTTTGAAATTGCAAGAAATATGCATTATATGTCATTAGTTAGCTAAACGTTTACTCCCTATTTTTTTGATTAAAAGTTATTGCATGCAATTCGTAAATAAGAAAACAGGAATCGGTACAAAAAATGTAGCCAGTATCTTAATGGTTTTTATTACTGGTATTTGTTTTTTTTCGTGTGCCCCATCAAAACAAGCTTATTATTTTCATGAGATGACTCCCTCAACTCAAAAAATAGATAGTATTGTAATTGCTTCCATGCAAAAAATACAAATTGGCGACCGGCTTTCAATTATCATCAGTACAAAAGATCAGACTCAAAATGAATTGTTTAATCCATTGGGTTTAGCAAGAGGTGGTGGTGGTAACAATACCTTTGTTGGTTATGTAGTAAATAAAGAGGGCTTTATTGAATTGCCTGTTCTTGGATTAGTAAAAGTTTTAGGGCAAACAACACAGGATATTGCAGCAGTAGTTAAAGAAAAACTTTCTTATAATTATAAGGAGCCGTTTGTTAATGTAAACCTTCTTGGCCGTGTAGTAGTTTTGGGCACACGATCGCCGGGCGTGGTTCCTTTATATAATGAACGGTTAACCATTTTTGAAGCAATAGCACAGTCAGGCGAAATGGAACCTGCCGCAAGGCGGGACAGAGTATGGGTAATACGGGAAGAAAATGGAGAAAGAACTTCAGCACTTGTAAATATTAACTCACCGGAAATTTTCAACTCACCTTATTATTATTTGCGTACAAACGATTTAGTGTACGTAGAGCCGAACCGTGTAGGGTCTTTTTTGGGTGTAAATGCGCCTGCCCGCAGTTTGTTTGTTACGGTTATAAGTATAGCGGCACTTGTTATTGCAATCATAAGATAATTTATTTAGTATGAATAACGACATCAATCCATGGCAACCTTCTGTTAATGGCAATGGAAAAATAACTCCTAATCAGGTTTTTCCGCAGGCTGCGCCATCCTCTTTCAGAAGAGGCGTTTTGGATATTGATTTGCGCAGAACGCTGCGTGTTTGGCCCTGGATTTTTGTATTTGCTTTTTTAGGATTGGCTGCCGGTTACATGATGTTACGCTATACAATACCGGTATTTAAAGCGTATTCAAGTATTAATATTCAGCAAAAAGAAGAAATATCATTAGGCCAGGCATTTTTTGGTACAAGAGACCCCTTTAATGATAAGCTGGGTTGGTTTCGCTCACCATCTGTTGCAAAAGAAGTAGTAGAAAAATTGAAACTTCAATATAGTGCTACATTAAAAGGGGTTATTAAGGATAAAGATCTTTACAATTCAGTACGATGGGAAATTCTTTCTGATTCAGCAAATACGCCAGTGCCTCCACTGTCTTTTAAAGTTTTTCCAAAAGCAAATTCTTTTTCTTATGAAAGCGGTAATGAAAAGGGCGAAGCCAAATGGGGTATTCCTTTTAGTATAAACAAAGTACAAGTGGTTGTTACCAAACTACGTACTCTTTCTGATGGAACAGAAATCATTTGTTCAGTAATTGACTCCTGGAAACAGGCTTTTTTTGTAAGCAGTAATTTGCAAATTAATTCAGTTAAAGAAAGTAATATTATTGATATCAGTTATGTTGATATTTCTCCGGAACGAGCTGTTGATATTCTCAATACAGTAAGTACAGTTTATAATCAATCCCTTGTTTCAGAAAAAGAAGAATCATTTTCCAAGGCAATTAATTTTATTGAGCAAAGACTAGGCCCTCTTAACCGTGAATTGGATTCAATTGAAAACAGTGCTTCTCAATTTAAATCACAAAAAGGATTTGTAGGTGCTAACTCTAACGGGGCAATTTATCAGCAGCAAATGTATGCTGCCGATCAACAATTAATTGCATTGCGGCTGCAAAAGCAAACCATTCAGGCAGTAGAGGATTTTGTTAACAATCCCAATACAAAAGATGAAAATCTTTCTTTAATCGGAATTACTGATTCTTATCTCCAAAGCCTTATTTTTCAGTTTCAAAAATTAAGAGTGGATCGTTTGTCGCTTTCAAGAGTGGTAACAGAAAATAATGAAGAGTTAAAAACACTTGATAAACAATTAACAGACGTAAAGAGTAATATTGGGCTTCAAATTTTTAATTACAAACGAAATATACAATTTGCAGAAAATGGGTATCTGGAAAGCCTTAACCGTTCAAAGCAATTGGTTGCAAATACACCTCCCGATGAAAAAATCTTGCTTGATAAAGCAAGACAGCAAAATATAAAAGAACAGTTGTTTCTGTTATTACTTCAAAAAAGAGAGGAAGCAGCTATTGCAAAAGCATCTGTAACTGTGAATACAAAAATTCTGCGGCCTGCAATTGCGCAATCAAATCCTATAAGCCCGGATAAACCTAAAACACTTGCTTCTTTTTTACTGGCTGGTGCTTTGCTTCCGTTAATTTTTGCCTTTTCAAAAGAATTCTTAAATCGTAGAATTATTTCAAAGAAACAATTAGAGAAAAATCTTTCCGTTCCTGTGTTGGCAGAATTAGAGTATGATAAAGATTCAGCTAAAAAATCGGTAATTATGGATTATAAAGACCGTACCATGTTTAGCGAACAAATTAGATCATTACGGGCAAACCTTTCTTTCTACGGAACAAAAGGCCAACCTATGTTTGTATTAATTACGTCAAGTATGAGTGGTGAAGGGAAAAGTTTTATTTCTTCAAATCTTGCCCGTAGTTATTCTATGCAGGGCAAAAAAGTTGCATTGGTAGAAATGGATTTGCGCAGGCCAAAATTATCAAAACGGTTTAATATCAAAAATGATAAAGGTCTGTCAATGGTTTTGTCGGGTCAGCTGGCACCGCAGGATATTGTTGTGTCTTTATTGAATGACGAAGTGTTGCATTTATTCCCTTCGGGCCCTGTACCACCAAACCCATCTGAACTAATTACATCTTCACACGCAGAAGTTTTAAAGAATTACCTCAGTGAAAATTATGATGTAATTATTATTGATACACCTCCTTATGGTATTGTGGCAGATGCCCAGCTTCTTGCGCATTGGGCGCAGGTTACTCTTGTAATTACAAGATTTAATATGACCATTCTGGATCAAACACAGGAAATAGAAAACTGGTACACAAACAAAATATTCCCGAGTATGGCTGTTGTGTTTAATGCCATTCAGATGAAAGGATATTATGGTTATAAGTATGGCTACTATTACTACCGTAAGCAAAAAGGGTACAGTTATTATACTCCCGGTGAAGAAGCAGTAAACAATTAATTAAAATTTTTATGAAAAAAATATTGGTAACCGGCATGGCTGGCTTCATAGGTTTTCATTTGTGCCGTAAACTTATTCAAAATGGGTTTGAAGTTACAGGGCTTGATTCAGTAAATGATTATTATGACCCTGAATTAAAATACAACAGATTGCATTTTCTTGGGTTTCATAAACAGGAAATAGAATACGGCAAGCAACTGCAAAGTTTTCGCTTTCAAAACACTTCTTTTGTTAAGTTAAAATTAGAAGATAAAGAAGGCATCAGCAAATTGTTTGCTGAACAAAAGTTTGATTATGTTGTAAACTTAGCGGCACAGGCAGGCGTAAGGTATTCCTTAGAAAACCCTCACGCATATATAGATGCCAATGTTATTGGTTTTGTAAATATTTTGGAAGCTTGCCGTTATAATGGTATCAAGCATTTGATGTATGCAAGTACTTCAAGTGTGTACGGGCTAAATAAAACAATGCCGCTATCTGAACACACTGCTGCCGATCATCCGATAACATTGTATGCGGCTACAAAAAAAGCAAATGAAATGCTGGCACATAGTTACAGTCATTTGTTTCAACTGCCCACTACAGGGTTGCGTTTCTTTACTGTGTACGGGCCATGGGGAAGGCCTGATATGGCGTTGTTTCTTTTTGCAAAAGCAATTTTAAATAACGAACCGGTGAAACTGTTTAATAATGGAAACATGGTTCGTGATTTTACCTATGTAGAAGATATTGCAGAATCAATTTGCAGATTAACAGAACATATTCCTGCAGCATCGGCCAGTTGGGATCCATTGAATCCTGATCCTTCTATTTCATCGGCACCTTACCGGATTTTAAATATCGGAAATAGTCAACCAACTCCGCTGGTAAAGTATTTAGAAGCGTTGGAAAATGCACTCGGCAAAAAAGCAATCATTCATTATTTGCCTATGCAACCGGGTGATGTGCCGGCAACTCATGCAGACTGTAGCGAATTAGAAAAAGTTACAGGCTTTAAGCCAATGGTAAATGTGGAAGAAGGTATTCGTGAATTTGTAAACTGGTATGTAAGTTATTTTGAAAAAAAAGAACTGGTAACTGTATAAGTTTACGAATTGAAAAGAATGCAGCAGCAAATGGTTACAGAAGTTATTGATTCAAGAAATTCTTTTT
Source organism: Chitinophagaceae bacterium (assembly GCA_031401115.1). Taxonomy (GTDB): domain Bacteria; phylum Bacteroidota; class Bacteroidia; order Chitinophagales; family Chitinophagaceae; genus Lacibacter. The sequence goes on from JANNRE010000014.1 coordinate 6,519, forward strand.
TCGACTGGAAGCTAAAAGAAGTATGGAGTTACCGTGATCTCATTGGTATGTTTGTGAAGCGAGATTTAACAGCCACATACAAACAATCTGTACTGGGTCCTTTGTGGTTTTTTATCCAGCCTATGCTCACTGCCATTACGTTCATGTTTGTGTTTGGCAAATTTGCAGGGGTATCTACCAATGGAATGCCTAAGCTTTTATTTTATCTCGCAGGTATCACTATCTGGAATTATTTTTCAGAATGTTTTACAAAAACCGCTACAGTACTGAAAGATTATGCCGCCTTGTTTGGCAAAGTATATTTCCCAAGATTGATAGTACCCTTAGCCATTACTATTTCAGCTTTAGTAAGATTTGGAATACAGTTTCTCCTCTTTATAGTTTTTGAACTCTATTTTAGTTTTAAGGAAAACAGTGTAATACATCCTAACGCAACTATTTTACTTACACCTTTCTTGCTTATATTAATGGCAGGGTTTGCATTGGGTGCAGGGTTGCTTATTTCTGCAGTTACTACCAAGTACAGAGACTTTTCTTATTTAATCACTTTCGGAGTACAGCTTTTTATGTTTGCCACACCGGTAATTTATTCTGTACAAACCATTGATCCTGCCTATAAAACCATTGTATTGTTAAACCCACTTTCCCCCATTGTTGAAGCTTTTCGTTATGCGTATCTCGGTACCGGATATTTTTCTTATCCGTTGCTTATGTACAGTTTTTTGTGGATGTTATTTTTATTATTCATTGGTATTATAGCATTTAACAGAGTGGAAAAAACCTTTATGGACACCGTTTAATTATGTCAACAATGAAAGAAATATTATACAATATGTACAGACGCCACAAATATTCCGGCTATGAGAAACGGAGTTTTTCTCAATGTGGGGAAGATATTATCATTGATTTTATATTTTTCCAGTTAGGAATTGATAAACCAACTTATCTTGATATAGGTGCGTATCATCCATTTATTTTAAGTAATACCTATCTCTTTTATTTAAAAGGAGCTTCGGGTGTAAATATAGAACCCGATCCCAGCGGTGTTGTTTTGTTAAATAAATACCGAAGCAGGGATGTAAACCTGAAAGCGGGAATTGGAAAAAATATGGAGGAAGAAGATGCTGATTTTTATGTAATGAGTTCTCGCAGGTTAAATACATTGGTAAAAGAAGAAGCAATGCGAATTCAGGCTACAAGTAAGTACCGGATTAAAAAAGTTGAATCAATTAAATTATTAGCAGCTACTTCCATCTTCAACAGATATTTTTCAAATACCGCCCCTGATTTTATTTCGCTTGATGTAGAAGGGTTTGATTTGGAAATATTAAAAACAATTGATTTTGTTATTTACCGTCCAAAGGTTGTGTGTGTAGAAACTATTATTTTTCAAGAAAGCATGCCCACAGAGAAAAATCAGGAACTCATAGAATTTCTTCTTAGTAACAATTATTTTATTTATGCCGATACATTTATCAATACCATTTTTGTTGACAGGAGTATTTGGAACAATAAATTGAATTAAGATTTTTATATCAAATGAGTGATAACGCAATTGATGTTAAAGACATCAGCAAATTATACCGGCTCGGAGAAATTGGTACAGGCACAATCTCTCATGATCTTAACCGATGGTGGCACAAGGTGAACGGAAAAGAAGATCCCTATCAAAAAATCGGACAAGCAAATAACAGGGATTTAAAAAGTGAAAATGACTATGTATGGGCATTAAAAGATATCAGTTTTACGGTAAAGAAAGGAGAAGTGTGGGGCATTATTGGTCCAAACGGGGCAGGTAAATCAACCTTGCTGAAAATACTCAGCAAAATAACCAAACCTACCAAAGGAGAAATTATAGTAAACGGGCGTATTGCAAGTTTATTGGAAGTAGGTACAGGCTTTCATCCGGAAATGACAGGGCTTGAAAATATTTACATGAATGGAGCCATTATGGGGATGCGTAAAAAAGAGATTGAAAGAAAGCTGGATGAAATTATTGATTTCTCAGGTGTGCAACGATATATTGACACTCCCGTTAAACGATACAGCAGTGGTATGAAAGTAAGATTGGGTTTTGCAGTAGCAGCGCATTTGGAACCTGAGATATTGGTAGTAGATGAAGTGCTGGCAGTAGGTGATGCAGATTTTCAACAAAAGTGTTTGGGCAAAATGAAAGATGTAAGTAATAACGAAGGAAGAACCGTTTTATTTGTAAGCCACAATATGTCAGTTGTTTCCTCTTTATGTACAAAAGGTTTTTTAATTAAGCAGGGGCAAAATGTTTTTCAAGGTTCTATTACATCAGCCATTGATAAATATTTTGAACAGTTGCAAATTAAATCCGTTTACACCTACAAAGAAAACAATGATATTGAAGCCTGTGTATTAGAAGTTACAATAAATGATGAAACTGGAATGCAGGTGACAAATATTCCGTTTGGCGAAAAGTGGCAGGTAAAAGTATCTGTAAAAATCAATTCGCCGTTGCGGAATTTCATTGTATCGCTAGGTGTGCTTGATGTTTTAAATTATCCAATCCGTACCGTATGGATGCCTGAGCAGCAGGTAGAACCTGGTTTCTACTCCGTAACTTTTACAGAGAAAGATTTATTGTTTGCATCAGGCAGTTATAAGCTGGTGGTGGGGTTAAGTGCAGGCAATCGTAATTTTCAATATATAGATGACAATATGTTTTTTAATATTGATGAAAGCTCTGCATTAGATACCTATCAATTTAAAAGTAAAAATCAAAAGACAGGATTTGTGTTAAATCCAATGACTACCGAATTCGAAAAAGTATAAATAAAATTAAAATGATACGGATCCGTTTGCAGGGCCGAATGGGCAACCAGCTCTTTCAATATGCCTTTGCATTGTATGCTTCTCAAAAATTAAAAACAGGATTTGTATTTGATGTAAGGCAGGAAGATGGGTTTCAATTGAAATTTTTTAAATTAAGGTTTCCTTTTACTCTGTTTTCCTTCGGAACATTTTTTCAACGTACCTATAATTGGGTGCAGCACTTTGTAAAACCTAATAAAGCTTATACGGCATTAAACCTGCAGGAAGATTGGTCAAAAACAACCATTACTGATCATACTTATTATAAAGGATATTTTCAGGACGCAAAATTCAGCAGTGCTATAAAACCATTGCTGCACAAGCATTTTGCAATCAAAAAAAAATACACTAAGAGCTTTGAAAGTAATTTTGCTGAAATACTTCGGAAAAAATTTGCAGTACTACACATACGGCTCAGCGATTATCAGCAACAAAAAATAAAGGTGAGCAACCTTGAATTGGATTGGGCCTTACCATTAAAATGGTATCAAAATAATATCAGTAAAATTGATTTGAGTGTCATGAAATTAGTAATCATTAGCGATGATATGGTGATGGCTGAAAAGCTGTTGGGTTTTCAATCAGCTAATATCTTTTTTCCTGATGGAGATGCGATTACACATTTTCAATTTTTACTTCATGCAGATGTTTGTATTATATCAAACAGTTCCTACGCCTGGTGGGGTGCTTTTTTAAATCAAAAGCCAGAGAAACGTATTATCGCTCCGTATAACTGGGTTGGGCATAACGGCGGAATAGAATTTCCTAAAGGAATTATGGTTAAAGAATTTGAGTGGGTATAAAAAGCAGGCATGGTAACAGAAAAAACATACAAGCATATTGAGGAAGAACATAATGTTCATGCAGCAACAGAAGTAGTACCTTATTTAATGCAGGTATTTAACCCCGCATCTGTTTTAGATGTTGGTTGTGGCATTGGTACTTGGCTAAGCCAGTTTAAAAAAGCCGGCGTAAAAAGAATAACTGGTATTGATAACCCTTATGTGAATGTAAATCTGTTATTAAGGTATCTACGTAAGGAAGAATTCTCTCCACATGATTTAACAAGGCCTTTTGATTTAAAACAACGATTCGATTTGGTAATGTCTCTTGAAGTAGCTGAGCATTTGCCTGAAACATCTGCTGCTGCATTTATTGAATCACTTACAAAGCATGGTGATATTATAATTTTTTCGGCAGCAGTGCCGTATCAGGAAGGACAAAACCATATTAATGAACAATGGCCAGAATATTGGCAGGCATTATTTCACAAGCATGGGTATGTTGCTTTTGATTTTTTGCGTGAGGAATTCTGGAATAACAAAAAAGTAGATATCTGGTACAGGCAAAATATGATCATTTATGCTAAGCCATCTAACCAGTTACTAGAAAACTTTTCACCCGCAGTAAACAAATTAGCAAAGATTCATCCAGAATTGTTTGAGCTAAGAATGAAAAAATTAAAAAAAGCAAAGTTGAGTTTAAATGAAAAAATTATCAACCCTACTTTTCAAAGTTCTTTTCGTTTACTTATTCGTTCAATCATAAACCTCTTTAAGAAGTAAATATTTTATAAACTTATTTTACTAACCAATGAAGAATCTTATAAAAAGTGCTTACAAAAGAGTAATACCTCAACTAAAAAATGGGGAAGCACTAAATAAAAATGAGGCAGAATTAAAATTTTGGCGTAAAACAATTCTTGATTTAATAAGCTGGTATAACGGGGAGAAAGAATTGTACGGAACTCCTTGCCCTGATGCAATTGAAAAAATTAAAGGCAATCCCATTGCGCACAATGCTATACTAACATGGCATAAAATACATCAGGAGTCAAAATATTTGGCAGATTTAGATCTAAGGCAAAATGTTTTTGCAGGTATGAAACTCTTAGATATAGGTGCAGGCCCCATTCCTAGTGCAACTGTATTTGAAGGAGCCACATTGTATTCGCTTGATCATTTAATGGGTAATTATCTCGAAATAGGATACCCTGTTCATTATTATAATCATTCCTTTTTTGTTCATGCAAAATCTGAGGCATTACCTTTTGAAGATAATTTTATTGATGCAGTTATCTCAGTAAATGCAATTGATCATGTAGATGATTTTTGGGCAACTTCAAAAGAAATTCAAAGAGTTTTAAGGCCCGATGGTTTGTTTCGGATGCATGTGCATTACCATACAAAAACAGTGTGCGAGCCAATTGAATTAAATGATGAAGTATTCGAAAGTGCATATCAGTGGCTCTCTGGTTTATATAAAGTTTCTGAGAGCGATACTAAATTTGGCAGCCGTGCTAAGGAAGGAGAAAAGTATGCAGTGTGGTCTAACTTTTAAAACAATCCTGCTTACAAGTGAGTAAAAATATTTCAGTAATCATGCCTGTATACAATGCAGGCAGATATCTTGCAGATGCAATTGAAAGCATTCTGGCACAGTCATTTGAAGATTTTGAGCTGATTATTATAAATGATGGATCAACAGATGAATCACCCCTTGTTATCCAGTCTTATCTTGACCAAAGGATAAAATTTATTAATCATAAATTCAATTCAGGTCTTGTTGCTGCATTAAACACCGGTTTACAAAGTGCAACTGGTAAGTACATTGCAAGAATGGATCAGGATGATATTTCATTTCCGGGTCGTTTGCAAATGCAATATAACTATATGGAGCAGCATCCAGATTGTGTATTGTTAGGAACACAAGTAAAAGTGATAGGAGAAAACAAGCTGTCAAAGATGTACACTGTTAGCAATGAATTAAAAGCTTCGCTTTTATTCGGAACTTCTTTTGCTCATCCATCAGTAATGATGCGTGCCTCGATATTAAAAAATAAGCATATTGCCTATGATGAGCAATTTAAGCACGCAGAAGATTATGGATTATGGACACAACTGGCAATGTGTGGCGAGATAGCGAATTTAGAAGAAGTTTGTTTAGAATACCGTAAACATCCATCACAGTATACAAAAGTATTTAGCGATGGTATGTTGAAAGCAACAAGAAAGATACGTAGTTTGTATTTAGATAAGTTAGGCGCAGCAGTTTCTATAGAAGAAAAGCAAATGCTAAATGAAATTGCAGAGAAGCAAATTGATTATACAAATGAAGAACAGATAAATAATATCGGATATTTTCTAAGCCATCTTCCAAAAAAAATTACAAACTCGGAAATTCATCAAAAAGCAACCAAAAAAATTGCTTACTCACACTGGAAGTATATTTGTAGTGAACGACAAAAAATTGGTTGCAATTCTTATGGAATTTTTCTTTCAAACCCATTAGCAAAGTCTTTGAATGATTTAAAAACACATGCTTGGTTTTTAAAAGAAACTGTAAAGCCCAAGTTAGGGTAATCACTATGAATATTCTTATCCTTGGAGGCACTGGGTTTATTGGTTCAAAATTGGCAGAACGATTTGCAAGTGAAACCCATTTTATACGGGTATATTCGCCATCAGCAGCAAGGACAGCATTGCCAAGTAATACTGTTGGTATTACCGGATTTATTGCTGATAAAGGAGAAGTAACGACACAAGTTGAATGGGCCGATCTCATTTTTCATTTTGTTTCTACTACAAACCCAAAAACATCTCTCAATGATCACTATCATGATGTGAATTCTAACCTAATGCCCGTATTGCAGTTGCTGGAAATTATGCGAAATAACCCCAAAAAGAAACTAGTTTTTTGCTCAAGTGGGGGAACCGTTTATGGCAAATCCAACAATTATTTGATTAGTGAAACACATCCAAAACAACCTTCTACATCTTATGGCTTGGTAAAGTCAACCATTGAGGAGTACATTCTTTACTATGGAGTAAACTATGGAGTTGAGAGCCTTATTCTTAGGCCTGCAAATGTATATGGGCCTAAATTGCGATCAGTAGGTGAACAGGGAATTATAAGTACCCTTATTTACAATTCACTTCAAAATAAAGTAACACGTTTTTGGGTTAATCTTTCAAATGTTCGGGATTATATTTTTATTGATGATTTTGTAGAGGCAGTACAACTTTTAGTAAGCATAAATGCAACAGGCGTTTATAATATTGGCAGTAGTAACGGGTACTCACTTTCACAAATTATAAATGCTGTACAACAAAACACAAACAGGAAATTATTAATTGAGTTTGCCAATGAGTTGATACCGGATGAAAACTCAAACATACTTGATAATAAAAAAATAAAGGAAGCAACAGGATGGGTTCCTAAAACTAAATTAGAGGAAGGGGTAGCTTTAGTATATAAACAAATGGAGTCTTTGTATGCAGATAATACAGTTTTGAGTTATTGATTTCTACTAATGGAAAAAGGGGTTTCACTCATCATTTGTACCTATAACAGAAGCGAGTTGCTTAAGCAGTGCCTTCATTCATTTACAACCCAATCCTTACAGTTGCGTTTCAATATGGAGTTTATTATTGTTGATAACAATTCATCGGATAATACAAAAGAAATAGTAATAAATTTTGAAACCAGACTGCCGAATTTGAAGTATGTAATTGAGCGTTCAGTTGGTTTAAGTTATGCAAGAAACAGAGGTATTGATGAAGCAAAGTACAATTGGGTATGTTATGTAGATGATGATGCGAAAGTACATGCCGATTTTATTGAGCGGATGTTTTATGTTATTGAACATTTTGAGTTTGATGTTTTTGGCGGAATGTTTTATCCCTGGTACCGTACACCAAAACCAGCTTGGTTACCAAATGATTTTGGAAAAATGCGGATGCTAAGAGATACAACAGGCCCGATTAAATTCGGCCAAACTGTTGCAGGTGGTATTGCAGCTTATAAAAAGGATAAACTTATAGCAGCAGGTAAATTTCCAGTAGATATTGGAATGCGTGGAACTACAGTTGGTTTTGGTGAGGAGGATTTTGTAATTCGTAATATGTGGAGCAGGGGAAATATTATTGGCTTTGATCCTCTATGGAAAATGGATCATTTGGTTGCGGAGTATAAATATACAATCAAGTGGCAGTTAAAGCGAAGTTTTGCTAAAGGACGAGATGCTCAATTAAAAAATGGCTCACTAACACCACAACAAAAAGTAATTATTAGCCTTAGGGCTGTGGCAACAGTTCCTTTTCTGCTTGTAAAGAATATCTTTTCTTTTTTTACAAAAAATTATTATAGAGAAAATTATCTACTTGATAGTTTTCGTTACAGTTTTAGGATGTTTGGAAAAGTTTCTGTGAAATAAAAAAATGAAAGATCAGCCATTTTTTTCTGTAGTAATACCTACACTTAATAGAAGCCATATTCTTGGCAACGTTTTAGATGTTTTATTAAATGAGGAGTATAAAGCTTTTGAAGTGATTATTGTAGATGATGGCTCTGCAGACGGTACCGATAATTTCGTACAATCTTATTTAAGTGATGTAAGATTTATTTATCACTTTCAGGAGAATAAAGGTGTGTCGGCGGCAAGAAATAAAGGAGTTAGTTTAGCAAAAGGCAAGTATTTAATTTTTTTGGATAGTGATGATATTCCTGCGCCTACAATACTTACTGACTTTTTCAATAGATTAAAAGAAAAAGAAAACTGTTTGCTCCTGTTTTCACTTATGAATCAAAAAGGTATTGTAAAAGGGTTAAAGCCTAATGACTATCTTTTTAAAAAACCAATCTCAGTAATACCGGGTACATACTGTGTTGAAAGAAACATTTTTATTGCTGTAGGTGGCTTTGATGAAGATTTATCTCACAGTGAGAATTGGGAATTAATAATTCGCCTTGGGCATCATCCTAAAGTACAGACTGCAAATATTGAAAGCCTTAATAAGGTTACTCTTTTTTACAGTGCCCAATATTCAAAAGAAAAACTTTTATTTAATAAGAAAAATAAGATAAAGTCTTACAGCGCATTGTACCAGAAGCATAAAATAAGATCAGTTTACCCAACCAAGTTAGTTGCTTTTTTTGCACAGGTTACTGCAAATAACTATGCAGGTCTTGGTAATTTTATTGGTACACTTACTTGGACGTTTAAAAGTGTACAAACCGCCCCGTTAACTTTCAAAAATTATTATAAGCCCATCATCATTTTTTTTAAGCGACGTATAATACCATATAACGAGAACTAATAGAAAATTTGAGTACTCAATGAAAACAAGACTAAGAGAAATTATAAAAAAAAACTTCCCTGATATTTATTGGAAGCAACTAATTATAAAAAAAGTAATCAAAAACAAGGAATCATTTCTACATCAATCAGGCTGGTATAACAGTTTGGTAAAAGGGAAACCACTTAGCAATAGTGGCGAAGAAATTCCATGGTTAAATTATGGGTTCTTTTATTTTCTTCAGAGCCGCCTTACAAAAGAACAGGTCTTATTTGAGTATGGCAGCGGTGCATCCACAGTTTATTTTGCAGAAAAAGTAAAAAAAGTAGTGTCAGTTGAGCATGATAACGAATGGTACAAAAAGGTTTTTGACGCCAAACCCAAAAATGTAGATGTAGTATTTGAAGCCTTAGATGTAAACGGTAAATATTGTTCTAAAATAAATGAATATGATGAGCAGTTTGATATAGTATTAGTAGATGGGCGTGATAGGGTTAACTGCATAAAAAAAGCAGTGAGAAAGCTTTCATCAAAAGGAGTAATCATACTCGATAACTCAAACCGAGACCGATATGCTTCGGTTTTTTTGTGGGAGGGTTTAAAAGATTTTAAACACATTACTTTCACAGGAATTTTACCAGGCGGCTTTAAGCCTGATGCAACAACAGTTTTTTACAGAACAGATAATTGTCTGAATATCTAATTAGTGGAGCGTAACAATACTATTTTATTTTCTGTCATCATTCCCACTTATAACCGCATCAATGAGTTGAAAAAGGCATTGCAAACTGCGATAGAACAAACAGAAAAAAGTTTTGAAATAATTGTCATTGATGATCATTCAAACGATAACACTGTAGAATGGTTGCGAACAGTCAATAACCCTCAAGTAAAAGTATTGATAAATAAAAATAAGAAGGGAGCATGTGGTGCAAGAAATACGGGGGTAGAAGCTGCGAAGGGAGAGTGGATTGCTTTTCTTGATTCTGATGATTGGTGGGCTTTGTCAAAATTGGAAATCGTTAAAAAAAATATCAATCTTCATCCTGAGTACAAAGTTTTTTATTCAGCTTGCTATTATGTTAATTCTAAAGGCGATCTCAACCCGATTCCTACGATTGGTGTTAGTGGAAATATTACAAAATACCTGGGTCGCTTAAATCCTGTTCGTGGTTTCTCCGGAATGGTTGTAAAAAAAGCATCAGTTATTGAAGCTGGTGGATTTGATGAATCATTACCAGCCCGGCAGGATATTGATTTATATTTCAGATTAAGTGCCAAAGAGCATTTTTATTTTATACCCAATCTTTTAGCGTACGTTTCTTTTTTTACTGAAAACAAAATTTCATTCAATCCGCAAAATCGCCTCGCAGGTTGGTTGAAAGTTTACAAAAAACATAAAGCATCTATGAGTTTTTCTGATCGTGTGTATCAACAGAAGCGCATTGCTAATTTTGCTTTTCAGGCAAAAGAATATCTTGTTTTTTTGCAATTTTTACCTGTAGCCTTTTTGTCAGTTGTTACAGGGTTTGTAAAAAAACTATTTAAAGTAAATAATAGGAAGTTCAATACTTAAGTTGGTTATGCGTACATTATTTTTGAGAGTTTCAAAAAAAATAAATTTGGAGAAACATCTGAACTTCTTTTTTAGTAAAAAGATCAATGGAATAAAAATTATTGTACCTGTATTAGGTGAAATTGGTAAAGGAAATCTTAATAACAGAGAAAGATGGATGTATGAGTTGCTTAAAACGCTTTTTGAAATTAAAACAGGTTTTTTAGTTGATGTAGGAGTTAACATTGGTCAAACACTTATTCATTACAAAACGGCTTTTGAAAAAGGGCAGTATATTGGTTTTGAACCAAACCCTGCTTGTATTTACTATGTGCAAAAATTAATTGAGGCAAACAAATGGAGCAATTGCACTCTCATTCCTGCAGGAATATTTACACAATCTGATTTAACTGAAATTAATTACTATTCTGCAACAACTGATAGTATGGCAACAGTAATTAGCAATTTCAGATCAGATCGCAAAGTTGTTAGAAAAGAATGGATTCCTTGTTATGATTCAGAAGTAGTGGAAAAATTATTTATTGCCAAATCCATTGCTGTAATAAAAGTAGATGTAGAAGGTGCTGAGCTAGAGGTATTGCATGCATTGCTTACAATTTTAAAAGAGGAACGCCCTTTTGTTATTGCTGAATTATTACCACCCCAGCCGGGAAATGAAAACGCTGCATTAGCAAAAGTCAGGCAAATTCAGGGATTATTTCAATCGCTCAATTATTATACCGTACGTATTCATAAAAATTCAGATTCGACTTTAGCAAAGTTGGAGCAGATGAATGATCCTGCTATCGGGTTAACAAGAAGCGTAGCCGATCATCTTTTTTGCCCGGCAGAACGCTGGCCAATTTTTTAAATAAGTGGCGTATTTTTTCAATTCTTTTTTAAAGTAAATTGATATTTTGATAAATCAAAAGTTCTTTGCAGCCTTTATAATGACTTATGAACGGCATGAGATTCTTATAAAAACAATCTCAGTTTTGTTTGCACAATCTATGCCGCCACAAAAAATTTTAATAGTAGATAATAGTTATAGTAATAACACAAAGGAAGCAATTGAGAAATTGGCCGATAAAAGAATAGATTATTTTAAGGTAGGTAAAAATATTGGTCCTGCAGGCGCATCAAAAATTGGGTTGGAAAAATTAACCGAAGAGGGATTTGAATGGATATCTTGGGGCGATGATGATGACCCGCCACATTTTAAAAATGTATTTGAAGATCTGTTGCTGCTTGCATCTGCTACAGAAAACGTTGGAGTTATTGGAGCGGTTGGTCATGCGTTTGATAAAAACAAAGGCTTAGTTGTAAGAACCAAGGATAAGGAATTATATGGCGATGGATATCTAGAGGTAGATATTATTGCAGGAAATGTAAGTATGATTGTTAATGCGGAGGTGGTAAAAAAGTCAGTATTGCCAAACCCGGGTTTTTTTTTAAACGTGGAGGAGTATGATTTCTGTTTGCGTGTAAAACAAGAGGGGTTTAAAGTAATTGTAAGCAGGCCTGTATTTAAAATGTATAGGGAATTAAAAGGCCGATTTGGCTTAGCTTCAAGAGCAGCTTCTGTATTACCAAAAAAATCAGTACTGTGGCGCCGTTATTATTCAACACGAAATTTTATTTATTTGTTAAGACATAATGAAAAAAGTCTTTCTGGAGCTGTTAATGTTACATTCAGGGCCTTTGTAAAATCTGTTGTGGGGTTTAAAAAAGGCTGGAGTTATGGATCTTTAAATGCAAAAATGGAATTGAAAGGTATTCTTCATGGATGGAATGGGAAAATGGGTTTAACTGTTTTACCAAACGCTAAGTACTAATTTTTTTGAAAGTTTTATTTGCCTTAGATGCTTTAATAAATGCAGGAGCAGAAAAAAGTACACTTCATTTAGTTTCAGAATTCTCTAAGTCTACTGAAGTGCATCTTGCTTATTTCTATCCTAAACACGATCTAAAGCAGGACTTTATAAATGTCGAAGTTCAATTGCATTACCTTCATTTAAAAGGAAAGTATTCTTTTATCAGCGGCATATCAAAAATGATTGATTTAATAAGGAAAGAAAAACCAGATATTGTTGTTTCTTCTATTTTTAGAGCGAACCTAATTTGTAGGATTGCTTGCATGCTTACAAAAACAAAACTGGTAGGTACTTTTATTAGCGATAGCTACAGCCATCAGCGAACAAATTCATTTTCAGCTTCTAGAAAGGCAGGCTTTGTTTTTTTTAAATGGGTTGACAGAATTACTTCAGAAATTCCAATAAAATGGGTTTCAAATTCGCAATGTATTGCCGATAGTAATTGTAAAGCATTAAAGATTGATAAGCATAAAGTAACTGTCATTTACAGAGGTAGAAATTCCTCAATTATAAAAAAACTGGAGCAGCCTGTTACTAATAAAAACTTTGTTTTTGTATCAGTTGGACGCTTGCTTGAAACTAAAGGGTATCAGGACATAATCAATGCCTTTAAAATTTTAATAGCTGAGTATCCAAATATAAGTCTTGAAATCTATGGTGAAGGGGAGTATAGAAAAAAATTACAAGAACTGATTGCAAAATTAGATATACAGGCAAATGTTACAATGCATGGCAATATTCACAATGCATGGACAAAGTTATACCAAGCCAATTGCTTTATTTTTTCATCATGGTACGAAGGCTTTAGCGGATCACTCGTAGAAGCAATGATGACGGGATTACCAATCATTGCTTCTGATATACCAATGAATTTAGAAGCAGTTGAGCTAGATAAAACAGCATTAATCCATCAAACTAAAAATGTAAGAGATATTGTTACTAAAATGAAAAAAATGATTACCGAGTATCCCTCGATGATAAAAATGGGTGAAAGAGCCAGGGAGGCTGCAATAGAAAAATTTGATATTAAGAAGGTGGCAGCGCAGTATGAGTCATTTTTATACCAAACTATAGAAGGCGAATGATTAAGGTTGGGTTGTTAGTTGATTCACTTAAAGTGCCGGTATGGATTAATGAATTGGTAGAGTCTCTGCAGAAAGATCAGCGGTTTACTATTGAGCTAATTATTATTAATGATGCTATAAAACCAAGAAAATCTTTAAAGGATCAATTTAATACAGTAGGGTACCGTTTTTTAAGGACAGTTGATAAAAAAATAATGTCTGTTAAGAATCATCCTTTTATACGGGTAACATTAAAAAACAGCACACAGAATATAATACAAGTGCAACCAATTCGGAAAAGGTATTCAGATTGGTTTTCTGCGGAATCCATTGCTGAAATAAAAAAGTTTGAGCCCGATATTTTGTTGAGGTTTGGTTTTAGAATACTGAGGGGAGATATACTCACAACTGCAAAATACGGCATCATTTCACTACATCACGGCGATACGGATTTATTTAGAGGAGGCCCGCCTGCCTTTTGGGAAGTTGTAAAGAAAGAGCCAGTTACAGCAGTTACTCTACAGAAGTTAACAGAAAATCTTGACGGCGGCCTCGTATTGAACAAAGCTTTTCTAAAAACAGATGCTACATCTTTTTACAGAAACCAGGTAAAATTATATTGGGCCGGTAAAGAGTTACTATTATCAACATTGCAAGTAATAGCCGAAGCAGGTATTGAATCTTTTTTTTTGAATAAGCAAAATGCAAGCTTCCAAAAAATATATACAGCACCCCTTTATAAAAACCCTGATAATATCCGCTCTGTTTTTATCTTTTTCAGTTGGCTTTTACAGTCAGTTAAAAGAAAATGTGTTGATTTTTTCTTTCCTTTGCGCTGGCAAATTATTTATGGTGCTGCCAACGAAAATGGGTTTGAAAAATCATTGTTTCGGTATAAAACACTAACGCCTGCCAAAAACACAGAATGGGCAGATCCGTTTCTAATTAAAAAAGACGAAAAATATATACTCTTTTTTGAAGAAAAACATTTTAATAAATCCGAAGCGCATATTTCATTTATTGAGTTAAACAGCAGAGGTGAGGTGATGAATAAAAAGCCCGTTGTTGCTTTGCAGGAAAAATATCATTTGTCATATCCTTATGTATTTCTTTACAATGAGGAGTATTACATGATTCCTGAATCAGCATCTGTTAATGAGGTGTGGTTATATAAAGCAGTTTCTTTTCCTGCTGAATGGGTAAAGGTTAAGCGTTTATTGGAAAATACAAAAGTGTATGATTCAACACTTTATTTTCATAATGAGACTTGGTATTTGTTTGGTAATTCTAAGAGCGACAATAAGTTGTCTTCAGATGCATATCTACATATATATTACACCAATGACTTATTAAATGATTCTTTTCAACCTCACCCTTTAAACCCTGTTTACAGAGATGCAAGACATGCAAGGCCCGCTGGAAAAATTACAGAAAAGAACGGATATATTACAAGACCTGCACAAATATCAGCTCCTTGTTATGGCTATGGAATTAGTATAAGGCATATTTTAAAATTGAGTAAAACTGAATTTGAAGAAGTAGAGATGGATACAATTAAACCGCTATGGAATAAAAAAATAAATGGCATTCATACGTTGAATATGGATGAGTCTTTTGTTGTAGCTGATGTATTGGTAAAACGTTTCAGATGGAGCTGAACAGGAATTTATTATGAGAATTATTCAATTGGTTACAAGCCGGCAATACAGAGGTGCTGAAGTTTTTGCTGCAGAACTTAGCTCACAATTAGGGTTGAAGGGTCATGAAATTACTTTTGTGGGGTTATACACACCAAATGAAAATATTCTCACTGCAGCAAACAGTTACAATATTGATTTAAATGGCAAAAGAAGCTCATTTAGTATACGGTTGTTTATGCGGGTTTTAAAACTTATAAAAAAACAAAAACCAGAAATTATTCAGGCAAACGGGTCAGATACATTAAAGTACGCAGTTATAAGTAAATTTTTTTTCCCCAGAGTAAAAATTGTTTATCGTAACATAAGTATTGTAAGTTCATGGGCAGGGAAGAATTACTTAAAAAAAAAGGTGAATACTTTTTTATTCAGCAAAGTTGATAGAATTACTTCTGTAGGAGAAAAAGCAGCAGCAGACCTTGTAATCACTTATAAATACCCGCCATTAGCAATAAAAGTAATTAGCCGTGGAGTACCTTCTTATACTTTTGACAGGCAACTCTGCAGAGATAAAATTGTTGGAGAATTTTCTATTGAGCAACCGGAATTTATTTTATTACATGTTGGAAATTTTTCGGCTGAAAAAAATCATCGTTTTTTGATTACCTGCTTTGAGGAAATTATAAAAGAGCTGCCATCAGCAAAAATGCTTTTTCTCGGCGAGGGAGATTTATATGGTGAAATAAAAAAAGTGGTAGAAGCTAAAAATCTTTCACTAAGTATTTTTATGCCTGGCTTAAAAACAAATATTCAGGAGTATGCGGCTGGGTGTGACCTTTTTTTATTAGGAAGCATCATTGAAGGTGTGCCCGGTGTTGTTATGGAGGCTGCAATGCAAAAAATTCCAACGGTTGCAGTAAATGTGGGAGGAATAGGCGAAGTAGTATTGAATGGCCACAGCGGAGTATTGATCAATAAACACCACCCTAAAGAATTTTCTGACGCAGTTTGTTCTTTGTTAAAACAACCAGTGGTTCTAAAACAAATGGGAACAGTTGCTCAGCAGTTTGTTAAGCAACAGTACAGTGTGAAAAGTTGTACAGAAAACTTTGAAAAACTGTATGCTGAAATAATAAGCAATGAAAATTAAAATCCTCCATATCATAAAATCATTAGGGAGGGGAGGAGCCGAAGTACTGTTGCAGGAAACATTAAAGTTACACGATAATGAAAAATATGATTTTCATTACATTTATTTTCTCCCATGGAAAAACCAAATGGTAAAAGGTTTGCAGAGTGCCGGGGGGCTTGTTGTAAATATTCCTGCAAAAAAAAACATATCTATTCTATTCAGTATTGGAGAAATTAATAAATATATCAAGAATAATAAAATTGACTTAGTTCATTGTCATTTACCGTGGGCAGGCTTCGCAGGCAGGTTAATTAATAGAAAAAATATTCCCGTAATTTATACTGAGCATAATAAACAAGAGCGTTATCATTGGATAACCCGGGCATTAAACCGGTTCAGCTTTAACAGACAAACTGCTGCTATTGCTGTTTCTGCAGATGTGTTTAAGTCAATTCAGGAAAATATTCATCCAGAAATTCCTGTTACAAAAATTGAAAATGGAGTTAATACAAATTTTTTTATAAGGGATGAAGCAGAAGGGAAATCAGTTAGAGCAAAATATGGAATTCCAGCGGGTGCTGTTGTAATAGGCAATGTAGCGGTTTTTCGGTTTCAAAAAAGAATGAAAGAGTGGTTGAAGGTATTTTATAAACTGAGTTGTGAATATCCTGATATTTATGCGTTAATTGTTGGTCACGGCCCTGATGAAGCAGAGATGAAAAAATATATA
This sequence comes from Chitinophagaceae bacterium, assembly GCA_031401115.1. GTDB lineage: Bacteria > Bacteroidota > Bacteroidia > Chitinophagales > Chitinophagaceae > Lacibacter. The sequence continues at coordinate 23,429 of JANNRE010000014.1, forward strand.
ATCGAAGCAAAGCTTGAGGGTAAAGTTATAATAGTAGGCTTGCAGGAAGAAGTAAAGCCTTTTTATTCGGCAATGGATATTTTTATGATGAGTTCTGTTTTTGAGGGGTTGCCAATTGCATTACTTGAAGCAATGAGTATGCAATGTGCAATAGTTAGTACAAATGCAGGTGGTATTAAAGAAGTTATAAGAAACAATGAAGACGGGTTTTTAGTGAATATTGATAACTGGGAAGAACTGAAGCAGCCGGTATCATTTTTACTGACAAATAAGGAAACAATAAAAGAATGGGGATCAAAAGCCAGACAAAGAGTTATAAACAATTTTAGCATGCGAAAGATGGTAAATCAACTGGAAACTGTTTATAGTGAGTTATTAAAGCGAAGATAATTTTTTTTTGATGACAGTGCAGATATTGGAGATGCAGAAAAAACATACTAAAGAAGTAATTGCATTATTAACGATGAGCCTTGGCCATGCTTCAACAGAAAAAACAATTGAGTATTGGAACTGGAAACATATTCAGAACCCCTTTGGAAAATCTAAAGTATTGTTAGGAGTAGACAACAGCCTAATTACAGGAGTGAGGGCTTTTATGAAATGGCAGTGGCAAAAAGATCAGGAAATAATAAATACAGTCAGAGCAGTTGATACCGCCACACTTCCAACTCATCAAGGGAAAGGTATATTTAAACAGCTAACTTTAGAAGCAGTAAGCCAATGTAAAATTGAAGGCGATGCTTTTGTATTTAATACTCCTAATGCCGTAAGTAAAAAAGGATACTTAAAAATGGGGTGGTCTGATGAGGGGAGGTTGCCTGTTTACTTTGGGTTAGGTTCTATCATACCCAGATTACATTCTCATGGAGTAATTAATGAGTTACTTGAAAAATTTTCTATTGAAAGTCAATTAGGAAAAATAAAGGCAACTTGGAATTTTCCATCATCAAAAACATATTGGCACACAGCTATTGAGTTTAACTATTTAAGGTGGCGATATGTAGATTGTCCGGTTGTTAAATATGGAGCAATCATTGAACCTGAGAAATTCGGAATTATTTTCAGGTTAAAGAAGATGAAAGCATTTATTGAATTACGAATTTGTGAAATTTGGATCATGCCAGGAACAGATGCACAAAAAGATGCAAGTGAAGCCATAAAAAAAATTTGTAAATCGGTAAGGCCATTATTTGTTTCCTGTACACTATCGCCATTGTTTAGTAATGATATGAAAAAGAGTTTAGCCTTGTTTGGCCCATTTAATAAAGGGCCGGAAACAACAATTCGTATTTTGAGTAAACATGAGTTATCTGAATTTTATCAATTTAAATTATGGCAACCATCTCTTGGTTCCATGGAATTATTTTAAAAATATATGCAAAAAAATTCCGTAAGTAATATTTTAAAATTCATTATTAAAAATCCGGCAAGAGGGAAAGAATTATTAAAGAAAATTTCTTTGAGATTTTCATCCCGGGAGAAGCAACGGGATCTTAAATGGATTAGAACAAATCAAAGCAGTTTTAAAGACTGGGCAAACAATCTCAATCCTCAAGTTTGGGAGGAAGCTGTTTTATTTTCAGAAAAATTAGAACAGGATGCAAAAGCAAAACTTTCATCTTTGCCTGTTAAGTTGGGCGGCGGGGGCTTATATCCTGTTTTGTATTTTTTAACTGTTATTACAAAACCGAAAGTAATTGTTGAGACAGGTGTAGCTGCCGGTTACTCAACCAAAACATTTTTATCAGCATTAAAGAAAAATGGATTTGGCAAATTGTACAGCAGCGATTTCCCTTACTTCAGGCTTCCAAATCCCGAGCAATATGTAGGAGTATTGGTGGATGAAGAATTGAAAAGTAACTGGACTTTGTATATTGAAGGGGATAAAAAAAATATCCCTTATATTTTATCTCAAGTTGATAAAATTGATTTGTTTCACTACGATTCTGATAAGTCTTATGCAGCAAGGCAGTATATTTTTGAATTGATTAAGCCAAGGTTGAGTTCAGACGCACATATATTGTTTGATGATATTCAGGATAACAATCACTTTAAAGATTTTATTGCCCACAATAAATGCAAGTACAGTGTTTTTGAATTTGGCGGTAAGTATATTGGGTTAATTACTGATTTAAAGTCTTAGAAATATGGATATCTTTTTTGTCATATTATTTTGTACAGGGCTTTATACTGCCATTGTTTATTTTACTGAAACTAAGGGCAGCCCTCAGTCAAGTAATGTGCCATGGATTTTATATACGGTACATTTTATATTAACGCTCACATATATTCTTTATACAAGTTCTTCATCCAGCGATTCGTTTAAATATTTCCGGGTTTCTGCCGCAAGTGAAAATTGGTTAGAGTTATTTGGCAATGGAACTACTTTTATATATTTTTTTGCATGGCCATTTACTCATGTTTTGGGTTTATCCTATTATGCAGTTATGGCTTTGTTTTCTTTTTTCGGGCTGGTTGGTATTTATTTATTATATCGGGCAGCAAATGAAAATATCAATTCGCAAGCTAAATTAATACAAGGCTTAGGAATAGTCGAACTTGTTTTTCTACTTCCGAATCTTCATTTCTGGACATCCTCACTGGGAAAAGGAAGTGTAATGATTTTAGGCATGGGTTTACTGTTTTGGGGCTTAAGTAGATTTAACAGACGGCCTGGTTTTATTATTGCAGGTTTAGCTATTGTATATTTTACAAGGCCTCATATACTTCTTGCGGTAGTTTTAGGAACTGTTTGTGGACTAATATTTACAAACTCGGGCATCAAAGCCTATTTTAAATGGGCAATTATTTTATTGTCACTTGTGGTATTTTATTTTACAAGCGACAATGTTATAGAATTTGCAAATACGGATGGGCTGAACATATTAGATACAAACTCTTCTGAAATGTTTCAACACAAAGTATCCAGCTTAGGCAGGGCGGGTACGGGAGTTGATATTCAGAATTATTCATTACCAATGAAATTATTTACATTTTGGTTTCGCCCTTTATTTGTTGATGCGCCGGGAGTAATGGGTTTCATTAGTTCTATTGAAAATCTCATTTATTTATATATGTTCTTCATTTTAATAACAGAACTTATTGGTATATGGAATGAGCTGAATGGGTGGTTTAAAATAAGTTTGTTTGTTTTTTTAATTGCAAGTTTAGCATTAGCTCAAATATCTGGTAATTTAGGAATTGCAATGCGTCAAAAAGCACAAGTAATGCCTTTGTTTTTTATTGTATTTGCCCAGGTTAGATCACTCTATCAATCCAGGCAAAATTTTAAAAGAAGTTTTGCAGCAGTTGCTTAATACAATTTGTATATATGCCGGGAATCTTTGTTATATCTCTTGACTTTGAACTTCAATGGGGCAGGTTTGATAAAATTAAGCTGGATGATGATGTAAAAAGCTTTTTGTTAAACACAAGAAATCTTATTCCGGAAAAATTAGAATTATTTCAAGCTGCAGAAATACATGCCACATGGGCAACGGTTGGGATGTTGTTTAATAAATCAGTTAGTGAATGGCAAAAAAATAAACCTCAAACCGTACCTGAGTTTGAAAACAAAGTACGTTCTGCATATCATTATATTCATGAAAATGGGTTTACAGAGGAAAATGATTTGTTTCATTTTGCAAGCAAGCTCATTTCTATGATTTCAAAAACAAAAGGGCAGGAAATTGGTACGCACACATATGCTCACTATTACTGTCTTGAAAAAGGAAACACCATTGAACAATTCAGAGAAGATTTAAGGAAAGCAAAAAAAATTGCGGCTGAGCAAAACATTCAGTTAAATTCTTTGGTTTTTCCAAGAAATCAGTACAACAATCAATATTTGGAGGTATGTACTCAAGAAGGTATTTCTTCCGTTCGTACAAATCCGTACAATTGGTATTGGTCGCCTACAACTGATGAAGGGGTTCTACGAAAAGTATTTAGATCGGGTGATGCTTATTTTCCAATTGGCAAATCAAAAATTTACAATAAGGAAATAGTAAAAACTGAAAGCAAAAGCCTGCCACATCTGCTTCCTGCAAGCCGCTTGTATCGTCCATGGCAACCCAAATATCCTTTGTTAAACAAATTAAAATTAGAAAGAATTAAAAGCGAAATGACAAGAGCTGCTTTAACAGGCGGGTATTATCATTTGTGGTGGCATCCGGAAAATTTCGGTATTCACCCAGTTGAATGTATGCAGGAACTGAAACAAATAACAGAGCACTATCAAAACCTTTCAAAAAGATATTCCTTTCAAAGTTTGAATATGTTTGAGGCTTCTCAAATTTTGAACAACTGATCTGTATGCCAATTTTGGTTCGTATAACAACTGTCCCCATTTCCTTAAAAATTTTATTAAAAGGGCAGATGCATTATATGCAGCAACAGGGATTTGATGTGGTTATGATCAGTGCTTCCGGAAAAGAAGTTGATGAAGTAAAAGAGCAGGAGAAATGCAGGCATTTAATTGTTCCCTTTAAAAGAAACATTAGCCCGTTGCATGATTTGTATTGCTTACTAAAACTTATAAAAATAATAAGAACAATTAAGCCAGATATTGTACACACACACACACCCAAAGCAGGATTGCTGGGAATGATTGCCGCATTTGTTTGTGGCGTTCCCGTTAGGATGCACACAGTTGCAGGATTGCCCTGGATAAATTTTACGGGCTGGAAAAGATATATGATGCGGCAACTGGAAAAGTTGAGTGCAGCATTATCAACTTTTACTTATCCCAACTCATTCAATCTGATGAATACATTACAAAACGAAAAAATCGGTATCGGCAAAATGAAAGTTCTTGGTGCAGGTACAACCAACGGAATTGATACAGAACATTACTGTTCCGGTATAAAAGAAGTAGCAGATCAAGCTAATGAACTAAAAAATTCAAGACAAATAGCTGTTGATGGTGCGGTATGGATTTTTATTGGCAGGTTGGTAAAAGATAAAGGTATTGGAGAGTTGCTTACTTCTTTTTTAAAAATAAAAGAAGAGTTTAAAAACGACGAGTTATGGTTGTTAGGTAATGAAGAACCTGAACTGGATCCTTTGTCAAAACAACAAAGCGAAATCATTGCTGAGAGTAAAAGTATTAAAGCCTGGGGATTTCAAAATGATATTCGGCCTTTTTTAGCCGCATCTAGGTTGCTTGTTTTTCCCAGTTATCGGGAAGGGTTTCCAAATGTGCCTTTGCAGGCAGCCTCAATGGAATGTGCAATGATCCTTTCTAATATAAATGGGTGCAATGAAATTGTAAGTCATGGACAAAACGGGTTACTCGTTACTGTAAAGAATGAACAGGCTTTGTATTCAGCAATGCATAAGCTAAGAACAGAAACTGATTTGCAGGTATATTTTTCAAAAAATGCCCGTCAATCAGTAATTGAAAAATTTTCGCAACAAAAAATATGGGAAATGTTGTTTCAAGAGTATTGTTACTGGCTTACATGCAAGCAGCGAAAACTGCCACAACTAAATTATGTATAGAAACTATTTTAAAAATGGGGGAGATATACTGGCGTCGCTTATACTCATCATTTTATTGTTTCCGGTAATGCTGATTGTTGCTATTGTTTTATTTGTCATCAATAAGCAGATGGTATTCTTTTTTCAGCAAAGACCTGGAAAAAATGAAAAACTTTTTCATTTGATAAAGTTTAAAACAATGAATGATGAAAAAGATAGTGACGGTAATTTTTTACCCGATGAAAAAAGGTTAACAGAAGTTGGTAAATTTTTACGCAAAACATCTTTAGATGAACTGCCGCAATTTTTTAATGTACTCTTTGGAGATATGAGTTTTGTGGGTCCAAGACCTTTATTAAAAGAATATTTACCGCTATATACCAGCTATCAAAAAAGAAGACATACAGTTAAGCCGGGTATTACAGGGTGGGCACAGGTAAATGGAAGAAATGCTTTATCATGGCCTCAAAAATTTGAATACGATGTTTGGTATGCAGAAAATATTGGATTTAAAACCGATATGAAAATTTTATGGTTAACTGTTAAGGCAGTTTTTACACAAAAAAATATTTCACATACCGGAACTGCCACAATGAAAAAATTTACCGGAGAATAATGGTAACGAAATGTATTATTCTTTGTTGTGGAGATAATTAAAAACGCATAATGAAAAGGTATCTGAGAATTATACAGGGAGTTACACCTGAAATTGAAATTGAGCACACCAACCTACTGTTTAATGAAGCAGGAATTGATAGCATTGATTTGGTAACGATACGTGTTGATCTGGAACGTGAAATAGGGCAAACAATTCCAGACTTAAAGTGGATGGAGTTTGAAAAATTATCCGACATTATACAATATTGTAAGAATCAGGAAAGCGTTGCATTGCCCGGTAAAGCCGAACCGATACAAAGCAAGATACTTAAGGAAATAACTATTGACATGCCGCAAATGGCAATAGAAGCTCTGTCAGAAAACTGGTTATTTAAAGAATTGGGCAACCTGCACTGGCAAATGTTGTGCAATGGCTTAAGCACAAAGTCATACAATTTAAAAGATGAGCTAAACAACCGGTTATATGCCACCTTTGTGCGGATTAAGATTCAAAGTTCAGGGGCTTTAAATAAATTCAGAGAAAATGAAACCCTGAGAATTGATGGGGATATGAAAAGGTATGGGAGCAGTATGTATTACAGTAGTATCACATTAAGATCAGATGAGGCAACAATACATGCAAATTTAATGACAAGTTTTTCAATCAGGAATGATTTGGATAATACAAAGCTGGTTAAAAGCCAACCAGATACTAAAGAAAATTTAATTGAAGAGCTTGATACTAATCCGCAATTCGGAAACGAATACAGGTTAATTAAAAAAAATGAATTAAAGGAAGTGAAAATTGGCGATGTGAAATTCCTTATACAGGATGATTCTATTTTTGAAATTAAATACACCATCAACCCTTACTATGATTTAAATGGGGTAGGGTTGCTCTATTTTGCTTCATATCCTGTCATTAGTGATGTGTGTGAAGCTGGTTTTTTTAATACCCAGGAAAAAAATAACAGCAGGTGGGAGCTTACTTATCATACCCTTTCAAGGGATATATTTTACTATGCAAATTGTAATATTAATGAAGAGATTTTATACAAGCTTCATTCTGTTCATTATATTGATAGCAATACTGTGCAAATAAGCAGTTCCCTCCACAGAACCAGTGACAAAGCCTTACTTGCACGGGTGTTCTCCATTAAACAAAAGCCGCAATGAAAAACGCATATATCATTGGGGCAAGCGGACACGGGCATGTTATAGCATCTATTATTATTAAAAAATATGAGCGAATTTTCTTTATTGATGTAATTCAAAAAACGCCTGAGATTATCAGCCAAGCCTTTTTTTTTGATGCTATAGAAAAATACAAAAGCGATGATGTGTTTATTGGTATTGGTAATAATGAGATCAGAAAAAAAATTTATAATCAATTAAACTTGCTTGGAATAACGCCTGCAAATTGCATTGCAGAGAATTCGTTTGTTGCACATGATGCTGTAATTGGAAATGGCGTTGTCATTTGCCCAGGTTGTGTAATTGGTTCTAAAGCAGTTATTGGAAATAATACCATTATTAATACATTGTCAAGTGTTGATCATGATTGCATATTAGGCAATCACAGCCAAATTACTGCAGGTGTAACAATAGGAGGCACTAACAAAATTGGTTCAAATTGTTTTTTTGGTATTAAAAGTGCTACGGTTCCTAATGTTTCCATTGGAGATAATTCAATAGTTATGGCGGGTAGTTTGGTGTATAAAGATGTGCCGGAGAATGTAATGGTAGGCGGCGTACCTGCAAGGATAATGAAGAAAATTCAGTCTGCTGAAGATTAAAATCATGCTCTTTTTTACAACCTTATAAAAATCAGGTAAGTGTTTTTAAATGCAAAATAGATGATCTCTGATTGTTAAATACGAATCTTTAAAATTATCCCTTTCAATTAGTAAGTTTAGTATGAAAAAAATTTGGTTATCTCCTCCTCACATGAGTGGCAAGGAAAGGCTTTTTGTAGAAGAAGCGTTCATTAGTAATTGGGTAGCACCGCTTGGCCCGAACGTAAGTGCGTTTGAAGAGCAATTAACAAATTACTCAGGCAGAGCCTCACTGGCTCTAAATTCTGGTACTGCTGCTTTGCATCTTGCTCTTAGGCTCCTGAACATTAAAACAGACGATTTTGTTTTTTGTCAAAGCCTCACTTTTGCTGGTTGTGCGTTTCCGATTTTGTACGAAAGAGCTGTTCCTGTTTTTATTGACAGTGAAGCTGCTTCCTGGAATATGGATCCTGATTTATTAGAAGAAGCTTTAAAAAAATATACAGCAATGGGTAAAAAACCCAAAGCCATTATTGTAGTGCATATTTATGGCATGCCTGCAGATATGCAAAGGATCAATAAAATTGCAAAAGAGTACAACGTACCTCTTATAGAAGACGCTGCTGAAGCATTAGGGTCTACTTATAACAATATCCCGTGCGGGGGCTTTGGTGATTTTTCAATTTATAGTTTTAACGGAAATAAAATAATTACAACCAGCGGAGGAGGAGCATTGTTATGCAGCAATGAATTGATGATTGAGAAAGCAAGAAAATTAGCATCGCAGGCAAAAGAACCTGCACCACATTACGAGCATGTGGAAGTAGGGTATAACTATAGAATGAGCAATATCTGCGCAGGTATTGGCAGGGCGCAAATGCAGGTGCTTCAAGACCGTGTGCTGGCAAGAAGAAAAATTTTTAATCTGTATAAAGAGTTGCTGGGAGAAATAGAGGGTATACAGTTTCAAAAAGAAAATTTTCAATCACTCTCTAATCGCTGGCTTACAGTTGCCTGTTTTAATTTTATGGGTGGCAGTAACAGTATGCTTGAAAAAATAAGAGTAAAGCTGGGTGAGTACAATGTTGAATCACGCCCTGTTTGGAAGCCAATGCATCTTCAACCGGTTTTTAAAGGAGCACCTTGCTTCGTAAACGGGGTTTCAGAAGGTTTATTTGAATCAGGAATTTGCCTCCCATCAGGTTCTGCGTTAACTGAAAATGAAATAACCGAAATAACATCAGTCATAAACAAAATTGTAAGAAATGAAACGGTGGCTGTTTAATTTACAGATACCGGTATTGGTATACATTGCCGATGTATTTATTTTTGAACTGGGATTTTTATGTTCCTTGTTCTTATACATGCGTCTGTTGCATATCAATCCGTTTCCTGTACTGATTATTCTTGCAATCAGTTGTATTCATATCACTGTAGCCGCATTGGTATGGCGTTTTTCTTCTTTGGCGCAGAGGATTATCCGTTACAGTGCTTTTGAAGATTTTGGAAGGCTCCTCATTTATACATGTATTATTTATTTCTCTACAGTTATTATTGGTTTTTTATTACCACGCTCTCTTCGTTTTCCACTTGAGATATGGGTAATTGCTATGCTGGTTTCTTATTTCCTTATTATTTCCTGGCGATTAACAGTAGGGTTTATTATTAGCAGATTAAAAAAAGTTCTTGGTCAAAATAAATACAGGCGGTTGTTAATTTTTGGTGCAGGAGAGCTGGGAATGTCTTTATTAAAAACCATTAGAGATACTCCCCACAGCCAATATACGGTTATAGGATTTTTAGATGATGATAAAAGAAAGGCGAACCGGTTTGTATTAGGGCATCCTGTTTTTTCGGCAGAAGATGATATTCATAAAACAATCATAACAAATGGTATTACACATATCATTATTGCGGATCCCGAAATAACCAATGAACGAAAAGCCGGGTTTTTAGAAAGTATTATTATGTACAATTTAAAAATCCGTCAGTTACCCTCTTTAAATTTCTGGTTAGATAATAATCAGAATTTATTAAAGCTTCAGGAAATTGATATTGCTGATTTACTCGTACGAAAACAAATCGAAATTAAAAATGAACAAACAATTGAATTTGTAACCGGTAAAACAGTTTTGGTAACTGGTGCTGCAGGTTCTATTGGAAGCGAACTGGTACGGAAATTAATACAACATGAAGCTGCTGAAATTATTTGCCTTGATTTTTCCGAAAGCGCTTTGTATGACCTGGAGTTTGAAATGAAGCAAAATAAAACGGGTGTTATCTGTCATTATGAACTGGCCAATATGAGAGATAAGGACAGGATAAAGGATATCATAAAAAAATATCAGCCCGGAATTATTTTTCATGCAGCAGCTTACAAACATGTACCTCTTTTAGAAACATATCCTTTAGAAGCAATTCGTACAAATGTACTGGCAACCTGGGAACTGGCAGATATTGCCGGCAAACTAAACGTTTCAAAGTTTATACTTGTATCTACTGACAAAGCAGTAAATCCAAGCAGTATTATGGGTGTAACAAAACGCCTCGCCGAAATTGCCATACAAACAAAGGCATTTGAAAATAAGAATACAGCTTACATAACCACACGTTTTGGAAATGTACTTGGTTCCAATGGATCGGTAGTGCCATTGTTTAAAAAACAAATTGCTGAAGGTGGTCCCGTAACTGTTACTCATCCTGACATGATTCGTTATTTTATGACCATACCCGAAGCCTGCCAATTAGTAGTAGAAGCAGCAGTAATGGGAGAAGGTGGAGAAATATTTGTATTTGATATGGGTGAGCCGGTAAAGATTTATGATTTGGCTAAAAATATGATTCGTCTCTCAGGTTTTATTCCTGAGAGGGATATTAAAATACAATTTACAGGATTACGCCCCGGTGAAAAATTATTTGAAGATCTATTTTCTGAGAAAGAAAAATTAATAAAAACCCATCATGAAAAAATATTAATTGGTAAAGTAAATGAGTATGATCCTCTTTTTGTAAAAAATATGATCAAGCGTTTACAGGAACTGGAAGATGATATACCTCACCCCAAACTTAAGTTGCTATTAAAATCTTTTGTGCCGGAATACCAATACAAAGAATCCATTTCAACTCCCCAGGAGTTGCAAAATGAAATCAACTATTCTTAAAACCAATGAACAAATTTTATTTAAGTAATGCTTATCCCATGCATACCCCGGAAAAATTAATTGATATGAAAGAGATGAATAATTTTTTCCTCAACTTATCTCATGGAGATATGGTAAAGGAAAATGCTCTCAAATCTGAATTTATCAATGAGCTGCTTTTTGTACAGCTAACATTAAAAACGGAGATGGATAAAAAAAATTGGGCGGCTGTTCATACTGCCATTTTACGTGTAAAAACAGTGTTTCATATTACAGAGCAAAAGTATATTTCCGATTTCTTTAATGACTTTCCGGATATTACTTCACCCTCATTAAACAGAGCGCAAAAAGATGCGGAGGTGGAAAAGCTCATACGGCTGTTGTCTTACATCGTAGGCCAGCTTTAGAATAAAAATTAAAGGTATCTAAAAGTTAGTTCAACAAAAGATAACATTCAATATGTAGTATTCGGTTTTTTTTAGATGTATGCTAGTAACAAAAATTTAATATCCTCAAGGTTTGATGAATAGTGAAATAGTATTCTAGGCGTTTGTTTTCTACTTATAAGTGTTTCTTACTAAGGATTTTATTTTCTTAAAAATCATATTGTAAATGAACCGAATTACAGCTTTTAATCCCGATTCTAAAAAACATTTTGTTAGTTTCCTCACGGCTATTTTTTTGTTCTTCAGCACAACCGTTTTAGCACAAACAGCCATTTTTACAAATCCCATTACTGGTACAAATCCAAACACTTCCAACCCATACACTGCTGGGCAAACAGTAGCTTCAAATATCACAGTAACGGGTATTGGCCGTGGTTCAGGTATTACCGGTAGCAACAACAACAACAGGTATAACGCCACCGGGTGGACTACTGCTACAAGTCTTAATACATCTGATTATTTTACCTTCACATTAACTCCAAACAGTGGCTATCGTATTAATTTAAGTGGGTTTACATATACGGGGCAAAGAAGTGGCAGCGGCCCAAATAGTTTTGCTTTTCGTTCCAATGCAGTTTCAGATAATTTTGTTACTAATATAGGTACACCTACAGCTACAGGTACAACAATCAGCTTATCAGGAGCGGCTTATCAGAATCTAAGTACAGCTACAGCGTTCCGGTTTTATGGCTTTAATGCTAATGCTGGCTCTGGTACTTTCAGCATTAATGACTTTACCTTTAACGGGTCAATTTTAGGAACTACTCTTACCCCTTTAACAGGGTTTGCTGCTTGTGTAAACCAACCCGGTGCAGCTCAAACTTATACGGTTAATGGTACGGGTTTAAACCCTGCAACTGCTACAATAACTATTGCGGGTTCTGCAAATTATGAAGTATCGGTAACTTCTGCCACTACAGGGTTTGCCAACAGTGTAACTGCCAATGCAACCGGAGGTGCTATAGGCAGGCAGGTATGGGTTCGCTTAAAAGCGAATGCAAATGCCGGTAATTATAATGGTGAAAACATAAATATATCCGGCGGGGGATTTTCAGTAGCCAATGCCATTAATGTAACAGCAAGTGGAACGGTAGCAGCACAACCTGTTGCGCCATCTATTACGAAAACTCCAAATATTGCTACAGCTTGTGTGGGCACAACCCTAACTGTTATAACCGTAGCAGGCAGTGGCGGAACCGGAACAGTTGCCGATGAATATCGTTTCTCAACTAATAACGGAACAAACTGGAGTGCATGGAGTACAACCGTACCAAGTTTTGCAGCAGTAGTTGGAACGAATTTAATTGAAAGCAGAAGAACCTCAACAGGAACAGGATGTAATACTTCATCAAGCAACCAGGTAAGTTGGATAGTAGTGGCTAATCCTACCATCGCAGCTGCAGGCAATGATCAAATCGGAAATGTAACCTGCGGATTAACACAGGTTACATTAGTTGCCAATACTCCAACAGTTGGAACAGGGTTATGGAGTATACAAAGCGGGACTGGCGGTTCCTTTATTAATGCAACTAACCCCACAACAGTTTTCAATGGTGTTTCGGGTACTACTTATGTTTTAAGATGGACCATCAGCAATAATCCCTGTTCGGCATCATTTGATGAAGTAACGATTACATTCAGTCCTACACCTGTAATTAACAGTTCAGTAAAAACAAGTTATAACGGATCTGATTTATCCTGTTCAACTTCAACAGATGGTGAAATAACGTTGAATGCAAGCAGCGGAACTGGCACTCTTCAATATTCAAAAGACAACGGAAGCAATTATCAGTTGAGTAATGTGTTCAGCGGATTAGCAGCAGGTACTTATCAAATTGATGTGAAAGATGCTAATGATTGCATCAGTACAACAACTACAGTAACTATTACTGCTCCGGCTGCTGTAACTATCAGCAGTGCAGTAAAAACAAGTTACAATGGTGCTGATTTAAGTTGTTCTAATTCTACTGATGGAGAAATTACAGTTACAGCAAGCGGTGGAAGCGGCGCATTACAATATTCAAAAGATAATGGAACGAGTTATCAGGCAAGCAATGTGTTTAGTGGATTAGCTGCAGGTACTTATGAAATTGTTGTGAAAGATGCAAACAATTGTATAAGTACAACTACAGTAACGGTAACTCTTACTGCACCTCCTGTATTATCAGGAACTATTTTATCTCAAACAAATGTTTTATGTGCAGGAAGTACAACAGGTTCAGTTACTGTTGACGGTAGCGGAGGTACTGGATCTTTAATGTACAGTTTAAACGGAGGAACTTACCAGGTAAGCGGAACATTTAATTCATTAACAAACGGAACTTATACGGTAACAGTGAGAGATGCGAACTTATGTACCTTCAATGTTCCGGTAACAATTCTTGCAACTGATAACACGCCACCTGTTCTTACCTGCCCTGCAGATATTACAATTAGCAATACACCTGACCTATGTTCTGGAAGTATTGATTTAACTGGTGTTGCCACAGCTACAGATAACTGTACTGTTGCAAGTATCAGTTATTCTCCTGCAGGTCCGGTATTTCCTGTTGGTACTACATTGGTAACTGTTACAGCAACGGATAACAATGGCAACAGCAGTACTTGTACATTTTCAGTAATTGTTGTAGATAATGAAGGCCCAGCAATTACCTGTCCTGCTGATACAACTGTACTTACAGATTTTACAGTTTGTACTTATACTCTTGCAGATTTTATAACATTGGCAACTGCAAATGATAATTGTGGCGGAGCAGTAACTGTTACACAATCTCCAGTGGCAGGAACCATTCTTAATCCTGGTATTCATACTATCACCATTACAGCATTGGATGTATTAAATAACAGCAGTACCTGTACGTTTAATTTAATTGTTGATTCAAATATTGCTGACAAACCTTTATACATTGATGGACCTATTAATGCATGCCCTTTTATTGACTCAACAATTACTGCCAACTATATAATTCCTGTAGTGGCAAATGCAAATTCTTATTATTGGACAGTTCCTACTGGTGCAACCATTATTTCCGGGCAGGGTACAACAGGAATTGTGGTAAGTTATAATAATGCGTTTGTTGGTGAAACAAATATTACTGTGGTTGCAATATCTGCATGCGATAGCAGTGCTGTTACAGTTTTAAAAATCAGGAAAGATGTTCCGGGTATTCCTTACCGTATAAGGGGTACAGCAGAACTTTGCCCTTTTGCAGGAACTGGGGTAAATGCAATTTATTATATTGAACCTGTTAGGTATGCCACTGCTTATATTTGGGTAGTACCGGCGGGGGCAACCATTGTTTCAGGTCAGGGAGATACGCTTATAGAGGTAAGTTACGCAGGCAGTATTATATCTGGTACTATTTCAGTATATGCCACAAATTATTGTTATACAAGTACAGCAAGAATTTTGAATGTAGCTAAAACCTTACCTCCTGTTCCCGGAGCAATTTCAGGTGAAAGCGATGTGTGCCCGTTAATGGGTACAGGTACCCCAACTACTTATTCTATTTCACCTGTTACTGAAGCAATTTCATATACATGGTCAGTTCCTGCAGGCGCAAGTATTGTATCGGGCCAGGGTACTACAGCTATTTCAGTTTTGTTTAGTAACTCTTTTGTATCAGGAAGTATTACTGTAAACTCGGTTTCCGATTGTGGTAACAGTGCCAACAGAGGTTTTGCATTAACAAGAAAAATTCCATCTATACCTTCTGTTATTGCAGGTGTTACAGATGCCTGTCCACTAATGGGAACAGGTACTCCCACTTCCTATACTATTTTAGCGGTTACAAATGCTACTTCTTATTTTTGGTCAGTGCCAAGCGGTGTTACAATTAATTCAGGCCAAGGCAGTACAAGCATTAGTGTTACTTATAGTAATTCTTTTGTTAGTGGAAACATTTCGGTAGCAGCACAAAACAATTGTTTTACAAGTGCTGCCAAAACACTTACAGTATCAAGAGCAGTACCGGCAACTCCGGGAACTATTTCAGGACCCACAGATGCTTGTCCGCTTATGGGTACAGGGGCACAGTCAACATATAGTATTTCACCCGTCACGAATGCTACTTCTTATGTTTGGACAGTACCAACGGGAGCTGCCATTGTTTCGGGGCAGGGAACTACAAGTATCATTGTTACCTATGCAAACAGTTTTGTGAATGCTGGGTTTATCACTGTTGCTGCCCAAAACAATTGTTCTGTAAGTGCTGCCAAGTCATTAACTATTCTTAGAAATGCACCGGCAACACCGGGTGTAATTACCGGGCCTTCCAACATCTGCACACTTATAGGAAGCCCAACCAATGCTGTATATTCTGTTGCCAGTTCAGCTTTTGCAACAAGTTATACTTGGAGTTTGCCGATTGGTGCAACCATTATTGGTGCATCTAACGGATCAAGCATTACAGTAAGTTTTTCTAATTCCTTTGTTCCCGGAACTTTATATGTATCAGCAATTAATAATTGTGCAGCAAGTGGGTTCAGGTCTCTTGCAATTGTAAAAGTTCCTTCTGCACCCGGAACAATTACTGCTGCCCCACAAGCATGTCCATCACGTAATGTGGTTTACTCAATTACTCCTATAGCAGGTGCGGTATCTTATATATGGACAAAACCTGCGGGTACAGTATTCACAGGCGATTCTACGCTTTCATCGGTTACTGTTACCTATCCTGTAACTGCTGTTACTGGTACTGTTTCTGTTAAAGCAACCAATACCTGTGGTACAAGTGCTGCAAAATCTTTGGCTGTTTCAGTTGCTGCATGCCCTTCGTTAACGAAAAAACCTGGTTCAGGAAATGGAACTGAAGCGAATACTGTAATAACAGATAAAGTTCTACCAGTATATAAAATAAACCCTAACCCTACTGTCAGTTCCTTTAGAATTGATATGAAGAATAAAAAACCCGGAGATTTTGTAATAAAGGTTACAGATGTTTATGGCAGAATAATAGAAACACAGACCTTTAAGAACAACCCCTCTTTTATAACTATAGGCACAGGTTATGTACCGGGAGTTTATTTTGCTGAAATTTTACAAGCCGGTGCCAGCCAAATACTTAAACTCATAAAGCAATAAATTTTAGTTTAGTTTTTTTGAGAAGCCTGTTGATTTATCAACAGGCTTTTTTGCTTAATAATTTATTAACATTGAAAGCAATTGATAAGTAAAAATTAATATTGGATTGAATTTAACTGAAACTTGTCCTTATACTTTTGCAGTCTCTCAAAAAAAACAAAAAAATTGTGGCAAAAAGTTTCAAACCTAAAAAGCATATAAATAAATTTTTATCTTTTACTTTTCTTTTTCTGTTCATCAGTTTCCAGGCATTTACTCAGGCAAATATAAAGTGGAATACAGTAGGTGGAGGAACGGTAACCTTAAATGGCAATGCAGATGAAGGCAGTTCAATAAAAGCAACTGCCGATGGCGGGTTTATTGTTGCTGGAAGTTCAAATTCTGTGGATGGCGATATTGCCGGAGGAAATAAAGGGGGCGTTGATATTTGGGTAGTTAAAACAAACAGCACGGGAACTATTTTATGGCAAAAATCTTTTGGAGGAACCAATGAAGATCGTTGCAATTCAATTGCTCTCACATCAGACGGTGGATATATTTTAACAGGCTACACTTACTCAACGAATGAAGATATTACACTTAATAAAGGTCAGTCTGATGTATGGGTTGTAAAATTAAGCAGTACAGGAACTATGCAGTGGCAAAAAACTTATGGCGGCAAACAAGTTGATGCTGGCCGATCAATAGTACCCTCGGCAGACGGATATTTAATTGCTGGCTATACTTTTTCAAATGATGGTGATGTAACCGGTTTCAAAGGCCAATCAGATGTTTGGATCATTAAAGTAGATAACAACGGAGTACTGCAATGGCAAAAATGTTTAGGCGGAAACAATCTTGATCTTGCCAATTCAATTGATGCAACAACCGATGGAAATTTTATTGTGGCAGGTTATACTTATTCTAATAACGGCGATGTTAGCGGCAATAAGGGTCAGCAGGATGTATGGGTAGTAAAAATAAATGCATCAGGAATTATACAATGGCAAAAAACTTATGGCGGTACAAGTAATGAAGTAGCGAATATAATACAACCTACCGCAGATGGCGGCTATATTTTTAGCGGAGGGACCACATCTAACAATGTTGAGGTATCTGGTAACCGGGGCGGTTTAGATGTGTGGGTTGTAAAAATAAACAGTATTGGTATTGTTGAATGGCAAAAATGTTTAGGTGGCACAAGTGGAGAAGAAGGAAGTGGTTTGGTACTAGCACCAGATGGTGGTTATCTTATATCAGGCTATACATATTCTAACAATACAGATGTGAGTGGCAATGCAGGCACACAGGAAGTTTGGGCAGTAAAAATAAATGCCACAGGTGTTTTGCAATGGCAAAATTGTTTGGGTGGTACAAATTCAGAAAGTGCATCTTCTGTTACACTTAGCTCAACCAACACCTATGTCATTGTCGGCCGTACTGCTTCAAACAATGGTGAAGTGAGCGGTAACAATGGGGGTACAGATCTATGGTTGGTAAATTTAAATAATGCTAATACCATTGTATGGCAAAAATGTTTGGGTGGTTCTGCTGCACAGGCAACAAATACAAATTCAGAAATTAAAATTTTGGCAGATAATGAACTGATAACTGTGGGTAGCAGCAACAGTAATTTTTTAATTGACTATCATGGCAGAGAAGATGTTTTGGTTACAAGATATACTGCTGCCGGTGCAATAATTTGGCAAAGAAATTACGGTGGTGGTGAATCAGACTATGGCACTTCCGTTGTTCCCACATCAGATAGTGGTTGCATTATTGCCGGTTACACCATTTCTGATGATGGCGATGTCATAGATAACCATGGCGGATATGATGGATGGATTATAAAAATTGATAAGACTGGCGAACTGCAATGGCAATTGGCTATTGGTGGTACTGATGATGATTTTATTAATGCCATCATTGCTACTACAGACGGGGCATATTTAGCAACAGGAAGAACCAATTCAATTGATGGAGATGTTTCCGGTAATCAAGGAGGCAACGATGTTTGGGTTCTTAAAATTGATGCGTCGGGAACTCTTTTGTGGAATAAATGTTATGGCGGTACAGATGAAGACGAAGGTTTCTCAGTTTCAACTTCAGGCGATAATGGTTTTGTTATTGCGGGATATTCTTATTCAGATGATGGAAATGTAACCGGTAATAAAGGTGTTCAGGATGCCTGGGTTCTTAAAATAAATAGTACCGGAGTATTACAATGGCAAAAAACAATAGGCGGCAGTAACAATGAGCAGGCAAATTCAATAAGGCTCACTTCAGATGCCGGCTTTATAATAGCTGCCACTACAGCTTCAAATGATTTTGATGTTACAGGTGCAAAAGGAGCAAGAGATTTTTGGATTGTTAAGTTAAGCTCAACAGGTAGTATTCAGTGGCAAAAAGTTTTTGGCGGTAGCAATGATGATGTAGCGATGAGCATTGTTGCGAGTACCAATGGAGATTATACAGCAATTGGTAATACCCAATCATCAGATAAAGATGTAACAGGTTTTAAAGGCGTTCGTGATGTGTGGGTGGTTCATTTAAACAGTACAGGCATATTGCAATGGCAAAAAAATTTCGGTGGTTCTGCTGCTGAATCGGGCAGGTTTATCATTACCAATGCTATGGGCAATTTCCTCTTTACA
This sequence comes from Chitinophagaceae bacterium, assembly GCA_031401115.1. Lineage (GTDB taxonomy): Bacteria > Bacteroidota > Bacteroidia > Chitinophagales > Chitinophagaceae > Lacibacter. The sequence continues at coordinate 42,584 of JANNRE010000014.1, forward strand.
GAATCTTCAGCATCAAAGGATGGGGATCTTCTTAATAATATGCCCACTTTAAAACCCTTAACAAAAACCTGGACGGTTGAATTAAATAATTGCCCGGCATCAGTTATCACTTCATCGGGAGCTACTGCATTTTGCGGAACGGGTTCAGTTATTTTAAATGCAAATACAGGCACTGGGTTAAGCTATCAGTGGAAAAAAGATGGTACAGATATTTCAAATGCAATATCATCAAGCTTTACAGCAAATACTACCGGCCAATATTCCGTTGTAGTTACCAATACATTTGGGTGTTCTGTTAGCTCCTCCATTGTACAGGTAAATGCAATACCCATTCCTGCAAAACCAATCATAGCACAGGGCAGCTCTGCTATTATTTGTGATGGAAGCAGTTTCACTCTTACTGCTAATTCCATTGCTGATGTTACATATCGTTGGGTGTTAGATGGAACTACTATTCCTAATGCAGTAAGTAATACCTATCAAGCAATAGCAGAAGGTTCTTACAATGTAATTGTTACCACTACCATTGGCGGATGTTTAAATATCTCTGATCAATTTGATTTATTTATTAATCCTTTGCCTTTAAAACCAATCATTACTCCAAGCGGTGCTTCATTGGTATCAAACAGCACAACAGGCAATCAATGGTATTTGAACAATGTAATCATTAACGGAGCAACAGCTCAAAATTATACACCATCCATTAATGGAATTTATAGTGTACGTGTTACCATCAGCGGTTGTATAAGCATACCTTCTGATCCGTTTAATTATACCATCACATCGCAAATTGATTTATCAAACAATTTGTATGTGAAGTTATTTCCAAATCCAGTTGTAAGTGGACAGGCAATTACGGTTGATTGGAAAACAGATGATTTAAATAAAGCGGTTAAAATACGGGTACTTGATATAATGGGTAAAGTAATAAGTGTTCACCAGTATAAACAGTCTCCGGCATCTGTTCAATTAAATGGACTGCCTGGTACTTATTTAATTGAAGTGATTACGGCAGATAACAATCGAAGGATTTTTAAAGTAGTAAAAGCGAATTAATAAATTATTTCTTATTCAATTTGTATTTTTCACGAATTACTTTTTGAACAGGTACGTTTTCAATTTTGCTTTGCAGCCAGCTAATTATGTCTAAGTAAAAGAAGGCTCTTGTTTCAAATCGGTTCCCTTCGTATTTACGGATGCGTTGCAATAATTTTTCAAATGCAGCTTTAAATTTATCGGGCGAAATTTTAAATGAATGACGTAAGAATTTAAACATTTCTTCTTCCACTGCACTTAAGTTTTCCATCTTACCCATAAAACGGTAAACTGATTTTATTAAATATTCCAACAAGTCAAAATTACCTAACTCATAATGTGCAATTAAGTGCAATAGCCTTGCATAGCATTGTAAATCTGTTCTTAAATCTACTTTCCAGTGAATAATTTTATTGAGATATTCAACTGCTTTTTCATTATTGCCGCTGCCGAAATACAAACAGGCAATTTTATAATAAAACACCAGCACACGATGACGGTCTAAATACAATTCATATTCTGCCAGCTTTTCTTCAATATGCGGAACAATGCGTAAACCTTCTGTAAAAGTTCCTTCTAAAAAATGTTTGTTTATTTTAGATATGTAGAGATATACAAAACATAACATTTTATAATTTTCATTCTGCTGTACTACTTTCCTTTCTGTAAATTTTTCAAACTGAAGTATGGCTTCACTCAACTTTATTTCATTCTGCAAATCAAAATGAGCACCCATCAAATTGTGCATGCCTTTAATATAGTGTGCGGTTTCTGCTTCCAGCATGCCTTCATGCCTTGAAAATAAATTCACCCACTTTTGAGTATACCGGTAATACAATAAATAATCCTGACGAATAAAAGCAACCCAGCAATTCGATTGATACAAATACAACTGTTCATAAAATCCTTTCAACTGTTCTGCATCTTTTGGCACATGCGAATCAAAATAGTTTTTTGCCTCATTACTTTCCTTTTCATTTCTTGCTACACCGTTTTTAATATACCAACTGTATAATTGTAATGATAAATTAGAAAGTTGATTGATGCTGCTGATGCGTTTGTCAGTATCTGCTGATTCGTTGGTTAATTCATCTGCACGGTTCTGCATACTCCGGGTGATGTATAACGCCTCAATTTTTTTCTCAAAAAATAAAATTTGCTGCAAATAAGTAAGTTGTTGAAATACTTTTGCCTGCTCCTTCATCTTATCCAGTACTTTCAAACTCTGTAAATACAAGCCTTTGTTATAAAGAATTCGTGCAAAATCCATTTGCTCATGCAGTTGAATGGTGATATTATCCTCCTGTTTAATCAAACGCAGGCTCGATAAAATCAACCTGTACATGTGTGCTTTCAAATTGGAAAGCTGTTGCTTTTTTATAGCACGGTTTTTTGAAAGCAGAGTACTTTCATCATACTCCTTCATCTTATCCATTGCATCAAAAAGTTGAATCACTTTTAAATCTGATGAAGATGAATTTCTTTTTACATACAGCTTAAAATTGCGCTTTTCACTCTTCTCAAGCGATTTAACGAGTTGAAATGCTGTATCTGTGCTTTTGTTGGGCATCGTAATTCAAAAATGTTCAAACCCTTTGCTAGAAAGGCTTTCAGTATATCTAATGGATGTTATCAACCGTAAAATACATACAATTATGGTTTGACAACGGTGCAGTATACAATTAATTTCGAAAGATGCAGTAAATGCGTTGTTCTTAGCAAACATTCGTACGGTTTATTATACTGCATCATTCATCTATTAATCATTGTTATGTCGGGAAAAAGAGTACATATTTTTGACACTACACTTCGAGACGGAGAACAGGTGCCGGGTTGTAAACTTAACACCAAGGAAAAAATTGAATTAGCGTTAAAGCTAGAAGAGTTAGGTGTTGATATTATTGAAGCGGGCTTTCCCATATCAAGCCCTGGTGATTTTGACAGCGTACTGCAAATCTCAAAAGTTATTACCAATGCAACAGTGTGCGGATTAACCCGTGCTGTAGAAAAAGATATTGAAGTGGCAGCAGAAGCTTTAAAGTATGCCAAACGGCCACGTATACATACAGGCATTGGCACAAGTGATCTGCATATTAAAACAAAATTCAATTCTACTCGGGAAGAAATCATTAAACGGGCTGTAAAAGCTGTAAAGTTTGCAAGAAGATTTGTAGATGATGTGGAATTTTTTGCAGAAGATGCAGGGCGCACTGACAATGAGTATTTAGCAAGAGTGGTGGAAGCTGTGATTAAAGCAGGTGCAACAGTGGTGAATATTCCTGACACAACAGGTTACTGTTTGCCTCATCAATACGGTGAAAAGATTGCTTATTTAATTAATAACGTTCCTAATGTTGATAAAGCAATTTTAAGTTGTCATTGTCATAATGATTTGGGATTAGCTACTGCCAATTCCGTTGCAGGTGTAATTGCTGGCGCAAGACAAGTTGAGTGTACTATTAATGGTTTGGGTGAACGTGCAGGCAATACTTCATTGGAAGAAGTGGTAATGATTTTAAAGCAACATAGTTACCTTGAGTTTGAAACAAATATCAAAACAGAACTACTCAATCCAATAAGTAGATTGGTGAGTGATACCATGCGTATGCCTGTACAGCCGAATAAAGCTATTGTTGGAAGTAATGCATTTGCACATAGTAGTGGAATTCATCAGGATGGATTTTTAAAGAATGCGCAGAATTATGAAATCATCACCCCCGAAGAAGTAGGGGCAGAAGGTAGTAAGATTGTACTTACGGCACGCAGTGGGCGAAGTGCATTAGCATACCGTTTCCAAAAGTTGGGATATGAATTTAACAGAGATGATGTAGATACACTGTATCTGCAATTTTTAAAAGTGGCAGATAGTAAGAAAGAGGTAGGGAATGAAGATTTGGATGTGATGGTAAAAGAATATCAAAGAACAATAGCAATAGCATAAAATGGCGAAGACATTATTTGAAAAAATCTGGGAGAAGCATATCGTTCAAACGATTGAGGACGGCCCCTCTGTTATGTATATTGATAAACATTTTATACATGAAGTAACAAGTCCTCAAGCATTTAATGGTTTGAATAAAAGAGGTATTAAAGTGTTTCGTCCACAGCAAACAATTGCAACTGCCGATCATAATGTGCCAACAATTAATCAGCATTTGCCAATAAAAGAAGAGCTGGGCCGTATACAAGTAGAAGCATTAATAAAAAATTGTGCAGAGCATGGAGTAGAGTTATACGGACTTGGTCATCCGTTCCAGGGTATTGTACATGTAATTGGTCCGGAGCTGGGCATCACACAACCGGGAATGACGATTGTTTGCGGCGATAGTCATACTTCAACACACGGCGCATTTGGGAGCATTGCATTTGGAATTGGAACCAGCGAAGTGGAAATGGTTTTATCAACTCAATGTTTGTTGCAAACAAAACCAAAGCTGATGCGGATTATTGTTGATGGTGAATTAAATAAAGGAGTTGTTTCAAAAGATATTGTACTCTATATTTTATCAAAAATTTCTGCAAGCGGTGCAACAGGTTATGCAGTAGAGTTTGCTGGAAGTACCATTCGCTCTTTAAGTATGGAAGCAAGAATGACTATTTGCAATATGAGTATTGAAATGGGCGGACGCTGTGGTTTGATTGCTCCAGATGAAACAACATTTAATTATAGTAAAGGAAGAAAATTTGCTCCACAGGATTTTGATAAAGCTGTTGTAGAATGGAAAGCATTATTCTCTGATTCAGATGCGGTCTTCGATAAAGAATATCATTTTGATGCAACTGAAATTGAACCGATGATTACTTATGGTACCAATCCAGGAATGGGCATTGGTATATCAGCAACAATTCCAACAATAGAAACAATTAATGAAACAGATAAAAGTGGTTTGAATAAATCACTTGCTTATATGGGACTACAACAGGGAGTAGCTATCAAAGGACAAAAAGTGGATTATGTTTTTATTGGCAGTTGCACTAATTCAAGAATAGAAGATTTAAGAATGGTGGCATCATTTGTAAAAGGAAAACAAAAAGCAACTGATGTGGAAGTATGGATTGTGCCGGGGAGCAAACAGGTAGAAGCACAAGCGAAGGCAGAAGGTATTGATAAAATTTTTGAAGCAGCAGGGTTTGTATTACGTCAACCAGGCTGTAGTGCATGCTTAGGAATGAATGAAGATAAAATTCCTGCAGGTAAATATTGTATCTCTACTTCAAACAGAAATTTTGAAGGAAGACAAGGAGCTGGTGCAAGAACATTATTAGCAAGTCCATTAACTGCTGCTGCGGCGGCAGTAACAGGGTTTGTTACAGACGTAAGAGAATTATTGAATTGATAGTTGAATAATGAATAATTGATCATGGCAAAACAGTTTACAACAATTTCAAGTCGTTTCGTTCCATTGAATATTGAGAACGTGGACACCGACCAAATCATTCCTGCACGTTTTTTAAAGGGAACTACAAGAGATGGGTTTGGGAAAAATTTGTTTCGTGACTGGCGGTATTTGAATGATGATGAAACAAAACCCAAAGCTGAATTTGTTTTAAATCAACCTCATTACATTGGTGAAATTTTAGTAGCTGCAAGAAACTTTGGTTGTGGCTCATCAAGAGAGCATGCAGCATGGGCAATAGTTGATTATGGATTTAAAGCGGTGGTATCAAGTTTTTTTGCAGATATATTTAAGAACAATGCATTAAACAACGGATTGCTGCCTGTGATTGTGAGCGAAGAATTTTTACAAAAAATATTTCATCAGGAGAGTCCGGCAACAATCACTATCAACCTCGAACAACAAACAATCACAATTGATAAAACAGGAGAGAGTGTGGACTTTGAAATAAGTGCTTACAAAAAAATATGTATGCTCAACGGTTATGATGATATTGATTATTTACTAAGTATAAAAGATGATATTCTCAACTACGAAAAAAAATTAGCTTAAATCCTATGAACAAGAAGATTGCAATATTAAATGGCGATGGCATTGGTCCCGAAGTAACTGCACAATCGATTAAAGTTTTAAAAGCCATTGAAGAACGTTTTAATCATGAATTTACTTTTCGTGAAGCATTGATTGGGGCTGCTGCTATTGATGCAACAGGCACAGCATTGCCAATAGAAACAATTGATATTTGTTTAGATAGTGATGCAGTATTGTTTGGTGCAGTAGGTCATCCGAAGTATGATAATGACCCAAGTGCAAAAGTTCGTCCGGAGCAAGGTATATTAGGAATAAGAAAAACATTGCAACTGTATGCTAATATTCGCCCAATTACTACATACCCATCATTGCAACATTTGTCGCCACTTAAACCAAAACAGTTGGAAGGTGTTGATTGCGTCATCTTCCGTGAGTTAACTGGTGGAATTTATTTTGGTAAAAAACATACAAGTGAAGATGGCAACTATGCAAGTGATGAATGCAGTTATAGCCGAGATGAAATTGAACGCATTGCTCATCTTGCATTTAAATCTGCGCAAAAAAGAAAAAAGAAAGTAACACTAGTTGATAAAGCCAATGTGTTGGATACTTCAAGACTGTGGCGAAAAGTGGTACAGGAAATTGCAGTACAGTACAGCAATGTAACAGTTGATTATATGTTTGTTGATAACGCAGCTATGCAGATGATTTTAAATCCCAAACAATTTGATGTGATACTTACTGAAAATATGTTTGGTGATATTATTAGTGATGAAGCAAGTGTATTGAGTGGTTCATTGGGAATGTTACCTTCAGCATCAGTTGGTAGTGGCACCGCTTTGTTTGAACCGATTCATGGAAGTTATCCGCAGGCAGCAGGAAAAGATATTGCCAATCCTACTGGTTCTGTTTTATCTGCTGCTATGATGCTGGACCATTTTGGTATGATTGAAGAAGCATCTGTTATTCGTGAAGCAGTTGAATGGAATTTGCATAATAATTTTGTTACAAAAGATATTGACCCGGTTAATTTTTATTTCACCAGCACCATCGGCGATTTAATTGCTGATTATGTAAGCGGAAAAATTCCGGGCAGTGTTAAGAAAGAAAATATTGAGCTAAGGAAGTCAACAATTATTTAATAAGCATATTTATGGCATCGTATTATAATGAAAATACTATTCTCTATCTCAACGGAATTTTTGTAAAAGCTTGCGAAGCAAAGATGGATTTCTATAGTCAGAGTTTTCACTATGGCTATAGTGTGTTTGAAGGAATCCGTTCATACAAAACAGTAAACGGCGAAACGAAGATTTTCAAAGCAGTTGAACACTTTAATCGATTGAAAAATTCAGCTGTAGCTATAAACATGCCTTATCATTGGTCAACTGATGAATTGATTGCAGCAACTTACGAAGTGTTAAAGAAAAATAACTTGGGTAATGCTTATATACGTCCGGTTGTATATGCACCTCAGAATATGAAGTTTGATTTAAATGAGCAATCATTTATAGTAATAGAAGCTTGGGAAATGCAGCCATTCTTAGGAGATCAATTATTACGCATCATGACCAGTTCGTTTGAACGTCCCAATCCTAAAGGTTTTAAAATTGAAGCAAAAGCTGCAGGGCATTATGTGAATTCCATTTTAGCCAGTCAGGAAGCAAAATCTAATGGATATGATGAAGCTTTATTAAACGATATGAATGGTTTTGTTGCAGAAGGCCCGGGTGCGAATTTGTTTTATGAGAAAGACGGGAAACTATTTACACCAGCAATAGGAAATATTTTGCCAGGTATTACAAGAGCAACTGTTTTTGAAATCTGCAAAGAATTAAAATTAGAAGTAGTAGAAAAGTTTTTTACAGTAGAAGACTTGAAAAATGCTGATGCTGCATTCTTTTGTGGCACTGCTGCAGAGGTAATTGGTTTTGAAAGTTTAGATGAATATAAATTTCCATTGGTATGGAATAATAGTGTAAGTAAGAAAATACAGGATGCTTATAAATCATTAGTTATTGAAAATGAATTTCAAAAAGAACCGGAACTAGTATGAATGAATTAAATAAATATTCAAAAATATTAACACAGGACGAAACACAACCTGCCGCACAGGCAATGTTGTATGGCATTGGTTTAACAGAAGACGATTTAAAGAAACCACAAATTGGTGTGTGCAGCATGGGTTATGATGGCAACACCTGTAACATGCACCTGAATGATTTGGCAAAAGACGTAAAGCAGGGTGTGTGGAATAATGATATGGTAGGTTTGATTTTTAATACTATCGGCATCAGCGATGGTATTAGCAATGGAACCGACGGTATGAGGTACTCGCTGGTGAGCCGTGATTTAATTGCAGATAGCATTGAAGCAGTATGCGGTGGTTTTTATTATGATGGATTAATTGCATTGCCCGGCTGTGATAAGAACATGCCCGGCGCAATTATAGCAATGGGTAGATTGAATCGTCCTTCTATGATGGTGTACGGAGGAACGATAGCAGCAGGACATTACAAAGGCGAAGAACTGAATATCATTTCTGCATTTGAAGCATTGGGCAAAAAAATTGCAGGCACCATAACACCTGAAGATTTTAAAGAAGTGGTGAAACATAGTTGCCCCGGTGCAGGTGCATGCGGTGGAATGTACACGGCCAATACAATGGCAAGTGCTATTGAAGCTTTAGGAATGAGTTTGCCCTATTCATCAAGCAATCCTGCATTAAGCGATGAAAAGAAAAAAGAATGTTTGGATGCAGGCAAGGCAATAAAAATTTTATTAGAAAAAGATATAAAACCAAAAGATATCATGACGAAGAAAGCATTTGAAAATGCAATTACTTCGATTATGATTTTTGGAGGAAGTACGAATGCTGTTTTGCATTTGATAGCAATGGCAAAGAGTGTGGACGTTGATTTAAGACAGGAAGATTTTCAACGCATCAGTGATACAACTCCTGTACTGGCAGATTTTAAACCAAGCGGAAAGTATTTAATGCAGGAATTACATCAGTATGGTGGCGTGCCTGCAGTAATGAAATATTTATTAAGCAAAGGATTGCTGCATGGCGATTGCATGACGGTTACAGGAAAAACAGTTGCAGAAAATTTAAATGATGTTGTTGATTTAAATTTTGATACACAAAAAATTATTTATCCATTAGAAACGCCATTGAAAGCAACGGGTCATTTACAAATATTGTATGGCAATCTTGCAGAGACAGGAAGTGTTGCAAAAATTAGTGGTAAAGAAGGCGAACGTTTTGTTGGCCCAGCTAGAGTGTTTGATGGAGAAAAAGATTTGGTAACGGGTATTGCCAATGGAAGAGTGCAAAAAGGTGATGTTGTTGTTATAAGATATGAAGGTCCGAAAGGTGCACCTGGTATGCCGGAAATGTTGAAACCAACCTCAGCAATTATGGGTGCTGGATTAGGAAAAGATGTTGCATTAATTACTGATGGAAGATTCAGTGGTGGTAGTCATGGTTTTGTGGTAGGTCATATTACTCCCGAAGCATTTGATGGTGGATTGATTGCATTGGTGGAAGATGATGATGTTATTGAATTAGATGTGGCTTCAAAAAAAATGACATTGAAAGTGAGTGATGCAATCATTGCAGAAAGAAGAAGTAAATGGCAGCAACCAAAACTAAAAGTAACAAAAGGGGTATTGTATAAATACGCCATGTCTGTAAAGGATGCAAGTGAGGGATGTGTGACGGATGAAGCATGACTTGCTCCGGGCTTTAGTCCGGAGATAAAAGAAAATAAAATAACCGGGCTTTAGCCCAATAAATTTTTTGATATGGAATTAGTTGCAGAAAAAAAGTCGAAGCAGCAAGCACAACTAACCACAACAATAAGTGGAAGCGAAGCTGTACTCGATGCTTGTGTTGCAGAAAGTGTATACACCATCTTCGGTTATCCCGGAGGTGCTATCATGCCTATCTATGATGCTTTGTATGATTACAAAGAAAAGTTGCAACATATATTAGTTCGTCATGAGCAAGGTGCCATACATGCAGCTCAAGGTTTTGCAAGAGCAAGTGGTAAAACAGGTGTAGTGTTTGCTACAAGTGGACCAGGTGCAACAAATCTTGTTACAGGTTTAGCAGATGCCATGATTGATTCAACTCCATTAGTATGCATTACTGGGCAAGTGTTTGCACATTTGCTTGGTACAGATGCTTTTCAGGAAACGGATGTGATTAATATTACAACCCCTGTTACTAAATGGAATTACCAAGTAACTGATGCAACAGAAATTCCAAGTGTACTTGCAAAAGCATTTTACATTGCTGGTAGCGGAAGACCTGGTCCTGTGTTGATTGATATTACTAAGAATGCACAATTACAAAAGTTCGATTATGAAGGGTATAAAAAATGTGACCACATCAGAAGTTATCGCCCCAAACCAATTGTAAGAAAACAATATGTTGAAGAAGCCGCCAAATTAATTAATGAAGCAGAAAGACCATTTGTAATTTTTGGTCAGGGAGTAATTCTTGGTAAAGCAGAAAAAGAATTTACAGAGTTTATTGAGAAAGCTGGTCTTCCTGCTGCTTGGACAATCATGGGAATGAGTGCTATTCCTACAGATCATCCATTGGGTGTTGGTATGTTGGGTATGCATGGCAACTATGGCCCGAATGTTTTAACGAACGAATGTGATGTGCTCATTGCAATTGGTATGCGTTTCGATGACCGTGTTACAGGACGATTGGATAAATATGCAAAGCAGGCAAAAATTATTCACTTAGATATTGACCCTGCAGAGATTGATAAAAATGTAAAAGCAACCGTTGGTGTATGGGGCGATTGTAAAGAAACATTACCGATGTTAACTGCATTCGTTGAAAAAAAATTACATACAGAATGGTTTCAGCGTTTTCATGATTACATGAAAATGGAAAATGAAAAATGTATTGTACCTGAATTAAATCCAACAAGTGGTGAGTTAACAATGGGTGAAGTAATTAAAACACTCAATGAATTAACAAAAGGCAATGCAATTATTGTAACAGATGTTGGTCAGCACCAGATGGTAGCCTGCCGTTATGCAAAAATGAATTTCTCTAAAAGCAATATTACCAGTGGTGGATTAGGAACGATGGGATATGCATTGCCTGCTGCAATTGGTGCTGCGTTTGGCGACCCTTCCCGTACAACTGTAGCTATTATTGGTGACGGTGGTTTTCAAATGACATTGCAGGAGTTAGGAACCATTATGCAGTTCAAGCCCAATGTAAAAATTATGATTCTTAATAATCAGTTTTTGGGAATGGTGCGCCAGTGGCAGCAACTGTTTCATGAAAAGCGTTATTCCTTTGTTGATATTACTAGTCCTGATTTTGTAGCAGTAGCAAAAGGATATTATATAGATGGACAAAAAGTAAGTGAACGGGAAAAATTAAAAGATGCAATACAAACCATGCTCAATCATGATGGAAGTTATTTGCTGGAAGTGATGGTAGGTAAAGAGAACAATGTGTTCCCGATGGTGCCGCAAGGAAGGGGAGTGGCGGATTGTGTGCTTAGCAAAGAAGAAATTTAGGAATCCAAAAAAGGTTGATTGTTAAATATAATATCATGACGAAACAAGAATATACCATAACGGTTTATACAGAAAATCAAATTGGTTTGCTCAACCGTATTGCCATTATTTTTTCCAAGCGGAAAATCAATATCGAAAGTTTAAACACTTCGCCAAGTGAAGTAGAAAGTGTTCACCGGTTTACCATTGTAATCAATGAAACAGAAGAAGTGGTTCGCAAACTTTGTCGCCAAATTGAAAAGCAGGTTGAAGTTTTAAAAACCTATTTCAATACCGGTGATGAAATCATTTGGCAAGAACTGGCCATGTACAAAGTACCAACAGATATCATTGCAGAACAGGTAAAAGTAGAACGGTTGTTAAGCCAGTACGGTGCAAAAGCAGTGGTGATCAGAAAAGATTACACCGTATTTGAAGTAGCTGGTCATAGAGAAGAGACTGACAATTTTATAAAAGTTTTAGAACCATTTGGTTTAATAGAATTTGTACGAAGTGCAAGGATTGCTATTATTAAAAATAGCGATGGCTTTCATAATAAATTAAAAGAGTTTGAATACAGAGAGCCAGGAGAAGATGTAACAGAGAATGAATTTTTAAATGAGAATGAGAAAGTGTTTAGTATGTAGTTAAACCACAAGGAACACAGAGGCTTTTGTGCTCTTTGTGAAAATCTTAGTGTCCTTAGTGGTTAAAATGTTGAATAGGGAAAGAAAAGTACAAGAGAGTGACACAACGATGTTCAATATTGTTGATGTTGCCGGTAACATAAAAATTAAAATTTTAAAAATAAAACAATGGCAAATTATTTTAACTCTTTATCATTAAGAGAGCAATTGAAGCAACTCGGTGTTTGTGAATTTATGAACCGCAGCGAATTTGCTGATGGGGTAACTATATTAAAAGGGAAAAAAATTGCAATCATTGGTTGTGGCGCACAAGGATTGAATCAAGGCTTAAATATGAGAGATTCCGGTTTGGATATTTCCTATGCGTTACGAAAAGAAGCCATTGCTGAAAAAAGAGAATCCTGGAAAAAAGCAACAGATAATGGTTTTGAAGTGGGAACCTATGAAGAACTAATTCCTTCTGCTGATTTAGTATTAAACCTTACGCCAGATAAACAACATACTTCTGTTGTGAATGCAGTTATGCCATTGATGAAAAAATATGCAACACTTTCTTACAGTCATGGATTTAATATTGTGGAAGAAGGCATGCAAATTAGAAAAGATATTACCGTAATAATGGTAGCGCCAAAATGTCCCGGCACTGAAGTTCGTGAAGAATATAAAAGAGGTTTTGGTGTGCCTACTTTAATTGCAGTTCATCCGGAGAATGACCCAGAAGGAAAGGGTTTGGCACAAGCAAAAGCATATGCTGTTGCAACTGGTGGTCATAAAGCGGGTGTGTTACGTTCATCATTTGTAGCAGAAGTAAAAAGTGATTTAATGGGCGAGCAAACTATTTTATGTGGTGTACTGCAAACAGGTTCTATTTTATGTTTTGATAAAATGGTAGAAAAAGGAATTGATAAAACCTATGCTGCTAAATTAATTCAGTATGGTTGGGAAACCATTACTGAGGCATTAAAGCATGGTGGTGTTACGGCTATGATGGATCGATTAAGTAACCCTGCCAAACTCAAAGCATTTGAATTGTCAACCGAATTAAAAAATATTATGCGTCCCTTGTTTCAAAAACATCAGGATGATATTATGAGTAGTCATTTTTCAAAAACAATGATGGAAGATTGGGCCAATGAAGATAAAAATTTATTAACCTGGCGCAAAGCAACTGGTGAAACAGCTTTTGAAAAAACAACACCAACTTCAGCAGCAATTGCTGAGCAGGAATTTTTTGATCATGGCTTATTAATGGTTGCTTTTGTTCGTGCAGGTGTGGAGCTTGCTTTTGAAACAATGGTAGAAGCAGGTATTAAAGAAGAAAGTGCTTACTATGAATCATTACACGAAACACCGTTGATTGCAAACACCATTGCCCGTAAAAAATTGTATGAGATGAACCGGGTAATTTCTGATACGGCAGAGTACGGTTGTTATTTGTTTGACCATGCGGCAAAACCTTTACTGAAAGAATTCATGCACACAGTAGATACAGATGTGATTGGTACAAATTTCAATCTAGGAAAAGATAATGGTGTTGATAATAAAATGCTCATTGAGGTAAATAAGATTATACGCTTACACCCGGTTGAAAAAATTGGTACTGTTTTAAGACATGCCATGATTGAAATGAAAACTATACAAACAACTGCAAAGGAAGAAAAAAAGAAAACGAAAGAACTGGAACCAGCCTAATTAAACGAATGAATGCAACAACTCATATAAAACCTGAATTGCATTTTCATAAAGCTGCTTTGAATTTAAAGAAAGTAGTTATGAGAACTCCCTTGCAATTAAATCACAATCTTTCAAAAAAATATCTATGCAATGTGTATTTGAAGAGAGAAGATCTGCAGGTTGTACGCAGTTATAAAATTCGTGGTGCATATAACATGATGACCAGTTTGCCTGCTGAGCAATTGCAAAAAGGTGTGGTATGTGCCAGTGCAGGTAATCATGCACAGGGATTTGCTTACAGTTGCAAAAAATTAAATGTAATGGGAGTAGTGTTTATGCCAGTGATCACACCTAATCAGAAAATTAATCAAACAAAAATGTTTGGTGAGGATTTTATAGAAATAAAATTAGTTGGTGATACGTTTGATGATTGTGCAGTAGCAGCAAAAAAATATACAGAAGAAAATAGCATGACATTCATTCCCCCTTTTGATGATTATAAAATTATTGAAGGTCAGGGTACAGTTGGATTGGAAATATTAGAAGAATTGAGTGATGTTGATTATTTATTCATCCCTGTTGGTGGTGGCGGATTAAGTGCAGGTGTTGGAACTTACTTCAAAACTTATTCACCCAAAACAAAAATTATTGGTTTGGAGCCGGAAGGTGCCCCTTCTATGTTTGAAGCTTTAAAAGCAGGACATCCTGTAACGTTAGAAAATATCGACCGTTTTGTTGATGGCGCTGCTGTAAAACGTGTTGGCGAGATAACATTTTCTTTTTGTAAAGATGTAATTGATGATATGCATTTAGTTGCGGAGGGGAAAATCTGTACGACAATTTTAAAACTTTATAATGAAGATGCCATCGTTACAGAACCTGCTGGTGCATTAAGTATTGCAGCTTTAGATGATTATGGAGATGCAATTAAAGGGAAAAATATTGTATGCATCATCGGTGGCGGTAATAATGATATTGACCGAATGCAGGAAATAAAAGAACGCAGTTTGCAGTACGAAGGATTAAAGCATTATTTCCTTATTCGTTTTGCACAGCGGCCGGGTGCTTTAAAAGAATTTGTAAATCATGTATTAGGTGAGCATGATGATATTGTTCGCTTTGAATATGTTCAGAAGCATAACAAAGAAACAGGACCTGCACTAGTTGGTATCGAATTAAAAAGCAAGGAAGATTATGATGTGCTTCTTAAGAATTTGAACCACTATCATATTAATTATACGGAGTTGAAGAAGGATGATAATGCGTTTGGGTATTTGGTGTAAACGCCTGTTAGTTGATTTTTTTATTATTTTCAACACGATTGCTTGCTGTAGCAGTTTCATAACTGCATGAATATTTTTTTTGAATTAAAACTTGCATATATACATGGAGAGCAATCAGGGCTTATACAACCCCGCATTTGAACGTGATTCCTGCGGCATCGGCTTTGTAGCCAGCATCAAAGGTTCAAAATCACATCAGCATATCAGTGATGCATTAACTGTGTTGGAAAACATGGAGCACCGTGGTGCATGCGGTTGTGAAAACAATACAGGTGATGGCGCCGGTATCATGATTCAATCACCCCATGAATTTTTCTTTGAAGAGTGTTTAAAACTCAGCGTACATCTTCCATCATTCGGAAAATATGCTGCAGGTGTAATTTTCTTTCCCAAAGAAATTAAGCTGCGTGAAGAGTGCCGTGATATTTTCAACCGCACAGCAGAAAAATTAGGATTGGAAATTCTTACTTACAGAAAAGTCCCTGTAAACCCTGATGGCATTGGCCCTACAGCTTTAAGTGTAGAACCTGAGATGGAGCAGGTATTTGTTGCCTGCCCTGATCATATCAATAATCCTGATGAGTTTGAACGAAAATTGTTTGTATTGCGTAACCATGCAACGCATCTTATCAACAGTACAGTAAAAAAAGATGCAATCGGTTTTTACATTGCGTCACTATCTTATAAAACAATTATTTATAAAGGACAATTAACCAGTAAACAGGTTCGTGGTTATTTTCCTGATTTGAATAATAAAAGAGTAGTTAGTGCATTTGGTTTGGTGCACAGCCGTTTTGCAACCAATACTTTTCCTTCGTGGAAGTTAGCACAACCCTTCCGCTACATTGCACACAATGGTGAAATCAATACAGTACAGGGAAATTTAAATTGGCTGAAATCAAGCGAACATGGTTTTACGTCACCCAATTTCAGTAAAGAAGAAATGGAGATGTTATTGCCGATTGTTACAAGTAATCAAAGTGATTCTGCATGTTTGGATAATATGATTGAGCTACTAGCTATGACGGGCAGGAGCTTGCCACATGTAATGATGATGCTCATCCCTGAAGCATGGGATGGTAATGAAGAAATGGATCCTGAAAAAAAAGCATTTTATGAATACCATGCTGCTATTATGGAACCTTGGGATGGGCCTGCTTCTATAACATTTACTGATGGAAAAATTATTGGCGCAACACTTGACAGAAATGGCCTTCGTCCATCACGCTACTGTATTACCAACGATGATCGGGTAATCATGGCGAGTGAAACTGGAGTGCTTCCTATTGATCCATCTACGATTATAAAAAAAGGACGATTGCATCCTGGTAAAATGTTTGTGGTGGATATGGAGCAGGGTAGAATCATCAGTGATGAAGAAGTAAAACAAACGATCTGTTCACAAAAACCTTATGGCGATTGGTTGAATCAAAATAAAATTCGTTTAGAAGAGTTACCTGAGCCGAGAGTTGCGTTTACACATCTCAGTGATGAACATATTTTAAAGTATCAGAAAGTATTTGGCTATTCAACAGAAGATATTGAAACCATTATCAAACCGATGGCTTTGGATGGTAAGGAACCCATCGGTTCGATGGGTACAGATATTCCTTTGGCGGTGCTAAGCGATCAGCCGCAGCATTTAACTTCTTACTTCAAACAACTATTTGCACAGGTTACCAATCCACCCATTGATCCTATTCGTGAAAAAATGGTGATGAGCCTTGCAGCTTTTGTTGGTAACAATGGAAATTTATTGGTGGAAGATCCAATGCATTGTCATACCGTAGCACTAAAACATCCCGTCCTTACCAGTACAGAGTTAGAAAAAATTAGAAGTATTGATACAGGAATCTTTCAGGCAAAAACATTGCAAACTTATTTTCGTGCAGATGGCAAACCAGATTCTTTAAAAAAGGGATTGGAACGTTTGTGTCGCTATGCAGAAGATGCAGTACATGATGGATTTGAAGTATTGATACTTTGCGATAGAGCTGTTGATAGTGATCATGCGAATATTCCTTCTTTACTTGCAACAGCCGCAGTACATCATCATTTAATAAGAAAAGGATTACGTGGACAAGTAGGCATTGTTGTGGAAGCTGGCGATGTGTGGGAAGTGCATCACTTTGCATGTCTCATTGCTTTTGGTGCAACGGCCATCAATCCATATTTAGCATTGGCAAGTATCCGTAATATGAAGGTGAGTGGGAACATACACACGAATTTAAGCTGGGAAGAACTTCGTTACAATTATATTAAAGCTGTATGTGATGGCTTGCTTAAAGTATTCTCGAAAATGGGAATCTCTACTTTGCAATCTTACCAGGGCGCACAGATATTTGAGATTCTTGGGTTAAGTCAGGATGTGGTTGATAAATATTTTACAGGCGCCACCAGTCGCATACAGGGCATCGGTTTGGAAGAAATTGCCAAAGAAGCATTGGTGAAGCATTGGTTTGCATTCAGCAAAAAAGAAATCCCCGTTAATCGTTTGCCTGTTGGCGGATTGTATCAATGGAAACGGAAAGGTGAATTTCATTTATTTAACCCCACTACTATTCATCTGTTACAGTATTCAACAAAGATGAACGACTATGCAACCTTCGAAAAATATTCAAAGCATGTAAATGATCAAAGTGAGAAAGCTGCTACCTTAAGAAGTTTGTTTGAATTTAAACGTAACCGCCCTTCCATTTCTATTGATGAGGTAGAGCCTGCTGAATTTATTTACAAACGGTTTGCTACTGGTGCTATGAGTTTTGGTTCTATCAGTTGGGAAGCACATACAACATTAGCCATTGCAATGAATCGCCTCGGAGGTAAGAGCAATACAGGTGAAGGTGGTGAAGATGAACGTCGTTATGAAAAATTAGAGAATGGTGATAGTATGCGTTCTGCAATTAAACAAGTAGCATCTGCACGTTTTGGTGTTACAAGTTTGTATTTAACTGAAGCAGATGAATTGCAAATAAAAATGGCGCAGGGTGCAAAGCCTGGTGAAGGTGGACAATTGCCCGGACATAAAGTGGATGACTGGATTGGAAGAGTTCGTCATGCAACACCTGGTGTTGGATTAATTTCTCCGCCGCCACATCATGATATTTATAGTATTGAAGACTTAGCACAATTGATATTTGATTTGAAAAATGCCAACCGTACGGCACGCATCAATGTAAAGTTGGTGAGCAAAGCAGGTGTGGGTACTATAGCTGCCGGTGTTACAAAAGCAAAAGCAGATGTGGTGTTGATCAGTGGTCATGATGGTGGCACAGGTGCGTCTCCGGTTTCATCAATCAAACATGCAGGTTTGCCATGGGAATTGGGTTTGGCTGAAACACATCAAACACTGGTAAAAAATAAATTAAGAAGTAGAGTTGTTGTACAGGCCGATGGGCAAATGAAAACAGGAAGAGATATTGCAATTGCAGCATTGCTAGGTGCAGAAGAGTGGGGTGTTGCTACCGCAGCACTTGTAGTGGAAGGATGTATCATGATGCGTAAGTGTCATTTGAATACTTGCCCTGTTGGAGTGGCCACACAAGACCCTGAATTAAGAAAACGCTTTGCCGGCGATGCAGATCATGTGGTGAACTTTTTTAAATTCTTAGTTGCTGAGTTGAGAGAGATTATGGCGGAGCTTGGTTTTAGAACTGTGAATGAAATGATTGGGCAGGTTGATTCATTAGCAGTGAGAGAAAATGTCAATCACTGGAAATTCAGCAAACTTGATTTAAGCCCGATTCTTTATAAAGAACCTGCATCACTCTATACACCGCTGTATAAATGCGAGGAGCAAGATCATGGATTAGCTGAAGTGCTGGATTGGAAATTATTAGAGGCGGCGCAACCTTCTTTAACTAAAAAAGAAAAAGTAAAAGCAGAGTTTGCAATTAAGAATACAGACAGAACTTCGGGTACAATTCTTTCCAATGAAATTACAAAGCTCTATCGTGGGGAAGGATTACCTGAAGATACCATTCACTTTAAATTTAAAGGCACAGCAGGGCAAAGTTTTGCCGCTTTCAACACTAAAGGAATTACACATGAACTGGAAGGTGATGCCAATGATTATTTTGGTAAAGGGTTGAGCGGTGCTAAACTCATCATATATCCTGATAAAAAAGCAACATTTAATCCTGAGGAAAACATCATCATCGGTAATGTAGCATTCTATGGAGCTACAAGTGGCGAAGCTTTTATTCGTGGTAAAGCAGGTGAACGTTTTGGTGTACGCAATTCAGGTGCTGATGTTGTGGTAGAAAGTGTGGGGGATCATGGTTGTGAGTATATGACGGGCGGAACAGTTGTGATACTCGGTGACACAGGAAGAAATTTTGCAGCTGGTATGAGTGGCGGTATTGCCTATGTGTATGATGTAAAAGGAAAGTTTGAAAAAAATTGTAATAAAGAAATGGTTGATTTAGACCCTGTGAATGAGGAAGATGCTCAAACTTTAAAAGCCATGATTGAAAAACATTTGCAATACACCGGCAGCGCAGTAGCCAACTTTGTGCTCAATGATTTTGAAAATCAGTTACAACATTTTGTAAAAGTATTTCCGAAAGATTATAAAAAAGTGTTGCAAACAAAAGCGAATTCAGTTTCACACAAAGCAACAACCGAAACAAAATAAGAAATGCTTTTTCCTTTGTATGCTTTGCATTCTTTGCTCCTTTGCGTGAAATAAATTAAATGATTATGGGTAAACTAACCGGATTTCTAGAATTTACAAGAGAGCTTCCATCAAAAAGAAGTGTGGAAGAACGGGTGAATGATTACAAAGAATTTGTACATCGTTACACAGATGAAAAATTAAATGAGCAAAGCGGCCGTTGCATGAACTGCGGTATTCCTTTTTGTCATAACGGATGCCCGTTGGGCAATGTAATTCCTGAGTTTAATGATGCTGTTTATAACAAAGAATGGAAAGAAGCTTATGAAATTCTTTCTTCTACCAATAATTTTCCTGAGTTTACGGGAAGAATTTGTCCTGCTCCTTGCGAAACAGCTTGTGTGCTGGGTATTAATCAACCTGCTATAGCCATTGAAGAAATTGAAAAGCATATTATTGAAATTGCATTTGACAAAGGTTTTGTACAAGCCAAAAAAATCAACAAACGTACAGGTAAAAAAATTGCAGTTGTAGGCAGCGGACCTGCAGGCATGGCAGCAGCAGCCCAATTAAATTATGCTGGTCATTCGGTTACTGTTTTTGAGAGAGATGATTTGCCCGGTGGTTTGTTGCGTTATGGCATTCCTGATTTTAAATTGGAAAAATGGGTGATCGACAGAAGAATTAGGTTGATGGAAGAAGAAGGTGTTGTTTTTAAATGCCATGCCAATGTAGGGGTGAATGTAAGTGTGAATGATTTGCTGCGGGAGTATCATGCCATTGTATTAGCAGGTGGTTCTACCATACCTAGAGATTTAAATATTCCCGGCAGAGAATTAAAAGGGGTGCATTTTGCAATGGAGTTTTTAAAACAACAAAATAAACGTGTTGCAAACCTTAATCCCTTACCAAATGAAACGAGTGAAAGTAATGTGTACAGCGAAGATATTATGGCAACACATAAAAATGTAGTAGTAATAGGTGGTGGAGATACCGGTAGTGATTGTGTAGGTACAAGTAACCGCCATAAAGCAACAAGTATAATGCAGTTTGAATTATTGCCTACTCCTCCAATAGAAAGAACGAATTATATGCCTTGGCCAACTTACCCCATGACCATGAAAACAACATCATCGCATGAAGAAGGTGCAAATAGAAAATGGGCTATTGCATCCAAAGAATTTATAGGCGATGAATATGGAAATCTCAAAGCTGTTAAGATTGTTGACTTACAATGGAAGAGTGGGGAAGATGGCAAACCTTCTTCATTTGATGAAAGGGAAGGAAGCGAACGCATCATCCCCTGCGAACTTGCATTGCTTGCCATGGGTTTTATAAATCCACAGTATGATGGTTTGCTGGAACAACTGGGTGTGGAATTGGATGAACGTAAAAATGTGCGGGCATTCGAGAAAAATTATGCTACTTCTATTAATAAAGTGTTTGTAGCCGGAGATATGCGCCAGGGCCAAAGCTTAGTCGTTTGGGCAATAAGTGAAGGCCGAGAATGCGCTAGAAAAGTAGATGAGTTTTTATGCGGCGGTATTTCTTTTCTTGAAACAAAAGATGCCACAATGTTACTAACATAAGCTTAAACAAAGCATATTAAAGTTTAATAATAGCCACCTGCCGGTGGTTTTTTTAGTTTTAGTACGATTTGTTTTTTTATAGTTAATGATGCCCAAAGTTTAATTTGACATATAAACTATTTAAAAACAGCTATTTAATGGCATAATTTTTTTTCCTAGTAAAACATTATTAAAAATAACATGTGAATTATTATAAAGAAATTGTTTAATAATTATAATATTTTAGCGAAGTATTTATTAGTTGATGAAAATAACTAATGTTAAATCTTAAAACAACCAGCTATGATTAAAAAAGTAACTCCCAGACAAATTGCTCCCTTCCTTATTTTAGCGGCCGTTGCTATCGGTTCTATTTTTATACCTGCCCTCCCAAACTATGTGGATGCAGCAGGTGCCTATAATTTTGCAGATATTGCCTGGATTATTGTGGCAACTGCCCTTGTATTTTTAATGACACCCGGCCTTGCCTTTTTCTATGGAGGCATGGTTCACCGCAAGAATGTTATTTCTACAATGATAAAAAGCGTTGTAGCAGCAGGTATTGTTGGTGTACTTTGGGTAGTTGTTGGTTTTAGTCTCGCCTTTGGTGATTCAATTGGTGGTGTAATTGGTAACCCCACAACGTTTTTATTTTTTAAAGATGTTGCTTCCGGTGCTCCCTGGAGTTTAGCTCCCACAATACCCCTTTCATTGTTTGCTTTGTTTCAAATGATGTTTGCGGTTATTACTCCCGGCTTGGTAGTAGGTGCCGTAGCTGAACGTATTCGTTTTACATCATACGTTTTATTTACGGTGCTTTTTTGTTTATTGGTTTATGCTCCCCTTGCACATTGGAGCTGGCATCCTAAAGGATTTCTTGCTGTAATGGGTGCATGGGATTTTGCCGGTGGCACAGTAGTACATATTTCAGCAGGTTGTGCTGCATTAGCAGGGGCTTTGGTTTTAAAGCGTAGAAAAGTACATATTGAAAATAGAGAAATTCCTCCTGCCAATGTTCCATATGTATTAATTGGTACAGGTCTTTTATGGTTTGGATGGTTTGGATTTAACGCTGGCTCTGCATTAGGTGCAAATGCATTAGCAGTGTCAGCTTTTGCAACTACTAATACAGCAGCGGCAGCTGCAGGTTTAAGTTGGATGTTTTTTGATGTATTGCGTGGTAAAAAGCCATCGGTACTTGGTTTTTGTATTGGTGCCGTTGTTGGTCTGGTAGCCATTACTCCAGGTGCAGGTTATGTGGGTATTCCTCAAAGTATTTTTATAGGCGTGGTAGCCGCTATCATTTCAAACATGGCAGTGTATTATAAACAAAAATCAAGATTAGATGATACGTTAGATGTTTTTCCCTGTCATGGTATTGGTGGTATTGTAGGCATGTTGCTTACGGGTGTATTTGCCAATACAACTGTACATGGAATAACAGGTGGCCCGCAAGGTTTATTTTATGGTAACCCCACTTTCTTTTTTACACAGGTAAAAGCATTAGGTATTGTAGTGGCATACAGCTTTACTGTTTCCTTTCTCATTTTTAAATTTATCAACTTTATTCTTCCAATGCGTGTAACAGAGGCAGAAGAAGAACTTGGTTTGGATGCTTCGCAACATGATGAAAAATATTTACAAGGCACTCTATTGGTTTCAAAAAATGGAAAAATGAAAGAGGAAGAAGTGTCAGAAACAATTTCTGAATAATTACTTCCAATATAAAATCAGTTCTTAGCAATCAAAAAATAAAAAAGGTACAGCATAATGATGGGTTGTTGACGCAACTCATCTGCTGTACCCTTATTTAACACTTAAAATCTAAAACAATGTTACGAAAATTCTTCGCAACAGGAGCATTCCTGATTGCAACAATCATTTCTTTTGCCCAAGAAAATACCGTGGCAGCTACTACAACTAGTTTACCTGTAAAAGAAGAAAAAAAGGAGGATGCCCCTCCGGAAAAAAAACCTGCTTTAACTATCAGCGGTTCTGTTGATGTTTATTTCCGTTATGATTTTAAAAAACAGGCCGGCAATAACAAAACCAGCTTTACCAATTCTCAAAATGCATTTTCATTGGGTATGGCTTCGGTAAAATTAGAACATACAGGTTCAAAAGTAGGAGCTGTGCTTGATCTTGGTTTTGGTACAAGAGCTTCTGAATTTTCTTATAACGAAACAGGAATTTTATCTGCTGTTAAACAAGCGTATATAAGTTATACTCCAGCCGAGGGTTTAAAATTTACTGCGGGTACTTGGGCAACTCATGTAGGTTATGAACTTGTTGACCCACAATTGAACCGTAACTATAGTATGAGTTATATGTTTACCAATGGGCCATTTACGCATACAGGTGTAAAAGCAGAATATGCAAAAGGCAAAAGTGGTTTTATGTTGGGCTTAAGTAATGCAACTGATTTCCGAATTACTTCTGCAGGGCAAATCAATAAGAAATTTGTAATTGCTCAGTACAGTGTTGTTGCATCTGATAAAGTAAAACTGTATACAAACTATGTAGGTGGAAAAGCTCCTGACACTTCAGTAATCAATCAATTTGATGTGGTGGGAACTTTTGCTGTAAGTAAGAAATTTAATATTGGTGTAAATGGTACTCTAAACAATTCACAAGCATGGGATGGTAGTAAAAATGCAGATGGAAAAAATTGGTGGGGTGCAGCAGGTTATTTTAATTATGATCCTACTTCGGCTTTTGGATTAACATTGCGCAGCGAATATTTTAGTGATGATGATGGAGTAAAAGGATTTGGTACTTATATTTTTGCCAATACAATTTCTGCTAATTTTAAAGTAGAAGGTTTTACGTTTATTCCTGAATTGCGTTTTGAAAGTGCAGGTAAAAATATTTATGCTTATGCAGCAGGAAACACAAATCAAAAAGGAGCAGTGAGTTTTGTAGTAGCTGCGGTTTATAAATTTTAATACATTCTTTTTCGGTTTCTTTTATTTTATAAGCATTCTATTAAAGCCTCTTGCTTGTGCAAGAGGCTTTGTTTTTGTGATGCAACCATCAGCCGGCTAAGAAAGTGGAAACTTCTGGATAGTAAACAATCTACAAACCTTTAGCAGCAGCCTCTCTTGTATTGTTAATAATTTTTACCAGATGATCTTACATATGTGTTATGCAACTGATTTGCATGAATTCTATTTTAACTTAGCCATCATACAAAATTAACTGGCAAAATACGCAATTGAAAGGGCAGTAAATGAAAGGAAAGATGCTCATTTAAAAGAATGATAAACGGCAGCATAGCTATTTTGCAAGCAGGCCTTTTTGTTTTCATCTGCTTACTTTTAGTATGCATTTTTAAAACCAAAATTTTTGTTATGTATAAACCTTATTCATGCGTTACAATTGTTTTTTTTACAGTTGCTTTTTTTTGTGCTTCTTCCGTAAATGCCCAATTACTTAAACTGCCCGATGGTGGTGTAAACATAAAACGTAAAACAGGTACTCGAATTGGCATTACAGATATTGATGTAAACTGGAATGCACCCGGTGTTAAAGGAAGGGAAGGGAAAATATGGGGAACAGATATTGCACCCTATGGGTTTACAGTATTGGGTTTTGGATCTGATGTGCAATCGCCATGGAGAGCCGGTGCCAATGAATGTACTACCATTTCTTTTTCAACTGATGTAACTATAAATGGATCTTCATTAGCTGCGGGCACCTATGGATTTTTTATTGCACTGTATGCTGATAGCTGCACGCTCATCTTTAATAAAAATACTGCTGGCTGGGGAAGTTATTTTTACAACAGCAGTTTAGATGTGTTACGTGTCAGCACCCGCCAGCAAAAAGATGTAAACGAAAGTAAAGAGCGTTTAGATTATACATTCAGCAGGCATACACCACAATCTGCAGAGCTTGCACTGGAATGGGAAAAATGGCGTATTCCGTTTACAGTAGGTGTTGATTTGGTAAACACAACGCTTGCATCCATCCGCACACAAATGAGCGGAGCTATGGGTTTTGATCCTCCAAGTTTAGAAGCAGCGGCTGCCTGGTGTTTACAAAATAATACCAATTTTGAGCAAGCGTTGCATTGGATCAATACAGCAGTAGATCCTTCTTTAGGTGGTGTAAAAGCATTCAGGGCATTGAGTACCAAAGCTGGGTTGTTTGTAAAAATGAACCGCCAGCAGGAAGCAGATGATCTTATGAAAACAGCTTTGGAAACGGCCACTGTTATTGAGATGCATGGTTACGGAAGGCAACTGCTTGCACAAAAGAAATTAAAGGAAGCGATGGAAGTGTTTCAGAAAAATTTTCAGAAGAATAAAGGTGCATGGCCTACCAATGTGGGTATGATGCGTGGTTACTCTGCTCTTGGCGATTTTAAAAAAGCATTGGAACATGCCAGGCTTGCACTTGCCCAGGCTCCTGATGATGTAAATAAAAAATCGTTAGAACAGGCAATACAGAAATTAAGTGAGGGCAAGGCTTTGTAGTGAGAATTCATTATTCAATCATTTCTTTTGGTGTAATTATGATGGGTTGATAAAAATAGTGAGCCTGTTTAAAGTGCGGAGCTACGGGCTTACGTATTACGCAACTCTTCCATCAGCTATTTGCTAACTTTCATCTTTGCCTATTGGGAGAGGTTGCTGAGAAAAGGGTAATGGTTCGTGGGGGCACGAACCAAGGCGGAGGCATTCGTTGTTTTTCTTCGGCTATATTTGTCCCTTATAATTCAAGTCAAAATCTACCATCCATTCAATTCCATATTTGTCTCTAAACATACCAAAATATGAACCCCAAGGGCTGTAGGCAATTGGCATTTCAATTTGACCGCCTGCTGAAAGTCCGCTAAATAGTTTGTCAGCTTCTTCCTTACTTTCTGCACTTATTGCAATTTTACTTCTGTTCTCATTTTCGTTTGTTCGCCCCATACTTTCAGGAACATCATTAGCCATTAAAACGTTTTTGCCAATAGGCAAAGCAATGTGCATTATTTTATTCGCTTCGTTTTCTGCAACTGGAAATTCTGCACTTGCCAAGTCTTTGAAACGCATAATTTTTGCGAACTCTCCACCAAATACAGATTTGTAAAAATTGAATGCTTCTTCGGCATTGCCGTTGAAGTTGATGTGAGGATTGATAAGTGCCATAATTTTTTAGCCTTTAAAATGTTATTAATTTATTTTAATTCTAATTCTAGCTATTTAAGGCTTTTTCAAACCGTGCCTTATTTTCAGCCATCCATTCTTGTTGGTCTTCTTTTGTTTTATTAGGGTCGTTCATAATCTCAGCGTGAGCTTGCATATAGTGAGGCATAAGATTTTGCATCCATTGTTCAAATGTCTCGCCTGCAGCAGTAGTCTCACACAAATCGCATTTTAATGTTTTCATAATTTATTGTTTTTGTTTTGTAAAAGTTATCAAATTATTTTCTTCTATCGTTAGTTTGTTTCGGTGTCACTCTACAATAACGCCTAACTCAAAAGTATGCGAAAGTTTTTGCCCCTGCAATAGAGAGAATCAGGAGGTTTTTTGCTTTGGGTTGGTATTTTTAGAACGAATAATAGGGAAGACTTGGTCAGTGTGCTTAGGTATCAGCAACGTCCTTATCAGCTATTTGCAAAGTTTCATCTTTGCCTATTGGGAGATGTTAGCTGTTTTTTTTCGTCGTTAAATATCCTCTTATTTCGTCAATTTTTCTTTTATGTTCTTGTGCTAGAATTCTAACCAAATCAAAGTCTGTTCTATCAAAAGTAGGCGTTCTCAAATCCAGTGTCGCAGAGAAAGCACTCAAATAAACTTCTTTTAAAACTATTTCTACTATTTCAAAAAGGTCTTCTATTTGTTTAAAGTAAATTTCAATTTTCTTGTATTCATCTTTGTCTGGGTCAGTATGGGCATAAATTTTGTCTCTCAGGATAATAACGTCGTTTATCAAATTATCATTTGTAAACACCAAGCTTTCCCACTCGGCTATCTTTAAGGGGTCAATGTTAAATTGCTTATATTGACCATCAGGTTTTAGTTTTGAAAGAAAGAATAATAAATTGAATTTGTCAGTCGATTTTCTGTCACTAAATAATTTTGCCAACTCAATAATGGAAAGGCGCCATAATGAATGTCTAATAAATTTTAAGTTTCTATCTACATTTAAATATTCTGCTTCAGCTTTAGTGTCTGGCTTATGAAGATAATAACAATAATTAAAATTCTCCTTGGCATTCAAGTAAATTTCAGTAATCCTCCATGTCTCTTTTTTTAATTCTTCAAGTCTTCCCATTTTTCTTCATCTTTTTCTCTAGAGTTAATATTCGTTTATCCCAGTCAGTATTCCAGCCAGCTTCTTTGGCCTCTAAACATAGAGATAAGGCATTATCGTACTCTTTTTCTTTTTCTAGAATTATTGCTAATTGTTCATATCCTTTATGTCTTGGCAGGGTTGGGAATGTTGGGTCAGAAAGAAAAGCGACTTTCGCACTATAGCTTATTCTTATTTGTTTAAAGCAATATTGTTTTGCTAACTCATAAAATCTTAAATCAATATTTCTCTTTTTGTAGTAATGCTCAATTAAAGAACCATATAAAAAATATGAATCTAATATAGACGTCTCATTTGTTAGTAAAGATTCTGCTTTTTTTAATATTTTTTCTGAGATAGCCTCATCGGCCAAAGTCGTGAACCAAGATTGTAGACCCGTTAGAAAGTTAATTACAGTCGCAGATGAACCAAGTATTGTTCCTTTTGTTAACTCACCGCCTCCCATTGGTATGTATTTTTCTAGGATATAAAGTTTTTCACTGTTTGAGAAGTTAGTGTCCCACCAGTCAAGTAAACTATAATATCCTAAACTACCTCTTTCTGTAGTGGTTCCGGTTTTATATATGTCAATTTTAGAGATCATTAAATTACAGCCAACTTAAAAATATGCGAAAGTTTTTGCCCATACAATAAAGAAACAATTTTTTAAACAGGTTTGTTTTCAGGATGTTAATTAAAAAAACGAAAGTTTCAAAACTTTCGCAAATACAATTTAATCAAATTTGAAATCATCAAGGGGGCTTTTGTATTACTCAAGGCTTCCATCAGTTATTTGTTAAGTTTCATCTTTGCTTATTGGGAGACAAAGCTGAGAAAAAGACAACATGACCAGTTCGGCACCGCTCAGGATTGAACTGAACCATGAAACGAGCGTGGCAAGGAACGATGCTATTTGCAAAGTTGCTGGTATCAAAAACATTTTCTTTTTTCTTCTACGCCGAATTTCTTGCTGCATTGATGATTCCAAAGGAACAACGCATGGCCAGTTTTTCATAGGTAGTTTGCAAAGGCGAAACAATAATCTGCTCCTGCATTTCACGTACCTGTGTTATTGCAAATTGCTGAATGGTGAGCAGGGGTAATACTATGCGTTCACGCATTTGCACCGAGACTTGCTCTACGGGATATTCTTCCATCAGTTCACTATGATCTGAGAGTTGCAGCACCATTTGTTTGGTAAGTAAATATTCATCATGAATCATGCTCCATATTTCGCCGTGAACAGGATGCTGCATTAAATATGCGGTGAGTGGAAAGAAACATTTCTTTAATGCCATTTCACAATTGCCCAGCAATGTGCGTATGAATAATGATTGCTGATATAATTGTTTCAACTCTATCCATTTGCCTTGCTCCTGTAAGGTTTTTAATGCAGTGCCCACACCATAGTAACCGGTTACGTTTTGTTTCAGTTGTGCCCAGCTACCTACATAAGGGATGGCTCTCAAATCTTTTAATGTTAAACGAGTGCCGCTGTTTCGTTTGGCAGGGCGGCTACCAATATTGGTATCGCTGTAAAAACGCAGAGGACTTACCTGGCTTAAATAATTCATAAATCCGGGATGATTTTTTAAGGCCACATATTTTTTTAAACTTTCTTCTGCCAACAGTTGTAATAAATTTTCTTCATCTACTTCCAGTGTAATCTTTTTATCGTTGTTCAGTTGGTTGGTAATACCTGCATTGATGAGCTGCTCCATATTGTATTGCGCTGCATCAATCGTTCCATAGTTACTACTTACGGTTTGCCCCTGCACAGTGAGTTGTATTTCTTTACCCGAAATATTTTTTCCCATGCTTGCATAAAACTTATGTGTTTTACCACCGCCACGGGAAGGTGGGCCACCACGACCATCAAAAAATACTACATCAATATTATGTTGCTTGGCAAGGGCCGTAAGTTCTGCTTTAGCTTTATAAATACTATAGTTTGCCATGAGGTAGCCGCCATCTTTTGTACCATCGCTAAAGCCAAGCATGATGGTTTGTTTGTTTTTCCGTTTGCTGATGTGTTGTTTGTAAAACTCATTCGTATAAAGTTGCTGCATGATGGTGGCTGCCTGCTGCAAATCATCTATGGTTTCAAAGAGCGGAACAATATCTATGTTGAGTTCGTCTATTGTCCAACCGCTTTGTAAAAATAATTCAGCCACTTCCAATACATTGTTTGCACTGTTACACTGGCTGATGATATATCGGTGGCATCCCATTTCTCCATTAAACTGATGAATGGTTTTTATGGCCTCTATACTTTTTATTGTTTCTGCTGTCATTGTTTCATCTGCCGCATCAAGTGCTGCATATTCGTTTGCATCAACCAACTGAAACGATGCATTTTTTTGTTGATGCAATGCTTTCAACACTTTTCCATGTACTGTACTTTCCTGCCGTATATCTAATGTGGCAAAGTGTAACCCAAATATTTCTACTCTTGTAATGAGCCCTTCTACCAAATGCACAAATAAACTGTTGTGGTGCAGCACGATCATTTCTCTAATATGATGCAGTGTTTTTAAAATTTCCTCTTTGCTTAAGCTTGTACGCTGGCCGGGAATGAAAATATTATTGTACAGTTTTTTCTCTAACTCGTTTAATGGTTGCTCTACACCTTCAAAAGTTAAGCGGCGTTTTAATTTGCGTACATCTAAATAAAAACATTTAATGATGGAACTGCGTAAGGCATCTGCTACCTGCAATGTAATTTCTGCTGTTACAAATGGATTGCCATCTCTATCGCCACCGGGCCAAAAGCCGAGTTGCACTACCGGATGTTCATTCATAAGTTCCTGCACATTTTTTTTGAGTATGGTGGTTACTCTGCCCGTAGCTGCATAAAATACATTTTCCAGGTACCAGATTAAACTCACTGCTTCATCAAACGGTGTAGGCTTTTGTTTTTTTAGAAAAGCAGTTTTACCAAGTTGCTGCAGATATTGGTTGATGGCATTGATATGATCATTGGCAATTGCTTTTTCTAAGTCATTAATAATTCCTAAAACGGAACCCGGATAAAACTGTGTGGGATGTGCAGTTAACACAATGCGAATTGTAAATTCTTTTAGTTGTTTTAATACAGCAGTATCGGGTTCATTGGTTTGCAGTTCATTTATTAATTGCTTTAAAGTACCAGCGCCATTCATATCGTTTACAGAAGTAAAAGCTGCATCTTCCAAAGCATCAAACAACACTACCTGCCGCTCAACATATTGTACAAAGCGAAAAAGCAAATCTAATTTCTCCTGATCGTTTTTATACTCGGTATGCTTTTGAAAAAAATCATTTATAATTTGTGTGGGGCTGAGTTTTTTACGGTAGCCTTCTTCGCAATTGTTTAATAGAAGCGATAACAGAATACCCGTCTTCTCAATACGGTGAAACGGGAGTGATGTAAATAAGCTGTTGTAAAGCTGAAACTTTAAGCCTACAAGATCATTAAATTGTTTTAAACCTGCTGAAGTGGACATAGTTGTTGTTGTTTAAAATAGCAGGCAATCGTTATAAGGGAAAGATAAGAAATTTAATGGTTAAGAAATTAGTTGAAGTGCCAGACATTTATTTTTTCTTTTGAAACAACTGCAAGTTTCCATTGTTTTGTGATGCAAGAATAGCTACACTATTTCCGTAGGGAAACTGAATCATTCCCTTTGCATTGCCAGGAATGTAAATTCCACTCTCCAATATAGAAAGGGCAGTAAAGTTTCCTTTTCCATCACCTTTTAATACAACTCCATTCGATGCATCGTATCTGCACACATAAGGATTCATTCCATAATCATTTCCGCTGAGAACCAAATCAACAAACCCATCACCATTAAAATCATTGGCAGCAATTCCATATACTGCACTCCATTGTGCTTGAGCTGGTAGCGCATGAATTACAAATTCAAAATTGCCTTTGTTTTCAATCCAAACGGATTGAAAGTTTACAGCGCTGAGTTTTATTTCTTTTTCATGATTAAAATTTTCTGTGAGTACCTGTACATCGGCCCGGGCAAATGAACCATAATCTGGAAACAGTTTTTTGATGGAGGGTATTTCTTCTGCAAGTACATCTCTTTGCATGGCAGGAAATTCTTTTTTAGTACCATGCAATGTATCCATTTTCCAAACAGTTAAAAATGCATCCCATCGTTTATTGTTATCAAAATCATTTGCATAAACGGTAACAGGTTCTTTTACTGTTCCATTATAATAACCATTTGTTCCAAAGTTTCCGGCAATAAAATCAAGATCTCCATCTTTATCAATATCTACTGCTTCAATACAATTCCACCAGCCTTTTTCATTTTCTGTTGCTGATGTTTGGTTTATTAGTTTCCCTTTTTCATTTTTAAAGAAATGAATACCCATCCATTCGCCGGTAACAGTTAAATCTAGATCGCCATCTTTATCCGTATCATTCCAAACAGCATCTGTAATCATTCCAATGTTTTGTAAACCAGGAGCAAGTTCATTTGTAACCAAACTGAATTTAATTTTTCCATTGGTAAAATCATTTCTAAGCAAGTATCCACTTTCAGATTTTGGATATTCGCCGGGTACAACTCTTCCTCCCACAAACAAATCTATATCGCCATCACCATCATAGTCTGCACTTGTAACACATGATTTACTTGCAAGGATTTGTGGAAAAGCTGTACTGTCTTTACTAAAATTTCCTTTGCCGTCATTAATAAAAAACTGATCGGCATATCCTTTGTCACCTTTTGGTAATTCGTATCCACCACTTGCAATATAAATATCCAGGTCTTTATCATTATCAGCATCAAACAAACAGACAGATGCATTGTCAGTTAAATTTGAATTACCATCATTCAATACTTTTGGTGAAAATGTTTGATTGCTTTGCTGATAAAAAATAATAGCAGGGTAGGGAGCGCTGCCACCAACAACTATATCTGTTAATTCATCACCATTCAAATCCCCTGCTGCAAGTGCAGGGCCGTATTGTGAAAATTTATGTGGTAGCTGACGTTGTACATTAAAATCAACAAAATCTGTTTCAGCATGTGTAAATTGTAAGCCTGATTTTGTAGTGATATTTGTAAACCAATTTACAGTAGCAAATAAAGATTGCTGCTCATCGTTTATTGCAGAGGATGATTGACTGATGAGCAGGTTTTGATTTGCAAGTACATTGGTAAGTGTTTCTTTTTTATTGTTTGGCCAGTGTACTACTATTGAATCAATCACCTCAATACTATCCAAACCAAAGTGTAAACTGTTTTCTACGCTGCTCATATAACCTCGGTAAGGAGTTGCCTCGCTCATCTGTCTTCCGTTTTTATAAAACAGATGGACTACTGTACCAATGCCATTGATATTACTTGTGTCGCCTCTGAATTTTATATTGATGTAATTCTTTTTTTCTTTTGCTTTGTTACTTGTATTTTCAAGTAAACTGGCTTCCATATTTGTATTGTTGATTACAACATCCATGTCTCCATCTCTGTCGAAATCGGCATAAGCAATACCTGCTGAGTAGGTAGGGAAATTCCAGCCCCAATCATTTGTTTTGTTTGTAAACGTAATGTCGCCATTGTTTCTAAAAATATAATTGCTTATTTGCACTGAGGGTAATTGCTGCAATGCACTGTTTAATGTAACACCTGTGCCGGTTTCTCTATAAGCAATAAAATCTAAATCAGTAACATCTTTTGGTAAACCGTTTGTTGTCATTAAATCTTTATAGCCATCATTGTCCATATCCATGAGCAGTGCTGCCCAGCTCCAGTCAGTATAAGGTATGCCGCTGTAATGTGCAATTTCACTAAAGACAGGAGCACCAATAGAATCATTTTCTGTAATACGTGGCCCTTGGTTTAATTGCAATGTGTTACGAACTGTTTGATATGGAAAACCAAACCGCTCACTGTACAAATACCAATTGTAATCTGTCGGGTGCATCATCTTTTTTTGGCGGTAATTATCTTCGGGCATCATATCCATTTCTACAATATCAACCAGGCCATCATTATTAATATCTCCTGCATCATTGCCCATTGCATTTAAACTTCCATGCTTAAAGTACTCTGCATTTCTATTAGTAAATGTTCCGTTTTTATTGTTGATGTAAAGCAGGTTGCCACTTAAATAATCATTGCTGATGTAAATATCTTTCCAACCATCTGTATTAATATCTACAATGCTTATTCCAAGTCCATTGCCTTCCCATGTAATACCAGCCTGTTTTGATACATCGGTATAAACTGCATGTTGTACAGTTTCATTGTAATCATTTCTGTACAATACATCATTTGTAAAACCACTGCCATCTGTTTTTGGTTTCCGAAAGGTACTGGGGAATTCCTGGTTTAAATCATTTACTACTAAGTACACATCCAAATCGCCATCATTATCATAATCAAAAAAAGCGGCCATGTGTGTACTTACTGTATCAACCAATCCATACTCTTTTGCCATTTCTCTAAACTTTGGAATGCCGGTTGATTGATCCACACCTGTGTTTATATACAGCATATCTTTTTTTAACTCTGCGTTTTGCCATGCTGCTGCACAAACATAAATATCAAGCAGACCGTCATTGTTAATATCAACAACTGTTGCGCCACGGCTCCATTTTTTTTCGCCAGTAACACCAGCTTGTGTGGTTACATCTTCAAATTTAAAATTGCCACGGTTGAGGTAGAGTTTGTTATCCTGAATGGAAGATGTAAAATAAATATCTGGCAAGCTGTCGTTGTTAAAATCTCCAATACCCACACCACCACCATTGTACAGGTATTGATAGTTGAGCATGTTTAGTTTTTCACTTTCAACAATTTGGTTATTAAAGGTGATGCCACTTTCTGAAGATTGTAAATGGCGAAATAATGGTTGGCTATTTTTTTGAGTACAGGCCGTAATGAAAATTATGAGTATAAGTGCTGCATAAATTGCTCTTGACATTCGTTCAATTTTGTAAGCAAATTAAGGAAATTTAGGGTTAGATTAGATGGAGTTACTAAACACTAAAAAAAATTAGCAATATACTTTCCCTTTTTCAATTTTCAGTTTGCCATTGTCATGAAGCTGTCGTATTGCTCGTATTACAGTTTCTACACGAAGACCCGTCATATCTGCAATTTGCTGGCGGGTAAAATCAATTTTAAAGAACTCTCCGTTGCAGTAACCATGGTTGCGTTTATATTCCGTAAGCAAAGTATGTATGCGGTGAATGGGATTGTATGATGAAATTTCTTTTGCAATGAGTGTTTTATATCTTAGTCTTTTTGCAAGCAGGCATGAAATGCGGAAGTGAATACTAAAATCGTTTTTTAATAATTGCAGAAAATTTTCTTTCCTTAACCGAATGATGGTTGTAACCTCATCTGCAACTGCACTGGCTGGGTATGGATCTTTATCAAATAAGGGAGGCTCACCAAAACTTTCACCCTCTTTAAAAAAACCTTGTATAAACTCTTTTCCCGTTTCATTGCAATTACACATTTTAATTCTTCCTTCTACCACCTGGTAATAAAAATGAGCAGTATCACCTTCGCAAAAAACTACTTGCCCTTTTTCAATTTCATGAAAAGTAGCACCCCATGTAATCAAAAGATCAATATCTATTATGCAGTTAGTTGTTTGTTGCATTTA
This sequence comes from Chitinophagaceae bacterium, assembly GCA_031401115.1. Classification (GTDB taxonomy): domain Bacteria; phylum Bacteroidota; class Bacteroidia; order Chitinophagales; family Chitinophagaceae; genus Lacibacter. The sequence continues at coordinate 77,775 of JANNRE010000014.1, forward strand.
ATATGCAAATTATAGAAGCTATAATGATTATTGTATTGATAGGGAGCATTCTATTTTATGATTTCAATCATATCGCTCATGTTACAGGTGCAGTAATCTTGTGCCATCATTTTAAATCTAAAAACAGAAATATGAAACAATTTCTTCTTGCAATCGGATTTTTTGTGTTTGCTTATGCCTGTAATAATAGTACAGATGAAAAGAAAACAACAGAAGCAACCACTGATGAACCACAAAAAACGGAATCGAAAAAAGGTGCTGATGCTGATCCCAACCGTGGTATTGGAAAATTTACCAATGTAGATATAAAGCCCGGGCTTGATAATGCAATGGCCGATGCAGGAGTAAAAGTATATGAAGTAAAGTGCAGCAGTTGCCATCGGCTTACCGATGAAAAATTAGTAGGACCAGGCTGGAAAGATGTAACTGTAAGACGCAAGGCAGAATGGATTATGAATTTTGCAACCAACACTGATGAAATGCTGAGCAAAGACCCTGAGGCAATGGCACAGTTAGAAATTTGTTTGATCCGTATGCCTAACCAGAGTTTAACAGATGATGATGCAAGACATGTGTATGAATTTATGCGGAGGAATGATGGAGTGAAGGCTCCCTAAATCCCCCAAAGGGGACTTGCTTTACACAGCTCTTGCTTAATAAAGAAGTGTATGATTATTACGTGAGTTGTTCAATTAAGAAAATTCAAAATAATTATCCTCTCCGTGGAGGGATGGCGGAAAAGTGAACGTAAGCTATGATAGAAAGGTGTGGGCTGCTCAATAGAATTACAAATCGTACAAGAGAGTGACCTGACTTAGCTAAAGCTTTGGCTGGCAAACGCAAAAAAAGCTAATTTATAAAATACAGATCACTTCAAAAAAACAAACTAAACCTTTAAACGATTAATTAAATTAAATATGAAACATTTTAAAACCATGCTGCTCATTCTCATGTCTGGTTCAGCATTGCAATTTACATCCTGCAAACCAAAAGGTGTAAGCGGCGCTGTTAATGCCGGCTCTGCAGAAAAAGCGTATATAGCTCCCGGTAAGTATGACGAATTTTACAATTTTGTTTCTGGTGGTTTCAGTGGACAAATGAGTGTGTATGGTTTGCCCAGCGGCCGTTTATTTCGTGTAATTCCTGTTTTTTCTGTTGATCCTGAAAAAGGATACGGATACAGTGAAGAAACAAAACCAATGTTAATGACCAGTAATGGTTTTGTGCCATGGGATGATTTGCACCATGTGTCTTTTTCACAAACCAATGGTGAAATTGATGGTAGATGGGCATTTGGAAATGGTAACAATACTCCCCGTGTTGCAAGGGTTGATTTAAAAACTTTCCGCACAGCAGAAATTATTGAATTGCCTAATAGTGCAGGCAATCATTCATCCCCTTTTATTACAGAAAATTCTGAATACATTGTTGCAGGTACACGTTTTAGTGTGCCGGTTGATGGAAGTGGTGATGTACCTATTTCAACTTACAAACAAAATTTTAAAGGCACTATCAGTTTTATAAGCGTTGGTAAAGAAGGTGAAATGGATATTGCATTTCAATTATTATTGCCAGGTGTAAATTTTGATTTGAGCCGAGCAGGAAAAGGCCCCAGCCATGGTTGGTTTTTCTTTAGTTGTTATAATAGTGAACAGGCAAATACATTGCTGGAAGTAAATGCATCGCAACGGGATAAAGATTTTATACTTGCTGTAAACTGGAAAAAAGCTGAAGAATATTTAAAAGCCGGTAAAGGAGTAAAGAAGCAGGTGAGATATGCGCATAATAGCTACAATGAAAAATCACATACTGCAAAACATGAAATAAGAACAGAAGTAACCGTTATTGATCCATCCGTATTAAAAGATATTTGTTATTTTATTCCATGCCCTAAATCTCCACATGGTTGCGATACAGACCCAACAGGTGAATATATTGTTGGTAGTGGTAAACTTGCTGCTGTAATTCCAGTGTTTTCTTTTACAAAAATTCAAAAGGCCATTGCAGATAAAGCCTACGATGGTGAATTTGGTGGCATCCCTGTTATTAAATATGAAGCGGCATTATATGGCGAAGTAAAGAAGCCTGGACTTGGCCCTTTACATACTGAATTTGATGGAAAAGGAAATGCCTACACTTCATTTTTTGTAAGTAGTGAAATTGTAAAATGGAATATAAAAGATTTAAAGGTGCTGGATAGGGTTCCTACTTATTATTCAGTTGGTCACTTATGTATTCCGGGTGGTGATACAAGAAAACCATTTGGTAAATATGTAGTTGCTTATAATAAAATTACGAAAGACCGTTACCTGCCTACAGGCCCAGAGTTAACACAGAGTGCACAAATTTTTGATATTAGTGGAGATAAGATGCAATTGATTCTCGACTTTCCTACTATTGGTGAGCCACACTATGCTGGTGCTATGCCGGCAGATTTGATTAAGAAAAACAGTTTAAAGATTTATAAAATTGAAGAAAATACAAATCCTTATGTTGCAAAGGGCGAAAAAGAAACGAAAGTTGTAAGAGAAGGAAACAAAGTACATATTTATGCTACTGCTATCCGATCCCATTTTTCTCCTGATAATATTGAAGGTATAAGAGTGGGTGATGAAGTGTATTTCCATGTCACCAATCTTGAACAGGATTGGGATGTACCGCATGGCTTTGCCATAAAAGGAGCACCCACTGCAGAACTGCTGATTATGCCTGGCGAAACTCAAACATTAAAGTGGATACCTGAAAAAACCGGTATGTATCCTGTGTACTGTACAGATTTTTGCAGTGCATTGCATCAGGAAATGCAGGGCTATGTTCGTGTTTCTCCTGCAGGAAGTAATGTGCCGCTCAGTTTTAGTTTAGGTAAACAGGGTGCAGCAGCAACTGATACAACTAATAAGAAATAGTAAAGTATAGTGAGTGATAATTATCATACAGGTCTGCATTTCACTAGCAGGTGAGCAGACCTGTTTTAGTTTGAAGAAATAAAATTTCAAGAATGAACACCAAATTATCTCCTGTAGCAAGAATCGTTTCTGTAGTTTGTGCAGTTGCATTAACAGTTTCAATTTTTACTCCTTTGTGGCGTATTGATTTATCGGCACCTCAATATCCTGAAGGACTTGGGTTGAAAATTTATCCAAACAAACTCGGTGGCGATGTAGATATCATTAATGGGTTGAATCATTATATTGGTATGAGAGCATTGCATGCTAAAGATTTTTTTGAGTTTACCATACTTCCCTATCTCATTGGCATATTTGCATTCTTTGGTTTTTTATCTGCACTTATAAACAGGCGATGGTTTTTTTATACATGGGTTGTTTTATTTGTAATGTTTGGTATTGTTGCCATGTTTGATTTTTACAGGTGGGAATATAATTATGGACATAACTTGGATCCTACTGCTGCTATCGTTGTTCCAGGCATGTCTTATCAGCCACCTTTGATTGGGTATAAACAGTTGCTCAATTTTGGTGCTTATTCTGTTCCTGATATTGGCGGATATATTTTTATTGGTGTAGGTTTATTACTTGTAGTTTTTGTTTTATTTGAATGGCGTAAATCAAAAAAAGTAAATGCTTCATTTACAGCAACTATTTTATTTTTTGTATTGATGTTGCAGAGCTGCTCCTCAGGCCCGCAGCCAATTGCGTATGGAAACGATGGTTGTCATTTTTGCAAAATGGTCATCAGTGATCAACGTTTTGGAGCAGAAGTAGTAACTGATAAAAATAAAATTTACAAGTTTGATGATATGCATTGCGTTGCTTCGTTTTTAAAATCCAAATATTTGAATCAGAAAGAAATTGCTGCTGTTTATCTTGTCGATTTTTCAAAGCAAGGTGTTTTAGTAAAAGCAGGTGAATGTTTTTTGTTTAAAAGCGAAGAACTTAAAAGCCCTATGGGTGGAAATATTGCAGCTTTTGCTGTTGAAGACAGTATGAAAAAATATAAGTTACAAATGAATGGTAGTATTATAAACTGGAATGAAATTACTAAATGATGCGTTTTTATTTTACAATCATATTACTGTCATTAACGTTTATTTCCAATGCAAAAACATGGACAGTTGGGCGGGGAAAAAACTTTAGTAGCATCAAAACGTCAATATATAAAGCTGCGGCAGGCGATACTATTTTTATTTATCCATGTATTTATAAAGAAGGACAAATCATTATCAACAAAAAACTTTTTATTAAAGGAATTGATTTTCCTGTACTGGATGGAGAAAAGAAATTTGAAATCATTACTATCCGTGCAGATCATGTTATCATAGAAGGATTGTATTTTAAAAATTCAGGACGCAGTAGTTATAATGATGTAGCTGCTTTGCGTATTGCAGATAGCAGATATGCAGTGATCAGAAACAATCAGTTTGAAAATACATTCTTCGGTATCTATTCACAACATGCAACTGCCTGTACTGTTACCGGTAACAGATTGAGTTCTGATGCGAAAGATGAAATAACATCAGCAAATGGAATTCATTGCTGGAAGAGCGACAGTATGCATATTGCCGGCAATATTATTACTGGCCACCGAGATGGTATTTATTTTGAATTTGTAACGAACTCAATCATCCGGAATAATATAAGTTATCAGAATGTACGTTACGGGTTACATTTCATGTTTAGCAGCAATAATGATTTTGAAGTAAATGAATTTAGGAATAATGGAGCAGGAATTGCAGTGATGTATTCAAAAAATATCTGTATGTATAATAACAAATTTGTTGATAACTGGGGTACAGCTGCCTACGGTATTTTAATGAAAGATATTACAGATAGTTATGTACAACATAACTGGTTTGCAAAAAATACTGTTGGTGTAATGATGGAAGGAAGTAATAGAATCGTTTTGACAGAAAATTTTTTTAAAGCCAATGGATGGGCTATAAAAATACAGGCAAGCTGTATGGATAACCTTATAGCACGGAATAATTTTATTGCCAATTCTTTTGATATGGCAACAAATGGAGAATTGATGCTGAGTAAATTTGAAAACAATTACTGGGATAAATACGAAGGCTATGATCTTAACAGAAATGGAATAGGAGATGTGCCTTACCGCCCAGTAAGTTTATTTTCTATGATTGCAGAACGAAACCCATCAAACATGATGTTGTACAGAAGTTTTATTGTGGGCTTGCTTGATAAAGCTGAAAAAATCTTACCCGTCATTACTCCCGTTGATTTAAAAGATGATACACCGCTCATGAAACCTATTAAACGCTGAACTATGATTATTGCAAATAACGTAACAAAAACATTTGGCAAACTAAAAGCATTAGATAATGTAAGTGTTACTTGTAATAAAAGTCAAACTATTGCTTTAATTGGCCCAAACGGAAGTGGTAAAACTACATTGATCAAATCAATTCTTGGAATGGTGGTGCCCAACAGTGGTTTTATTACATTCGATAAACATAATATACTGCACAACTGGAACTACCGTGCAAGAATTGGATATATGCCGCAGATTGGCCGCTACCCTGAGCACATGAGTATTGCACAAGTGTTTAATATGATGAAAGATATCCGCAAACATTCATCAACCCAAATTGATGAAGAACTAATTCAGGAATTCGGATTGAATGAAATCATGAGTAAAAAAATGCGAACATTAAGCGGTGGTACAAGGCAGAAAGTAAGTGCTTCTCTTGCATTTTTATTTAATCCTGATGTACTGATACTGGATGAACCAACTGCAGGGCTTGATCCCGTTGCATCTGAAATACTGAAACAAAAAATTATACAAGAAAAAGAAAAAGGAAAACTCGTTCTCATTACTTCTCACATATTAAGTGAATTGGATGCACTGGTGAGCGAAGTAATTTATATGCAGGATGGAAAGTTGCAATTTCACCAAACTATTGAACAGATACAGGAAGATACAGGCGAATTAAAACTTGCTAAGGCAATTGCCCAAATTATTAAAAGGAAATAAGATGAAAACAATTATTAAATATGTGCTGCTTGATTTACTAAAGAACAGGATTGTACTGGCTTATACTTTTTTTCTGCTGGCAATGACGCTGGGTATTTTTAATTTGGATGAAAATGCAACAAAAGGAGTTATGAGTTTAATGAATCTGGTACTGATTTTTATTCCACTGGTGAGTATTATTTTTTCAACTATTTATGTTTATAACTCTGCCGAGTTTATTGAATTGCTGGTGGCACAACCGTTGCGGAGAAATACTTTGTGGCTGAGTATTTATGCCGGTCTGGCACTGTCGTTATCCATTGCGTTTATTGCCGGTGTTGGTATTCCTGTGTTGTTGTATGAAGGTACTTCAACAGGGTTCGTATTAATTCTATCTGGTTTATTTCAAACAATCATTTTCACAGGAATTGCTTTGCTGGCATCAGTAAAAACAAGAGATAAAGCAAAGGGAATTGGGGTTTCTATATTGCTCTGGTTTTTCTTTACATTAATTTATGATGCGGTTGTTTTGTTGGTGTTGTTTCAGTTTAGTGATTATCCAATGGAAAAACCAATGATTGTATTGAGTATGCTCAATCCTGTAGATCTGTCACGCATATTAATTTTACTCAAGTTGGATATTTCTGCACTCATGGGTTATACAGGAGCCGTGTTTAAAGATTTTTTTGGAAGCGGCACAGGGATATTTATTTCAGCTTTTGTTCTTTTACTTTGGGCTGTTGTACCAACTTGGTTATCGCTTAAAAAATTTCAGCGGAAGGATTTATAAAATCAGTTACGTATGATTCTTACAAATATCAATAAATTGATGCTGTATAACAAGATCAGCAAATCAGCTTTGTATAAAGAGGATCAATTTCAAATGATGCTTCTTAATTTGCCTGAAGGGGAGGAGTTAAAGCCACACCTGTCAAAAACGGATGCATGTTGTGTGGTGCAAAAAGGAGAAGCTGAATTTATACTGGAAGGTGTGTCAGAACTTCTGCACAAAGGTGATGTTTTTACTTTTAAAGCAGGGCAGGTGCATGCAGTAAAAGCAATCACAGATTTTAGTATGCTTATTATAAAGTAAATTATATATTGAAAAAGGATATTGAAAGCAGAAATGACATTGAGCTATTGATAAATTCTTTTTACCATAAAGTAAAAAAGGATGAACATATCCGTCATTTTTTTACGGAGGTGGTAAATGTGAACTGGGAAAAACATTTACCGGTAATGTATAATTTTTGGGAGAATATAATTTTTCATACAGGAACTTATACTGGTAATCCTATGGAGTTGCATCTCCATTTGCATCAACTATCGCCACTAAAAACAAGTGATTTTGAGCAATGGATAAAATTATTTACCACAACTGTTGACGAATTGTTTAAAGGAAGTAATGCAGAACAGGTAAAGCAAAGAGCCTTATCCATTGCTACTGTAATGCGTATAAAAATAGCTGAACTGTCTGAAGGGAAATTAATTTAGCAGAGCCTGTATGCAAAAGAAAGACATCGCCCAGCGATGTCTTTCTTTTAAAAGTAGTTTTAATTTTACTTTGCAGGCGCAAGTAATACACCATCAATTACATGAATGATTCCATTAGTAGCTGGAATGGATGCTATAATGTTTAAGCCATTTACAGTAAGCTTACCATCTTTATTTCCAATAGTAACATTTTCTCCGCTGGCCATACCATAACTCATGCCATCTGCCAGTAGTGCATCTTTTAGCACACCAACATACACATGATATTCTAAAATGCTACGCAGCTTGTCTTTGTTTTCAGGCTTTAGCAAATCAGTTACAGTTCCTGCAGGCAATTTTTCAAAGGCTGCGTTGGTTGGTGCAAAAACAGTAAACGGCCCGGCATTTGAAATAACATTTACATAATCTGCTGCCTGTAACGCTGCCACAAGCGTGGTATGATCTTTACTACCAACAGCAATTTTTACAATATCTTTTGCGGATTCATCATCTTGAACAGTAGATTGGCCGCCGCCAGCCGATTGTTCACTGGCAGTAGTTGTTGCTGTTGTGGCATCGCTTGCAGATCCGTTATTACAAGCAGTAAAAACAGTTAATGCAAGTGCTGGAATAAAAAGAAAAGGCTTCATAAAAAATATTTTTAGCTCTAAAATTTTAAATTAATTAACTCAAAAATAAAGCCCTGCATCACATACTGATATGATTGAAATCATATTTGACAGAACAATTCATTACTTTGCTTTGTTATTGATTTCAAATTCATTTTATGGGAGTTCTGAGACAGGTAGCCGAATATTTATACATTAAAAAGCCCGACCCAAACAGGGAAAAAACACAGTGGATGAAATACATGCACGGAATTAACCGGCTTTCTATTTTCCTGTTTTTATTCGCATTAACTGTAATGCTGGTAAGGTTAGTGATTTTGCCATTATTTAAGAAATAGCCTTGCTCATTTCAGTTCGTGGAGATATGCGTAGATGCTATTTGCTGCTTTGGCTGATGCATCACCACCAGCTTTTAAAATTTCTTTGAGATGTTGATAATCTTTTAGTACAACTTCTCGCTGTGTAGTGCCGGGTAAAATTTTCCTAAGTTCAAGTGTGAGTTGCGTTGCATTCATTTCGGTTTGTATTAATTCTTTCACCACTTCTTTATCCATAATCAAATTCACCAGCGAAATATATTTGATGCTGATAAGCCGCTTTGCAATTTGATAACTGATTTCACTTCCTTTATAGCAAACCACCTGCGGCACCCCAAACAAAGCAGTTTCTAAAGTAGCTGTGCCGCTGGTTACCAATGCTCCTGTGCTTTGTTGCAGTAAAGAATAGGTTTGATTGGAAACAGAAGAAACATTTGTATAATCTTTCATCAACTCATTATAAAATTCATCTTCTACTCCTGGTGCTTTTGCAATAATAAATTGATATTCGGTGAACTGCTTACTCACTTCAAGCATTACGGGTAGCTTTTTAAGGATTTCCTGTTTTCTGCTTCCCGGTAACAAGGCGATGATTGAATGATCAGTAATTTTTAATCTTTCCATTTTCCATTTTTCATTTTCCACTTCTTCTACTAATGGATGCCCCACATACTCCACTTCCCAGTTCCATTTGTTTTTATAATACTCTTTTTCAAAAGGAAGAATCACAAGCATTTTGTCAATACACTGTTTCATCATCTTCACCCTGTTTTCTTTCCATGCCCATACCTGCGGTGAAATATAGTAGATGATTTTTATGTTTTGTTCCTTAGCCCATTTAGCAATACGCAAATTAAAACCGGGATAATCAATCAATACCAATACATCAGGCTTGTAAGCAAGAATATCTTGTTTGCAGAAAGAAAGGTTTTTAAAAATGGTATTGATATTTTTTACTACTTCAATAAACCCCATAAAAGCCAGCTCACGGTAATGCTTTACAAGTGTAGCACCTGCGGCTTCCATTTTATCGCCACCCCAGCAACGGATATTTGCAGCAGCATCCAGCTTGTGTAATTCTTTTATTAAATTACTTCCATGTAAATCGCCACTCGCTTCGCCAGCTATGATGTAATACTTCATAATCAATGCATCAATTAAAAAATACTGTGTAAAGATACAGGTAGATAAATAGCACAGCAAACGATTGCTGATTAAACAAAACAGTAAGACTTATGCAAAAAGCTATGTAAAAATCCTGTTGGCCATCATTGCAACTATGCTCTGAAACCCTTAACAGTAAAGCGTTTTAATTTTTTATTGTAAAAGTTAAGAGCATCAAATGAATTAGTTTCTCATTTTTTAAACCCATGATGCCGCTTTACTTTTGTATTGTTAACCGAAAGACATGGCAACAAAACAAGTTGCACACTTTTAAAAAAGTAGTTTTTCCCGCCTGCCATAACTACGATGCCTGCCAGCAGAAATTTTTAGTAAACACCGATTCTTAAAATAAAATTGAAAAAAAATGAACACAAAAATTAAAAACGCAGCTATTGGTCTTATTGCTCTGTTTGCAGTTACCACTGCATTTCCTGCAATGGCAAACAGCAATTACAATATACCCGCTGCAGAAATGAAAATGGTTGGACTTCAAGGTAATCAACCCTTATTTCAACTTAGTCTCAACAACAGTAATTATGACGAAGTAGTTATTGTAGTGAAAGATGAAAGCGGTTATGTATTGTATCGTGAAACTTTAAAAGGAGCAAACCTTACACGTACATTTCAGTTAAACACTGAAGATTTGGAAGGTACTAACCTTCGGATTGAAGTGTTGAGCAGAAACAGCAACAACAGATCAACATTTTACATTATTGACAATGCAACAGTTGTACTCCGTTCTGCAAATAAATAAGTGAATCGTCATAATCAATAGTAAAAATCAAAGCCCTTTTTCTAAGGGGCTTTCTTTTATTTCGTAAGAAGCTCATTCTTACATAAAAAACTTTGCATACAATATCATCAGCCCATACATCACCGTCATGGCAAAAATGCCTATGGCTGTTTTATCTCTGCGGGAATTAATAAAAAGTGTAAACAAAACAATATTTACAATCAGGCTTAAGCTCCCTATGGATGTAAGCATTGCTTTTGTTTTAAAAAAGTATTCAACAAATTCGCTAAAGCTCATAGCAGGACTTTTAAATACATAATACAGAACAAGTCCTAATACTGGAGCCAATGCGCCAATTGCAATTCCAAAAGCAAGTTTATCAAGTTTCAACATAGCAGATTAAAATTTATTTTCGAGTTGTTTTTTTAAAACGTAGTTCGTTAAATCAAATTGTACAGGTACGATGCTTACATAATTATTTTTTAAAGCCCATACATCGGTATCTGTTCCTTTGTCAAAATTTTTAAAAGCACCGGTGAGCCAGTAATATTTTTTTCCGCCGGGATCATTGCGTTCATCAAAATCTTCTTCGTACTTGGCATAGGCCTGGCGGCATACTTTTATTCCTTTAATTAAAGTTGCATCAGCATTAGGGATGTTTACATTTAAACAAAGATGTTTATCAATCTTTTTCATTGCCAGCACTTGCTCTACAATTTTGCGTGCATAAATTTTACTGGCACTGAAATCGGCTTCCATGCTGTAGTTCAATAATGAAAAACCAATACTGGGTATGCTTTCAATACTTGCTTCAATGGCTGCACTCATGGTGCCGCTGTAAATAACATTGATGCTGTGGTTTGCACCGTGATTGATTCCGCTTAAACAAATATCCGGTTTGCGGTGCAGTACTTTATCAACTGCAAGTTTTACACAGTCAACAGGCGTACCGGTTGTTTGCCAGGTTTCCACCCCGTCAATGTTATGCAAATGCTGCATTCGTAAAGGGAAGCCAATGGTAATGGCATGACCCATTCCGCTTTGTGGTTTGTCTGGTGCCACCACTACTATTTTACCAAGCCCTTTTACTGCTTCTATTAAATTTCTGATGCCGGGAGCTGTTACACCATCGTCGTTAGTAATGAGGATGATGGGTTCTTTCTTTTTAGTTGTAGCCATTTTCTTGAGAATATTTTATCAGTATTCAACTGTATGTGGCGTAAAAATGAGACTAATTACGGAGTTTGCAAAATTTGGAGATACTGTTAGTTACACAAAAAAATTAAAAGCGGAATTATTATATGCCGGTAATTGAGTTAACGGATATCTGCTTCAACCGGAATTGGCAGTTCTATCTCTAATAGATCAAAGTAATTTTCTTTTACAGTATTATAAAACCAAAGCACATCAGTAATGTTTGCATGGCCATGTATATCTGCAAGTTTAAAAAGCAGTAAATAAAACAAACCGCCACCAGTTACAGTATGAATTTTATTGTTAATATAATTCAGTCGGTCGTTTTGCGGAATCACTCCGTTTATTTCATATTCTCTAAATAAACCATAAGACATATCATGTAATTCAACCGTTCTGTAAATTCTCATTTTCTTTTCGGGATAGGGCTTCAGTTCTTCTCCCAAAATTTCCATGGCAGCAATTAAACCAACCAATCCATGTCTCTTGTGTGCAGGTTTACCTGTAAGTGGGTGCGGAATTACCAGTGTTTTATCTTCCTGTGTTTTGCCAATATCATGAAGCAATGCAACAATCTTGAGTTCATCTTTTACTTCATCCTTCTGAAGCTGTAATTGGGGCAATAGTGAAAACATGTTGCCATAAAAGACAGTGGCGGGTTTATTAAAAATCGTTTCAATATTGTTATACACAGCTAACAAATGATCACTGAGCATAATACCACTGTTATTACTGTAATGATTGTCAACAGTGTTTTCAGCAGTTTTCCACCAGTGTGATTCTTTGATTTTATTTTCAATTGATTGAATATGGAACATAATGGTTTGGTAAACAAAATACTTTTTTGTGGAATGGTAAAATTATTTTTACAATCACAAGAAAAAAGGAATGTAAACAATCCTGTTTGTGGAAACACTTAGGGTTGAATAAAACCTCAGAACTCAGATCGCAACAATTTAAGATCTTTTGTTGTTTATTACAGGCAGGCATTAATTTTGATACCGTTAAAATCAATAATTAAGATATCAACAATTTCAAAACTAAATATTATGAAAAGCTTAGAATTCTTACCTAGTAATTTTCTCAGCAAACTACTCCTGTTTGTTTTCTTTTGTTTGAGTTACACCTTTGCAAAGAGCCAACCAGTAATTACTTTCAACCCTGTTATAGCATCGCTCAGTTCTCCGGTAGATATTGTAAATGCCGGCGATGGTACCAACAGGATTTTTATTGCAGAACAGGGTGGCACCATAAAAGTATATTCTGCTGCTTATGCATTGCTGGGCACTTTTCTTACAGTAACCGGTATTGCAACAGGTGGTGAACAGGGATTACTGAGTATTGCATTTCATCCAAACTATGAAACCAATGGATTTTTCTGGGTGTATTATACCAATGCGGCTGGTGATATAGAACTGAGCCGTTATAAAGTGAGTACGGGCAATGCAAATGCGGCCGATGCAGCATCTAAACAAATTGTAATGACGATTTCACACCCAAGTGAAAGCAATCATAATGGAGGTAAATTAAATTTTGGTGCAGATGGATTTCTCTATTTTGCTACAGGCGATGGCGGCGGCGGTGGCGATGTACCCAACAATGCACAAAATGGAAATATATTACTGGGCAAAATGATCCGCATTGATGTAAGTACAGGAACAACTGCTCCTTTTTTTACCATCCCTGCAACCAATCCTTTTGTAACAAACGCTGCTGTGCGTGATGAAATATTTGCACTTGGTTTACGCAACCCGTTTCGCTGGAGTTTTGACAGAACCACCGGTGATATGTGGATCGGTGATGTGGGACAGGGTGCAAGAGAAGAAATTAATTTTAGAACAGCAGCTACTATGGCGGGAGTCAATTATGGCTGGCGTTGTTACGAAGGTAACTTAGCTTATAACACATCAGGATGTGCCGTTCAATCTACGTACGTTTTTCCTGTATACGATTATCCTAATCCGCCAAGTGGTGCCGCCTCCGTTATTGGTGGTAATGTGTACAGAGGTACGTTACACCCTGCGATGCAGGGATATTATTTTGCAGCCGATGTGTACACCGGTAATTTGTATAAAATAAATACGGCGGGTTTTACTACCACTGTACAAGCAGGCTTACCCACTCTTGTAGCAGGTTTTGGTGAAACTGAAAGCGGCGAACTGCTTGCTGTTTCATTAAACGGAAATGCATATTCTTTAATTACCAATACCCCAACACCCGTAAGTAATATTTCCGGTGCTGATGAGCAACCTGTTTTATACCCCACGGTAATCAACAATCAAAAGTTTACAATTCAATTGCCTCAGTCTTACCGTCAATTACAAATTGTAAATACAAACGGTGCTGTATTAAAAACGCAAAACCTCAATGGCAGAACAGGAACTGTTGAAATTGCTCTGCCCAATTTGGCAGCAGGAATTTATTTTGTGCAGTTGCACGGTGGTAAAAAAAGTTTTGTACAAAAGATTGTGGTGGGGAGGTAATTCTTGTTTCGTGAATACAGGAACACGGCATAGGTGGTAAAGATTGCTTCCCGTCTATTAAGCAGGGCAGGCGTGCCTAGCAATGATGTTGTGAGGGAGTTTTTCCCTTCGGAGCGTCATTGCGAGCCTTGTTGTTTGGCTAAGCCCGTCCGACCGGTTCATCCGGGCGGGCAATCTATATAATAGACGTTTTATTTATTGGTTGTTATTCATTACTTTACAAAATTAAGTTAGCAGAAAAAAAATAATTCTGCTCCATAATACGCAACGTCCCGAAGCAGAGACGTTGCCGGGAAGTAGGGGATTGGTTGGCTATTCAAGCGCTGCACAGTTACGGATGCAACAAGTCGTCAAGCGGTATAGCATCCAGATAAGGCCTCAGGTGTTGAGGGTTATAGAATACCCGGTATTCATCTACATTTTTTGTTTCCTTACAGCACCAGGTTTCTACATAACAATCTTTGAGATCAAAAAGGAAGATCATGTAGTTTAACAGTTCCCTTTTGGCAAGGGGCACACCTTCCTGTACAACAACAACTTTTTTTTCTTCCCGTGTCAAGGCAATAAAGGCTGATAGTTTCATAAATGCTGGTTTTAATACGGTTAATAAAAAAAGGCAATTACTAAAACTGTTACCGGCAGGGGTTAGCACCTGACGCTAACAAAAATCAATGAACTTTAAGGACTGAGGCAATAACTGAAAAAAATGAGGCTTAAAAACAAATGGCCAGTGAACGGCCTGAGACAGATAACAAATGTAGAAGGGTTTCCCGTATTAAAAAATTTATTTTACAGCGGGTGCGGGGTGTTGTGTAAAGATATTTTTGTAAAGGTTATGCTTTCTTCTCAGTAACGTCTCCCTATAGCCTTGCAGCACTAGTTGGGACGTTGCTGAGAAATAAAATAGATTGCTTCCCGTCTATTAAGCCGGGCAGGCGTGCCTCGCAATGACGTTGTGAGGGAGTTTTTCCCTACGGAGCGTCATTGCGAGCCTTGTTGTTTGGCGAAGCAATCTATTTGATAGATGTTTTATTTATTGGTTGTTATTCATTACTAAACGAAATTAAGTTAGCAGAAAAAATAATAATTCTGCTCAATAATACGCAACGTCCCGAGGCGGAGACGTTGCTGGGAAAAAAATGAACTGAAAATGTACCGCATTGCAGTTTACCAACACAAATACAATGGCAACACCTTTGACCGTTATGCCATATTAGAAATACCCTATGCAGAAAATGCAGATTGGGATGCAACTGTAAAATGGGAAGGAAACATTTATTTTCTGTTGAATGAAAAGGATGTGAAGCTGTTTGAATAAGAAATAGAAAACGTTGCGGGGCTTAAGATCCCTTATTACTTAGACCGTATAACCAATAAGATATTCAACTTCTGATTTGAATTTTCCAATATTTTCATGAGAATATTTTTCATAAAAACACAAATCCATTTTTATCTTTCTTGAAGTTCCGGTTTTGCTACTTAAAATTGATCTTTTTAGTTCAAAATCTGTTGTACAGATAAACTCTTTTATTTTTTTTAAAGTTATCTCTTGTTTACTTTCAGGGAATTTAAAAATATAAGTTGCTCTGCTTAAATTAACATTTTCCCAAATCAGTAGTATGTTTCCATTTTTGTTTCTTAAGCGGAAAAGAAAGCTGTCTTCAACTTTTCCATTTGAATACTCAAGTACTGGTATTATTTTAAACTCCGGGCTTATTATTTTTGCAAGGTGTTTTAAGTAATCTGTACGAGAAAGTAACACATCATACATTTCCAATAACTCTATCCTGTTTAAATTTGGCAGATATCTTACAACACCTGTTTTTCGTTTACTTATCTTTATCTCATAGTGTTCTTTAACAAGTTCAATTGCATCTAGCAACTTTGTCCAACCTGGAGATGAATCTTTATTTTGGTCTAATTCACCATGTAAAAAACTTAATTTAAAAAGTTTTTTTGAATAAAGTCGTTTGAAATAATCATCTTTTAGAAGATTGAGACTTTCTATTATTCCTTTTACTTTTACAGGGTGTAAAATTGTTTTTATGCGTTTGAGGTCAAATTCAATATGGTCTTTTTTGAAAATGATATCATCCCAGATAATATAAATTTGTTTTCTTTCCTGCATATTATTTTTTCGTATTCAACCCTTCAATAATTGCCTTAAAACTCTCTAACCCTGCTTCCAGATTCTCCACAATATCCAATGCCAATACATCCGGGTCGGGTAAATTATCCAAATCGGCCAATGATTTATCTTTTAGCCAGGTAATATCCAAACTCGTTTTATCCCTCGTAATTATTTCATCATAAGAAAATTTTCTCCAGCGGCCTTCGGGATTTGTTTCGCTGAATAATTCTTTTCGTTTATGCCGGTTCTTTGGATTGTAACAGGTAATAAAATCTTTTAAGTCTTCCAGTTTTAAAGGATTCTTTTTTAATGTGTGATGTACATTGGTTCGGTAATCATATACCCATACTTCTTTGGTCCATGGGTCTTTGCTGCTTGGCTTACCATCCCAGAACAACACATTTGCTTTTACTCCATTGGCATAAAAGATACCGGTGGGTAAACGAAGAATAGTATGCAGATCAGTGGTCTCTAATAATTTCTTTCTTACGGTTTCACCTGCACCACCTTCAAACAAAACATTATCGGGAAGAACAACCGCAGCTAAGCCAGTTGTTTTGAGCATGCTTTTGATATGCTGTACAAAGTTGAGTTGCTTGTTACTGGTAGTAACCCAGAAATCCTGACGGTTATAAGTAAGGTCTTCTTTTTCCTGTTCGCCTTCTTCATTGGTAAATGTCATGCTGCTTTTTTTACCAAAGGGTGGATTGGCCAGCACATAATCATATCTTATTTCAGAAGCGGCAATCAAAGAATCGTTGGGAGAAATAAATATGTTCTCACTGTCTATATCACCAATATTGTGCAGAAACAAATTCATTAATGCCAGGCGACGAGTACCTGCCACAATTTCGTTACCATTAAAAGTTTTATGTTTTAGAAATTGTTTTTGTGCTTTATCCAGTTCATGATTTTCCGTCATCCAATCATAAGCTGCTAAAAAGAAACCACCTGTTCCACAAGCAGGGTCGGCAATAGTTTTCATGGGCTCAGGACGTAAACATTCTACCATTGCTTTAATCAATGGCCTGGGTGTAAAATACTGTCCTGCGCCACTCTTGGTATCTTCTGCATTCTTTTCAAGCAGGCCTTCGTAAATATCGCCTTTGTCTTTTACTCCCATTAATACCCATTGCTCTGCATTAATAAGTGCAATTAATTTATATAGTTTAGCAGGGTCTGTTATTTTATTCTGGCTCTTGGTAAATATCTGGCCGAGTATTCCTTTTTCTTTTCCTAACTCTCTTAACAAGTTATTGTAATGTACTTCTAACTCATCACCACTTTTATTGGTAAGTGTTGCCCAATTGTATTTTGCAGGAATGGGCATCTTTCTGTTATGTGGCGGCCTGCTGTATTCATCTGCCATTTTTAAAAACAGAAGATAAGTAAGCTGTTCTAAATAATCGCCGTAACCAACACCATCATCACGGAGGGTTTGGCAGAAGGCCCATACTTTACTTACTATGCTGGAGGTGTTTGCTGTATTGTTACTGCTCATGTTCTGTTGTTAATTAAATTCACAATGACTTTAACCATCATGTTCATATCTTTTGGGTTCGATTCTGCAATGAGTAAAGTAAGTGCAACCAATGCATTATCATCAATTCTTTTTTTACCCAAGTGATACAATAAATTGTTACGTTCTAAAAACCAAACAAATAAAAATGCAGCAATACGTTTATTACCATCTGTAAACGAATGATTCTTTACTACAAAATATAAAAGATGAGCTGCTTTTTCTTCCACAGAAGGATATACATCTTTACCATCAAAAGTTTGGTAAATGCCGTTCAACGAACCTTTAAACGATTGATCTTTCTCTTTGCCAAACAATGCAGAGCCGCCGAATTTATTTTTTAATCCTTCAATAGCTTTTGTTGCTTCTTTATAATTAATGCGGAAAGCTTCTTTACTTTTTGACCTTTGAATTTTTAAAGTTTGATGATCGTATTTGTCCAGGATATCAAGTGCCACAGTGAAATCACTTAATACTTTTAACAAGCCCTGTGCTTCGCTGCCCGAAATTTCTTTTGCATGTGCAACTTTATCAAACAACTGAATGGCTTGCTTTAATTCACTAAAACGGTTCTCAGCTTCAGTCAGTCTTTTTTCGTTGATGGCATAGCCTTTTACTAAATAATCTTTTAATCGCTGAGTGGCCCATTGGCGGAATTGGGTACCGGTTTTAGATTTAACTCTGTAGCCAACAGAAATGATGACATCGAGGTTGTAATAAAATGTCGGCTTGTCAGCAAATTCGGAATTTCCGAATTTGCTTTTTGTGCCTTCTTCAATCAATTCACCTTCTTTGTAAATATTTTTGATATGCTCGTTAATGGTGGATTTTGCCTTTTGAAATAATAATGCCATTTGGTCCTGGCTCAACCAAACAGTTTCATTTTCAAGGCTAACCTGCAGTTCTATCTTGTTATCGGGTGATTTATATATTTCTATTTCATTCATGCTGCAATTTATTTTGAACTGTTGAAATTATTGCACAAGTTGGTTTTATAATCTTTTAAACTAACCTCCCTTCAAACGCCTTTTTTAAAATACTTTGACGTAACACCTCTGTTTGTTGCAGATTTATGCTTACACTTTATAAACTGCTCTAAATAATCACCATACCTGTCCCGATTATTTCGGGAGCTTACACTATCATCCCGAAGAGTGTTGCAGAGGGCCCAGATTTTGGAGACAATGCTGGAGGTGTTTGCTGTATTGCTATTATTACTCATTTTGAATTTTTCTTTTTCTGCTCTAATGTATTATTGCCAACTACATAAGCGTATATAGATGCCGGAATAAAATTTAATTGTATTCCTCTTTGTTCTCTTACTCCTTCAACATCTATGGTAGTAACTAAAGCAGATGTTAGTTTGTTATTCTCACAAAACTGTAAAAGGCTTTTTAATTCACCCGGCTCCTCATAAAAGCGATTGCTCCACTTAATTTCCAATGCCCATTGCGGTTTCATTTTTTTATCATCGAGGCCAACCATATCTACTTCGCCATTTGCCCATCTTGCATAGTAAGGTGTAAACCACTCCCTGTGCATCCATTGTGCGTAGATGGCGGTTTCAACCATATTACCTAAGGCTTCATCGGTTGGCTGCAAAGGAGAAAACAAGGCACTCCGTAAACTTGGGTTTGTTAAGTAGATTTTATAAAAATTGGCTCTTTGAAATTTCTTTGCATTATCATCAATACGATGGATGATACGAATTAAAAATGCAGCTTCTAAATACTCAAGATATTTTTTCAGCAGGTACTTTTCAACTCCTGATGCTTTGCTTAATGATTCTACAGAAACTTCGTTGCCGCTGTGGTAAGCCAAAGTAGTAAACAACGAATTGAGTTCTTGCACATCCTGAATGCCATACAAACTGGGTAAATCTCTTAAAAGAACTTTATCAACAATATCACTGCGGATATACCGGCCGGGGTTGGCTTGTATTTTTTCTGAAAAAATAACTTCGGGATAGCCTCCAAAATTAATGTAGTCAATAAAATGCCGATTGAGTTCTTTTATATTGATGGTGCTGAAAAACCTTGTAATGTTTCCGTTCCATTCTAATTGAGAAGGAACAATCAATTGATTTAATCCTTTTAAAGAAATGTATTCATTGAACGTAAGAGGCGGCAGCATAAAATCGGTGAATCTTCCTGCTCCGCTTTCATTGCTTGCCAATTTTAAAGCGGCAGCGGCAGAACCTGAAACAACGAATTTTGTTTTAGGATAGCTATCTACCAATACTTTTAAATGCACTTCCCAATCTTTCAGGTATTGAATTTCATCAAAGAAAACATACCAGCCTCTAGGGTCTGTTTCTGTAGTTGCTTTGCGGGCATAGGTAAACAGTTGTTCTAAATGAATATTGTTATATATGGGATTTTCAATATTAATAAAGCAAATTTTCTTTGAGTTGATATTCACATCCAGCAAATGCTGAATGGCATGATTCATCATTACTGTTTTACCAACACGGCGTGGGCCCATCAACACCACTGCTCTGTTAATGGATACATCTTCTACCAGCGGATAGAACAAATCGAAATATAAACGTCGGGGTTTTTGGTTGTACTCTTCCTCCGTTTTTCCGTCTGTCCACCATGGGTTTTCAAACCGGAGGCGGTCAGTTATCAACTGCTCTGAAAATGGGTTTAACTGTTTTGCTTTTGCCATGATACTCAAAATTAAGAAAAATAAGCAAAATTAATTTTACTTATTTTACTAAATACCCGACTTTAGCCAAAAAATAGGCTTTGAATTTCCTTATTTTACACCAACCTCCCCTCAAACGCCTTTTTCAAAATACTTTGCCTTAACGCCTCTGCCTGTTGCAGGCTTTGGGTAATGCTTTCTTCCATTTTATCGGCTACGCTGAGGCGACGTTCTATTTCCAGAATAATGTTTTCTTGTTCCGTACGAGATGGGAAATTAATTTTAAGTTTAGAATATTCACCGACATTCAAATGCTTTTGAGCAACGCCTCTTGATTGTGTTCTAAACATTCCTTTACCAAGAGGAGAATTATTAAAAGCACATAAGTAAGCGGATGATATTAAGGTCTTGTTTGGAGTAACAATTAATATGTCGATTGCATTTGCCCCATCGAATTTTTTTGAAACTACACATGAAGTACCTGGATATCCTGAGCGTACGAGTAGCACATCTCCTTCTTTTAGTTTTGTCCTATAGTTTATTTCATTAGCTTCTTCAGTAAAATAAACCCAATCAGAATCATTAATTTTAAATTCTCTGACATTTGCTGATCGAAAGGCTTTGATACCGTTTCGGTCTTTAGAATAAAAATTTGTAGGCTTTACAACTATCCCAACCTTAATATTATTACAAACCTTTCTAATTTCACATTCTTGCCACCCAACTGGTAACTCACCTTCTTTAACATTTTCATTGGTTAGCTTTCCCTCAAACGCCCATTTCAAAACCGCCTGCCTGTAAGTTTTTAATTGCTGTTGTGCTGTTTTCAATTGTTCTATGCCTTTGTCTAATTCACTAAAGAGTTCTTCTATTTTGGAAACAATGGCTTGTTGGGTAGGGAGGGGAGGAAGGGGAATTTCAGTTGCTTCAAATTTTCCTTTTGTTACATGAACCATTCCTGAACCATGAGTTTTAGAGTATAATTCAGCCACAATCTTTTCTAAACTATAAAACAAAAATATTTTATCACAGAAGTTTTTTGGTTCAACTTTAAAAATGTGTTGATTTAACCAAGCATCTTTTCCTTTCCAGATATATGTACCTAATGATGCTGCCCAAGCAAATAAAAGGTCACCATTTTTAACCTTATATCTGTCTTCAAATAATTTACTAGTAAAATTATAAGTTGAATTTTCTTTATTTAGATTTTGAATTCTAATTATTGGAAGGCCAATATTTTCCCATTCAGTTTTCTTAAATCCTCGACCATTAAAATAATCAGCAACTTCTCCAAGTTTTGCCCATTTCCAATCTTTTGGTAATTGCTTACTATCGTTTTTTTGGTTGTTCATTTTTACAAGTATCTAAAAATAATGATTCAGGTAATAAAAAAGCCTCTTGTAAGAGAGGCTTTTTAAGCAACTATTTTTATAGCGTATTTGCAAAAATGGAAAATTTACTGTATGCATCTTTTTCAAGCTTGCCTTCCAGTTCCTCTATGTATCCTGCTTCTTCAATATTCATAATACCGGCTTTTGTCTTTTTTATATCGTTGAGCAGTTTTTCCTGCGGGCTATTTTTAACGGGCTTATTAAATAACAAATAATAACTGCCTTTGTGGTTTTTTTTAATATTCTGTTGCCCCAGTTTTTCAAGACAATGAATAATAACTTCAAGCTCATAGGTATGTTTTGCAATCACTTCTTCACTGGTAGTAAAATCAACTGCTTGTGCTGCAAGAATGCTTCCGTTCTTACTTATAAGTGTAATATCCTGCGGTAGTAATAAGCCTTTTACCTTTTGAGGATGCAGCGTATAATCTATATCAACTTTTTGTTTAAATACGGGCTTATTTAACTGCTTCTTAATTACTGTATGAAATTGAATATGCTTTTTTGTATGTTCGGTTTTTTCCTCCCACACCGCAATAAACTGTTCAAAGAGTTGTTTGAACATTTTTTTATCAATTGTGCCTGCAAAAGATTTTGGTGTATCAAACTGCATTAATCCTTTACTGTATTTGTTAAGGTAACTGATATACTCCTTGGTAAATACAGAGTGATTTTTTAATAACGTATGACTCTTATGTTCCTTATTATTTTCATTTACCTTATTACTTATAAGACCAAAACTAATTTCGGCATGCTTCAATACATCAGTATTAGATAATTTTCCCGCCAGTTTCAATTTTTGGTCGGACACCTGGAAGAAAACTTCGTTTTCGCTTATGGCTAATAAACCAACCGCAATCTTCTCACCCGAAACCGTATTGGTTTGCAGGTAAACTATCGAGATTAGACTTTTCATAATTTTTTCCTCCTGAAGTTTTTTTGTAAGTGCTGATTAGAAATTTGTTGAATTGCAACAAGCCGTTGTTTTGATTGAAGAAATTCAATAATTCGTTTCTTCAATCCAGGGTCAATATCCCAATCTGTCGGTATTTGTGTAAAAACTTCATTAACAATATTTTCAATATCCAGTTCAGGTAATAAAGATAGGAACTGGCTGGCTATTTCTAAACGTTCATTTTTTCGAAAATATTTTACCACAGACCTGAAATATTGACTATCAATCAATTTTCTATGCAGACTGGGCTGAGATGTTATGTTAAAAATATTCATGCCTTTTAACCCTCCAAATGTAAAAGCATGGTCAATAGTGATGATTTTAAGTTTACCATTTTCCATTTTTATAAGCAGGTTGTAATTACCAGAATGCCTGTCGGCATTATCTACCCATAAATCAAATATGGCAATTCTTATCAGATCATCAGGGTTCAGTAGTTTATTGAATTCTGTTTTCTTTTGGATTTGTTCTATTTCTTTAATTAAATCAGTTTGCTCAATTTCTTTTGAACCCCATCCAATAACTCCCTGCTTAATATACCTTTTATTGGTAATAAGCTGGCCAGGCACATAAGAATCTGCATTAATGATTACCAAAGCGTGGTCGGGAACAGGGATTTGCAAACGTTGCAATAACCTAGTGCATATCATTTCAAAAACAAGACAATTGATTTCGGTTTTATTAAATGATTTTCCTGAGCGGTATTTTACATAATAAACTGAGCCATCAGAACAAATAAACTGCATGGGGCTATGTCCATCTGTTTCCAGTTCCTGAATTAATATTTTAGATTCAACTTTTTTCAAATTATTAGGTTATAACCTGTTAATGATACATTATAAGCTTTAAACCTAATAATGGTATTTAGGCCGCCAGCACTTCGTTTAATTCATTAATAATTTCATCCGTCTTCTCCCCAAATAGTTGCCACATTTTTCCAAGCCCGCCGTTTTTATTAAAAGGGTCCAGTTCAAAATCTTCTTTCTCCACATGAAAACTATTGGCCACATAATCTTTAATCATCCGTAGCCATCGCATTTGTTCTTCGGTAAACTTTAATGTGCCGGCCTGTTTTTTAAATACCCAATCCTGAAAGTTTTTATCTACCGTTTTATCATAACCTGTTAGTGCTGTATCAATACCGCTTACTTTACGTATTAAACTTACTAAAGCAATCAATTCATTTTTTGCAGAACCATTGGCAAGGTTCAATTGCTCATGAGCACGCCACACATGAAAGGGTGCAAGCAAGGGTTGCTCGGTTTTCACTTTTTCACAGAGGTCTTTAATCATTTTATAAGTGAGTTCTCTACGCTGGTAAGGCTGGCCGTAAAAAATCTGCAGGGCAGTTATTTCATCTTTATGGCTTTCAATCCATGCAGTAAAGTTGCTGATGGTTAATTCAGCAGCGGCCTGCTGGTCTTTTACCCAACCGATATTGGTGATCTCATCAATATTAATGCTATCAATAACCTGGTCGTATTTTTTGCGTACATCAACAATGTAATTCCGTAAATCAGGATTGTTGAAAACAGCAACAGCTTGATCAATAAGTTGTAAGTGGTAAGTTTTAAGTTGTAAGTCTTTATCCGCAGGTGAAGCATTTGGATTTTCACCTTCTACCTTTTGCCTTATGCCTTCTACCGTATCAGGGTCATAAGCATTCAACAAATTCTTTACCACATGGCTGATGCTTTGACCGTTGGCCTGTTCAGCAAAAGCGGCTTTTTCTTTTTCGTTGATTTGTTTATCGAGCCGTATCAACCGGTTGGCAAGGGTGCTTAGAATATCTTCGGTTGTATTGCCCATGGCTACGTTCTGTAATACATCTTTCAAACTCATGCCGGGTTTTTTCTCCAATGGGCGGCTGTCTGTTTTTTGTGAACTCTCCACACCAATGGCATCAATGATTACAAAATGATCTTTCGTGAATTTGGCTGAAGGTGTGCCGGTGGCTTT
This sequence comes from Chitinophagaceae bacterium, assembly GCA_031401115.1. Taxonomy (GTDB): domain Bacteria; phylum Bacteroidota; class Bacteroidia; order Chitinophagales; family Chitinophagaceae; genus Lacibacter. The sequence goes on from JANNRE010000014.1 coordinate 102,300, forward strand.
TAACTGCTCCAGTGAACAGGTTCGTGTACCACGACCTTTCATTTGCTCATAATAACTTCTGCTTTTTACATCACGCATAAATACCAATACTTCCAGCGGACGGATATCGGTACCTGTTGCAATCATATCAACCGTTACTGCAATACGTGGATAGTAATCGTTGCGAAACTGACTGAGTACTGTTTTGGGATCTTCTTCACTTCGGTAGGTAATCTTTTTACAGAATTTGTTTTCTTCAGCAAACTCTTCCCGCACTATTTCAATAATGTCTTCGGCATGTGAATCTGTTTTGGCAAAGATCAATGTTTTCGGAACCTCAAATACGGAGAAGGCAATGGCTCCCTCTCCTTGGGAGAGGGCGGGGGGTGAGGCCCTGTCAGGAAACATTGATGGCAGGTTTTCTTTGATGGCTCGTATAATAGTTCTTATCTGGCTTTTGTTTACAATATCATTATCCAGTTGTTTGCCGCTGTATTCAATGTCTTCATCCACACTTTCCCAGAATTTTCTACGTGTTAATCTTTCTCTCTTATCAACTTTCTCACCCATAGAAATTTTGCTGCCTTCTTTAGTGATCTTTGTTTCAATGGTGAATACATTGTATGGAACCAACACACCATCAATCACCGCTTTTTCATAACCATAATCACTCACCAGGTTTTGGTTGAAGTAACCAAAGGTGCGGTTATCAGGTGTGGCCGTTAAGCCAATCTGGAATACATCAAAATAATCGAGTACCTGTTTCCATAAATTATAAATGCTGCGGTGGCATTCGTCTATTACAATGAAATCAAAAAATTCAACAGGTACTTTTTCATTGTACACAACCGGAGCAGGTTCTTTTTGTTGGTATTCGTTTGGGTTTGCTTCTTCTGTACTTTCATCGAGTTCTGTTCCTTTTAAAATAGAATACATTCTTTGTATGGTGGAAATATACACCTGGTTATCGGAAGGAATGAAACTGCTTTTTAATCTCGTAACGGCATACAATTCTGTAAATTTCCTGTTATCATCATTAGGCACATAGGCCATAAATTCCTGTTCAGCTTGTTCGCCCAGGTTCTTGGTATCTACTAAAAATAAAATCCGTTTTGCTTTTGCAAATTTTAAAAGGCGATAGATAAATGTAATGGCCGTAAAGGTTTTACCGCTACCCGTTGCCATTTGTATAAGGGCCTTGGGTTTGGCTTCTTTGAAGGATTTCTCCAGTTTATTAATAGCAAGTATCTGGCAATCTCTTAAACCAATTTCAGGTAATGCAGGAATATCATGCAATCTTGTTCTTAAAGATTGATCCTGTTTACTCCAATCTGCAAATGTTTCTGGTCGGTGAAAGGTGAAGACGGGTCTGCTCCTTGGTTTGGGGTCTCGAAAGTCGGTGAACCTTGTTACTTCACCTGTACTTTCGTAACCAAAGAACAAAGCCTCATTGTTAAGATATTTCAATTTGGCTGTTGCATAACCTTCTGTTTGGTCTTCATGCATGGTAAGATGAATCCCTTCTTCTGCACGTTTGGCTTCAATGATGCCCACAGGTTTTTTATCTACAAATAATACATAATCCGCAGGGCCAATATCTGTTTGGTATTCACGAATAGCAATACCAATACCTGCAGTAAGATTAAAAGATGATTTGTTTTGAATTACCCAACCTGAAGCAACCAGTTGCTGATCAATTTGATCTCGGGCCAGTTGTTCGGGGTTTTGGTTAGGCATTAATGTAAGCAGTTATAAAAAAGAAGGCTATAAAATAATTCAAATGATTTTCGAATATAAGAAAGATGTGTTGTATTTCCGAATGATGCACAGAATTAATGAACGTACAAGAGTCCCGCTAAAGACCAGATAAAACATAATCATTCTAAACTTTGCTAAAGTATATCTTATCCTGTTCTTTTTTTATCAGGGTTTTGCTTATACATAAATACGCTGTAAACAACAATTGTTTCCTGAAATAATTCATAAACTACAGTAAAGGGAAATCGGTTTAGAGTTCCTTGTCTCACAGGCTTTTCATAGTAGCAGTATGTATCGGGGTTTCTAAAAATAGTTTCATAAAATTTGTCAAGTTCAAATAAAAATTCAATTCCCAAACCTGTTCTTTGTGCTTCATACCAATCATAGGCTTCAATAATTTCAATGGCAGCAAGTTGTCTTATTTCTAATTTAAAGGCCATTCCTTTTTTCTTTATTTACTGCCATCTCTTTTACTTCAGCCCAATTAAATGATCTTCCTTCATTTTTTATATATCGTTCCCTCTCTTCCATCACCAATTGTTTTCGTAAATCATCCGTTTTTTCTTCATCACCTTTTAGTACAGCGTATTGTTTTGCAATACTCAGCAAGGATTGTTTTTCAACAACTGTGAGTTTGTTCCAGTACTGCATAAATTCTGTATCAACTAATGGAATAGCCATAAAGATTATTTGTTTAAAAATAATTTATTTTGATGATATCTGTGTTTTTGTTGCTCCATACTGATTTATTGTTTAATGGCTGCCGGATTGCAGCAACACCGCAGCGAAGCGCAGGTACAGCGAAAAGCCGGAACTACAGTTGCCATGAGTACAAAAAGTTGAAAGCCCCAAAAAATACTTTCCCTAAAATTTGGATAAACTAAAATAATTAGTATCTTGCCCCTATAAAAATTAGTAAGCTATGGCCACAGCCAATCAAAACATGAAATACCTGCGTAAGCTGAGAGGGTTTACACAGGAAGAATTTGCAAACAAAATTGGTATCAAACGTTCTTTAATAGGTGCCTACGAAGAGGAACGTGCCGAACCGAATTATGAAGTGTTGCAAACGGTAAGCGATTTGTTTAAAGTTTCCATTGATGATTTGCTGCGCAAAGATTTAAGCGAAACAAAGGGCAGCTATCTGGCAAAGCGTCGTCAGTTAAAAATGGTTTCTGAAAATAACCTTATACATTTTGTTCCGGTAAAAGCGGCGGCAGGTTATTTAAATGGCTATGCCGATCCTGAGTTTATTGATGAACTCAATACCTTTACTTTACCCATGCTCACCAGTGGCAGTTACCGTGCTTTTGAAATTGTGGGTGATAGTATGATGCCCACACCAAGTGGCAGTGTAATTGTAGGTGAAAAAGTACACAGCCTGGATGATGTAAAAAATGACAATGCGTATATCGTCATCAGTAAAAGTGAAGGTGTGGTGTACAAACGTATTTTAAAAAGCAACCGCAGTAAAAATAAATTAACTCTGGTGAGTGATAACCCAAGTTATCAACCGTATCAGGTAAATGCTGAAGATGTGTTAGAGTTTTGGAGTGCACAAATGGTAATAAGCAAAGTGGGGCAGGGGCAGAGGTGGGATGTTACCAATTTAGCAGGGCTGGTAAGTAATTTGCAAGACCAGGTAAACAGCTTGAAAAAGAAAATGAATTAATAGGAGTTGCCCTGGTTTAAATCGGGACAATTCATTTAAAAAAGAGTATGGAGATTTAATTCAATAAAACAATTATCAGTTAATTGAAATTTTTTAAGCTGGTCGTTTTGCTTATATATGTTATCAATTAATTCAAATAGTTCAATGGTTTTATTTTCTGTATCTGCCAGAATATAATAGTTAACTCCATTTGCTTCATATAAGCGGAACTTTGTATTTCTGTCTTTCATTTTGGTTCCTTCCGAACTAATTTCAACTATAAGTGCGGGTGCGAAGGTTAAGAAATCGGTTTCAAAGTTTCCACAAACAATCATTAAATCAGGGCGCACAACTGTTTCATTGTTTACTATCCAATCCAATTCATAAAAAATATCACAATTACATGTTGAAGCTTTTTGTTCTAATTGATTTTTTGCTGAGGCCAAAAAATTGCTTCCATATTTTTGATGTTTTCTTTTTGGAGATGGGCTCATGGCATAAGGGATGCCTTTAATTAATTCCCAGTTACCTTCCCATATCTTATAATCTTCATAAGTATATTTGGGAATATCTCCTGCTTCTATTGTAAAGGGTTTTAATGACATGGTATAAAGTTACTCAAAAGCTATCAAAAATGCGGTATGTACAAACCACTCATACAATTTCAAATACAGGAACAGCTTTTTATTTTAGTTTCGCACCGATTATGAAACTGATTGTTGCTTTCGCCCTTCTGCTTATTTCGTTTACCTGTTTTGCTGATACGGAACCCCAACGAAATTTAAAAGCTGTAAAAATTGCGGCCTCTCCCAAAATTGATGGTTTGTTAACCGACGAGGCATGGAAAAATGTGTTGCCTGCTGAATCATTTATAGTAAGCAGCCCTAACTATGGAGCTAAAACTTCGCACCCCACAAAAGTATATGTGGTGTATGATGACAATGCCATTTACATCGGCGCTTATTTGTATGATGATCCGAAACATATTCGCAAGCAGTTTACATCAAGAGACGGTGAGGGCAGGCAGGATGTAGATTTTTTTTCTGTTTTTTTTGATACGTATAATGATGATCAAAACGGTTTTCAATTTTTGGTTACCAGCCGTAATGTGCAGAGCGATGGAAGACTGAGTGCAAACTTAAATTCACAGTTTGGCCCGCCGAGTGATTATAGCTGGGATGCTGTGTGGGAAAGTAAAACAACTATGCAGGCAGATGGATGGATTGTGGAAATGAAGATTCCTTATTTTTCATTACGGTTTGCTCAAAAAGATGTGCAGGACTGGGGTTTGAATTTTTTGCGATTCAGCAGACACAACAATGAACTTGCCTATTGGAACAATGTTAACCCCAATCAAAACGGGTTTATCAATCAGTTTGGAACATTGAGCGGATTAGAACAATTAAAACCGCCACTTCGTTTATCTTTTCTTCCGTACGTTACTTCAGGTTACAGAACTACTCCATCACCCAACGGAAAAAAGAATGAGTTTTTACGTAACGGTGGTATGGATGTAAAGTATGGCATCAACGAAAGTTTTACATTAGATGCTACGTTGATTCCTGATTTTGGACAAGTGATTAGTGATAATGTAATTAATAATTTGTCTGCATTTGAAGTTCAGTTTCAGGAGAACCGCCCTTTCTTTACGGAGGGCACAGAAATATTTAATAAAGCAGAACTGTTTTATTCCAGAAGAGTGGGAGGAATACCATCGGGTTACAACAGTGTAAACAGGATGGAGAATGATTCAATCAATGTTTTGAGAAATCCCGGAGCGGTTCAGTTATACAACGCAACAAAATTTTCAGGCAGAACAAGAAAGAAATTAGGCATCGGTGTGTTCAATGCCATTGGTGCTTCTATGCATGCCGAAATTGAAAATACAAATACAAAACAAATACAACGGATAGAAACGGAACCACTCACCAATTACAGTTTGATTGTAATTGACCAGGCACTGAAAGGCCGCTCCTCTATTACTCTTACTAATGCCAGTGTAATACGAAACGCAACTGCAAGAGATGCGAATGTTACAGGTCTTGATGTGGCTTTGTTTGATAAGAATAATTTATTTGCTGTGCGGGGTAAAGTTGATTACAGCAAAATTATGGGTACTAATCCGTACGATGGATTTAAAACCACGTTGAATGTTGGCAAGGTGAGTGGGAAAATACAATACAGTTTACTCAGCAATATTGAGAGTGACCGGTACGATCCGAATGACTTGGGTATTTTGCCGGCACCAAATGAAGTGACTACTACTGCATCCATCAGCTACAACCAATTAACACCAACAGAAAAATTTAATTCATTCAGTTATACGTTTACTGTGCGGCATGAAATGCTTTATAAGCCTTTCAAGTATGCCAATTCAAGAATTAGTGCAAGAGGCTTTTGGTTTTTTAAAAATTTTTGGGACGCAACTGTGAATCTTTCGGTGCAGCCAGTTTGGCAAAATGATTATTTTGATTTGCGTACACCCGGAAGATTCTTAAAGAAAGTTCCTTTTGCATTTTTAGGAATTGAAGGCAGTTCTGACAGCAGAAAAAAATTATTTGGAAGATTCGGTGCAGGTTTTGCAGAATCATCTAATATCAGCAACGATGCTTATTTTTATATTCGTCCGGGATTCCGTTACCGCTTTACTGATCATTTTAGTTTGGATATAAGTTTAAGCCGAACGCATGATAACGGACAATTTGGTTATGCGTTTGTACGTGAAGCAAATGGTGACCCCATTATTGGTAGAAGAAAGAACACAGATTTTACAACGCTCATAAATGGTATTTACAATTTTACTCCACGTATGAGTTTAACCATGCGTGCAAGACATTATTGGAACCGTGTAACATATGTTTCCTTTCACAATGTAAAAGATGATGGTTTCTGGACAGACAGACCATTCATTAATGGCCGGGATCAAAATTTTAATGTATGGAATTTAGATATGTTTTATACCTGGGATTTTAGTTATGGCAGCCGCTTGATCATTGGTTGGAAAAACTGGCTGGGAAATGATTATCAATTAAACGGAGCTGATTACAAAACCTACGGGAGCAATTTTGCCCGAGTGTTGCAGGAGCCGCATGGCAATGAATTAACAGTTCGCCTGATTTATTTTATTGATTATACAAAGCTGAAGAGAAAAGGTAAGTTGTAAGTTTTGAGTTCTGAGTTTTTGGTTCTGAGTTGTTTAGTTTAATTCATACATATCTTTTGCCAGCCGAAATGTATTGCAATGTGCTTCTGTAATAATTTTTACATCCTGAGAGTAACCGCCACCCAACGCTACCGTACAGGGTATCTGATGTTTTTTTAATTGTTCAAACACAAGTTCATCTCTTTGTTTACAACCATTCATGGTAATCTTTAGCTTTCCAAACTTATCGGTTTCTAAAATATCAACACCGGCAAGATAAAATACAAAGTCTGGTTTTACTTTTTCTATCAGCATGTCTAAATTGGTTTTTAATAAAGGCAGATAGATGTTATCATCTGTTCCATCTTTTAATCCAATATCCAGATCACTTGTTTCTTTATGAAACGGATAGTTGTGTGCCCCATGCATACTGAATGTAAAAACCTGTTCCTTGTTTTCAAAAAGCTTTGCTGTTCCGTTTCCCTGATGTACATCTAAATCAACAATTAAAATTTGCCTGGCTAATTTTTGATGGAGTAAATAATTTGCTGCCACAGCAAAATCATTGAGCATACAAAAGCCTTCCCCTCTGTCTGCAAATGCATGATGTGTTCCTCCTGCTACATTGAGTGCTACTCCATTTTTAAAAGCTGATAGGCTGCAATCAATTGTTCCCTGTGTAATGATGAGTTCTCTTTGTGTAAGCTGTGGTGATTGTGGAAATCCGATATGCCGTTGTTCTTTTGTTGATAATGTTTGCTCTTTCAGTTTCGAAAGATATTCTTGTGTATGTGTTAATAAAATAATCTCATCTGCACAAACAGAAGGGGCAATTAAATTTTTTTGAGTAATGGTTCCTTCATGCAACAGTTGTTCAGGTATTAATTCATACTTGAGCATGGGAAAACGATGACCTTCCGGAAGCGGATGTGCATAAATAGGATGCCAGGCGATATGTAGTTGTTTTGTGGAGATAGCTGATTTGTTTATTGAATGGGAATAATTTTTTTATTGACAATCGCAAATACCTTGTCTTTCTTTTTTGGTTTGATGGCATGAAGTCCGGTAAATTTTCCAAAGGCAGGAAGCAGGGCATGCTGTTGTGAAAAATAAAAACAGGGAAAACGTAACGATTGTTTAGCCAGCCCTTCTATTCTTATACCCGGGTGCACATGACCTGCAAAGAAATAAGTATGTTCGTTTTCTACAGCTACAAATTCATGTATAAATGTAAAGGGCTCAAGTGTTAGTTGTTCCTTATGCAATTCAATATTGTTTTGTGCATACCAACTGTTGTGTAAAATATCATGATTGCCTTTTACAAGATGGATTTGAAGGGAAGCAATATCTTTCCGCCATTTTTCAAATAATAAGATTTCATTATTCAGATGGCTGTGAAAAAAATCACCAACTACTATGACTTGCTTGGGTTTAAAAAACTGTACCTGTGCAAACAGCCGTTGCAAATCTTCTTTAAATGCAGCTTGTGGAATACCAATTCCTTCTTTTCTAAAATGACCACTCTTGCCAAAATGAAGATCTGAGATGATTAATGCAGCAGCTTCTTCCCAATACAAACAGCTTTCTGGAGAAAGCCAAAGTGTTTGTTGCTGTAATAAAAATTTGATGGGCTGCATAGAAGAGTGCAAATGTAAGTTGAGATACAACAAAAAGAGGCGACACTTTTTTAAGCATCACCTCAATACATTTTTACGCTAATTTATTTTTTTACTTCTTCTTTGTTATTGTCTGTTTGGTTTGCAGGTTCAACTGGTGGAAGCTGGGCCAAGCTTTCTGCACACCATTTTTTAATGGCTTCTTTTTGCTTTGCAGTTAGTGCTGCATCCTTATGAATACGGACATAATTTGGCAATGGCATTTCGCCTTCTGTTATTTGCTCATCTATTTCTTTAAATTTTTTGGTTTGTCTTTTTACAGTATAAGTTGCAAACTCAGAAAAATTTAATTCTTTTTTTCCTTCATTCACATGGTCTTGTAACCACCAGGCTATGGGTTGAATATTTGCATACCAAGGGTAGTTTGTATTATTACTGTGGCAATCGTAACAAGATGTTTTCAGTGTACTCATTACATCATCCGTCATAGCAAATTTTGTAGTATTGATATCGTTAGGAAATGGCCCTGCAGATTGATTGCGTGCAGGACGAATAAATTGAAGTATTACTATAACAGCAAGTAAGCCGAATAAGATTTTTCTAAGCATGATGGTTGTTGTTTTGATAAATGTAGAAAAAATAATAGGAAACATCATTACTTTTATTCTATTACATATCCATATCTAATCTTTTTTCTGAGATACACTTGAAAGCTCAGCTAACAAAGCTAAAAAAGATCAAAACTCCTGCGAATGCTGTAATTTTCATGTAAATTTTATTTTTTATGTTTTATAAAATCACACTGCTTTTTACTTTTTTTATTTGTACAAAAAATGTATTGGCGCAGATAAACCATGTAGAACCCCTTAACTGGTGGGTAGGTATGAAAAATCCGAACCTGCAACTATTGATAAATGGAAATAACATTGGGGAAACAACACCGGTAATTAATTACTCAGGTGTTACTATTAAAAAAATAAATAAAGCTGACAGTAAAAATTATCTATTCCTTGATTTGGTGATTGCAAAAAATACCAAGCCTGGAATCTTGGGTATCAGTTTTAAAAAAGATGGGAAAGAAGTATACAGCTATCGTTATGAGTTGAAAAAAAGAGAGCAGGATGCAGTACAATTCAAAGGGTTCAATTCATCTGACGTCATTTACTTAATTGTTCCCGACCGTTTTGCCAATGGAGATTATAACAATGATGTAGTGGAAGGATTAAAAGAAAATAAAATTGACCGCACCTTTCCAGGTGGAAGACATGGCGGTGATATACGTGGCATCATCAACAATCTTGACTATATAAAAGACATGGGCTTCACTGCCATTTGGCCAACGCCAATGCTGGAAAATGATATGGAGAGATATTCCTATCACGGTTATTCCATCACCAATCATTATAAAGTGGATCCACGTTATGGTACTTTGGAGGATTACAAAGAGTTATCTGTAAAAATGGAAGCAAGGGGGATGAAATTAATTTTTGATGAGGTATTAAATCATACGGGCAGCAATTACTGGTGGATGAAAGATTTGCCTTTTAAAAACTGGTTGAATTTTCCTGATAAATATGTTCCTACAAATCACCGCCGAACAGTAAACCAGGACTTGTATGCTTCTACATTTGATAAAACTTTATGGGCTGATGGATGGTTTGATAAAACCATGCCGGATATGAACGGACAAAACCCTTTCATGGCAACTTATTTAATTCAGAATACCATCTGGTGGATTGAAACCCTGCAATTGGGCGGAGTTCGGCAGGATACGTATGGTTATAGCGATAAAACGTTTTTAAAAAACTGGAGTTGCACTATCATGAATGAATATCCAAATTTTCATATGGTAGGTGAGGAGTGGAGTGTTAATCCATTGATTACATCTTATTGGCAACAAGGAAAACAAAATAAGGATGGGTATACCGGTTGCTTAACTACAATTATGGATTTTCCATTGCAGGATGCATTAGTAAAGTCGTTAAACGGGAAAGAAGATGAGTCGTACAACAATGCTTTTACAAAATTGTATGAAGCATTGGCTAATGATTTTGTTTATCCCAACCCAAATCAAATGATGTTACTCGGCGATAACCATGATATGGACCGGCTCTTTATGCAGTTAAATCAGAATGTAGATTTAATGCAAATGGCTTTAACCTATTTGCTTACTATTAGAGGTATTCCACAAATCTATTACGGAACAGAAATATTGATGGATAACACCGGCCATCATAAAGTAGATGGATTGATACGTTCGGATTTTCCCGGTGGATGGAAAGGCGATGGTACTAATGCGTTTACCGGCGAAGGGTTGAATGCCAGTCAACTTAAAATTCAATCTTACTTAAAACAATTGCTGAACTGGAGAAAGAATAATTCTGTAATTGCCAATGGTAAAACATTACATTTTGCACCATTTGATGGTATGTATGTTTACTTCCGTTACAATAAAGAAAAAACGATTATGGTGGTGATGAATAAAAATGAAAAGGAGATGACTATTGAAACGGACCGCTTTACAGAAATACTGAAATCAAAATCAACGGCAACAAATATTATCACCAATAAATCAGTTTCAATACAATCATCATTAATTGTGCCTGCAAAATCAACAACCGTATTTGAAATAAAATAAGCATATGAAATCTGTAGTACCAATTTTCACTTTTGTATTGATCAGTTTAACAGCCGCCGCCCAACTGCCAAAGGTTTCATCTGGCATATTGAAACGCATTGATAGTTTTCAATCAAAATATGTAACAGCAAGAAATATTGATATTTGGTTACCCGAAGGTTACAGTTCACAAAAAAAATATAGTGTTTTATACATGCACGATGGGCAAATGCTGTACGACACCGCAACTGCATGGAATAAACAATCATGGGATGTGGATGATGTATTGGCTGGTTTGAAAAGAGAAAATGTAATCAGAGATGTAATTGTTGTTGGCGTTTGGAATGGAGGCATTACACGTCATCCTGATTATTTCCCTCAAAACCCGTATGAAAGTTTAACACAAATAGAAAAAGATACGGTAACTGCACAACTGCAAAGAGCCGGAAGAACCAAAGAGGTTTTTAAACCCAATTCTGATAACTATTTAAAATTTCTAGTGAAAGAATTAAAACCTTTTATTGATAAAAATTATTCAACTTATACTGACAGAAAGAATACGTTCATTGCGGGAAGCAGTATGGGCGGGTTGATCAGCATGTATGCCATTTGCCAATATCCAAAAGTATTTGGTGGTGCTGCTTGTTTAAGTACTCATTGGCCGGGTGTTTGGTTGCTTGAAAACAATCCTGTACCAAATGCATTTATGAATTACCTGAAAAACAATTTGCCCAACCCAAAGAATCACAAAATCTATTTTGATTATGGCGATCAAACTTTAGATGCATTGTATCCTGCACTTCAAAAGAGAGCCGATGATATCATGCAGTCAAAAGGGTTTACAGAAAAAAACTGGTTAACCAAATTTTTCCCCGGCGAAAACCATAGTGAGGAGGCGTGGAATAAAAGATTGAATATACCGATGGTGTTTTTGCTGAACAAATAAAATTCAGGTTTACAATTTATTCAACTGAGCCTGCATTCTTATAATGCGGTCTTCTATTTTTTCACTTGATAAGTTATTTCTGTTTAACCCATCAGCAATAATAGGAAAGGAGAGTGGTGTAAATTGTTTTGGGAATTTTAAAATGATGGTGCTGTTATTAATTCGTTCAAATGCAGAACGCAATCTCACTTCTTCCATCTGCTGATCAAATACTTCCTGATAAGCTTGTTTTAATAAAACATTTTTAGAATCATACTCACTAAATACATTGAACAATAAACTGGCCGAAGCTTGCAAATGTCTCGGCTTTTGTTTTTCGCCGGGAGAACTTTGAACAATCAAACCTCCAATCACTGCAATATCTCTGAATTTTCTACGAGCCATTTCAGTTGAGTTTACACTTCTGTAAATATCTACTGTTAAGTTTTCCAGCGAAAAAAGTTCTGTAGTATTTGTATCATCTACGGGTATTGGTTGATCGCACAGCAATTCAAAACCATAATCATTCATAGCAATGGAAAAAGTAAGTGGTGCAATTTTTCCAATACGATAGGCGAGGATAGCACTCATTGCTTCATGTATTTGCCGCCCTTCAAAAGGATACACCAATAAATGATAACCATCTTTGCTTTCATGTTGCTCAATCAACAGCTCATCATCTTTCGGAATATGTGAGAGTTGTTGTTGTAATTCAAACAATGGTTTTAAATGAAATAATTCCGGGTTTTGATGGTTCAGGTCGCTTAATTGCCCCGATCCGGAAACTAAGTTGAACGTTTCTCTAAGTTTTCGCCCAAGGTTTGCCGTTAGGCTCATACGTCCGCCGTTCCAGCTGGGTACAATTGTTTTTTTAGAAGTTGACTTACGTACAAAAGCTGTCATCTCTTTAATTTGTACCAGTTCTAAATTTCTTCCTGCAAGTGTAAAACTATCGCCCGTTTCTAAACGGCTTATAAAATATTCTTCAATTACGCCCACAAAACCACCGCTCACCATTTTTACTTTTAACATGGCGTCGCTTACAATAGTACCAATATTTAAACGATGACGCATAGCAATTCTGCGACTGGTGATTTTATAAACACCATCAATGATTTCTATTTTTTTATAATCATCATATTGCTGCAAAGCTTTGCCACCGGCTACTAAAAAATGAAGCACTTCATGCCATTCAGTTTCCAATAAATCTCTGAAACAATAGGTAGATTTTATTTCTTTAAATAGTTCTTCCGGAACAAAACCATCAGAAATAGCAAGCGTATTGAGATATTGTATCAGCACATCAAAACAAAGAAGCATGGGTATTTTGCTTTCAATTAAATGTTCATCAATAGCCGTTTTTAGTGCAGCTGCTTCAACTAATTCCAAAGAATGAGTAGGCAGAAAAAATATTTTACTTACTGCATCCGGGCTATGCCCGCTTCTTCCTGCTCTTTGCAAAAAACGGGAAACACCTTTGGGCGAACCTACTTGTATAACGGTTTCCACTGGGCGAAAATCAACTCCCAAGTCCAATGATGCGGTGCAAACAACTGCTTTTAGTTTGGTTGTATGTAATGCATCTTCTACCCATTGTCTTAATTCCTGCTCTATACTTCCATGGTGCAATGCAATGGCTCCGGCAAACTGTGGTGCATGCGTTAATAATTCCTGATACCATCGTTCACTCATACCTCTGGTGTTAATGAAGATGAGGGTGGTGGTACTGTTTTCTATAATGGGAATTATTTTTTGTATGAGTTTAATTCCTAAATGCCCGGCCCAGGGATATTTTTCAATTTCATCGGGTAAGATGGATTCAACTTCAATTTGTTTTTTCATGTTGGCTTTTACAATCACACCGGCCGAGCCCAACGGGGCTAACAAAACTTCTTTTGCTTCTTCTAAATTTCCAATAGTTGCACTAATACCTAAAATACTCGGTTTTGTTTCTTTTAATATCCATTGACTCTTTATAATTCTGCTCAGTGCAAGTTCTACCTGTACACCTCTTTTACTTCCCAAAAGTTCATGCCATTCGTCAACAGCAATTATTTTTAAATCTTTAAAAAAATCAGCATACCCTTTTTGAGCTAACAGCAAATGCAAGCTTTCCGGAGTTATGATCAATACTTCCGGCATTTGTTTTTTTTGTTTGGCTCTTTCTGTTGTGGATGTATCGCCATTTCTTATGCCCACTTTCCATTGCATACCCAATTCTAAAATTACTTCCTCCATGGCACGGCCAATATCTTTTGCCAAAGCTCTTAAAGGTGTAATCCAGAGTAATTGCAAACCATTTTTGCTTTTTTGCTGAAAGTCTTTTGGATGCTGATTGATGAATTGTATAACCGACCCTAAAAAAACAGAATAGGTTTTGCCACAACCTGTTGGGGCATTTACCAAACCGCTTTGGCCATTAACGATATGTTGCCATGTTTCTTCCTGAAAAGAAAATGGATGGAGGCTTTTTGATTGAAGCCATTTGCTGATGGTAATAAATCCGGTTGAAGAATGGAGGTTCACATTTATATTCCGCAGTTATATGCAGTTTGTGAAATTAAGTTATTCTCTAATTTATATAAAGCCATGTGGAAACTATAAATAGCATTTAGGCAAGGATCATTAATTCATTCTTGAAACCAACCCGTTACTTCTTTTTAAAATATAGATGCGTTTATTTTCATAGTAATCTGGCTTACCCGATGTTTTATTAATAACAGGTCTAAAATCGTAATCTAAAAACCAGCGAAACGATTTGTCGTTTAAATTTTTTGTGAGCTGGTTGCCGTGTTTTAAAAGTAATTGCGAAAACATGTAACTTAAATCGAATCCTCTAAATGCAAGATCAGAAGCACGGCCAAATGTTTTATCAGCAAATGTTTTTGTAAAATGTGTCCACTTGGTCGAGTTGTTATTATGAAAAGTACTACTGTAATAGATCGCAAAATCTTTCCACTCAGGATTTGCAATATCTTTTAAAGTTTCCCATGTGGGCATACCAATCATTTGCAGTTGATATTTTTTATTGTACTTGTATGCATTGTTCAGTACTTGTGTCCCAAAACGTTCATCAAGCGAACCTGAAATAATAACATTTACACGTTCACTATCTAATGATTGAGAAAAAAAAGATGCTGGTACAGAATCAGAGACAGCAATCATCTTCCAGTTAAGTAAGCGGCCGCCACTACTTGTTTTGTTGAAGCTTTCAAAATAAGAGGCCAGCCTATCTTCCTGAACACCTTTTTTTCGCAGGTACAAAATATTGGCTGTGGCATAATTTCGCAATACAAAATTGTAAATGGCTTCGCAGTGAACAGGCAAGGTAGAGTTCACCAAAATGGTATATGGATTATTTGTTACACCGCCATCATTGGGGTATGTAGCCGAAACAAACGGAATGTTTTTTTGAAATGCAATATCAGAAAGTTGTTTGTATTCCATACCTGCAACGGCACCTATCATTAAATCAAGCGAATCAAAACTGTTCTGTTTTTTAAGCTCAGTAATGTTCTGAGAAAGGGATCTTACATCATACACAAAAACCTGAAATCTGTTTCCGTTTTTTATGGAGTCAAAAGCCATCATTGCTCCTTCTGCAAAATCAAGACCGGGCAGTATATGTCTTGGCATCTGATTGTCATATTTATATTTTGTATCTGCAAAGGAAGAATCTAAAAATAGATTTGCAAAAATACCAATACGGTAAATTTTTACAGTATCGCCTGCTTGTGCAATGGAAGCAGATGCCAGTGCCGTAAATAAAAAAAGAAAGGATAGTTTTTTCATACAATTCTGTTGGCAGATGTTTATTCCCATTCAATGGTTGCAGGTGGTTTACTGCTGATGTCATAAACCACACGGTTAATACCACGTACTTTGTTAATGATCTCGTTCGAAATATGTGCCAGAAATTCATAAGGCAAATGTGCCCAGTCTGCTGTCATACCATCAACACTTGTAACAGCTCTTAATGCCAGTGTAAATTCATAGGTACGTTCATCGCCCATTACACCTACGCTTTGCACAGGTAAAAGAATAGCGCCAGCCTGCCACACTTTATCATACAAACCATGTTCTTTTAATCCATTAATAAAAATGGCATCTGCTCTTTGTAAAAGATCTACTTTTTCTTCTGTTATTTCACCCAAAATTCTAATGGCTAAGCCGGGCCCGGGAAAAGGATGGCGGTTAATTAATGCAGCAGGTATTCCTAATTCTGTACCTACTTTCCGTACTTCATCTTTAAATAAATAACGCAGCGGTTCTACTAATTCCAGTTTCATCGTATCGGGCAAGCCTCCAACATTATGATGCGATTTAATGGTTACTGATGGGCCATGCACAGAAACACTTTCAATAACATCAGGATAAATGGTTCCCTGCCCCAGTAATTCAACACCTTCAATTTTGTGCGACTCTCTATCAAAAATTTCAATAAATGTTCCCCCAATAATTTTTCGTTTTGTTTCAGGATCATTTTTGCCGGCAAGCTTTGTATAAAAATGTTCACGGGCATCAATACCTGTTACATTCAAACCTATTTCATTATAAGTATCCAGAACCTGGGTAAATTCATCTTTACGCAAAACCCCGTTATCTACAAAAATTCCAAACAGGTTTTTGCCAATTGCTTTGTGAATTAAAGTAGCGGCTACTGTAGAATCAACTCCGCCACTTAGTGCCATAATTACTTTGCGGTTACCAATTTGTTTTTTTAATGCCTCTACTGTTTCATTTACAAAAGATGCCGGAGTCCAATCGGCTTTGCACTTACAAACATCAATTAAAAAATTTCTCAGAATTATTTTTCCTTCAGTTGAATGATACACTTCGGGATGAAACTGCAAACCATAAAGGGGATGAAGAGTTGTTCCCCGTCCGCCTTCGGCATCCGGGCGGGCATTTGCTTTAAAGGCAGCAACAGGAATTGAATCGGTGGTAGCAAGTAATTCAAAACCCTCAGGTAATTCAAGAATGGTATCTGCATGGCTCATCCATACTTGCGAAACATCGCTTACATTATGTAATAAAACATCTGCTTGTTTTTTATGAAGTGTGGCCCGGCCATATTCCCGCTTTTCACTTTTCTCCACCCTGCCGCCAAACTGTTTGGCTGTGAGCTGGGCACCATAGCAAACACCCAGAACTGGCAGTGATTTGGTAAGCAACTCCACATCTACCATCGGCGCATTGGCATCATTTACTGAAAAAGGACTGCCGGAAAGGATGATGCCTTTTAAATGTTCATCAACAATAACTGGCTTATGAAAGGGTATAATTTCGCAGTACACATTGCATTCACGTACGGCACGGGCAATCAACTGGGTATATTGACTACCGAAATCCAGAATAAGAATCTTGTCTGTCATGGTGCGGCGAAGGTAACAAAAAGCCCTAAAAGCCTGTGGCAGGAAATTACAAGATTGGTTTTTGTTTCCTTAAAACTTCGCTTATATTTGAGCTTTCCAACTTTCTCCACTACCACTACCTGAGTTTTCAAGGTAATTGAAAACAAAATTTTTAAACAGTAAAACAAAAAATGATGAAGCGCATTTTAACAGCAGTTATTGCAGTAACTCTATTGATCAGTATTTCTTCTTGTGGTTGGAGAAGTGTAAGAGGAAACGGAAACCTAACAACCAGTACACGTAACGAAGCCAGTTTTGATGGAGTTAAAACAGCCGGCTCTTTTGATTTGTACATTACTCAGGGAGAAAAATTTGAAATTAAAATTGAGGCCGAAGAAAATTTAATGAAGTACATTCTTACCGAAGTAGAAGGTGGTGTACTAAAAGTGAGAGTAAAAAAGGGCATCAGCCTCCGCCCAAAGCTTGATATGAAAGTATATATTACTGCACCTAATTTTACAGTACTTGGTATTGCAGGTAGCGGCAATATTGTGGCAGAAACAAAAATTACTACAACTAAGACTATTGATTTTAGTGTAGCAGGCAGTGGTAATATTAAAATACCTGATATAGATGCACCGAGTATTAAAATGCGTATTGCAGGAAGCGGGAATGTAAATGCCGCCGGGCAAGCAAAGGATGTGGAGTATAAAATTGTAGGAAGTGGCGATATTTTTTGTGAAGGGTTAAAAGCAGAAAATGCAAAAGTAAGTATAGCGGGAAGCGGTGATATTAAACTGTATTGCAGCCAGAATTTAGATGTGAATATTGCCGGTGGTGGTGATGTGCATTATTTTGGTAACCCTGTGAATGTAAAACAAAAAACTGCGGGCAGCGGTAATTTGGTGAAGGAATAATGTGTTAATGAAATAGTAAATACTTGTTTATTTTCCAGTTCAAACGATTGCAAACTATTTTATAACTTTTTGGGGTGCTATTGCACCCCTTTTATGGATTGATACTTTTAAACCCGGCGTACATTTGTATTCGATTAACGAAGGCCCGTTTAAAGTTCCGAGAAATCCTGATTACACAATTCGTAACCCTTTGATGATTCTTACTCTGAACCCATTGTACTATCCGTTCTTACCTTGAAATTTTTCAAGTATGTTTTTGGTTAATAAGAAGGGAGCAGCAATGCTCCTTTTTTATATTAGTCTGAAGAAAATATTATTTAGCTCTCATCTTATTATTCTTTGCATCGTGAGTTACTTCTGCAAATCCCAATGCCTCCATTAAAGGAGGAATGTACATACCAAAACGTCCACGAAAACCTTTCTTTAAACCATACCATCCTTTAACAGGATTTTTTTCTGAACGACCCCATGCTTCAACCGTTCCTTCTTTGGGAGGTTTCTGTTCGTCAGCGCTGCCGAGTTCCATCCAGTCGCCGTGTTTTTTCAACATGGCATGTAAATGATCCAAACATCTTGCATCATAGTGCAGAATCGTTTTACCAACGGTGCATACTAAAATTTCTTTTCCATCTTTTTCATCAGCATGCATCGTGAAGTCAGATGATAAAGGCGGTGTTTTTAATTGCATGGGTTTGTCTTTGGTTCCGATTTTGTATTTCATACAAATTGTTTTGTTTCAAGTTACGTTATTTAAATAATTTTTAAAACAGGCGTTTTCAAAATAAATTAGTAATTATTTCTTTTTGGACTGAGCTGTTTTTCCTGAAACAGAGATTGCTGTTTCTAGTTTTAAATAACTTCGGAATTAAGTAATTGTCTAATCAACACCTTTTCTTTTTTTATAACTGTATTTCAAATAAACAGGCGTTGGGTTCTTTCTGGTAATGCAATGGAAGTGCTACTGTATTGGTTAAGTGATGGATGCCGAGGAATGTAAACCCTGCATTAGTATAATGCTCAATCAGTTTTGTGTTGTTCCCCAACGTATCTAAGCGCAGAAAATCTTTGTGATTATTTTTCGCATATTCTTTTGCCCATTCTACAATGATGCCTACAAAATTATGTCCACGAAAATCTGGATTGGTAGCTATTCTGTGAATGTAAACGGCTGCATCTTTATTGCGTTCTCCCCAAATTTCTGCATCGCTGATTGTTGTAGCCCAAACACAGGCAATAGAATCATCAATTAATAATTTCCATTGACGGTTTTCTGCCAGTTCTGTTTCTACAAGACTTCTTTCAAACTTTGGCCATACTACAACACCTTTTGTTTGCTGATAAGCTGAAGCAAAATCGTAAAGACCGAAAATAACTTCAATATCTTTTATTGTGCTATTAATAATTTTCATTTGATAAAACTAATAATGTATTTGTCGTTTTTAATCTGATTCTTGCTAAATTATTTCACTCTGTACACCGGATACCTCAAATAATCCGGCTCAGCATACGGTGAGTTTTGATATACAAAATTTAGCTGCGCTCTCCCGTTTTTAGCAAAAGCAGTATCGGTATTGCGGCGTTGTTCTAATTTTTCTTTTACTAACGGGTTGTTCTTTAAATATTCTTCTGCTATTTCTTCAAACACATACGCACTGTATCCTTCTTTCTGCCCCAGAATGGGATCAAAGAAATTCCATGCAAAATAACTGTCTTCACCAGTTGGTTCTAATACCTGCATTAAAAAATAATTAGCATTTTGATTCATGGGGATATACCAATCACCTTTTCTAAACTTCATTTGTTGAATGGTCTTGGTTGTTTTTACATCAGTATTTAAATGATGCCATTCATACGGCCTTGTACCGCTTTTGTAATCTTCAATTTTATATACTTCCACTTCTGCACTTGTATCTTTTGCAAACTGCCTCATCTGTACTTTATTCAGTTTTAATAAATCAATTACCTTCCACCATCCCTGCGGTACAATATAAGCAGATGGTTTTTCAATCATTATTTTAGGGGTAAAAAAATTATAGAACTTAACTGTTTTTTCAAATGGTTGGCTTCTGTCATAAAACAATCTTGGTTGCCCGGATACATTACTTTGTTTTTGTGTGGCTTCAAAACCTTTAAATATTATTTCCTGAAATTGATTTCTATCAGGAGTAAAGCCAAACGGAAATTGCTGCTGCGTAAGTTGAGAGTTGATTTGTTCTGCTCTTACTTTTTTCATAGCCGATGCATTAGTAGCAGCAAAAGCAATAAAACTCTGCATGAGTTTATAAGTAGCATCTACTCTTTGTGCATAAGGTTTCAGCATGTGAGTTTCAGGTACAAACGCAAATGTTCCGAAGAGTGCAGCGTATCCACTACTGTAACGAGGCCCATCCCAATAAGCACCCCAGCCATTCTCAGGCTTATCACCAAAATTGTTTACATACGGAATTAAATCAATTCCTTTTTGTTTCATGCTTTCATAAATGGCAGGTTCCAATGTTTTGTTTAGGTATTGGCCCATTACTCCGCCGAGTTTATTATGCTGTGTAGTAAGCAATGTCATTACATGTTGATAGTCCGCACCATTGCTCACATGATTGTCTAAAAAAATATCAGGTTTTACAAAATGAAAAATTTCTGCAAAGCTTCTGGCTTCTTTGGAATCGCATTTTATAAAGTCTCGGTTTAAATCTAAGTTTTGTGAGTTGCCACGAAACCCTTTTTCTATAGGGCCGTTTTGATCAATACGGTAATTCACTGTTCTGTTTAAACTGCCGCCAATATTATAAACAGGAATAATAGCTAATATTACATTTAGAGGAAGTTTGTTTTTGCCGCTCACTATATCTTTCACCATCCAAATGCTTGCATCAATACCATCTGGCTCACCGGGATGAATTCCATTGTTGATGAGCATAACAATTTTATTTTTTTGTTTCCATTGTGAAGGAGTAAAACTTCCATCAGCACTTACCAAAATTAAATGCAGGGGTTCGCCGGCATCTGTAGCACCCATTGTTTGCATTTGTACAATTGGTGAAGCTTTGTCAAATTGTTTCCATGCGTTAATAGCTTCATAGTAGGTAACACTTTCTGTTCCTTTAGAAATTTCGTAACGGGTGCTAGGAAGTTGAGCAAAAAGAGAATTAGTGATGAGCAGCAGCAGAACAACTTTTAAAAAAAAATACATGATTTATAGTTTGGTATTGTATGCTAAAATTAAAGGAACTATTTTTATAAGACCAAAATTGAAACACTATGCTTAAATTTTTACTTTTCAGTGGATTTATATTACTAATGTTAGCTTCTGCCGCTCAAATAACACAACAGGGTGGTGGTGAATACAAAATGCCAAGGTCACAATGTATTACACAAGCACAGCACAATGAAATAGTAGATATGTTGCATACAAGCCTTTTAAATTTGCAGGCAAAAGGAATTGTCCCACAAACATTTTCAACAGAACAGGTGTTGTTTGATTTTCCCCTAAAGCAGTCGCCAGCATATAATTATCCATCCTACTACGGAATTTCAAATTATTTTGACCATAACATTTCATTCCCAAATCTTATTACTGATTATAATTGTGGCACAAGATCATATGATGCAACAAGCGGTTACAATCATCAGGGTATTGATTATTTTTTATGGCCTTTTGATAATTTAATGATGCAGCGTGAACAAGTGCAGGTGATTGCAGCGCAGGCGGGAACGATTCTTGCAAAGAGCGATGGAAATTTTGATCAAAACTGTGCATTTTGTACTGGTTGTAATTGGAATGCTGTTTTTATTTTGCACTCAGATGGTTCTGTAGCATGGTACGGCCATTTAAAAACAAATACATTAACTGCTAAAGCAGTAGGTGCCACAGTTGCTATTGGAGAATATCTTGGTGCAGTAGGTAGCAGCGGCAATTCATCTGGGCCACATCTTCATTTTGAAGTGTACAAAGCACAACCCTATACCAATGCAAATCTTATTGATCCGTATGCAGGTACTTGCAATACAAGAAACATTCAAAGTTGGTGGCAGTCTCAAAGGCCATACAATCAACCCACTATTAATTTAATTCAAACACAAACTGCGCCAACGAGTTTTAATACTTGTCCTACACTTGAAACTACCAATGAGAGTAATTTGTTTGTGCAAGGCCAACAGATTTACTATTCTGCTTATTATGCCGATCAAATTACAGGAACAACCGCAACGTACACTGTAACAAGACCAGATAATTCTGTTTATCAAACGTGGACACAAAATTTCACAAACTCATTTACTGCAAGCTGGTGGTGGTGGACTTATACATTGCCTGGCAATGCACCATTAGGTAATTGGAATTTCAGAGCAGTTTATAATAGCCAAACTGTAAATTATCCTTTTGTAGTAACGGCAGCTACAGCAGTAAGTACTGTAAATAGTGATTTGAAAAAAATAAAAATATTTCCAAACCCAGTTCAGAATATTGTAAATCTTGTAATTGAAGATTGGGTTAAAGAACCAATTATTATTATCAATAATATGAAAGGGGAAATTGTAGTTAGAAAAGACTACAATCAGCCAACAAAACATTTTACACTTGAGCTTGCTTTTCTCCCTAAAGGAAATTATTTAGTTGTAGTAATGGATGGCACAAAAAAAGTAGCTCAACAAAAACTTATGAAATAAAAAAAATGCTTTCAAGCGAAAGCATTTTTTTTATTAACGTATAAATATTATTGCACTATAAAACTTCTTATAACTATTCCTTGTTTTGTATTCATTTTTATATAATACATTCCTTTGTTCAGGTCTTTTGTTTCTACCTCAACTATTGTTTGTCCGGCAGCAAGAATTTTTTGTTGCATCATTCTGCCGGTAATATCCATAATTTGTAAAGTAACTGCTTGTGTAAATGCTTTTTCTAAACGGATGTTTGCATTTGTATTTACAACCGGGTTTGGATAAAGTTTTACTGCATTGGCAGGTAAACGCAATACATCATTTACCCCTGTAGGAGTTAACAAACCTGTACAGCTCCATACATCAAACACCCATTGTGGATTATCAATAAAGGGGTTGCGGTTGTTCTGAACAACAAATACAGAATCATTGCGTGCAATTTCTTTTGCACTCACCGGGTCTTGCACATGCCATTTATAAAGCAGTTGAATATACCAATTGTCATAAGACTGATAGGGGGTTCCATTCAACACTTCATTTGCGTTACCATTGTTTTGCCATCCTGCAATTTGGCTTTCATAACGGGTAGCCATGTAAAATTGTGCTCTGGCAAAATCTCCTTTGTATTCATTGATGGGTTCAAACACTGTACCTGTATATCCGAAGTTATTTCCGTTACCAAGCTTGCTTCCGTTTAAAGTAGGACTGCCGGTAATTGTAGTTACTTCTCCAAAAGGGAAATTGTTACGTATACTATTAACCTTGCCATCTGTAGGAAACAAATGATTAATATCAGAATACATTGGGTAGGTGCCACCTACAAACCAACTCTGAGGAAATGAATGTTCTCTGTTATAACAATCTCCTTCATTAGAATAATTACCACATTGATTTGTTTGATAAACATATTCATAAGGCTCATTCTGCCCCTCACCTTTATTACTGTACATATCCCAGACAATATCTCTGGTATTTTCAAAGTTTCGTTTGATGTCGGTTTTTAAATAAGAAGTCCATACACCGGGCGTATATGTAAGCTGTATTGCTCCTGTTATAATAATTGTGGACAATGCTGTTTTTAAAGGGGCACAGGTTAAACCTGTTGCGGCATTGTAATAAGTTGGAGGCAAGTTAGAAGTGTTATTAGTTGTAGTAATGTTTCCATTTAAAGATGTTGTAAAGTAAAATGGTTCGCCTGTACATTCACCGTTAGCGCCAAATACAAAAAGATAGTATTGGGTATTTGTTGATAGGCCAGCCGCTAAAAATGAAGTAGCGGTGTTATAAGAAACAATAGTGCCTCCGCCAAGGGATTGCCCTACTGTATAGGTTGTTCCGTTGACAGGGTTTGATGAAAGTGTAGTTGTTGTACTTCTCACAACTAAGTAGCGGTTAGCTGTGGCCGAAGCTGTGAAACTTCCACTGATGCTTGTATTTGTTGCTGATAAATTTAAAGCCGTAGGTGCAGCATCAGGTGCAGCACAGGCAGGTAATGCAGGTGTGGTTGTATTTGCTGTAAGCGGATTTGTTATAAAATAATTGGGTGCACCCGAACAGCTTAATGCATTCATGGCAAAAACGAAGAAATAATACTGGGTAGAAGGTAGTAACCCTGCCAAATTAAAACTTGTGCTGTTGTTTGCACTAACAACAGTGCCGCCGCCAAACGATTGACCAAGGGTATATGAAGTCCCATCAACGGGTAGTGCTGATAAACTTGCGTTGCTACTTCTTATTACTAAGTATTGATCAGCAAAAGGAACTGAAGGAGTAAAACTTCCGCTGATTGTTGTGGGTGTGGGGGTAAGATTTAATGCAGTTGGTTGAGCAGTAGGTTCAGTACATGGGATTGCACTATAAGAAGTCCAGTTAAGGTCATCAATTCCTATACGCAAGCTAGAAGTAATTTGTCTGATTTCTAAATCAAAATCTCCGGCAATATTAATGTTATTTAAGGTTGCTGTTGCTATTGTTGTAGTCGGATTTACCGAACCCACCAAATTGCCGTTAATGTAAATTTGTAGTACAGGATTGGACCCGGTAAAAAATTGCTGGTGCTTAAAAGTAAGAGTAGCAATGCCATTGGGCATATCAGAACAAAACAACGAGCCATTTCTTATAGTAATTGCACGACTGGTAATAACCTGATCCGTTCTGGCATCTGTAGCGTTTCAACTTAAGCCGTTATCACCTGTCCATGTTCTTAAAGCATAACTGCTGGAATTGGCCGGCATATTAGTAAAAGTTTCAGTGCCTTGACCCAATGTAAGACTGGTAAACGAAACAAATAACAGGAGTAAAGCGTAAATTTTTTTCATATAAAATTTAATCTGGTAAAAGTAAAAAACCCATCTAGTATAAAGATGGGTTAACAATAATATTACAGTTCTGTTGAATTATTTGGCGATTGCATTTACCTTTTTGGTAAGCTTGCTTTTTAAATTAGCAGCTTTGTTTTTGTGAATTACTCCACGCTTGGCTAACTTATCGATCATAGAAGAAACATTTTTCATTTCTTCACCTGCTTCTGGTGCAGTTGTTATCTCTTTTAGATCACGAATTGCATTACGGGTAGTTTTTCCGTAATAGCGGTTACGATCTCTGCGTTTTGTACTTTGACGAACGTCTTTTTTGGTAGCCTTATGATTTGCCATATCTTAATTTTTCGGACGGCAAAGGTAGGGGGAAAGTTTTAAATTTTACTTTGTTAATTGGAGAATTTTAGCCCATTTCTCAATTAAATCTCAAAATATTAGAATGTTTTGGTCTTTAAGTTCATTACTCTTCTATAAGAATTCTCAATTTGAGCGGCGGAAATTCTGCCACTCAGCACCAGTTTTTTCATAATTGCATGAATATTATCAGGTGAGTAATTTCCTACACCACGAATATTGTTGCTAAACATGAGCACATCTACCCCTGCATCCATGCTTTTAAAAACGGCATCTTCAATGCCGTATTGAGCGCTGATTGCCTGCATCATCATATCATCGCTGAAAATAACCCCTTTAAAGCCAAGACTATCTCTCAACAAACCTGTCATTATTTTTTTTGAAAGAGTAGCGGGCAATAGTGAAGCATCCAATTTTCCATTTACAATATGGGCCGTCATAACCGCATCAACCAAATTTTGTTCAATCAAATTCTTATAAGGAATTAGTTCCTCCTTTACCCAGGTTTTCGTAACATCAGCTACACCTAAATGTGAATCGGCCAGCGAATTTCCATGGCCGGGAAAATGTTTTACAACCGTTTTTACCCCAAAATAATGATGACTATTAATGGTAATGCCTGCATGTGTTGTAATAACGGCGGGGTCTTTTGCAAAGCAACGTTCCCTTGCTCCTAATACGGGGCAGTTAGGATTGTAAACATCCAGTACGGGTGCATAGTTGAGGTTAATGCCCAACCTGGAAAGGGTGTACCCAATATTATCTGCATAGAATTTTGTTGTATCGGCATTATTGATAG
This sequence comes from Chitinophagaceae bacterium, assembly GCA_031401115.1. Lineage (GTDB taxonomy): Bacteria > Bacteroidota > Bacteroidia > Chitinophagales > Chitinophagaceae > Lacibacter. The sequence goes on from JANNRE010000014.1 coordinate 128,386, forward strand.
TGCCCAGCCATTGAGCCGATGGCATTTTAGGAAAACCAAGCTCCGGCTTTAACCTGTTTACAATACCACCTTCCTGATCTATACTAATAAACAAAGGATAGGGTGCAGCAGCCTGAAAACGATTAATAAGTTGCTTAAGACTATCAGCTGTTTTTTTGGTTGATAGGTTGCGGCCATAAATTAAAATGCTGCCTACTTTGCCGGCTTTTACAGCTTTATAAACAGCTTCATTTTCATTTGGCGCTGTACCATAAAAACCAAAAATGATCAACTGGCCAATTTTAAAATCGAGGCTATCAATTTCTGATTTTAAAACCTGCTTCTTTTTATGAGTTGTTTTATTTAGTGGCTTTTTTTGTAGAGATGTAAAACAAAACAGGCTCAGCAACAAGAATAGTATTTTCATTCTAAATTAATTTCAAGGCTCAAAGTACTAAACTGTTTATAAAAAACAATAAACAGGCTTTTGCCGGTTGATTTTCAGATACTGAAAACCACCGATATTTGTAAGCCTTTTCAAAAGCAGTAATTACATAAAATTTATGAAGGATTTTCAATACATCACCAGCTCTCACCCGCAATTTATTGAGAGTTTGTATAACGATTTTTTAAAAGATGCCAACAGTGTGGATCCCGAAATGAAAAAATTTTTCGAGGGGTTTGATTTTGCTGTTTCTTCAGGTAGCAGCAATAACAAAACTGCCAGCAACGGAACTGCTACTGCTGCAGCCCCTGCAAGTTTTGATTGGATGAAAGAAATCAGGGCATACCGAATGATTCTCGGTTATCGCAACAAAGGGCATTTACTTGCCAAAACAAATCCTATCCGCAAGAGGAAAGATCGGGGTGCAAATATTGAACTGGAGTTTTATGGATTTACAGATGCTGATTTAGATAAAGAATTTTTTGCCGGACAATTGATAGGTTTAGGAACTACCACACTGCGTAACATTTACAATCATTTAGAAAAGTGTTATGCCAATCATGTAGGAATTGAGTTTAAATACATCAGTGATCAAACCAAAGTTGATTTTTTAACTGCGGCATTAGAAAAAGAATTTCATCAACCTTTATCGCTCACAAAACGAAAACGTATTTTGGAGAAGTTGAATCAAGGGGTAATGTTTGAACAGTTTTTGCATAAAAAATATATTGGCCAAAAACGGTTTTCATTGGAAGGTGGCGAAACAACTATTGCAGCTTTAGATGAAATCATAAACGCATCGGCAAATCTTGGGGTACACGAAGTTGTAATTGGAATGGCACATCGTGGCCGTTTAAATATTTTGGCAAATATCATGGGCAAAACCTATGAGCAAATATTTAGTGAGTTTGAAGGTACTGCCACTATGGATCAAACTATGGGTAGTGGCGATGTAAAATATCATATGGGTTATGGTAGTGAAGTAACAACTACCGATGGTAAAACCATGCATTTGAAACTCATGCCCAATCCATCGCACTTAGAAGCTGTAGATCCTGTAGTTGTTGGTTTTGCAAGAGCAAAAGCCGATGTGATGTATGAAAGCGATTATGATAAAATTCTTCCCATCTTAATTCATGGCGATGCTTCTGTTGCAGGGCAGGGAATTGTATATGAGGTTTTGCAAATGAGTGAGCTCAAAGGTTTTTATACTGGAGGAACCATTCATTTTGTAATCAATAATCAAATTGGTTTTACAACAGATTTTGATGATGCAAGAAGTGCAGATTATTGTACGTCACTGGCAGCAATGGTACAGGCTCCTGTATTGCATGTAAATGGTGATGATGCCGAAGCAGTTGTAAAATGTGTGGAGCTGGCAGTTCGTTACCGGCAGCAATTTAATTGCGATGTATTTATTGATATGGTTTGTTACCGAAAGCATGGGCATAACGAAGGTGATGATCCTAAGTTTACACAACCACAGTTGTATGCGTTAATTGATAAGCATCCAAACCCAAGAGAAGTATATACGCAGTATTTATTAAAAAATGGTGAAGCAGATGCACAAGAGCTTGCCAAAGAAATGGAGAAAAAATTCTGGAGCGATTTGCAGGAGCGTTTGGATGATGTAAAACAAAACCCGCTGCCTTATCATTATCAGCCACCTGAACTTGCGTGGAAAAGTTTACGAAAAGCAACGGCTGAAGATTTTCATCAATCACCCATAACAGCTATCAGTGAAACTGATTTTGAAAAAATATTCAAAAGCATTATGAGATGGCCCGATGATTTTAAACCACTAAAGAAAGTGGAAAAAATTATTCAGGACAAAATAAAATTATTTAATGAGGAAGGAAAAATTGATTGGGCTACCGGTGAGCTAATGGCTTATGCAAGTTTAAGCCTTGATGGTAAAGATGTACGTATGAGCGGGCAGGATGTAAGACGTGGTACATTCAGTCACCGTCATGCAGTGTTACAAGATGAGGTAACGAACAGATCCTTTAGCCGATTAAAAAATATTGATGGTGCTGCTGGTAAGTTTCGTATTTATAATTCTTTGTTGAGTGAATATGGTGTGCTTGGGTTTGAATATGGGTATGCATTGGCCAATCCCAATGCATTGGTTTTATGGGAAGCACAGTTTGGAGATTTTTGCAATGGTGCACAAACCACCATTGATCAGTTTATTGCAGCAGGAGAACAAAAGTGGAGCAGAATGAATGGTGTTACCATGTTACTGCCACATGGTTATGAAGGGCAGGGTCCTGAACATAGCAGTGCCAGAATGGAACGCTTTTTACAAATGTGTGCAGAGCTCAACATGGTAATTGCCAATGTAACCACATCTGCTAATTTGTTTCATTTGTTACGCCGTCAATTAGCATGGCCTTTCCGTAAACCATTAATTATTTTTTCGCCTAAAGCAAATTTGCGATATGCAGGTACGTACTCATTAAAACAGGAATTTTTAGAAGGTGGGTTTAAAGAAGTGATAGATGATCCTTCAAACCCTGATCCATTAAAAGTGAAAAAAGTATTTTTCTGCAGCGGTAAAATGTATTTTGATTTAGCTGAACGTAAAGCAAAAGAAAATAAAGAAGATGTAGCTATTGTTCGGTTAGAGCAAATTTATCCACTACCCGAAAAACAGTTACAAGCACTCTATAATAAATACAATAAAGCCACTTGGTTTTGGGTGCAGGAAGAGCCATTGAATATGGGAGCAGCTTGGTTTTTACAAATGAATGTAAAGAATATGAATTTCGGAATCATCAGCAGGCAATCAAGTGCTTCTACTGCTACAGGTTATAATAAAGTACATCAGCAAGAGCAAGCAGAGATAATTGATACAGCGTTTAATATTTAATTCAATAAATAGAAATAGGAAAAGTGAAATTTTATTTTCAACTTTCCCCAAAATTTGCAACAGTTCAAAAAGTAATTATGATTGATATAAAAGTACCGGTAGTGGGTGAATCTATTAGTGAGGTTACATTTTTAAAATGGACAAAAACCGATGGGGCATGGGTAGAAAGAGATGAAGTGATTGCTGAGCTTGAAAGCGAAAAAGCTACGTTTGAAATTAATGCGGAGCAAGCCGGTGTTTTAAAACAAGGAGCAAAAGAAGGCGATACGATAAAAATTGGCGATGTAGTTTGCCAAATTGATGAAACGGCTGCTAAACCAGAGAGTAATAAAGCCAATAGCCCAGAGCCAGTAGCCGATACAAAGAAAACTGAAACAAAAGTAGAAAGTGCAGCACCTGTTACAACAGTTTCTAATGATATAAAAGCAAGCCCTGTTGCTGCAGCAATTATTGCCGATAAAAAAGTGGATCTCGGAACCATTAAAGCATCTGGTAGTGGCGGTAAAATTTTAAAGGATGATGTGTTGCAGGCAATTTCAAATCCCGGTAAAGTGGCATATAAAGGCGCAGAACTTTTCAGCCGTAATACACGAAGGGAGAAGATGAGCAACCTGCGTAAGACTATCAGCAGACGTTTGGTTGAGAGTAAGAATACAACAGCCATGCTTACCACTTTTAACGAAGTGGATATGGGCCGCATCATGGAGATCCGCACAAAAAATAAAGACAAGTTTAAAGAATTGCATGGTGTGAATCTAGGCTTTATGAGTTTCTTTTCTAAAGCTTGCGCTATTGCATTGGGTGAGTGGCCCGCAGTGAATGGATATATTGATGCTGATGAATTAGTGTATCATGAGTATGCAGATATTTCTATTGCTGTATCTACTCCAAGAGGCCTAACCGTTCCCGTTATGCGGAATGTGGAAAGTATGAGTATGGCCGATATAGAAAAGAAAGTTGTAGAACTTGCTGGCAAAGCAAAAGATAATAAGTTAACGATGGAAGAACTAACCGGTGGAACTTTTACGATTACCAATGGTGGTGTGTTTGGAAGTTTAATGAGTACACCCATTATTAATTTGCCACAGAGTGCTATTTTGGGAATGCACAAGATTCAAGATAGGGCGATGGTTGTAAACGGACAAGTAGCAGTGCGGCCAATGATGTATTTGGCATTGAGTTACGATCACAGGATAATAGATGGAAGAGAAAGTGTAAGTTTTTTAGTACGTATAAAAGAGTTGCTTGAAAACCCAGAGCTTTTACTTTTTGGAAAAGATCCAGTAAAAACTTTGTTAGAAATATAAACTCTTTTTATAGTGTTTATCAAAAGCGTTCCGGTTTAAATGCGGAACGCTTTTTTGTTTTATCTATCTTGCAAGGGTGAGCCGATATCATTCTTATTTACTTTCATCGCAAAAAATCATTTTATCTTTTGATGGAGCAGAGCCATTTTCTGCTTTTATAAAAAGATATTTTACTGCCAATAAAAAATTTGGAGGTAATGATCGAAAGGTGGTTACACATCTTTGCTATTGCTATTACAGGTTAGGAACTTTATTTACAACAGTTACAACTGAAGAACGTTTGTTGATTGCTTTGTTTCTGTGTTCAACTGTATCAAACGAAGTGTTGCAAAATCTAAAGCCTCAGTGGAATGAACAAGTACATTTATCTATAGATGAGAAATTAGTAATACTTGGTTTGCCATTTCTCGCCAGTGAAGTTTTTCCTTTTAGCAATGAGCTGAGTAAAGAACTTGCTGCTAATGAATTTGCACTAAGCCATTTTGTCCAACCTGATTTGTTTTTAAGAATAAGACCCGGGCAAAAGGAAAACGTACTCAACAGATTGAAAAATGCAGCAGTAGAATTTCAAGTGATTAATGAAACCTGTGTTGCATTACCTAACTCAACTAAGGTTGAAGAAATTATACTACTGAATAAGGAAGCTATTGTGCAGGATTATAATTCTCAACGAGTGGGGGAGCTGTTGCTCAATCTAAAATCTGAAATCGGAAATCAAAAATTGTTTGTGTGGGATTGTTGTGCTGCCAGCGGTGGAAAATCTATTATGGCTTATGATCTGTTGCCAATTATTGAATTAACTGTTTCAGATATTCGGGATTCTATTCTGGTGAATTTACAAAAGCGTTTTGCAGAAGCCAGCATTAAAAAGTATAACAGTTTGGTTCTTGATCTCTCAACTGAACAGTATAAAAAGGCCGCTAATAGTTTTCAATTAATCATTGCTGATGTTCCCTGCACAGGTTCTGGTACTTGGGGCCGAACACCAGAACATCTTTCGTTCTTCAAAAAACAAAAAATTGAAGAGTATGCTTTACTACAGAAAAAAATAATCAGCAATATAATTCCATCACTTCAGCAAAATGGATATCTGTTGTACATTACCTGCTCTGTATTTGAGAAAGAAAATGAAGAGGTAGTTTCATTTGCTCAAAAGGAATTTGGATTAGAGTTGATTGAAATGAAAATATTGAAAGGCTATGATTCAAAAGCTGATACCATGTTTGCAGCAGTGTTAAGAAAGACGAAATAGTTATCTACTTTTCTATCGTATAGTTGCCGAAGTCATCAACTATATCAATACCAACTATTCAAGGATTCATTATTGTTTTGTAAAAGTACCAACAGAATATTGTTTTCCATTTCTGCTGACTGAAATTGTGTAATTACCTTTTTGCAAATGGTTGATTGAAAGTTGCGTTGTAGTTTGTCCATTTGGTTTATTGTACTGCTGCTTATAAACAAGTTGGCCTTGCATATTGTAAATAATTATTGAAAGATTATTAATGCTTTCAGTTTCAAGAAACTGAATTCCAATAGTTGAAGATGCTGGATTTGGGAAGAGTTTTATTTTAGAAACTGAGTTGTTTAAATCAAAGACACCTGTGGTAGTACAGGCACTTAATAAAATTACTGTTGCTGAATCAAGAGCATAAGCATCAAATCCCAAACTGCTCGTATCTATTACCTGTTTTATTCTATATATAGCATTGCCTGCCATACTGTTTGTAATTACATCATTGAATTGATAAGTTTGATTACTAAAAATAACGCCAGTTGCAGTTACAGATTTTATAGTTGTATAATTTATTTCGCCGGTTAATTTTCGCTCAATATCATAACGCATGGTTGAAACATCTTTGCTGCTCCAGTAAATGGTGGTTGTGCAATTTGTTACAGTTGCATTCATTGTTGAAACATCACCCAATAGAATACCAACTGCTTTTTTCATGTTGGGTAAGCCATAGCCATATTGTTCATGTGGTAAAGTAAACCGATCAGCACTTTGCCTGAGTGTGCCAACAATTTTCATATTGTTATACTGCGGAAACAATTGCCATAAACAAGTGGCAAGCCCAGCCATATTTGGACAAGAAAAAGAAGTGCCGCTGTTATTTCCTACTGTGCCATTTGTAGTTGATACTACAGCATTTTGACCTACTGAAACAATGTCAGGTTTTATTTGTCCATCACTTGTTGGTCCAAAGCTGGAACTGGCTGCAATAATTCCGCTGCTATTAACCGAGCCAAGTGTAAGCACACTGTCGCCATCAGCAGGTGCAGTAATAAATTTCCAGGATGATGCACCGGAGTTGCCTGCACTGTTTACAACCAGCATTCCTTTTTTTGCTGCGAGGTCGGCCATACGTGTTACCACCGTTGTATTGCCATCCATATCAGCATAGGTATAATTAAAGATGGGATTATCGTAGGTATTATAACCAAGCGAAGAGGAAATAACATCTACACCTGCACTATCAGCATATTCAGCGCCCATTGCCCAGTTGTATTCTTCAATTGGTTGTTCGGTGGCCACATCTTCTGTTCTTAATAAAAAATAATTAGCATCGGGGCTGGTACCAACAAATACTCCTTGCTTATAAGCCGCTACCATTGAAAAACATTGCATACCGTGTGAATTATCTTCATTAACGCTTGCATTGTTGTTTACAAAATCCCAAGTACCTTTTATTTGATTTCTGTTTCTGGTAGTGTCAAAAAACTGATTGGTGAGGTAACCAAAATATCCGGCATCTAAAAATGCCATCAGCATTCCCTGGCCTCTTGCGCCGATGTTATGCAAAAACTCTCCTTTATGAATTTTTATTTGATTGGATGATGAACCATAATTGAATGTATCTGCATTTATTTGTTCAGTGCGAAACGGAATCGTTGTTACTGAACTGGTAACCGTTGAAAATTTATCAATAAATGTTTTTGGTGCTGTTTGCAAAGCGGCATTTTGAACAGAAACAACAAAAGGAAAGGAATTGATTTTTGCAAGTGCATTGTTATCGCTTGTTTGAATAATAACAGCGTTGAGCCATTTACTTTTGCCAAGAAAAACAACAGCACCAGATGCCACTACACTATCAATATACTTTGAAACTACAGGTAGATCAGTACTGTCAATTGCAATATTGTAACGAATGCGCCTGTCTATGGCACGGGTACTTAAGTAAGCTGATGGTGCAGAAAGTGTGAAAGTAGTTTCGCTTTTGTCTTTAAAAAAAATGACACGTTTTGTAAACTGGCCATAACCAATATGTAAAAAAAAGAATGCTGCTGCCAGCAGAAGTAATTTTTTATTCATCCAAATAAAAGTTGCTTTGTAAAGTTGCTGAAAAATCAGTTATGAGCAATCATCCATAATTTTACACCAAAGCCACCAAACGATTGCGTACTGGGTTCGCATACCCAAACATAATGCTCCCTGTAAACAAGCCCTATATTTTTTGCATATTTTTCAATGGAATATTCCCGGGAAGCATACTTTGTAAAATCAACAGCCGGAAGCTGTATGCCCGACACATCATCAATATGAAACACCGTGGATATGCCCGGTATATTTACATTGCCAATTTTTTCTGTAGCATCAATGGAAGTGTATGTAAAATCCCAAAGCCCAATACTTATGGAAGTGCCATAAGGTGCATAAGGTGTTTGAGGTAAAAAACTATTGCCCAGCCATGTGAAACCTTCTTTAACCGGTTGATACAATTTTAGTACACGTAAATTATTTTCAATCACTTCTACATTTTTATCGGCAATGGTTACTCTATAAGAACCATTTGCTACCCAAGAACTGCTTGCCATTGTATCATTCAAAAATGTATTTACGAGCCAGGTAGGGCGGTTTAAATTGTCAACAGTGAGGCTATCAACCACATGTCTTATTTGGTAGCTGTTTGTTTTAAACGATTTACCCCCATTAAAAAAAACGAGCGAATCTAAACGATAGGTAATAATTTTTCCTTTTTTTAGTGGCAATAGTTCTTCAAGTGTGGCGGTTTTTAAAGTTTCTGTTTTTTTAGTACAAGCAGCCAAAAAAAAGGAAAAACTTATAGCTAAAAATAATTTGCCAAAAAGGATAGAGCGGGTGATATTGGATTTCATTACAGCTAAGTTAGTTAATGATTTTGTGTTTACAGTTCTTTAAAGATGCAACATCGGCTTTAAACGCTGCACAAAAAAAAGTACGCTTAAAGTACCTTGTAACGTATTTTTTTTAGAATCATTGTATTACAGAACGGGCTTTCTCATAATTATTCCGCCGCCAATTACATCATCGCCCTCGTAAAATACCGCGCTTTGTCCTGGTGCAATGCCTTTTGCATTTTCATAAAACGCTACATTTACAGTGCCATTTGGCTGCATATACAAGTTGCTGAGCGTGCCTTTGTCTTTGTACCTTATTTTGGTGATGGCTTCCATGCCCGGGGTAATACTGTCGTATTTAATCAGATTTATTTTGCCCACCTGCATTTCAATTTTGTCCAGATCTTCCTCATTGCCCAGCACCACAGTATTGGTTTCAGGAATAATTTCTGTTACATATACAGGTTTGCCAAAGGCAGCACCCAATCCTTTGCGCTGACCAATGGTATAAAACGGATAGCCATTATGTGTACCCAGAATGTTTCCTTTCTTATCTACAAAACTGCCCCCTTGTACTTTTTCTTCAAGCCCATCAACCCTGCGTTTTAAAAAACCACGGTAATCATTATCAGGCACAAAACAGATTTCATAGCTCTCTGCTTTTTTTGCCAATTCTGGATAACCAAAGTCCAAAGCCATTTTTCGGATATCCGTTTTGCGGTATCCGCCTAAGGGCAAAAGAGTTCTTGCCAGCAAATCCTGTTGCAAACCCCATAATACATAGCTCTGATCTTTTGTTTCATCTATACCTTTTGAAATATAGTATCGATCGTTACTGTGCTTATGAATTTTAGCATAATGTCCTGTGGCAATAAAATCACAATTCATGGCATCAGCCCTTTTTAAAAGAGCTCTCCATTTAATATGGGTATTGCAAAGCACGCATGGGTTAGGAGTGCGGCCATTGAGATATTCATCTACAAAATTGTCAATCACAAAATCGCCAAACTCATCTCTAATATCTAATATGTAATGCGGAAATCCATGCTGTACGGCTGCTGCTCTTGCATCATTAAAACTATCTAAGTTGCAGCATCCGGTTTCTTTTTTCCCTTTAGCTCCGCTTCCGCTGCTGGCATAATCCCAGGTTTTCATGGTAATGCCCACTACTTCGTAACCCTCATGGTGCAACATGAGAGCCGTAACGGTACTGTCTATACCGCCACTCATTGCTACTAAAACTTTTCCTTTACGGCTCATGATAAAATATTTAACTGCTTCAAAAGCAAGTGGCAAATTTACGAGAAATCTTTTGGTTGAAGACTTTACAGACTGATGTACTTAAGTACGAGGGTTGAAAATTTGAATAAAGGCTCTGAATTATTATCGAAATCATGTAAATTCAATGTTCAAAACATTATTAAGCAACAAAAAATTTAAAGCTATGATCAAGTTACAGGTAATTGGAAATTTAGGAAAGGATTGTGTGGTTAACACCGTTAATGGAAAAAACGTTATGAATTTTACAGTGGCGCACACGGAGAAATTTAAAGACAGCACCGGCGCTCAGCGAGAAAAAACAATTTGGGTAGAATGTGCTTACTGGAGCGAACGCACTGGTCTTGCCCCTTATCTTAAAAAAGGAACACAGGTGTATTTAGATGGCGCACCTGAAATTAGAACTTATACAACTGCTGATGGTAAAAACGGAGCTTCTTTATCATTGCGTGTATCCTCAGTTCAGTTGCTGGGTGGTAAACCTTCTGATGCAAATGGTGGAGGTGGTTACAGTGCTCCTGCTGCATCTGCACCACAAATGCCAAACAATGCACCCATGTCAAATGAAATAGTAGATGATCTGCCGTTTTAATTAGCGGTTTATTTTATAGAGAAAGCCCCGTAGGAACGGAGCTTTTTAGTATCTGTAATTTTTTAAAGAGTTTTATTGACCAGCTTCATCATTTTCTACTCTGTTGTTCTTGCGTTTGAAAAGTGAAGCATCAAATTTCCCAAAACGATAGCTGAAGTTTAGGCGCATAAAAGAAGGGTCTCTTCTGCGGCCGCTATACTGATCAAAAAACTGTGAGGTAGCAAATTGGTTGTTACGTCTGGTACTAAACACATCGCTCCAGTTTATAGAAACCGTAGCCGTATTTGTTTTCTTTATTTTAAATTCTTTCCGAATGCCCATATCTAAATAATAGTTAGACTCAATATACCCTTGCGTTGTAGAAGATGGTCCACCACCAAAACCGCCACCGCCAAAACCACCACGACCACCGCCACCACCACGGCTTGATACGGGAAGTATTGAACGGGAATTATAATCACCACTTAATTGGCCGCTCCATCCTTTACCTATCTTAAATGTATTATTGATTTTTATAAAATAACTAGTACGTTCGTTTTCAAGATCAGGAAGTTCTACGCTACCATTAATTTTTGAATAATACAGGTTGGCATTGTAATTAATTTCCCACCATTTGGTAATTGTATTTCTAAAAACTAGTTCAATACCTGCAGCATAACTTTTTGATGCATTTATAAAAGTGCTCACAAGTGCAGTGTCTTTACTATCTCCTAACTGCTGTAAACTTTGATAACGAGAAATAAGATTGATTGTTTGTTTTCCAAAAAGACTTACTAAAAACAAGTTGTTTTTTTCACCATATGTTTTTTGGTAAGAAAATTCTAATGAATTTGTAAACTCTGGTTTCAAATTGGGGTTTCCTGTTTGAAAGTTGAAGATATCACTGTAATCAGTATTGGGTAATAACTGAAAAAAACTGGGGCGGTTAATACGCCGAGTATAATTTAATTGTAAATCCTGTTTTGTTTTCAATGATTTTGAAAGAAACACACTTGGAAAAAGTGAAATAGGGAACTGGTTACTAAACCTTGTTGATTTACCTGCCTGCTCACCATCATATTTTGAACTTTCTGCTCTTAAACCAACTTGGTAATTAAAATTTGCTTTCTTAATTTTTTGTGAGTAAGAAGCATAGGCTGCATAAACATAATCTACATAAGAAAATTCATTACTTAATAATGGGTTGTCAATACCATTGAAAGAATTTTTCTGAAAACTTTCAAACCATCTTATTTGAGAACGTACACCTGTTTCCCATTTCATGTTTTCATTAATAGGGGTTACAAAGTCGGCCTGTGCAACAAACAAATCACTATTGCCGCCTCCATCAACTCCTTGAACAAGGGCTGGCCCTAATGGAGTCCAGTCTGATTTGAATTTTGTAGAAGTAATGTTTTGATCATTTATACTTTTACTTTTACTATAATTAAAATCAGCAGTGAATTCTTTACCTGCTTTTGGAAAATTATGTTTGTAGCTTATCTGTGCTCCTTTTCTTCTAAATTCATTAATTCCTTCTGTCGCACGAGATTCATAAATGGTTTTTGCAAGTGGAATTGTATCGTAGCGGATATCGTTTTTATCAATAAAATCAAAATTACCACCACCAAAAGTTCCTGAAAGACTCAAGGTATTTCTGTTGTTTACAAAAAAATCAAAACCTGCTCTGCCAAAATTAAAAAGCCCGTCACTTGTATTTCTGTTATTTGTAAACAATGTATTGAATAGAATATCGCCTTTATTTTGGCGGTCTGTTTCACCAAATGAAATTGATCTGCTTTGGTTAATTCCGAGATTTGCAAAGAAGTTTACTTTACCCTGACGTAAATTAAAATCAAAGCCTCCATTTAATCTTGCCCGCTCATCAATACCTCCTCTTAAGCCACCACTGTAACCTACACGTTTGTTTTTCTTTAATACAATATTGATGATGGATGATTGTCCGCCACTTGCATCAAACTTAGCTGATGGGTTTGTAATTAATTCAACGCTTTGTATAGCATCAGACGGAATTTGATCCAGCGTTAATACTGTTGGTCTACCATCCACAAATATTTGCGGGGAACTGTTACGTAGCGTTACATTACCATCAATATCTACAGTCACGGTGGGAACGTTTCGCATAATATCTACACCTGTTCCTCCCTGGGATACAATATTTTTATCTACATTAAAAATCTTACGGTCAATTCCTAATTGCAGTGTTGGTTTGTCACCGGTAACAACTACTTCGCCTAATTCCTTTACATCAGCTTCAAGTTTGATATTTCCAAGATCTTTATCAATACTGTTGAGCATTTGGCTCATATCACCACCATTCATATTTATGGTAAAGCCTAGTTTTTGTTCGTAGGGTTTGTAACCGATGGCTGTAATTTTTAATTTGTATTGCACCATTACATTTAATCCTTCTAAACTAAATTCTCCATTGGCTTTTGTAAGCTGTCCGTTAATAATTACATCTTTCCGGATTTTACTTACACTGTCAAATTTATTTTGAGTAAGTTGAACAGATACTGCATCCATAGGCTTGCCTGTTTTTATATCAACAATTTTTCCGTAAAAACGGCCCATGTTCATTTGTTGGCCACCGGCACCGCCCGGTCTTCCGCCAGCCGGAAACTGAGCCATAGTTGAAAAAGAAACGAAAAGGAGTGCAAAGGTTAGTAGTCTCATGTTTTTTTATTTTCTGAATAATTTGACGCAAAGTTGATTTAGTACTTGTTGTATGACCTCATCTTTGGTATGAACGGTTGTTAAACCATTTTCTTGGAAAAAGGTTTAGATCATCTTGCTTGTTTTTTGATAAGCGGAACTTATTGAGTAAGAAGGGTGATGGCAATTTGTAATAAGCCAATTAAAAAACCAAGAACGCCGCCAATAATTTCTACAAAGCGAAATTCTTTGGACATAATTTGGTATAAAATCGCCTCTAATTGGTCGGAAGAAAAGTTTTTTACTTTTTCAGTTACGATTTGTTCTAAGTCTAAATCGTTTTTTAAAGAGGCAGTATAATTTTTTATGAGCGATGGAAAAAGCTCCTGAAGTTCATCTACAAATACTTTTTTCAACTTATCAATTGTTTTGTCTCCAATAAAAGCACTGATCATGGGCATGGTTGCTTTTAGCTTCACCCTTAAAAAATGATCTAAATGTGTTTCTAATTGCGGCATCATTTTCTGAATGTTTGACGGATTTGTAAGTTTACTTTCAATATCATCAAAAGAAAGTAGTTGTTCACTCACCAGTTTACCAAGCTTAACTGCAAACTGCTCCTGACTTTTAGGAAAGATGCCCTGAATTTTTATTCCAAAAAAATGGATAGGCTTTTTTGGATGGAATAACATTTTAATGGCTACCCAGTTGGTAACCCATCCAATAAAACCGGAAATAACAGGAATAGAAAGAAGCCAATAGTTTGTCATATTGCTGCAAAGAAACGTTAAGCCAAACGAATCATGAAATTGATTTGTTACAAAAGAGAGATTGCTATATTTTTGCAAACGCTTTACGGTAGCTGTAGCTCAGTTGGTTAGAGCATTGGTTTGTGGTACCAAGGGTCGTGGGTTCGAACCCCATCAGCTACCCAGATTTTAATCCTCCATTTTTAGTGGGGGATTTTATTTTAATTTACTTTTTATTTCCTGCAATTTCAATAATGCTTCTACAGGTGTAAGGCGGTTAATGTCAATTCCGTTTAGCAGGTCCCTGATTTCATCAAAGGTTTGTGAGTGAATATCAAAAATACTCAACTGCATTTTTTCAACGGGTAATTGTTTTAATTGATGTTTAATATCAGCCTGGCTTCTTAAATCTTCCAATTGTTTTAATATTTCATTCGCTCTATTAATAAGAGTTGGAGGCATGCCCGCCATCCTTGCTACATGAATACCAAAGCTGTGAATACTTCCGCCTCTTGCAAGTTTTCTTAAAAAAATAACTTTGTTGCCAGCTTCTTTATTGGTGATGTGATAGTTTTTTATTCTGCTGAACTTTTGTTCCAGTTCATTCAGTTCATGATAATGTGTTGCAAACAATGTTTTAGGCTGATGTGACGATTGGTGCAGAAACTCTGCAATACTCCATGCAATTGAAATGCCATCGTAAGTAGATGTGCCACGGCCAATTTCATCGAGCAAAATTAAACTGCTGTTGCTGAGATTGTTGATGATGCTTGCAGTTTCATTCATCTCCACCATAAACGTACTTTCACCGCCACTTAAATTATCACTGGCACCCACTCTTGTAAATATTTTATCGGTAACAGGAATGGATGCTTCTGTTGCAGGAACAAAACTTCCCATGTGTGCCATCAGCACAATCAAGCCTGTTTGGCGGAGCAATGCACTTTTACCGCTCATGTTTGGCCCGGTAAGAATAATGATTTGCTGTTCTTCTTTATCAAGGACTAAATCATTGGCAATATAAGTTTCGCCTACGGGTAACTGTTGTTCTATTACGGGATGCCGTGCATCTTTAATTTTTAATGCATCACCGGTTTGCAAAACGGGTTTTACATATTTATACTGTAAGGCATTTTCTGCAAAGCTTGCCAGGCAGTCAAAAATTGCCATTACCTGTGCATTGGTTTGTATAGGGCTGATGTATTCCTGCAACTCTAACAGTAATTGCTCAAAAAGGGCAGTTTCTATTTGAACTATTTTTTCTTCTGCTCCAGTAATTTTTTCTTCATATTCTTTTAGCTCAGGAGTAATGTATCGTTCAGCATTGGCCAATGTTTGCTTGCGGATCCACTCTACAGGCACTTTGTTTTTATGGGTATTGGTTACTTCTAAATAATAGCCAAATACATTGTTGAAAGAGATTTTAAGAGATGGTATTCCGGTTGCTTCACTTTCCCGTTGCTGAATTTCCAGTAAATATTCTTTGCCATGTAATGCAATGCGCCTCAATGCATCTAACTCATTGTTGATCCCTTCCCGTATTACCTGTCCTTTGCTTACGGCCACGGGTGGCTGCTCTGTAATTTCGTTACTTATTTTTTCTGCAATGTATTTGCAGGGGTTGATGGTATCGCTTAACCGTTTTATATAATTATTGGTAGAGGAAGCGCAGATTTGTTTTATCTGCCCGGCATACTGCAACGTTTTTGCAAGATGCATTACTTCTCTCGGATTGATTTTTTTAAGAGGAAGTTTGGCCACAAGGCGTTCTAAATCTCCACATTGTTTTATAAAACTATGTACTTGCTTTCGTAAATCAGGATTGAGCAAAAAAGTTTCAACTGTATGTAAACGTTCGTCAATTTTTTGTTTTTCTTTTAAAGGCAGCACCATCCATCTACGCATTAATCTTGCGCCCATGGCAGATACAGTAGTGTCCATTGTTTTAATTAACGAATGGCCACCATCGGAGTGGCTGCCCAGCAATTCTAAATTGCGAATGGTAAACCTGTCCATCCACAAATAATCAGCTTCCATCAGGCGATGGATGCCCGTGATATGACCCAAGTTTGGATGTTCAGTATCTTTTAAATAATGAAGAATTACTCCGGCTGCAATAATTCCCAGAGGCTGGTCTTCAATTCCAAAACCTTTTAATGAATGTGTTTGAAAATGTTTCAGCAATAATTCATTTGCATATACTTCACTGAAAATCCATTCTTCTAAATGGTAGGTATAAAATTTAGAACCAAATAGTTCTTTAAATTGCTTTTGCTTGTTACGCTGGAAAATTACTTCAGCAGGTGATAAGCTTTGCAGCAATTTATCAGCATAATCTTTATTTCCTTCGGCAATAAAAAATTCTCCGGTGCTGATGTCTAAAAAAGCAAGCCCAAATGAAGTTTCGGTAAAATGAATGGCGGCTAAAAAATTATTATTGTTTTGCTCCAGCAGTTTATCGTTTGTAGCTATTCCGGGGGTGAGTAGTTCAGTAACCCCTCTTTTTACAATGCCTTTGGCAAGCTTTGGGTCTTCGAGTTGATCGCAGATGGCTACTCTGTAACCAGCTTTTACTAATTTGTGTAAATAAGTATCCAATGCATGATGCGGAAAACCTGCCAGCTCATTACTGTTTGCCGAGCCGTTGTTTCTTTTGGTGAGTGTAATGCCCAAAACCCTGGCAGTAATTATGGCATCCTCTCCAAAGGTTTCGTAAAAATCGCCTACCCGAAACAGCAAAATAGCATCAGGATATTTGGTCTTGATGGCACGATGCTGCTGCATTAAAGGAGTATCAGTTGCCGCTTTAGCCATAGAAGCGCAAAAATAAGGAACGGGTTTTTGCAAAATGGATTAATTGTTAACAGAGGGCAGTAAAAAAGGTGCAATTGTGCTCATAGCTTTTTAGTTCGTAACAGTTAATTGGTAAGTTTAAGTACCTGCTTTGAAAATTGAAAAATAAAACTCTGTGGAATTTCAGTTTTTTTGGTGAATTCTCCTACCTTTGCCGTCCAAAAAATTAGTATCATGGCAAGAGTATGTCAGCTTACAGGTAAGGTGCCGATCGGTGGAAACAAGGTATCGCATTCAAATATTAAGACCAAGCGCAGGTTCTTACCCAACCTTCACACCAAGCGTTTTTTTCTTGCTGAAGAAGACAAATGGGTAACGCTTAAACTTTCTACTGAAGGTATCCGCACTATTAACAAAAATGGTTTGTTAAGCGTGGTGAAGGAATTAAGAGCAAAGGGGCAAAAAATCTGAGTATCATTTTAAACAGCGTATATAATGGCAAAGAAAGGAAACCGTGTTCAGGTAATTTTAGAGTGTACAGAGCATAAAACTTCGGGTAAACCGGGTACAAGCCGCTACATTTCTACAAAAAATAAAAAGAACACACCGGAACGTTTGGAGTTGAAAAAATTCAATCCCATTCTTAAAAAAGTTACTGTTCACAAAGAAATTAAGTAAGATGTGTTTTATCACATTTGCAAATTATCACATTCGTAAATTGAGAAGTCATGGCAAAAGCAGCAAAAACGGCGATTAAAACAAAAGATCAAAAAGCAGCATCTGAGGCTAAAAATTGGAGTAAAGTAATTAAAGCCGTACGCAGTCCTAAAACGGGTGCTTATACTTTTAAAGAAGCAATTGTACACAAGGATAAAGTAAAAGATTATTTAGCACAGAAGTAAAATCAACTTTTATCTCATCAGTATATTAAAAGCTGTTTCGTTATTTTATATCGAAATGGCTTTTGTCTTTTGGTATTGTTTGAATATTTCTCAATCTGTAATTAATCATTTGTAGTATGGGATTTTTTGGAAAACTATTTGGCAAAAAAGAAAAAGAAAATCTGGATCAGGGGCTTGAAAAAACCAAGGAAGGGTTTTTAGGAAAAATTGCAAGAGCTGTAGCAGGCAAAAGCACGGTAGATACAGAAGTACTTGACAATTTAGAAGAAGCACTCGTTGGCGCTGATGTAGGTATTGAAACTACCGTACAGATTATTGAACGTATTGAAGCAAAAGTTGCCAGAGAGAAATATATTAATACGTCTGAACTCAATACAATCCTGCAACAGGAAATTGTAAACTTATTGGTTGATGCGCCTGCTGATACTACATATACCAACTTTGAATTGCCTGCTGGGGAAAAACCATTTGTAATTATGGTAGTAGGGGTAAATGGTGTAGGTAAAACAACAACTATCGGAAAACTTGCCCACCATTTTACACAGGCAGGTAAGAAAGTAATGCTGGGTGCTGCTGATACTTTTCGTGCAGCAGCAGTAGATCAACTTACTATCTGGAGTGAAAGAGCAGGAGTGCCCATTGTAAAACGGGAAATGGGTAGCGATCCTGCTTCAGTAGCATTTGATGCTGTTACCAGTGCGGTAGCAAAAAATATTGATGTGCTGATAATTGATACTGCAGGAAGGCTTCATACCAAAACTCATTTAATGGAAGAGTTGAGTAAAATAAAACGTGTGGTTCAAAAAGTAATTCCCGAAGCACCCCATGATGTACTACTTGTCTTAGATGGAAGCACGGGGCAAAATGCAATTGAACAGGCAAAACAATTTACAGCAGTAACTGATGTAACAGGATTGGTAATTACCAAACTTGATGGAACAGCAAAAGGTGGTGTGGTGTTAGCCATTGCCAACCAGTTTAAAATTCCTGTAAAGTTTATTGGTGTGGGAGAAGGAGTAGAAGATTTATTGGTGTTTGATAAACATGAATTTGTTGATAGTTTGTTTAGTTTGAAGTAGTAAAACTAAAAAAAGTCGTTAACTAAAAAACCTCCTGTAAACAGGAGGCTTTTTTTTGAGGTTTTGTAAACCTTATTTCTTTTTAGCAGCTTTCTTTTTAGGAGCAGCTTTCTTTTTAGGAGCAGCTTTCTTTTTAGGAGCAGCAGCTTTCTTTTTTGGAGCAGCTTTTTTAGCGGCTTTCTTTTTTGTTGCCATTTTTTTGTAGAATTTAATGTTAGTAAAAAAACTTGTCTGGGTAAAAATAATTATTTTTTCTTACCAAACAAATTTTTTATGCTCCAACTTCCACAGGCACAACGGATACTGAGTTCTTATCGTTCTTACCTTTTTTAAATTCTACTACTCCATCTGTTAATGCAAAAAGTGTAAAATCTCTTCCTACACCAACGTTTTTACCAGGATGATAAACAGTACCACGCTGACGAATAATGATGTTGCCAGCAACTGCCGGTTGACCACCATATATTTTTACACCGAGACGTTTACTTTCTGAATCACGACCATTCTTTACACTTCCTTCACCTTTTTTGTGTGCCATTGTATTACAATTTGAATATGATTGAATTTAAAAATTTGAAATTGATTTCAAATTTTATGCAATTGCTGTTACTTTAATTTGTGTGTACAAAGTACGGTGTCCTTTCTTTTTACGAAATCCTTTACGGCGTTTCATTTTAAAAGCAATTACTGTTTTGCCTTTCTTTTCAGCAAGGATTTCAGCTTTTACTTTTGCTGTTATTTCAGCACCTGTACTTATTTTTCCATCGGCATCAACCATTAATACTTCAGAAAATTCAACTTGGTCGCCTGCGTTTCCTTCAATATGCGGAACATACAGACGCTGACCTTCTGATACCTTAAATTGCTGACCGGCTATTTTAACTACTGCAAACATAACTTTCCAATATTAGGGCTGTAAAGGTAGGGGGTTTTAGCTTTGGTAGCAAGTTTAAAACTAAAAAAAATCCTTCTCCTTTTAACGCAGTGGTTTGGAGCGGTAAAGCTAAATTTGTTAGCCCGTAACAGGGTACTATTAGATGAAAATAAAATCTTTTCTTGCCAGGCCGTTTGCCGGATATATTTACAGAGATATTAAGAAAGGGATGGTTACAGCCCTTCAAGATCAGGAAGCAATATTAAAAAACCTATTGAAAATTGGGCAGATCACAGATTTTGGGAAAGATCATAAGTTAAAAGAACTGAATAACCACGATGAGTTTAGCAAGGCTGTACCGATAAGAGATTATGAGCAACTGAAGCCCTACATCGAAAAAATGAAAGAGGGAAAACACAATGTTTTGTGGAAAGGAAGACCCATTTATTTTGCCAAAACAAGCGGTACCACCAGCGGTGTAAAATATATTCCTATTACAAAAGACTCAATTCCCAATCATATTAATACAGCACGCAATGCACTGCTTTGTTATATTGCTGAGAGCGGTAACAATAAATTCCCCGATGGTAAAATGATTTTTCTTTCAGGTTCACCGGAGTTAAGCCGTATAGGCGATATCCCAACTGGCAGGTTAAGCGGCATTGTAAATCACCATGTGCCGGGTTATCTGCGAAAAAATCAACTGCCATCTTTTGAAACAAATTGTATTGAGGATTGGGAAACCAAGCTTGATAAAATTGTAGATGAAACCATTGCGAAAGACATGACACTTATCAGTGGTATTCCACCCTGGATGCAGATGTACTTTGACCGGCTGATAGAAAGAAGTGAAAAAAAAGTTGGCGATCTATTTCCCAATTTTAGTGTAATGGTGCAGGGCGGTGTAAACTTTCAACCTTACAAAGCAAAGTTGTATGAAAGCATTGGCCGCCATGTAGATTGTATTGAACTATTTCCTGCCAGTGAAGGTTTTTTTGCATTTCAGGATAGCCAGAAAGAAGAAGGTCTATTATTAAATACAAATAGTGGAATCTTTTTTGAGTTTATACCTGCGAGTGAAATTTTTAATGAGTACCCAACAAGACTCAGTTTAAAAGATGTAAAATCTGGCGAAAATTATGCACTCATCATTAACAGCAATGCCGGGCTTTGGGGTTATAATATTGGCGATACTATAAAATTTGTTTCTACAAACCCTTACAGAATAGTTGTAACAGGCAGAATAAAACATTTTATTTCAGCCTTCGGTGAACATGTAATTGGCGAGGAAGTGGAGCAGAGCATGTTAAAAGCGGCAGTAGAAGAAAATATTAAAATAGTTGAGTTTACTGTAGCTCCGCAAATAGAACAGGGCCAGGGTAAAAGTTATCATGAGTGGTTTGTAGAGTTTGAAAATATGCCATCAAACATAAACTCGTTTGTTCATAAGGTTGATAATAACCTCAGGCAAAAGAATATTTATTATGATGATTTAATAAAAGGCAATATCCTGCAACCATTAAAAATAACTCCAGTTCGTAAAAATGGATTTATTGATTATATGAAAAGCGTTGGCAAGCTGGGTGGGCAAAATAAAGTGCCCCGCTTAAGTAACGATAGAAAACTTGCAGATGAACTCCAACCTTTTACAATAAATAATTAGCTTTAGCTTTTTCTATCAAACAATTCTAATGATTAAACGCATTGCTATTTTCGGTTCTACAGGTTCAATAGGTACACAGGCTCTGGAAGTGATAAAAGCCAATCCCGGTTTATTTGAAGTTGAAATTCTCACCGCACATACTAATCATGAACTGCTTATTAAGCAAGCTTTGGAATTTCATCCTAATGCCGTTGTAATTGTAGACGAAAAGAAATATGAAAAAGTAAAATCGGCACTTGCTTCCACGAATGTAAAAGTATTCACAGGTGAGCAATCATTGGAAGAAGTAGCATCTTTTGATACCTATGATATGATGATTGCAGCCATTGTAGGCTTTGCAGGTTTGCAACCCACGCTCAGGGCAATTGAAAATAAAAAAGCCATCGCATTAGCTAATAAGGAAACATTGGTTGTAGCGGGTGATATTGTAATGCAAAAAGCAGTAGAAAACAGAGTGCCCATCATACCTGTGGATAGTGAACACTCTGCAATTTTTCAATGCTTGGTAGGCGAATCAAAAAACAAAATTGAAAAAGTAATCCTTACTGCCAGTGGTGGGCCGTTTCGGGGGAAGAAGCCAAACTTTCTATTGAATGTACGCAGAGATCATGCATTACAACATCCCAACTGGACCATGGGTGCCAAGATTACAATTGACTCTGCAACCCTTATGAACAAGGGGTTAGAAATGATTGAAGCCAAATGGTTGTTTAATTTAAAGCCAGAACAAATACAGGTAGTCATTCATCCGCAAAGCATTATTCATAGTATGGTGCAATTTGAAGATGGAAGCATTAAAGCCCAAATGGGATTGCCGGATATGAAATTACCAATTCAATATGCGTTGGCTTTTCCGCAGCGGATTGTCAATAGTTTTCCGAGGTATGACTTTAAAAAAATAAACACCCTTTCTTTTGAAGAACCCGATTTAAAAACCTTTCGCAATTTAGCGCTAGCTATAGAAGCATTACATAAAGGAGGCAATCTTCCCTGTGTTATGAATGCTGCCAATGAAATTGCCGTTTGGGCTTTTTTAAAAAACAGAATCGGTTTTTTAGATATGACGGATGTTATTGAAAAAACAATGAACTATGTTACGTTTATTGAGCAGCCAACTATGGAAGAGTATTTGGAAAGTGATGCCGAAGCCAGAAGTTATATTGCCTCTTTAATACAGATGTAAACAGATTTGCAAAAAATTGGCAGCTAACTTGCCTTTTTTCACAGATATTTGCACACATTCTAAAATAATAAAAACAATATCCATATATGCTATTGGCAATAAACCTGGCTGATTTTGGAATAAAAGCAGCCCAGTTATTACTCTCACTTTCAATTCTGGTTATTCTACACGAATTTGGCCATTACATTACTGCCAAATGGTTTAAGTGCAGAGTAGAAAAGTTTTATCTCTTCTTCGATCCCTGGTTTTCATTGGTTAAAAAGAAAATAGGTGATACTGAGTATGGCATCGGTTGGCTTCCCCTGGGAGGTTATGTAAAAATATCGGGTATGATTGATGAGAGCATGGATAAAGAAGCCATGAAACTTCCACCCGAACCTTGGGAATTCAGAAGCAAACCAGCCTGGCAACGTTTGATTATTATGATTGGTGGTGTTACTGTAAATGTAATCCTCGCCTTCATTATCTATGCTATGATTTTATTTGTGTGGGGTGAAGACAGAGTACCGATGAGCAGCGTAAAAACCGGTGTTTGGATTACTGATAGTTTAATGTATGACGCAGGGTTGCGTAACGGAGATAAACTTATTTCAATCAACAACAAGCCTGTAGTTTATTTTGAAGAAGTAAACAAAGATATTCTTACCGGCAAGACAATGATTATTGAACGGAATGGCGAGCAAAAGAATATAACATTTCCAGTTGACCTTGTAGGCAAACTAGTTGAAAGCAAACGCAGAAGAAGATTGGTTGATATTAGAGTGCCTGCATTAATTGGTGAATTTGATAAAAAAGATACCAGCTATGCAAGCAGATCAGGATTGAAAATGGGTGATAAGATTATAGCAGTTGATTCTACTTCAGTACAATATTTTGATGAGTTAATCCCTTTAGTTTCAAAAAAGAAAAACAGCACGGTATTATTAACAGTAGAACGTAACGGTGAATTATTGCCCATCACTTCAAAAGTAAATGCTGATGGTAAAATTGGTTTGGGTGGATTGAGTATGCTGGAATATGAAAAAGCAGGTATCTTCAAAATTGAACATCACTCTTATTCTTTTTTTGAAGCTCTTCCTGCAGGCGTTAAAAAAACATTTGCTAAGCTTGGGGATTATATTGAACAATTTAAGTTGATATTAAGACCTGAAACTGGTGCCTACAAAGGAATTGGCGGGTTCAAATCAATGGGTTCTATCTTTCCATCGGAGTGGGACTGGCAAAATTTCTGGAGCATCACCGCTTTCTTCAGCATTGTTCTTGCGTTTATGAACTTATTGCCCATACCGGCTTTGGATGGTGGGCATGTGTTATTTACTTTAATTGAAATGATTACTGGCCGCAAACCAAATGAGAAATTTTTAGAGTATGCACAAATAGTAGGTATGGTTATTCTCTTTAGCTTACTCATTTATGCTAATGGAAATGATTTATTTGGTTGGAACAAATAAAAAAGAAACAAAAAACAAAAAATATCGAAATGAGAAAGTGTAAAACACTTTCTCATTTTTTATTTGTACCGCTTTATCAACTTTAATTTTTAATTTTACAATTCTTATTATATGGGGCTGCCCGGTATTGACAGCATAGATCTTTGAAAGTGTAAGCATGCAGTGCGTTGGATAATTAGCACTTTAATCTGAATATTCAAAATTCAAATGGCAATACACAGTATGCCATGGCTGCTTAATCAGTGATTAGGTAGTCATTAGGGCCGCCGAGCAGGTTGATCTGTTACCAAGTTCCGCCGCCGACTCAAACAAAAAACAGGTTGCTGTAACAGAAGGCTGTGACTGTTGCTTAAGACCATTCAGCTAAGTTTCGTATTGGTATGTTCATGTCCTGTACGAAGCCGACAATCAATCATGAAATAAGCATGTAGAAAGCTTTTGCAGAATATGTTTGGACAGGGGTTCGATTCCCCTCAGCTCCACAAATGGGGGAACAATCTGGTTTCCCCATTTGTATTTTTAATCATTTATTAATTGCATTTCACTTTTAAATTATTTGGTTATGGATCAATTTTTAACAGTAGCACTTGCCCAAATTTCTCCTGTGTGGCTTCATAAAAACAAAACCATTGAAAAAATTAAACTTTACATCGTTGAAGCAGCTTTAAAAAAATGCAACCTTATAGTATTTGGCGAAGGTTTAGTTCCCGGTTATCCGTTTTGGTTATCTATCACGAACGGTGCTGCCTTTAACAATCCCATACAAAAAAAAATACATGCACATTATATTCAAAATTCAATTCAAATTGAAAGTGGCGATCTCGATGGAATTTGTGTATTAGCAAAAGAGTACAATATTGCTATTTACCTTGGTATTATTGAGCGGGCAGCAAACAGAGGAGGGCATAGTTTGTACTGCTCATTAGTGTATATTAATGAATGGGGTGAAATAAAGTCGGTGCATCGCAAATTACAACCTACTTACGAAGAACGTTTAGTATGGTCTCCGGGAGATGGTAATGGTTTACAAGTACACCCATTAAAACAATTTAGTCTGGGCGGTTTAAATTGTTGGGAAAACTGGATGCCTTTACCAAGAATGGCTTTATATGCCATGGGAGAAAACGTACATGTGGCTACCTGGCCCGGATCAAACTATAACACAGAAGATATTACACGGTTTATTGCTAAAGAATCAAGATCATTTGTATTATCTGTTTCAAGTTTACTAAGCATACATGACATACCAGATAGCACACCGTTTAAAAATGAAATAGTAGCAAAAGCTCCCGAAATAATGGCCAATGGTGGCTCCTGTATTGCAGGGCCTGATGGAGAGTGGATCATTACTCCAGTTATAAATAAAGAAGGATTATTGATTGAAACCTTAGATATTAATCTGGTTTTTGAAGAAAGACAAAATTTTGATTTGGCAGGTCATTATTCAAGACCCGACGTTACAAAACTTATTATTAATAATGAGAGGCAATCTGTTATAAACACTTCTGGTTAAAAAAACTATGCTTACTATTTTTATAAATAGCTCAGATTTTTTTTTGTTGCTATCTAATTCCTTTAAAAAATTTATTTTAGTTCCCCTTTAAAAATATTTTTTTGCACATAAATGTAAAGCCCACTTTTGTTTTACTATTGAAAAACTTTTTATTTTTTTTGCACTTATCTTGCACTAACGATTTGCACTATCACAAAACTAATTTGCCATGGATGTTCAGTTTAATAAAAATGAAGATGTATTAAAACTTCAACTCAGTGAAGTAAAAAAACGCCTGCAAAAAATTTATGAAGGCGGCGGAAAAAAATCAATTGAAAAACAAAAAGAACGAAACAAGCTTACCGCAAGAGAACGGATTGAATATTTAAAAGATGCCGATACACCCTTTATTGAAATCGGTGCTTTTGCCGGTTTTGAAATGTATGAAGAGCAGGGTGGTTGCCCTGCCGGAGGTACAGTTGCGGGCATTGGTTATGTAAGCGGAAGGCAGTGTATCATTGTTGCCAATGATCAAACTGTAAAAGCAGGTGCCTGGTTTCCTATTGCTGCCAAAAAGAATTTACGTATGCAGGAAATTGCTATGGAAAATCATTTGCCCATTATTTATTTGGTTGACAGTGCAGGTGTTTATCTTCCAATGCAGGACGAAATTTTTCCTGATAAAGAACATTTCGGACGCATCTTTCGCAACAATGCAAAAATGAGTGCTATGGGCATTGTTCAAATTGCTGCAGTAATGGGTGCATGCGTAGCAGGTGGTGCTTACTTACCAATTATGAGTGACGAAACTTTGATGGTGGAAGGCAATGGTTCTATTTATCTCGCCGGTCCTTATTTAGTAAAAGCTGCTATTGGGGAAGATGTAGATACCGAAACTTTAGGTGGTGCCACAACGCATACTGAAATAAGCGGTATTGCAGATTATAAGTTTAAAACAGAACAGGAGTGTTTGGATGAAATAAAAAAACTCATGAGTAAGCTGGGCGAAAAAAAGAACGCCGGTTTTAACAGAGTAGCATCAAAGCTTCCAACAAAAAATCCAAATGATTTGTATGGAATTTTTCCTGCAGATGGGAAACCGTATGATATGGTGGAAGTGATTGAACGTTTAGTTGATGCAAGCGACTTTGATCAGTTTAAACAGGACTATGGTAAAACAATTTTATGTGGTTACGCAAGAATTGATGGATGGGCAGTTGGCATTGTTGCCAACCAGCGCACCATTGTAAAAAATAAGAAAAATGAAATGCAACTGGGCGGAGTCATTTATAACGACAGTGCAGATAAAGCAGCCCGTTTTATTCTCAACTGCAATCAAAAGAAAATACCATTGGTGTTTTTGCAGGATGTTACCGGTTTTATGGTGGGCAGCAGAAGCGAACACAGCGGTATTATAAAAGATGGTGCTAAAATGGTGAATGCTGTTGCTAATAGTGTGGTTCCAAAATTTACAATTGTTATTGGCAATTCTTATGGTGCCGGTAATTATGCTATGTGTGGTAAAGCCTATGATCCCCGTTTTATTTATGCATGGCCTACAGCAAAAATTGCAGTAATGGGTGGTGATCAAGCGGCAAAAACATTATTGCAAATACAAGTGGCATCTATGAAAGCAAAGGGAAAAGAAGTAAGTGCAGAAGATGAAAAAAAATTTTTGGATGAAATAAAAGACCGTTACTTAAAACAAACTACAGCATATTATGCCGCAGCAAGATTGTGGGTAGATGCCATTATTGATCCAGTAGAAACAAGAATGGTCATTAGCGAAGGAATCACTGCTGCCAATCATAATCCGAATATGGATGAGATGAGGGTAGGGGTGTTTCAGGTGTAAACAAAAAAGCCACTCAATATAGAAGAGTGGCTCAATTATTTCAGTACCTACATTTTATAAGTGTGCAGCTTTTAATTCTTTTGTTTTCAACAAAGCATATCCACCAAACAATATTCCACAAAATACAACAGTAGCTGCTAAGCTTCCGGTATAAAAAGGAATACCATCTGTAAAAGTAAGCATCAATCCGCTTATTGTTTTTGGATGATGAAAGCCACCACCTCCCATCCATACTAAAAAATTACTGATGAAAAAATAAACTGTAGGGCCGGCAAGTGCACCCAAACCAATTTGCCAAACTTTAGACTGATTAATAAAAAATCCAATAACAGTTAAACCAACAAACAAAATGTAATTGATCCATTGCCCGCTGTAAAAACCGGGGACAGATGAAATGCCTGCATTATAAAGAAGCTGATACAATGCATCGCTGATAAACATACTCAGCAATGGTATTGCAAAAGAATACTTTCTGTCTTTAATTACTGATCCTGCAAACAAAGCCATTGCAATTTGTGGAGCAAAACCAAGCGGACGGTTCGGAATGATCCGGTACAAAGCTGCTACTACAACCAGTGCCAGCAGGGTATAAATAAAAGTCTTATTCAATTTCATAATTCTTAAGTTGAAGAACAAAAGTAATTAAAAACAACTCCCGAAACTGCATTTTGTGGAAGGCTCATTTTTCCTCATGCTGTGGAAAAGATTAATCGAGTATTTTAGAGTATGGCGAAACATTTAGAAACAGGCAAGCAGGGCGAGGATATGGCCGCTGCCTGGCTTACTGAACAGGGTTTTGAACTATTGCATCGTAATTGGAAACATTCGTATTATGAACTGGATGCAGTGGCTTCAAAAGAGGGTATATTACATTTTATAGAAGTAAAAACGAGAACAACTGATACGTACGGTTACCCCGAAGAGGGTGTTACCCCAAAAAAATTACAACGGCTCATGAATGCCGGCGAAGAATTCTTGCATCAGCATCCTCAATGGAAACGAATTCAGTACGATATTCTGAGCATACGGTTACACAGATACAAAGCACCCGACTATTTTTTTATTGAAGATGTTAGTTGAGAAAAGACTAAGCAACAAATAGCAAGAAACAAAAAGCAAAAAAAAGAGAACCAAAAAGTAAATTGAAATAAAAGACAGATGGGGTAAAAAAGAAAAAAACTCCCTGAAGGAAGTTTTTCTAAGGACTTTAAATTGGATTGTCCGTACTGGCTTTTTCTTTGATATTGGATATGAATTCAAAAGTGCACTTAATTATTGAAACAAACAATTTTATTTTAAAAAAAATCTAAAAAATAATAGTCGCCTATTTGTTAACGTCTTTGCGAGGCGCATAGAAATTAAATTATTATTAAACGAATCTAATCGCCGAAGCAATCTAAATAGACAGATAAATATTAATGAAAGATTACTTCGCCACAATTTTTTCTTAAATGTGTGAGTTGATGCAGTGGCTCGCAAAGACGTTATCTAATTTTATACTTAACTAATTACAGATTCTAATGAACCCCTGTATAAGTGAACGGAGTAATTGCTTTCAACTCCTTTTTTACAGCTGCATTTACTTTTAATGTGTTAATAAAATCTGTCATTGTTTTTTGTGTAATGGCTGCATTACCTCTTGTAAGTTCTTTTAATGCTTCGTAAGGGTTGGGATAGTTTTCTCTTCGCAAAACTGTTTGAATAGCTTCGGCTACAACTGCCCAGTTATTTTCAAGATCAAAAGAAATTTTTTCCTGATTCAATAATAATTTATTCAAACCTTTTTCAATTGACTTTAAAGAAAGAACAGAATGTGCAAACGGGACGCCGAGGTTTCGCAGCACAGTTGAATCAGTTAAATCTCTTTGTAATCTTGATACAGGAAGTTTAGCACTCAAATGTTCCCATAGTGCATTCGCTATTCCCAAATTGCCTTCTGCATTTTCAAAATCAATTGGGTTTACTTTATGTGGCATGGCGGACGAACCCACTTCGCCTTTTTTTATTTTTTGCTTAAAGTAGTCCATTGAAACATACGTCCACATATCTCTGCACAGATCAATTAAAATAGTGTTGATGCGTTTAATGCAATCCATCTGCGCTGCCAAATTATCGTAATGTTCAATTTGCGTTGTAAACTGCTGGCGTTGCAAACCGAGTTTTTTTTCTACAAATTCGTTTCCGAATTTTATCCAGTTTGTTTTAGGGTAAGCTACATGGTGTGCATTAAAATTTCCGGTAGCACCACCAAATTTAGCAGTAAATGGCAAGTGAGATAATTGCTGTAACTGATTATCCAATCGTTCTACAAATACCATCATTTCTTTTCCCAGTTTGGTGGGAGATGCCGGTTGCCCATGTGTGCGTGCCAGCAGGGGAATATCTTTCCACTCTTTAGCAAGTGATCTTAATTTTAAAACAAGATTTGCAACCGAAGGAAATAGTTCAAGCTCCAGTGCATCTTTCCATAAAAGAGGAATAGCAGTGTTATTAATATCCTGTGATGTTAACCCGAAATGAATCCATTCTTTTACATGCGAAAGCTGCAAAGCATCCAGTTGTTTTTTTAAAAAATACTCCACCGCTTTTACATCATGATTGGTAACACTTTCTAAATTTTTTATTTCCACTGCCTGTTCCAACGAAAACCCGGTAACAATTTCTTTCAACCCTTTTTGCTGTTGTGCTGTGAGTTTAAAAAACTTTTTTTCGCTTAAAAACAAAAAATAATCTACTTCTACCTGTACCCGGTAACCGATGAGTGCATACTCAGAAAAATAAGTATCCAAATGCTGCAGTTGGTTACGGTAGCGTCCATCAATGGGTGATATAGCGGTAAGGTTTTGAAGTTCCATTGTATTTGTTTGGGATTTGTTATTTGGGTTTTCAAATAAAAGTATTTCCGTTTTAACCCATCAACCTATCTACATTCTTCCTTTCTTTGCCCCGCAAAAGTAAATGAATTGAGTAAAACAAAAGTTGGAGCTGTAAGTTATTTAAATACAAAGCCATTGCTCTATGGTATGCAAACCGATGGGTTTAAAAAGCAGCATGAGTTATTG
This sequence comes from Chitinophagaceae bacterium, assembly GCA_031401115.1. Taxonomy (GTDB): domain Bacteria; phylum Bacteroidota; class Bacteroidia; order Chitinophagales; family Chitinophagaceae; genus Lacibacter. Next base: position 158,715 of record JANNRE010000014.1, read on the forward strand.
CTTGATTTTCCATCGCATATTGCTGCTATGTTGCTTAATGGAACGATAGATGTGGGTTTGGTTCCTGTAGCATTGCTCCACCAACTGCCACAGTATTATATAGTAAGTGATTATTGTATTGCCGCCGATTATGATGTGGCTTCTGTTTGTTTATTCAGCGAAGTGCCGGTACAGAAAATCGAAACAATTTATCTGGATTATCAAAGCCAGTCATCAGTAGCATTGCTTAAAATTTTAATGAGAGAATTCTGGGGTATCAACCCACAATTAATTGATGCAAAAGATGAAAGTTACCGTACCAAAATTAACGGGAATACCGCTGCTTTGGTTATTGGCGACAGGGCTTTTGAACAACGCCGTCTCTCTACATATATTTATGATTTAGCTGGTGAATGGCATTCTATGACCGGGCTTCCTTTTGTATTTGCTGTATGGGTAAGTTTAAAAGAAATGAAAACTGATTGGATTGAAACGTTTAATACAGCGAATGCAGTGGGGTTGCAAAAGCTGGCTCTAATTGCTGAACAACAAAAATTTCCTGCATTTGATTTGCAAAAATATTACAGCCATCATATTGCCTATTTGCTCACAAAAGAAAGACGGAAAGGGATGGATCGCTTTTTGGAAATGATGGGAGTGTAAGGTTGCCTTTTTTATTAAAACTCATCTGCTGATTGAATTCTCGGCTTAGACAATATCTTTGCCAAAACAGTCCTCATTTATGGCAGAAACATTAGGAATGCTTTGTGATAAACTCACCATCGTAAAACTCAAACAGTATCATACAGAAGATGAGCAGCGTTTAGACAGTTTAAACAATCAGGCAAGTCAATTGCAGAACGAAATTGACGAGTTTGTTGTTTCTGCTTTTGCGGGTGCAATCCCTACTGAAAAACTAACTTTTGCTGCCAATAAAGTATTTAAAAAAGAAGGAAATGAAGTAGCTGAGGTTACGGGTGCAATTGGCAGTTTATTCTATCAGTTGGCAGATGTAAATTGCAGGCTTTGGCACGAAGTGGAAAAGGGGTATGATATTGAAAATATTCCTGTTGCTGAAAAGGATCGTTTGATAAAGCAACTGGCAGTATTGAATCTGGAACGTAATAAATGTATTGATGCCATTGATCTGAAAATTGTAGAACTTTTACAGTCAAGAAAATAAATAACTAAATATGCATGTTAGAAAAAGAACCACTTGCAGAGTTTGCGGATCAGCATCATTAACTCCCGTAATAGATTTGGGACCGCAGTATTTACAAGGTTCATTTGTAAAGCCCGGAAAGGAAATGCCTTCTCAAAGAAAAATCAAGTGCTCACTGGTAAGATGCAATCCGCAAATAGATGAAAATGCATGCGGATTATTGCAAATGGAGCATAGTGTACCTCCTGAAATTTTATATGCAGCCTATTGGTACAGAAGCGGCACCAATGCAACCATGCGTAATCATTTAAAAGATATTGTTGATACAACTCTAGATTTACTTAAAAAGGAAAAAAGTAATGTACTGGATATCGGTTGTAACGACGGCACCCTGCTTGGTTATTATCCGCAGAATTTTGAGAAATTCGGATGTGATCCCAGCGATGTGGCACAGGAAGTAAAAGGGGCAAAAGTGGTGCAGGATATTTTTCCTTCGGCAGAGTTAAATAGTGTAATGGGCAATAGCAAAATGGATATTATTACTTCCATTGCCATGTTTTACGATTTGGAAAACCCAGTTGAGTTTGTAAAAAACATCAAGCAGTTTCTTACTCCAGAAGGAATATGGGTTTTTGAAATGAGTTATATGCCCCACATGCTTGAGTTAGATAGTTATGATACTATTTGCCATGAGCATTTAGAATTTTACAGTCTTGCCGTATTGGAAAAAATTGCAGCAATGGCCGATATGAAGATTTTTAAAATTGCTTTTAATGATATTAATGGAGGCAGTATTCGTTGTTATGCCACACATACTGAAAGTGGGTTGTACACAAATAAGGAGAACCACAAATTCATGAACGAAATAAGACAAAAAGAATTTGACTTAGAGTTAGATACTGATAAGCCTTATGTAGCTTTTCAATACCGGATTGAAAAAGTAAAAAATGAGTTGCATGATTTGCTGGTTGATTTAAAACGGCAGGGTAAAAAAGTACATGTGTACGGAGCTTCCACAAAAGGCAATACCATTTTGCAGTGGTGCGATATAAATAACATGCTTGTTGAGTATGCAGCCGAAAGAAACCCTGATAAATATGGAGCTTATACTTTAGGTACAAACATTCCAATAATCAGTGAGGCAGAGAGCCGTGCAATGAACCCAGATTATTATTTGGTTTTGCCCTGGCATTTTAAAGCCGAGTTTTTAGAAAGAGAGAAAGAAGCACTTGAAAAAGGAACAGGGTTTATTTTCCCAATTCCTAAAATTGATATTTATAAAAAATAACATCATCGTATTGAAAAAGTTATTGATAAAGCTATTTGCAGCACTTGGGTTTTCAGTAAAGGTTACAAATCTTAAAACAACAAAAAGGTATAAAGTAAATTCAATGAAACCTAGTTTGGATTTGTTTCAAACACCTACAGGTAGTTATTATTTGCCTGCTGCATTAAAAAATGATGTAGTTGCCAATACCATAAAAAAAGGATTGTTGTTTGATGAAGAAATTATTGAAGTAGCTAAACAATTCATTAAGCCAAATACTTCTTTTTTAGATGTTGGAGCCAACTATGGGCAAATGTCTGTAGTATTATCAAAACAGGTTGAGAGTTTGGGTAATGGAAAGGTGTTTTCTTTTGAAGCGGAACCTTATGTAGCTGAAATATTAAAAGAAAACATTGTTGCCAATAATTGTAATAATGTAAAAGTTATTATAGGGGCTGTTTATTATACATCGGGTGTGAAGCTCATTTTTCCAGAGCCTGATTTTAAACGATTCGATGCGTATGGTTCTTATGGTATTGACCCCAATGCCCAAACTGGCAGAACAGTAGAAACAATTACTATAGACAGTTTGCAAATTAATGAACCCATTAGTTTTATTAAAATTGACATTCAGGGTTGCGATTTATTTGCTTTACAAGGTGCTAAGGAAACAATACTAAAGTACAAGCCTGCAATTATTTTTGAATATGAAGAGCAGTTTCAAGATGAGTTTAAAACAAGTTTTAATGATTATGTAGAGTTTGTAGATAGCATTAATTATAAGTTTGTAAAAACGTATATGGGTATTAATTATTTAATTGTTCCCTATTAAAATAAATAGTTAAACTATTGGCAATGAATTTGGCAAGAGTAGTTACAAAACTTAAAAAAGCATTTGATACCTTATCGCTAAAAGCTAAGGTGAGCTATTCCCAATCTGGAGAAGATATTATTATAGCTTATTTTTTTGATAGTATAGGAATTCAAAAACCACAGTATATTGATATTGGTGCTAATCACCCAACCAAGGGGAACAATACATATCTGTTTTATTTAAAAGGAAGTAAGGGTATTTGTATTGAACCTGATGTTTCATTGATACCTGTGTTAAAAAAAAGCAGAGCTAAGGATTTGATTTTAAATATTGGAATTTCAACAACCACATCCAGTGAAGCTGAGTTTTATTTCTTCGATGGTCAATATAGTGCATGGAATACATTTTCAAAAGAGGATGCACTTGTTAAAAGCAAAGAGTCAGGGATCTCATTCAGCCAATCAAAGGTTGAATTAGATACAATCAACAATATTATTCTGAAATATAATTTTCAGCAAGTGAATTATTTATCTATTGATGTAGAAGGGTTGGATTTAGATATTTTAAAGACTATTGACTTTGAGAAAATAAAACCTGAATTAATTTGTGTGGAAACAATTGCATTTTCTTTAAATAATACAATGAAAAAGAATGAAGATATTGTAAACTTTATGTTGACTAAAGACTATATCGTTTATGCTGATACAAATTTGAATACGCTGTTTTGCAGAAAAGACTTATTTTTCTAAAATATGAAGGCAGTAATAGTTGGTGCAAACGGGCAGGATGGATTCTATTTAACTGAATTGCTTCAAGCAAAAGGAATTCAAGTGATCGGCATTTCCAGAGCAGGTAATTTTTTGCGAACTGATATTTCAAACTATAATGAGGTGGCAGCACTCATCAAAGAGCATCAACCAGCTTATATTTTTCATTTAGCTGCTAATTCTACAACCAGACATGATGTTTTATTTGAAAATCATGAAACCATATCAACAGCTACATTAAATATTCTGGAAGCTGTTAAAAACTTCTCAACTCATTCAAAAATATTTATTTCCGGCAGTGGGTTACAATTTGTTAATAACAATCAACCAATTAAAGAAACAGATCCCTTTGAAGCAAGGGACGCATATTCGGTGAGCAGAATCCAATCTGTTTATGCAGCAAGATATTTTAGAAAAATTTTTGGGCTACAAGTTTATGTTGGCTATTTTTTTAATCATGATAGTCCAAGAAGATCAGAAAGACATATGGCCAAAAAAATTGCTGAAGCCGCACGGAGAATTGCAAATGGCAGTAACGAAAAATTAGTAATTGGTGATCTAACTACAATAAAAGAATGGACTTTTGCCGGTGATATTGCAGAAGGTATTTGGTATCTTATAAATCAACAAACTATTTTTGAAGCAAACCTGGGGTCAGGTTTAGGTTATTCCATTCAAGATTGGCTAGATGAATGTTTTGGAGTCATTAAAAAAAACTGGAAGGATTATGTGGAACAGCAAGAAGGCTTTCAAGCAGAATACAAGCAGCTTGTATCAGATTCTTCTTTAATTCATTCTTTGGGGTGGAAACCAAAAACAAGCTTGAAACAACTGGCACAAATGATGATGCAAGTATAATGGGCAGTAAAGAAAATATTTTACTTATTCAATTATTTTCAAACGGCGATTGTTTGTTTGCTACTACTATCGCTAAGCAAATTAAAAACGATTATCCTCAGTGCAGTTTAACGTGGGCAGTTTCATCAAAGTGTAAAAGTATTTTAATAAATAATCCTCATGTTGATTCAATTTTGGAAGTTGATATTCCCGATCCTTCTCAAAATTTAAGTGTATTTGAAAACATAGTAAATGAAGCAAATGAAAAATTAAAAAGCGGAGTGTACACACATGTTTTTGTAAGCCAGTTATTAGGGGATAACATGGCTAATTATGATAGCGTTGTTTGTTCCTCTATTTTAAGAAACTATGGGAAACCGGTTACTGTAGACACTACTCCCGTTTTGTATTTAACTGATGAAGAAATTGAAAATGCAAACGTATTTGCTTTGGTGCATAAGTTGCAAAATTATGAGCATGTTGTTTTGTTTGAATGTGCGCCCCAAACGAATCAGATTAAACTTACTGATGAAATTATTTTGGAATATGCCTTGCAAATATTAAAACAAAACAATACATGTGTCATTTTATCTGCACCTAAAGCCTATAGTTTTAATCATCCACAAATTATCAATGGCAATAGTTTGTCCATAAGAGAAACTGTTGCACTTACCCATTACTGTACAATTGTACTTGGTTGCTCCAGTGGAATTTCGTGGGCTGCAACAAGTACGGCAGCAAAACTGTTGCCAATGGTTCAAATCCTTGCAAAGGATGCTTATTATTTTAACCCGCTTTCAATAACTTTTAAAAAGCTGGGTAAAAACACAGATCAATTTCTTGAGTTGTTGGATTTTGATGGCAATAAGCTGGGAAATATTTTTTCTGATATTTTCAATTTAGGATTTGAATATGCAAGAATGCAACATGAACAAGTAGTAAAGAAGCAGTTTAGGCTCCACAGGGGAATTATTTACAACTTTTTAAAGAAAAAGAAATTTTCTTCTGTTGCTAAGTTCATTACAATTAATTTTAAGGAAAATGGACTGAATCTTTCAATGATAAAATATATGTTGCTTGGATTTATATTATTTCCGTTTCAATATCTAAAAGATATCAACAAGAATAAATAATTTGAACACCATCTTTACCATAGTTGCTAAAAATTACATAGGACTTGCACAAGTGCTGGAGGCATCTGTACGCAAAAATTCAGATGCAGAGTTTTTTGTATTTGTAGCAGATGAACCCGATGATATGCTTAGTAAAGAATTGCCACCAAATGTTCTAATTGCAAAAAATGAGCTCTCCATTGAAAATAATTTATGGCAGCAACTTTCTTTTAAGTATAATTTAGTCGAGTTCTGCACAGCTATTAAACCTTCCTGTTTTCATTATTTGTTTGCAAATCAGAACTATGAAAAAGTATTGTACTTAGATCCGGATGTATATGTTTTTAGTTCACTAAATCCTGTATTTGATCAATTGAATGATGCCGACATTCTTGTAACACCGCACATACTTAATTTGCAAACTAACTTTAAAGGAAATTATCAGGATCATTTGTTTTTACTCAACGGTACGTTTAATTTAGGATTTCTTGGTTTAAGAAAAAGCGTAACAACAGTTGCTTTTATTGAGTGGTGGCATAACCGTTTGCTCAACTTTTGTTTCTTTGATAAGGAACAGGGTACTGCCACTGATCAAAAATGGATGAACTTATTACCTTCTTTTTTTACTTCTCATCAATTGCATATATCGCATCATAGAGGAATGAATGTTGCCCCCTGGAATTTTCATGAGCGAAAAGTAATCATACAGAATGATGATTTTTTTGTACAGGATCGGGATAACGCATCAGCACAAATTGAGCCTTTAATTTTTGTTCATTTCTCCGGTTATGATTATTCTCAAATTGGTAGCGGGCAAGTGTTGCATAAAACTATTAACATGAATGTGTATGTAGATTATGATGTAGTTTTTAATGCGTATCAGGATGCATTGGCAAAAAGTAGTTTTATATCTTACGCAGGGTTGCCCTATTCTTATAATACATTTAAGAATGGAAATACAATCATCAGTCTGCATCGGCGTATGTATCGGCGTTTGTTGGAAGAAGGTACTGTATATAAATATCCTTTTTCAACTGAGGCAAACAGCTATTACCACTTACTTTCATCTAAAGGGTTACTTACTAAGTCAGCCGTATCAGCAGATAAGCTCACAAACAAATCAATTAAAAATTTCAGTGCAAAGCTGGGTTATGTGAATTTGTTCTTTATTTTCATAAAAAAAATAACCGGCATCAAACGGTATAGTATACTCATCAGGTTTTTGAAAAGATACTTTGCAGAAGAGAATCAGGTATTTCTTGTTGATAAAAATGCAGGTAAAAAGTTGCAGTAATACAAAATGAAAAAACTTTTATATTATATCTTCAGCTATCCGGTTTTTAAACTTCAATTAGGAAGTATAGGCTCGGGAAGTAAATTGTTTCAACCAACCATAACTGGAGGTAAACGTATTTTCATTGGCAAAAATGTGTACATAAGAAAAAACACATGGCTGGCTGCAGAGCCTGTAACTGGAGATGCCAATTGTAGGTTGGTAATTGGTGATGGAACTTACATTGGTAACTTCTGCCATATTTATGCAAGCTCAAAAATTGAAATAGGAAAAAAAGTGTTATTGGCCGACAGAGTTTACCTAAGTGATAATTTGCATTCTTATGAAAATATTCAGTTGCCAATAATGGATCAGCCAATTAAACAAGTGCATCCTGTAATTTTAAAAGATGGTTGCTGGCTAGGAGAGAATGTTTGTGTTATTGGTGCTTGTATTGGTAAAAACAGTGTTGTAGGTGCAAACTCTGTTGTTACAAGTGATGTACCTGATTATTGTATTGTGGTAGGTGCTCCTGCAAAAATGATAAAGCGTTTTAATCATTCATCAGGTATTTGGCAAAAAACAAATGCCGATGGTGAATTTATTTAATTGAAGTATGAAGATATTAATTACAGGTGGTGCAGGTTTTATTGGTTCATCCCTTGCTTTGGCATTAATTGCCAAAGGTCATAAGGTTACTGTGCTTGATAATTTATCAGAACAAATTCATGGGGCAAATCCAGAAACTGAATCTGAACTGTACAAGAAAATTGCTGATAAGGTTTTATTTATTCAAGGCGATGTAACTATAAAAGAAGATTGGGAAAAAGCAATTGCAGATAATGAAGTGATTGTTCATTTAGCTGCCGAAACAGGTACCGGACAATCCATGTATCAAATAAAAAAATATACAGATGTAAATATGGGCGGTACCGCTTTAATGCTGGATTTACTTGCCAATACAAAACATCAGGTAAAAAAAACAATCATCGCCTCATCCCGTGCTATTTATGGTGAAGGAAAATATTTTGCAGAGAAAGCTGGTTTTGTATATCCACTCAGCAGAAAGAATGAAGATATGCTCGCAGGTAATTTTGAAGTAACCTATGAAGGCATAGTGGAACCACTTCAAGTCTATGCAACAGATGAAGAATCAAAAATTCATCCTACATCTGTATATGGAATTACAAAACAGAATCAAGAGCAAATGGTGATGACTGTTTGTCCCACACTAAACATTGCTTCAGTTGCATTTCGGTATCAAAATGTTTACGGCCCAGGGCAATCATTAAAAAATCCATATACAGGAATCCTTTCTATTTTTTCAACACTCATAAAAAACAACAAACCAATTTCGATTTTTGAAGATGGACAAGAAAGCCGTGATTTTGTTTTTATAAGTGATGTAGTAGATGCAACTATTGCCGGTATTGAAAATCCAGCAGCAGATAATCAGGTATTCAATGTGGGCACTGGAGTTGCTACTACAGTTTTAGAAGTGGCAACTACTTTAGTTAAAAATTATGGTGCAGATGTTCCAGTAACCATTACAGGTAATTTCCGATTAGGTGATATACGACATAATTATGCTGATATGAGCAAAATAAAACGACTGCTTGGTTTTGAACCAAAAATAAGTTTTGAAGAGGGCATTCAACAATTTACAAACTGGGTAAATCAACAATCTGTTTTGCCAAGCAAGTACGACGAATCAATAATGGAAATGAAGACGAAAGGTCTTTTGAAATAATTACACATGCCCACTCTTGCTTTAATTACCGTTTTATACAACAGCGATTCCGTTTTGGAAGATTTTTTTGCAGGCATTGCTATACAGGATTATACCGATTATAAACTTTATTTAATTGATAACTCTGCAAATGAAGCTACCTCTTCTTTAATTGATAGTTTATTAGAAAAATATGCCATTGCTAATTTTGAGTATGTTAATAGCAAGGGAAATATTGGTGTGGCAGCAGGTAATAATGTGGGCATTAAAAAAGCAATGAAAGATGACTGCATGTTCTTACTATTTCTCAACAATGATATTTTTATTTCTCAAACCTACTTGCTAACTGAAATGGTAAAAGTATGTGCGGTACATTCTATTGTTACTCCTAAAATATTTTATTTTGATACTGGTTTGTTATGGATGGCTGGTGGTTATATTGATCAATTAAAAGCATTGGGTGTTCATTACGGAATGAAACAAAAAGATGCACCGCAATTTAACGAGGCAAAATATGTTACCTATGCGCCTACATGTTTTTTAATGGTAAAGGCGGCTATTATTGAGCAAATAGGATTGATGGATGAAAAATACTTTGCCTATTACGATGATACTGATTTTGTTTATCGGGCTGTTAAAAAAGGAATTCAGGTTTGGTACGAACCTACTTTAGAACTTTCGCATAAAGTATCTTCAAGCAGTGGGGGAGATGATTCGATGTTTTATATTTATTACGGTAATCGAAATAAACTTTATTTTATAAAAAAGCATTTTAAAGGGTTGCATAAATTGTATTTGTATGCTTATTATTTGTTTACCCGTTTTTTTTATTATTTGAAATTTGACAAGAGCCGAAAGAAACAATTGCTGAAAGCGACAGGGGATGGATTTAAAATGTAGTTGTTATTATTTGCCTAGTACGGACATCAATTTCTGTATAATTTTCTTCCAACTAAACTGCTCATAAAACGCAGTTGGAATATCTGTTGATGGTTTAGTAGCTGCTTCAATTATTCCTTGAGCAAAACTTTTCCAATCACCATCAGTAATAATCGTCAACTTTTCTCCGCAAATTTCTGCACTTACTCCTGCTGCACCACTAATAGTAGATACAACTGAAGTGTTCAGCCCCAAAGCTTCTATCATTTTTGTTTTTATACCACCGCCACTTACAACAGGGTTTAGCAACACATCGGCAGCTAACGTATAACGATAAATATCATCAACAAAGCCAAGGTAAATAATATGTTTACTGTTCCAATCTTTCAACGAATTATACTGTAGGGGTAAATGTCTTCCAGCAATCAATAGCTTATAGTTTAGTTTCTGTTCTACAAGTAGGGGAGTGATTTTATTTAACAGCACTTGCAGTGCATCCAGATTTGGTTTGTAATTTAATACACCATTAAAAAAAAGTAAAGATGTTGATGGATCAATTTGCAGTTCCTTGCAAACAGATGTTTTCGTTTCTAATTTGTTAGCAGGAATAGTTTGCTGTTTAATACCATAAGGGACTAAAATGCATTTTGATTCTGCGATGTTAAGTTGTTCAATCATTCCCTTACGGTCTTCTTCTGTAATGCAAAAAATCAAATCAGCTTTTTGCAAACTCCAGCGTTCATAAGTTTTCAAGAACCGCCACCAGTTTTTACCTATTGAACGAAATCGTTCAAATTCTATATTGTGTGTATGAAAAATGAGTTGAACCTTACAAGATTTTTTTAACATCCATCCCAGCCAGCCTAAGTAAGGGTGTTCTATAATTACAGTTTCAATTTTTTGTTCCGTAATCTGCTTTTTTAATTTGAAGTAAAGTGAAAGGTCAGCATATCGGAGCTGACTGGTTTTAAGCGAAGGAAATAATGAGTAGTTTTTTGCAAGTGCAACATCATTTTCTGGTGTTCCAAATACATGCAATTCTGTTTCAGCCGCAAGATATTCACAAAAGCCTGCAATTAATTTTTGTCCACCGCTTGAAGCGGGCAAAAAAGTATAAGGAACTATGCAGGCAATTTTCTTCATACAGTTTTCTGTTTGCCCTTGCGCCACTCAATAAAAACAGTTGCCAGCATAAGCAATAACAAAATAATAGAAGTAACAAACGATATGTTTGCTCCTGTGGAATAACTGGTTGGCTCAAACTTAAATTCAACTTTATGATTCCCTGCAGGTAAAGCGATTCCTCTTAGAAAATAATCAGCTTTTACATAATCTGATTTTTTACCATCTACATAAGCATTCCAGCCTGCACCATAGTACACTTCGCTCATCATGGCAAATTGTGCAGTATTACTTTTAAAACTATATTCAATAGCATCATTGCTATACTTTACTAAATTTATTGTTGCCGTTGAATCATATACAGGTTGAAAAATTGTTCTTTCAAAACTTTTATCAACTACAGCCGTATCTCTCAAATTCAGATTTCCAATTGCAGTTAATTCATTTGCCGGGCCATCAGCAAATTGTATATGCTTCACTAACCAACAAGCACCAAAGGCCTGAGGGTTTACTTGCAGGTTTATTTTTTTTGATTGCTCATCAGGAATTAAAATATATTTTGTATTCAGTGCATTTAAAATTTCAGGGTTGGGTTGTGCTGATAAATAGGTTTCAATTACATCTTGATAAATACGAAGTTTTGCAGGATGATAACCTCCAACCGAACGATGGAAATAAGATGTTCTTGAGTCATTAAAACGATCACCGCCTACATTAAATACTCTAAACTGCGCACTCTTATCCTTTAATATTTCTGTATCAGCAGCAGTAGCTGTAAAATTTTCTGCAGCTAAATCATCAGTTGAACGGTAATTGTTTTCATTGAGATAATCGCTGCCTACTGTAAACAAATCGATCATTGTTACAATACCAAATATTGCTATAACTGCCAATGGCTTCAATATTTTTCTAGAATAGAGAAACAATACTCCAACAAGCAATGCGGCAAATCCTGCAAGGCGTAATATTTGCGATAGAAATAATTCTTTTCTGTCTTCAACTAAACCCTGAACAATAGCTTTCCCCATCTGGTTGTTACCATCTTTATCAGTGTAGCCATCAATAATATTTTTATCAATGCCCGAAGAATACGATTGCATGATGTAAACAATAAAACAAAATAAAAGAGTGCCGCCTATTACTAATCCAATCTTTTTAAAATTACTTTTTACAAACTCTGCTTTTTCGTCACCAAAAAGAATCGTTTGTAAACTTAAAACCGCTAATATGGGTACTGCAAATTGTACAATCACCATTGCCATTGAGGGTGCTCTGAATTTATTGTAAAGAGGAAGGTTATTAAAAACAAATTCATTAAAGCCTGTAAAATATTTGCCCCATGATAGTGCAATACCCAAAATGCTCACTGCTAGTAATGCCCAGCGCAATGGATGTTTTACAAAAACAAATGCAAGTAATGCCAATAAGCAAACAAGTACTCCATAATAAACCGGGCCACTGGTACCTTCTATAATTCCACCCCAATAGGCAGGCATGCTGCCCACTACCTGCATCGCTGAATTTTCTGGCACTCCTTTTTCTACTAATTTTTCTATTACATGTGAGTTCTCTGGTAAAGGCGTACCACTTCCTCCACCAAATGCATTAGGCATAAGTAAGGTTAATGGTTCTGTAATTCCATTGCTATACATAAATGCATAATCAGTATCAAGCCCTTTTGTATTTGTATTTACAATTTTGTTGTCTTTGGTTTCTACTTGCTTGCCACCACGCATCGTTACTTTACTATATTCATAAGTGGGCATTAGGTTAATAGCAGAACTTGCGACACCAATTAGTGCCGCTAATGCTGTAAGCGAAAAAGCAACAATCATGTGTTTCCATTCTTTTTGTTGAATCCACTCAATAGCATAGGCTATAGAAATTGCAATCGCAATTAATAAAAAGTAATAAGTAATCTGCGGATGATTAACACCTACTTCAATGGATGCAAAAACAGAAGCAGCACATAGCCCAGCTAAGTATTTCTTTTGAAATATGAGTAAGATGCCGGCAAGTAGTGCAGGCATATAAGCAATGGCATACATTTTTGTTTCATGTCCTGCCCCAATAATAATGGGGTTGTAACTGGAGTAAGCAAAAGCAAGAGCACCTGCAATACCAATGTATGGATTGATGCGTAATACCAAACACAAAAAGTAAAACGCAATACATGCTAAAAAGAAAAAGTTGATGGGCTTGGGTAAACCAAGAGAAAAAATGGCATTCATATCCGGCAAAATAGATTTGCCTTCCATAGCTACTTGATAGTTGGGCATACCACCAAACAGGTTGGTGTTCCATATAGGGAAAGTCCCGTTTTTTTCTTTGTAGTCAAAGGAATTTTGCGCCATGCCTTTCCAGCCAAGTACATCATGCTGACTTAATACATTTCCTTCTAATGCCGGGCGGCCAAAATATGCAGCAGCGGCCAAAAAAATTACGAAGGCAATTACATGTGGTACCAGCTTTTTATAATCAAATTTCATACTGAAGGATTTTCTATTTATAGAAAGCAAAATAATGGTTTTTTGGGGTATTGGCAGTATTTTTAACGCTTATGAAGGTTTTTCTTTTTTTAACAAGGGTAGGCTTTATTTTAAACCTAATTTTTATTATTTGCATAGTGTTGCGGTATATTCCTTCGTTACAATTGTCTCAGCCAGTTGTTGGGTTTCTCTTAATTGCTGGGCTAATCCTGTCGTTCGTTGTAAACATTATCTTGCAATTATTGTTAGTTGTATTATTGTTAAAGGGAAAACGGGAGTTTCAATTGCCAAAAATTATTGCTGCTAATTTGGTTATTACTGTTTTTCAAATTTGTTATTTCTTTTTTACATCATGATTACACAAATAATTAAAGACAAACCTACCCGCCTCTTTCTAATACTTGCCGGGTTTTTTATAACCAATGCGTTGGTGGCTGAAGTAATAGGCGTAAAAATATTTTCATTTGAAAAAACACTAGGTTTTTCTCCATTAGAAATAAAACTGTTTGGAAATGTACTGGCAGTAAACTTAACGGCAGGTGTGCTTTTATGGCCTGTTGTTTTTATTATGACGGATATCATTAATGAATATTATGGAATGAAAGGAGTACGGTTTCTTTCCTGGCTCGCTGCCGGGTTAATATCTTTTGCTTTTCTTGTTTTTGTATTGGCAATGAACCTTGTTCCTGCAGATTTTTTTATTACCAGTAAGCAGGGTAGTGGTGTGCCGGATATGGCCAAGGCTTATAACAGTGTGTTGGGCCAGGGAGGCTTTATCATCCTTGGCTCTTTAACAGCGTTTATTCTGGGGCAGTTAATTGATGTGTTTGTTTTTCATAAAATTAAAAAGGCAACAGGCGAAAAAAATATATGGTTACGGGCCACAGGCTCTACATTGGTATCGCAGTTCATTGATAGTTTTGTGGTATTGTTTATTGCGTTTTATATCGGCACAAGAGTAAATCAAACAGGAAATGATTTTGTATGGCCCTTTAATTTATTTATTGCTGTAGGCATAGTGAATTACATTTATAAATTTATAGTAGCCATACTTTTAACACCTGTTATTTATTTAGTACACAATCTTATTGAAAAATATCTGGGGCATGAAAAGGCTGCTGAAATGAAAGCGGCTGCTATGGCGAATTAGTGATTGGCTTTTACCAGGTCTGCTACAATTTTATCAATAGGAAGCGTTACAACAGATGCATTAAACTCATCCCAGTTAATTAAACGAAACACTTCTGCTTCACCGTTCGGGTCAGCAATTTGGTGGGGTTCAAAATCAAAAAGCTTTGATTTAAAGTTAACTTGAAACGGTTCCAGAGCTTTTACAAAGTAGTAGATGGAAAGTATTTGGTGCGATGGGTTAAAGGCACTCATCTGAAAAAAATCGGTTGTATAAATATGATCAGTAACTTCTATTTCTAAATTCATCTCTTCTTTAAATTCTCTTTTTAAGCAGTCTCTTGTGCCTTCGCCAAGTTCCAATCCGCCACCGGGGAATTTTGTAATGTAAGTTCCTCTTATGAACTCATCACTCACCAATACCTGTTTTTCATCTGTAAGTAACAGACCATATACTCTGATGTTAAACATGCTCAGAATAATTTTTTTCGCATAAAGTAAAAACCAATTACTAAAGAGAGTGCCAGCGAAAGTAAAATGGGAAAATAAAATGCAAGAGGAGAATGTTGCCCGGGTAGCGGAACATTCATACCATAAATACTGGCAACAAGTGTCGGCAACATAAGCATGATGGTAATAGAAGTTAACCGTTTCATTACCTGATTTTGATTGTTGCTGATAATGCTTGCAAATGCATCCATCGTAGAACTGAGAATATTGGTATAAATATTTGCCATTTCCAGCGCCTGACTTGTATCAACAATTAAATCTTGTAAAAATTCATCCTCTTCTTCTGTTAATCCTAAAAAATCTGTACGTTGAAGTTTCATTAAGAGCATTTCGTTGCTGCGTAAGGCGGTAACAAAATAAACTAAGCTTTTTTGAATACGCATTAAATCAAGCAACTCCTCATTTCGGTTGGCATCATACAATTTCTGCTCCAGCACATTGCGGCGGTGATTGATTTCTTTTAAGTATTCAATATAGGTTTGAACAATTTTTTCAAAAATTTTCAGCACCATCATATTCCGTTTATCAGGATGGCGGTTTTGAAATGTACTGAGAAATTTTTTTATGGCTCCGTTGTCAAAAGAATTTACAGTTACAATTTGATTATGTGTAAGAATGATGCAGATAGGAATGGTTATGAAAAATGCATCGCTATCGTTAAAAGAATTGTTTTCAGTGGGCGTTTTAATTACAATGAGTTTTACATTGTCTTCCAGCTCATAGCGGCTGCGTTCATCTATATCTAAAGAATCAGAAAGAAAATCTAACGGAATATTTAAGGCTTCAGAAATTTCGGTAAACTCTTCTTGCTTCAACGGTGGTACAATATTTACCCATGCCCCTGTTTCGGGCTTTTCTATGGCCAGTGTGTGGCCGTTTTCATTTTTAAAAAATTGAAGCATTGCGGCGCAAAGGTAATGTGCCAACAGATTCAAAAACCATTACAATTCAAATCCTCTGTCAATTAATTGCCGCATCGTTCTAAAATGATGGGCACAGTGAAAAATATTAAAATACATTAATTCACGGGCTGTAATTTTTCCAAGCAGCGGGTGTGGGTACTGGCTTTTATCCATGTTTGTTTCTTCCCAGTAATATTTTATTTCATCCAGATAACGGGTAGCTGTGTGTTCAAACTGCTCAATGAGTTCTTCTTTTGTTTTTTTATTATTTGCAAGCAGAGGGATATACGCTTTTGTTGCCACAGCACCCGCTTGTAATTTTGCTTCATACACTTCTATCAATTGTTCATAAGGTAAGGATGCGTGCTGTGGTTTACCAAAGATCCATCTTGTAATAAACTTAGGAACAAACAGTGCCTGCCAGCTTTTTGATAATGAAAGTTGCAAATGAACTAAATTTTCTGCGATAGACCATTTATCATTTGCATGAAAAAAATGTTCGGATTTTATTGCTTTACAAAGCTTTACTATTTCCTCAACATTCTGTTCGGTGCTGCTGATGATATGAAATTTATCAAGGTGGTAGTCTTTAGCAGTCATACGGAAGCATTATTGTTTTAAGCAGTTAGGTTAATTGTTCCTTCAAATACAAATTGTGCAGGGCCGCATAGCCAGATATCTGTAAAGCCCGAATTGCCAGTTCTTTTAAATTTTACTGATAATTTGCCGCCGGGTGTTACAACAGAAATGGTCTGTTGCTCAGTAGTTTCATCTGCCGCAGCAATTGCTGAAGCAGTAACACCGGTGCCGCATGATAAGGTTTCATGTTCAACTCCACGTTCGTAAGTTCTTACGGTAAGATGTGTGGGCTGAACATGTACAAAATTAACGTTGATGCCGTGTTTACCAAATTTATCTCCATACCGGATAGCCCGGCCTTCTTTTACTACATCAACTGTTTTGGTATCTGTTACCCATTGAATATAATGTGGTGAGCCGGTATTGAGTACACAATGACTTCCATACCGCTCAATTTCAGAAACATCTTTCATCTTTAATTCTACAATTTCATCTTCATCTATTATTGCATCATGCTCTCCATCTGAAGCAATAAAATGAGCTTTGTTTTTTATTAAACCTGATTTTTTTGCAAAAGCTGTTAAGCACCTGCCGCCATTACCACACATACTTCCTTCTCCGCCATCTGCATTAAAATAAATCATTTCAAAATCATAACCTTCTTTCAATTGCAGCAGCATTACACCATCAGCCCCAACTCCAAAATGTCGGTTGCATAAAAAAGCAACTTGCTCTTTGCTGAGTGAAGAATAGATTTTTTTTCTGTTATCAAGAATAACAAAATCATTTCCAGTGCCTTCATATTTTGAAAACTCAATCATCATATTCGCTCAATAATTTCCAAAGATTTTTTTATGAGATGTTCAACGGCTGCGTTTCCATCTTTGCTGAATTCTTTCTGCACTCTGTTGGCTACTATGGCACTTATGGATAAACATTGATGCCCTAATATTTTTCCCAAACCATAAATGGCAGATGTTTCCATTTCAAAATTGGTAATGTGGTGCTGCCCGAAGTTGAACAATGTAAGTTTGTCAATGAGTGATGGATTGGTAAGCCCCAGACGCAACACTCGTCCCTGCGGGCCATAAAATCCCGGACAGGTAACTGTAATTCCATGATGATAACCTTCTACAAAATGTTTTAATAATGCAGAGCCTGCCCCAGTAATATAGGGTTGCGAAAGACTGTCTTGAATTTGTGTATGGGTTACAAATGCATGAAGCAATTGTTTTTCTTCCTCGTTGTTTTGATGGCGGTAAAAATGCAGCAGGTTATCAATACCTAACCCATGTGTGGATACTACAAAACTATCAACAGGAATATTTTTTTGCAATGCTCCGCTTGTACCAAGTCTTATAATTTGTAAAGAACGTAATTGTTGTTTGATGGTTCTTGTTTCAAAATCAATATTGGCCAAAGCATCCAGTTCGTTTAAAACAATATCAATATTATCAGGACCAATACCCGTAGAAACACAGGATATTCGTTTGCTGCCAATAAAACCTGTATGTGTTACAAACTCACGGTGATGTTGTTTACTTTCAATACTGTCAAAGTGTTTGGAAACTTCTTTTACACGATCGGGATCACCAACGGTAATAATAGTGGCTGCTAATTCTTCGGGGCGAACATTTAAATGATAAATTGCACCACGGTTATTAATAATAAGTTCACTTTCTGCAATTCGTTGCATGCTAATTGGGTCAATTTGCTCGAATATACTACATTTGCAAGCATTAAAAGTCGTGCTGCTTACAGTGCTTCATTTATAAAATGGTCCTGTGGCCGAGTGGCTAGGCAGAGCTCTGCAAAAGCTCGTACAGCGGTTCGAATCCGCTCGGGACCTCCGGAAAAAAGCGTTGATTTAGTCTTCGCTTTTTTTTATTAAGTTATTTGAAGTGTAAAGGAAGTCCAAGGTTCTCTCTTACAATCTGGATAAATGTAGAGCTCTGCAAAGCTCGTACATCCCGATTGGATCGGGATCGGGACCTCCGGATAAAAAGGATTACACAAACCGTAATCCTTTTTTATTGTGATACAAGCGCAGGTACTACTATGAATCTTCTATTGTGTCACTTGTTTCATCCCGATTATTTCGGGACACTTGTACACCATAGCTGTATGCGGAGGTGTACTTGTACGCTTTATAATTTTATTCAACAATGAAATATTCAAACTATATCGGAATTTTTGCAGGTGCTTTAATGCTGGCCTCAGCTTTTATGCCCTGGGTTTATATTGCAAGTATTGATACATCTGTTACAGGATTTGGTGCAGTGAAAACTATTTTTGGTAAGCCAGCACTCATGAATGCAATACTTATGACCGTGCATGTAATTTTATTTCTACTTCCTTTTATGTGGGCCAAACGCATCAATCCATTTATAGGCGCTATTACGGTAGCATGGGCAATCCGTAATTTTTTATTACTTTCTACCTGCAGAAACGGGGAATGTCCTCAAAAACAAATCTGGCTTTATATTTATTTAATTGCTGCGGTTGTAGTTGCAGTTATGACATTGCTGCCGGATATGAAAGTGAAAAAGAACTAAGCATACTTAAATCATATTTTTTCAAAACCACAAGGTTTAACCAGTATGTATCAAAGTTATTTAAAGTTTGATGTGTGCGTTTAAATTATTGCAGCAACATTTGCATTTTAAACTTTATTATATACATGTTTACTTTCCGAGGAAAGTGTGTTGTTAATGGAAACTATATTTTTTTTAAAAGGTTCGTAGTAAATTAAGTTCTTTACGAATTAATTGCAAGCCTTCATGTTGAGTAATGTATTTTTCTTTGCAATAATCCTGAAAACCAATCTCCTCGCAGATGAATTGATTTAATAAGGGTGTGTTTTCAAATTGTTTTAACCTGAAATTATTTTTAAACTTTAAGGGATAAAGTTCCTTGGCGGTTTTTATAACAAGACGCATTAGGGATAAACAATAAGCCGGATATTTTTCCGGAATGATCTCTTGTGTATATATATGTTTAAAACTGGATATTAATAGTTGCTCTGCTTCTTTTTTTACCGGGCAAATCTCTAATGCAACCCCATAAAGCATGGGGCAGTATTTGTCATGAATAATTTTCCAACTTTCGTAATTCATTATTCTTTGTTTATTTACGTAAGTGTTACTATTTTTTATCATAATAGAAAGGCGGCAATCAGTTAATAACTTACTGACCTCATTTAGAGTGATCATTAGCTTTTTAACGAAACAAAGTTGTAAAATCTTGTTTTGCGATATGTTACATAATTTTATAAATAAGTTTTATGATTTAGGGAAATTTACTACATTACCATAGTTGCTTTTTATAGTAACAATAATTACTTTAAATTACTCATTTTTGTTGAAGGGATGTAAGTGGTGTGCAGGAATAACAATTACGTAACCTGATTTAATAGCTTAAGGCTTTTCTTTTCCTCAAAGAAGTTACTTGTACTATCAAAAAAACAGGGTAGTTGAAAATCAATAACTCAATAGGATGCTTTTTGAATTATTGTTAACCATTATTAATGTAGAATTCATTCATGATTGTTTAAAAAGCGGCATCCGGTTTACTTTATTGCTCCATCTACTACCATCTTCAATTCTTTATATGTTTCATTCCGTCCTTTATTGTTTACGTTATACACAAACAAAAAGGCGCAATACTTTTTTTCATTTTCCACCCAAGGGAAACTGCCAAACAAACCCGGGCTTGTAACTGCATTGCTTCTTTCTGAATCGGGCATAGCATCTTTTTTGGGTGCTACTGCCAATGGTGTATCCATTACCCATTCACCAAAACCATAACCCCAGTTGCCCGCTTCCTCGGGGCTGCCCATTACAACCACATCTCTTCCAATTCTGTTTTTCTGCATTTCATTAATTAATGCTTTGCTGATGATCTGTTTGCCATTGTACTCACCATCATTTAAAATCATTTTTAGAAAATTCAAATAATCTTCCGGTGTACTGTATGCACCACCAGCAGCAAGTGGCACATCTTTCTTTCCAAAATCAGTGTTCTTCATTTCTAATGGAAAGGCAATACGTTCCTGAAAAGCAGTTTCAAAATCTTTACCGCTGATTTTTTCTATAATGGCAGCTATTATTTGCAAACCTGTATTTCCATAACGGAATGTTTTGCCGGGCGGCCCTTCAATGGGCAGCATGGCAATTTGCTCAATGGCCTCATTCATTGTTTTAATTGTTTTGAATGCTTCAAAGGTTTCTCTCAATCCCCCACTTTTAATTCCGGTGGTATGGTTTAAGCATTGCCAAACACGAATGCCTCCTTTTCCATATTTACTAAGTACAGGTAAGTATTTACCAACAGTATCGTTCAGGCGAAGTTTGTTTTCATCTACATACGTCATGGCAAGTGCTGCGGTTAACCATTTGCTGCAACTGGCAATTCGTTCACGGGTGTTAATGGTATAATCTTGTAATAATTCTTCTGGTTCTCTGCCTTGTATTTTAGCTCTGAATTTCGCTGTGTTTTTTTGTTGTTTCGTAAGGTTGTTAAAAGCCCGGCTATAAATAATTTTTCCATCTTTATACACCATTAAAACGGCCCTGCCCCCTAAATCAGCAAGATTGTTGTTCATCCAGCCGCTGATTTTTGCAGTGTCCTGTGCATGAATTGTCTGTAATAATAACAGAAAAACAAGAGGAAAGCTGACGATGGGGCGGATAAAGAATGATTTCAATGACATAGTTTCTGAATTTTTGTGTTGGATAGGGATTTGCGACATTGGTTTAATAATTGGTCTTTATGCCTCATTTAAACTTAGGCAGACAAGACAAATTTACTTTATTCATCTTAAGTAAGTAACCATTTCATCTGTTAATAATTATTCAACATTAAGATGCGGTTGTAGAAAAAGACAACGAGTAATAGTTACTATCAATTGTTTAATTTTTAATTATAAATTATTATATGAACCTATCAAACTTCACCATTAAAGCAGCAGAAATTGTGCAGCAGGCACAGCAGCTTGCTTTTAATGCACAAAACACAAATATTGAAAGCGAGCATTTACTTCAGGCATTGCTGGATCAGCAGGATAGTCCGGTAGAATATCTATTAAAGAAAAATAATGTTACCATTAACTTGGTGCAAACTAAATTAGCAGATGCCATTACCAAACTTCCTAAAACAACTGGCGAAGCTGCACAAGCTCTTGGGCGTGAAGCAAACAACGTTTTATTGCGTGCAGGTGCTGTACTAAAAACCTTTGGCGATGAGTTTGTAACCACAGAACATTTGTTATTAGCTATTGTACAAGGCAATGATTCTGTAGCAAAAATTTTAAAAGATGCAGGCCTCACTGAAAAAGGATTAATAACTGCTATTAAAGATTTAAGAAAAGGAGAGAGTGTAACAAGTCAAACTCAGGAAACACAATTCAACACACTCAACAAGTATGCAAAAAATTTAATTGAAATGGCACGGCAGGGAAAGTTGGATCCTGTTATTGGCCGTGATGAAGAAATAAGAAGAACGCTGCACATCTTAACAAGACGCAGTAAAAACAATCCGATTCTTGTAGGTGAACCGGGTGTAGGTAAAACCGCTATTGCCGAAGGGCTTGCCATGCGAATAGTAAATGGTGATGTGCCTGAAAATTTAAAATCAAAAATTATTTATGCATTGGATATGGGACAACTCATTGCAGGTGCAAAGTATAAAGGTGAGTTTGAAGAGCGATTGAAAGGGGTAGTAAAAGAGGTGGCCGAAAGCAATGGTGAAATTATTTTGTTTATTGATGAAATTCATACACTGGTAGGTGCAGGTGGTGGCGATGGTGCCATGGATGCGGCTAATATTTTAAAACCTGCATTGGCAAGAGGTGAGCTAAGAGCTATTGGTGCTACTACTTTAAACGAGTATCAAAAGTTTTTTGAAAAAGATAAAGCATTAGAACGCAGGTTTCAAAAAGTAATGATTGATGAACCAAGTATAGAAGATGCAGTTTCTATTTTGCGTGGTTTGAAAGATCGATATGAAACACATCATCATGTACGTATTAAAGATGAAGCTATTATTGCGGCAGTAGAATTAAGTACACGATATATAACGGATCGTTTTTTACCAGATAAAGCAATTGATTTAATTGATGAAAGCGCCGCTAAACTTCGATTGGAAATGAACAGTATGCCGGAGGAACTGGATAAACTGGAACGTCAAATCCGTCAACTGGAAATAGAACGGGAAGCAATTAAACGAGAAGATGACGAAATAAAATTGAAACAACTCAACACAGAAATTGCTAACCTTTCTGTTGAAAGAGACACGTTAAAATCGAAATGGAAAGCAGAAAAAGAAATTGTTGAAAAAGTACAGAATGCAAAAGCTGAAATTGAAAATTTAAAACAACAAGCAGAGCGGGCAGAAAGAGAAGGTAACTACGGATTGGTGGCAGAAATTAGATATGGAAAAGTAAAAGAGCAGGAAACAATCATCACCTCATTAACTGAGCAACTGGCACAAAGCGGCGAAAAACGTTTGCTCAAAGAAGAAGTAGATGCAGAAGATATTGCAGAAAATATTGCAAAGATGACGGGTATACCTGTAGCAAAAATGTTGCAGGGCGAACGTGAAAAATTATTACATCTGGAAGAAGAACTGCATAACCGTGTTGTGGGTCAGGAAGAAGCGATTACTGCTGTGGCCGATGCAATAAGAAGAAGCAGGGCAGGACTAAGCGATCCTAAAAAACCCATCGGCTCCTTTATTTTTTTAGGTACAACTGGTGTGGGTAAAACAGAACTCGCCAAAGCACTTGCTGAATATTTGTTTGATGATGAAAGTATGATGACGAGGATTGACATGAGTGAATATCAGGAAAAGCATACCGTTTCCAGATTGGTAGGTGCGCCTCCGGGTTATGTGGGATATGATGAAGGCGGACAATTAACAGAAGCTGTTCGCAGAAAACCATATTCAGTTGTGTTGTTAGATGAAATTGAAAAGGCACACCCTGATGTATGGAATGTATTGCTCCAGGTTTTGGATGATGGACGGCTCACTGATAATAAGGGCAGGACGGTGAACTTTAAAAACACCATCATTATTATGACCAGCAACATCGGCAGCCACCTCATTAGTGAGGCTTTTGAAGGTGTTTCTGCCGAAAAGGACTTTGAAAAAGCAACAAATAAGGCCAAAATAGAGGTAATGACCCTTTTAAGACAAACCATTCGGCCAGAATTTTTGAATCGTGTTGATGAAATCATTATGTTTGCGCCGCTACTGCGTAAGGAAATCAAATCCATCATCCGCATTCAGTTAAATGGCCTCAAAAAGTTAGTTTCTGAAGCTGGAATTCAGCTCGAATTCTCAGATTATACTCTTGAATTTTTGGCCGAAAATGGGTTTGATCCACAATTTGGAGCAAGACCGCTGAAACGACTCATTCAAAAAGAAATTGTAAATGGGTTAAGCAAGAAAATTCTTGCCGGAGATATTGATAAAACCAAAACAGTAGTGGTAGATGTGTTTGACAACACTGTTGTTTTTAGAAATGAAGCAAATGAAAAAGTCAGCTAGGCGATAATTTTTCCAGAAGCGAAACATTAGGTTGCACTTGAATATTATTAACAAGACAGGATAATAAAACACCCGTTCAGGGTAAAGGAGTAAAAAAATATGGCACATAGTAAAGCACCGGAAATTGAAATTATACCACCAAAGGATATTTGGGTAGGTAATAAACTTGCTCCGGTAAAATTGGTAATGTATGGCGATTATGAAAGCGAACCCTGCGCCAGGGCAAACGAAGTAGTAAATCAGTTACTGGAAAAATATGAAGATACCCTTCAGTTTAATTTCCGTCACTTTCCATTAACACGAATTCATCAGCGTGCACAAAAAGCTGCTGAAGCATCGGTAGGTGCAGCACAGGAAGGAAAGTTTTGGCCCATGCACAATTTGCTGTTTACAAAACGCAGAAATCTTGGCACCATCAGCTTAAAAGGCTATGCAAAAGAATCGGGTGTTACAGATAAAAACTTTTTAAGCAAGCTGGTTGATTCAGTTTATGGATGGAGCGTTCGTACCGATTTATTAGAAGGAGCAAACAAAGGAATCAGAGATGTACCTTTCTTTTATATTAATGATGAAGAGTATAAAGGCCCTGTAAGTTTAAATGGGTTTAGCAAAGTAATTGATGTGCTTGCTAAAGCAAAGAAAGCACCTGCAAAAGCAGCAGCTAAAAAAAGAGCCTAAGGGTTTCATACAAATAGTAAAATGGATTTCGGGCAACAGTGAATAGCTGTTGCCTTTTTCTTTGTGTTATCTCTTAAAAATTCTTCTGCTTTCTATTATAAAAAAATCATCTTTGCCACTTATCTTTTTACAATGGCAACCAAAAACAACGCAGCAATCGGATTTATTTTTGTTACGCTTTTAATTGATGTCATCGGCTTTGGAATTATTATTCCTGTTATGCCCAAACTTATTGAAGAACTGGGGAATGTGAATATAAGTGAGGCTTCAAAAATCGGTGGGTGGCTGCTGTCTGCTTTTGCCATTGCACAGTTTTGTTTTTCGCCACTCATAGGAAATTTAAGTGATCATTTTGGCCGCCGCCCAGTTTTGCTTGCTGCACTGTTTGGTTTTGCAGTTGATTATTTATTTCTTGCATTTGCTCCTACTATTGCTTGGTTGTTTGTAGGTAGAATTGTAGCTGGTATTACAGGGGCTAGTTTTACAACAGCCTCAGCTTACATTGCTGATATTAGCACACCTGAAGACAGAGCCAAAAACTTTGGAATGATTGGTGCAGCATTTGGCCTTGGTTTTATTATTGGCCCTGCATTAGGTGGTTTGCTGGGTAGCTTTGGTACAAGAGTTCCGTTTATGGTTTCTGCAGGTTTGTGTTTGCTTAATTTTTTATACGGGCTGTTTATTTTACCTGAATCATTACCTGCTGAAAAACGCAGAAAGTTTGAATGGGTGAGAGCTATACCGGGTGTGAGTTTATACAACTTAAAAAAGTATCCTGCTATTACAGGTTTAATTGTTTCCTTATTCTTACTCTATCTCGGTTCACATGCGGTGCAGAGCAACTGGAGTTTTTTTACCATTGAACGTTTTAAATGGAGCAGCGGAATGATTGGAATTTCCTTAGCTGTTGTTGGTTTATTGGTAGGAGGTGTGCAGGCAGGTTTAACAAGAGTTGTAAATCCAAGATTGGGAAATGAAAAAAGCATTTATATCGGTTTGGCATTGTATGCATTGGGTATGGTGTTGTTTGCATTTGCAAGCGAAAGCTGGATGATGTTTGTGTTTTTAATTCCGTATTGCCTGGGTGGAATTTGCGGCCCTGCTTTACAATCAGTAATGGCGGGTTATGTTCCTGCAAATGAACAGGGCGAATTGCAGGGTTCTTTAACAGGAGTGATGAGTGTTACTACCATCTTTGGTCCGTTGTTAATGACAAATGTGTTTGCTTATTTCACCGGAAGCAACGCTCCTGTTTATTTCCCCGGTTCTGCATTTTTGGTGGGAGGCGTATTTATGATTGCAAGTGTGGTGATAGCGTATGTGGCGCTGCACAAAAATATGAGAGCTGAAAAAACTTAATTTATTTGGAATTTTTTGTTTCAGATAAAAATTCCGGAGTAGCTTCTACATTAAAGGGCATCTAACAATTGTTTGAGTGGGATAGATTTTAATTTCCCTTTTTCAATTTGTTGTACTTGTTTCATTCCTTTTTCAACAGAAGAAAGAATTTTTGATTTTGAACCCGAAGTTTTTCTTTTCTTAAGTTCTGTGGTAAGTTTTTCCCATTCGTTGATGGGTACAAAAACACCTACTGCTTTTCCTTTAGCATCGTATGTATATTGTAGTGACATATAATTTGAATGAACCGTAAAGTTAAAGAAATTATTTATGGGTTAAATTTTTGATTTTGAGTAATGACATAGGTGATAAAGAAAGTCACTTTAAATTTCTGGTTTTCTTAATTTGTTTTTTGGATGGAGGTAAGTATTATGTACTGCATAAACCACTACTTCTTTTTCTATAATTTCATATACTACTACAAAAGGAAATTTATCAAGTTTTACATCTCTAAGAATTTTCTGAGTGTCTTCGCTGATATAACCGTAATGTTCAGGATGATTGATAAGCGATTGATAGGTTTGTTCTAAAACATCCAGAAAGCGTTCACCTAATCCATTTTGTTTGTCTTCATAATACCAATATGCATTAAAAGTATCTTGGTGTGCTTCCTCTTTTACAATAACGGTAAAGGACATGCTTAGAGTTTTGGCTGGTTGCGGATAGCATTGATAGATTCTGCTGCTGTATAAGATTTGCTGATGCCGTTTAGGTGGTTTTGCCTGCGCTGATGAAAAACTGCTACGTCTTCTTTGGTATAAGCCCAATTGATTTCATCTTCCAATAAGGTATAAATTGCTTGCAGTTTGGATTCATCGGCAGTATCAATGTATTGATGCAGTTTTTCTTTGATGGATGCTGGAGCGGTCATGTTTTTGTATTTCTGTAAAGTTAGATTTTTATAAAGAGAAAAGAAAGGAAGATTTATTTTGTTTTCGCTGGTTGTAATGCATTTGTTCATCAGTTCAATACTTAGGTTAGTCGCTGAGTGTTTGTATCACTATCAATTATAATTGAGCAGTTAGTTGGTTTCTTTAGTTACTGAATGATGGAATCAAGTAACGCCTTGGCATCAGGCCAGAGGCCTGCGCCAGATGGGAGACTTGCGCCAGTGGTGTTCTGTTTCAATATTTGTAGCAATTCTTGTTTCCATTTAATTGTCCCACCAATGCATAATTTGATTTGCAAGTATGTTAGAGTCAAACTCATTGTTAAAAAGTCCAAAAGTTACACATAACTCACTTTCAATAATTCGTCTAATTTTTTCAGAATTTTCTCCTTTGCCCAAAGCATAAAGAACTTTTTTCGAAAAATTGTCAAATTGTGAATTAGAATCACCATTTATTAAATTCCAACTTTTAATGAGTTTAGATAATTCCTTTATTTGTCCTTCAAACTCTGTCATTTTTGTATTTATGTTCTTGTCAATTTATGAATTTGAATGGTGCAAATGTCTAATTGCACACAACTCAAAAATATGCGAAAGCCTTTGCCCCTCATATAAAGAAACAATTTATTTAAAATGCTTGTTTTTAAATTGTTATCAAAAAAAAACGAAGGTTTCAAAACTTTCGCAAATACATCTCAATCAAATTTCAAATCATCAAGGGGGGGTAAGTATTACGCAACGCTTCCATCAGCTATTTGCTAAGTTTCATCGTTACTTTTTGAGAAAGGTTGCTGAAAAAAAAGTTGTTGCAAGTATCAATGTTGTTAAAATTGTTCACTTCATTATTATGATTTTTTCTTTTTTGGTTTAGGTGCTGGTAATTCATTCACTGATATTCTAACTAATTCACTTAACCATTCGCTGTCTTCAATTTTGTCTTCTATTAAAAAACTTGGCTTTGCTCCTTCGTATGGCGGTGCTTCAACTACATTTCCTATAAACTTTCGCCCAGAATTTGTTGCTTTAATAAATAGTATATTGTCACATATTAGTCCAAATAGTTTTTCGTCTGAATAAATGCCGTATTCACCAAACATCTTTTTAGCAGTTATTTCTCCTGAATTTTTGATTTGTTCCAATACAAAATCTACAAAGTTTGTGTCGGATGCCATTGGTTAGTCTTTTAGTTTAAAGTGAGGATTGTAAATCAAGCCTATTACGTTTCCAAATGGGTCTTTAACAGTCGCTGTCATTAAATCTCCACCAACGCTATATGGTTTTTCATTTTCGGTTGCCCCTAATTCAATTAGTCGGTCAAAAGTCGCTTGAATGTTTTCTACTCCCCAATAAGAAACTACACTTTCAATTTTATCAAAAGTCGGATTGTCTTCTGGTTGAAGTCCGAGTTCGTAACCTTTAATGTTGAAACCAACATAATAGGGTTCGTTGTAGTAAGGATTAGTTTCAAATGCCTTTGAATACCATTCAGTCGCTTTTTGAATGTCTGAAACTTTGTAAATTGTTGTTCTAAGTCCTAACATAATATTTATTTTTATTTGCTAATTTTCTGTTTTGTTGCTGATTGTCGTTTTTACAATGACCGCTAACTCAAAAATATGCGAAAGTTTTTACCCCTGCAATAAAGGAACAATTTTTTAAACTGCTTTGTTTTCAGGGTGTTAATTAAAAAAAAGAAAGTTGTAAATTTTCGCAAATACACTTCAATCAAATCTCAAATCATCAAGGGGGCTTAGGTATTACGCAACGCTTCCATCAGCTATTTGCTAAGTTTCATCTTTGCCTATTGGGAAAATGTTGATGGAAAAAAAGTTATTCGTTAATTTTCCTTTTACAGAACTGAATCCAACTTTCGTTACTTGGGTGAGAAAATATAAATGGATTTCTACCATAGTAAGTAATGTTCTTAACTCCTAATGCGTCTGCCTTCTTTTTTAATTCTCTTGCATGAAAGGCGTGATGAGAGGGTATGTCTAAATTAAAAGGGCTATATGGATTCACAACATCTCTCAAGGTATTATTAATCCAAATTTCAGGGTCATCAGCAGACATTAAAGCCAACATATCTACCTCAGATCTATATATATCAATGGCAGCCGATTCATATTGAGCAGTTGAGGAAACTCCATATATTTTTTGAATGTTTCCTGTTTCATTTGCTAAAATTTGTGACCAGGTAACACCATAATCAACAAAGACATCACTTACCCATCGGTCTTCAATATTGTAACTTGCTTGAGTTTCTCTCGCAACTACCCCTTTTACTCTGGTAGATTCTCTTAAAATAGGGTCACTGCTTGTTGCATTAGCATAATCATTATTAAATGCTATCCAAAGAGATGTACCTGCACCTGCTGAATTACCTGCTAAAATAATTTTATCCTTAGCAATATTAAAATCACTTGCCCTACTTCTTATGTATTGCAATGCCCTTCTTACATCACCCATTGATTTTTTTACACCTTCTGTTTCTCCAGTGGGGTTTAATAGTGTGTAACGTATAGTAGCAACCGCAATGTTATTTTGAAGTAAAAACCGGATGTCAGATGGGAAATCCCAAGCTCCACCTGATTGAACTGAATACACAAAATCTTTGTCACCACTGGTAAACCCTCCGCCATGAACATATATTACCAAGCCTGTTGGCGTGTTGGAATTAGGTAGCCAAATGTCAAATTGTGTTCTGGCCTTGCTATCATACGCAATGTCTTTTGCAAACTTTGCATTTATACCTTGCAAGTCAAAAGGTGAGTTTGAATAGGTGATAGTTGAATTTGAGGTTACTGGATTATATTCGTTTTTACCACAACCAAGAGTGAACAAAACTAAAAATAAAAATGCAATGGTTTTTCTTGAATTTTTTTTCATATTGATT
The DNA here is from genome assembly GCA_031401115.1 of Chitinophagaceae bacterium. Lineage (GTDB taxonomy): Bacteria > Bacteroidota > Bacteroidia > Chitinophagales > Chitinophagaceae > Lacibacter. The sequence continues at coordinate 188,670 of JANNRE010000014.1, forward strand.
AAGGTTTTTCATTTTTATAATTACGTACAACTCAAAAATATGCGAAAGTTTTTGCCCCTGCAATAAAGAAACAGTTTATTTAAATTGTTAGTAAAAAACGAAGGTTTCAAAATTTTTGCAAATACAACTCAATCAAATTTTAAATCATTAAGGGGTCTTTAGTATTACGCAACGCTTCCATCAGCTATTTGCTAAGTTTCATCTGTGCTTTTTGGGAGTTGTTGGTGAGAGAAAAGGAATCTTACTTTATTTAAAATCACTTCTCTATCATCAACAATCTATAAAAGAAAATCATACTCTTTAAATCATTTAAGCCAATTCGTTCATCAATGCCATGAAAACCTTTTGCATCTCTCATGGGTGAAAAGTTGAGCACTGCATCACTAAACGAACGGAAATATCTTGAGTCAGTTGCACCAATCATTAAGTAAGGCGATACCAGCACTTGCGGTACTGTTTTATAAACAACAGCTTCCATTTTTTGAAACATAGGATGCGATGTAGAGGTGATAGCAGATGGTTCCATTAATGAAATGGTTTGTTTTTGTACCTGCACACGTTCATCATTAATAGCTTGCTTTACAAAATTTACCACATCATCGCTTGTTTGCCCGGGAAGAATGCGGCTGTTGAATGTAGCTTTTGCAACAGAAGGAATTACATTGTCCTTAATACCTGCTTTTACAATAGTGGGTACAAGTGTGGTATGAATTAATGCATTGGTTCCTTTATCTTTTTCTAATTGGGAAACAAGCATGCTTTTAAACAACCATTGATTGCTTAATGCCATACGGTTTACAAAACTGCTGCCCGCAACAACTCTGTTAAGTAATTCCTGAACAGGAGGAGTAATGATGGCAGGCATTTGTTTAGCTCTTATTTTTTCAATGGCTTTGTTTAATACATCAATAGAAGTTTCAGGAAAAGGCATGGAAGAATGACCACCGGGAATTTCAACAGTTAAATCAATATTTACATACCCTTTTTCGACCACGCCAATTACAGCAACGGGTCTTCCTAATTCTTTGAAACGTTCTGTATCCACCTGTCCGCCTTCATCAACTACTAACTGGGGTTTGATTTTATTTTGAATAAACCATTCTGCAATTTTTGCTGCACCACGTTTGCCGGAAATTTCTTCATCGTGCCCAAAACAAAAATAAATGGTTCGCTGTGGCTGATACTTTTCTTTGAGCAATTGTTCTGCTGCTTCCATTATACCAACTACACTTGCTTTATCATCTACAGCACCTCTGCCCCAAATGGTATCGCCTTTTATCATTCCGCTGAAAGGAGGAACAGTCCATTTACTTTCTGCAATAGCTTCTACAGGCACCACATCCATGTGGGCCATTAACACCCAGGGAGCAAGGGTAGTGTCTTTTCCTTTCCATGTAAAAATATAACTGAACTCACTAATGATTTGTCTTGGTAATTGCTGATGCAGTAATGGATAGGTTGTTTCCATAAACGCACGAAACTTTGTAAACTCTGTTGTATCAATAGCAAGTGTATCACCAAAAGAAATGGTTTTTATTTTGATGGCTTCACTTAAATGCTGTGCAGCAGAATCGCTGATGCCGGTAATTGTCATGGATTCTTTTACAGGACTAAGTTTATTGAAACGGAATGTGTTAAACAAGACAACTCATGCAAGAATTGTAATGGTAATGAGTAAAAAATAAAAGATACGTTTGAGCATGATGGTTAATTGTGGATGGAAGATATTAAAAATAGCGAAGTTAATTTTTAGTGATTTTCTTTTAATCAGTGTTATTTTAAATGAAATGGGTTAACTTTCTTCCTCTCTATTACCAATTTTAAAACTTACAATCATGGAAGAAAACACAAACACCACAGGCAGCGATGCTGCAAAAGAAAGCTGGACTGATAAAGCAGAAGATGTACTTCAGGACTTAAAAGGCAAGGCAGGCGAATTTGCCGATAAGGCAGAAGACAAATTTGAACAGCTAAAAGATATAGCTGAAGATAAATTTGAAGTATTAAAAGACAAGGCTGAAGATGCAGTAGATGCTCTTAAAGAAAAAGCGGCAGGTGCATGGGATAAATTAAAAGATGTATTTGATGGTGATGAAGCACCTGCCAAAGAAGAAGAAACAAAGTAAAAAACTAAGGGCTGCAAATGCAGCCCTTAGTTTTTGGTTATTTGGTACAGCTTAAATTATAGTTTTAAATTATAAATAGTCTGCGGAATAGTAAAACCCTCATCCCTTCTTCACTTCCTTAGCCCAGGCATCTTTCAACGTAACCGTTCTGTTAAAGATGAGTTTATCGGCAGTTGAATCTTCATCCAAACAATAATATCCTTTCCGCATAAATTGAAAACGATCTGGAGCAGTTGCATCTTTTATTGCAGGCTCGGCATAACCTGTAACAACGGTTAAAGAATTTGGATTGATATATTCTTTAAAATCACCTTCTTCATCCGTTGGGTCTTCTACTTTAAACAGGCGATCATATTCCCTTACTTCCACTTCCACAGCATCAGCAGCATTTACCCAATGCAAAGTACCCTGAACTTTTAAACCACTTGTATCACTTCCGCTTTTGCTTTCAGGAATATAAGTGCAATGAAGTGCCGTAATTTTTCCATCACCATCTTTCACTACTTCATCACATTGAATAATGTAGGCACTTTTCAATCTTACTTTTTGCCCCGGTGCCAAACGGAAAAATTTCTTAGGTGCTACTTCCATAAAATCATCTGCTTCAATAAATAATTCTTTGCTGAAAGGAAGATTCCGTACTCCGCCATTTGCATCTTCCGGATTATTTTCTGAAGGAAGTAATTCAGTAACGCCATCAGCATAATTGGTAAGAATAATTTTAATGGGATTGAATACAACCATCCTTCGCAATGAAAGTTTGTTGAGATGTTCTCTTACACAAAATTCAAGTAAGCTCACATCTATCATGTTTTCCCGTTTTGCAATTCCAATGCGTGTGCAAAAATCAACAATACTTTCAGGCGTATAACCTCTGCGTCTTAATCCGCTGATGGTGGGCATGCGTGGATCGTTCCAACCCGTAACATGATTTTCATTAACCAGTTGCAATAACTTTCGTTTGCTGGTTACAGTATAATTAATATTTCTTCTTGCAAATTCATATTGATGCGATGGATAGATTTCTAATTTTTCAATGAGCCAATCATACAATTCTCTATGCGGCACAAATTCTAAGGTGCAAATAGAGTGGGTGATGTTTTCAATGGAATCACTTTGCCCGTGTGCAAAATCATACATCGGGTAAATACACCATGCATCGCCTGTACGGTGATGATGTGCATGTTTAATACGGTAAAGAATCGGGTCACGCATGAGCATGTTACCATGTGCCATATCAATTTTTGCACGGAGGGTATGCGTACCATCAGCAAATGCACCTGCTTTCATACTTGCAAAAAGCTCTGCATTTTCTTCAACTGTTCTGCTTCTGTATGGGCTGTTTTTGCCAGGTTCTGTTGGTGTACCTTTCATCGCCGCCATTTCTTCACTCGACGAATCATCAACATAAGCCAATCCTTTATTGATCAGTTTTACTGCATAGTTATATAGCGTATCAAAATAATCTGATGCAAATAGTTCATGCTTCCAGCTAAAGCCCAGCCACTTGATGTCTTCCTTTATACTTTCAACAAATTCTGTTTCTTCTGTAACGGGGTTAGTATCATCAAACCTTAAATTGGTATAGCCGGGATATTTTTTTGTAAGTCCAAAATTTAAGCAAATACTGCTGGCATGGCCAATATGTAAATAGCCATTCGGTTCCGGAGGGAAACGTGTAACAATAGATTCGTATTTACCTCTCTTTAAATCTTCTTCAATGATTTCCTCTAAAAAATTAAGGCTTTTCTCTTCGCTCATGTGCTGTTTTAATTGAGGTGCAAAAATAAGGTTTCTCTATCAGCCGATAGCCATCAATAGATAGCCGATAGTCAGTCGCTGATTGTATTTGGCTACTAACTATCGGCTACTGGCTATCTACTTTATAGTAATACCTTCAAACTCTTTGCAATTATTCCCACACACTCCGTAATCTGTTCAGCAGTTATAACTAAAGGCGGTGCTAACCGAATTTTATCACCATGCGTTGGTTTGGCAAGCAACCCGTTTTCTTTCATTTCCATACAAAGATCCCATGCAGCTTCGGGGTTGCTATGTTGAATAACAACTGCATTTAATAAACCTTTCCCACGGATAAGATGAAAATGCTCCGACTCTAATGCTGTTAATTCATCTCTCAACAATTGCCCCATTTTTTCTGCACGGGCTGCAAGGTTTTCTTCTTTCAATACTTTTAATGAAGCAATAGCAACTGCACATGCCAATGGATTACCACCATAGGTACTTCCGTGCTCACCCGGTTTAATAGTCATCATAATTTCATTATCTGCAAGTACAGCACTTACGGGGAATACACCGCCACTTAAAGCCTTGCCTAAAATCAAAATATCCGGACGAACATTTTCATGATCACATGCCAGCATTTTTCCTGTTCGGCATAAACCGGTTTGTATTTCATCGCCGATGAACAGCACATTGGCATCTGCACAATATTGTTTTGCTGTTGATAAATATCCTTCATCAGGTACAACCACACCCGCTTCACCCTGAATGGGTTCAACTAAAAATCCAACAACATTTTTATCCTGCAATGCTTCGTGTAATGCTTCTAAATGATTATATGGTATTACATGAAAGCCGGGCATAAATGGACCGAAATTGGTATACGAACCCGGATCGGTACTAAATGAAATTACTGTACTTGTGCGGCCATGAAAATTATGAGCACAAACAATAATTTTCGCTTTATTATCAGCCACTCCTTTTTTTTCATATCCCCAACGGCGTGCAAGTTTAATGGCAGTTTCTACAGCTTCTACACCAGTATTCATAGGCAGCACTTTATCATAATTAAAATACTGCGTAATAAATTCTTCATACTCACCCAATAAATTATTATGAAACGCTCTTGATGTGAGTGTAAGTTTTTGTGCCTGCTCCACTAATGCTGCAATAATTTTTGGATGACAGTGCCCCTGGTTCACCGCAGAGTATCCGCTTAAAAAATCGAAGTAACGTTTATCATCTACATCCCACATAAAAACACCTTCGCCTTTTTTTAATACAACAGGCAGTGGATGATAATTGTGTGCACCGTATTGATTTTCTAAATCAATATATTGTTGTGCGTTTTCAGTTACTGAAATAGTAGTATGCATGGGAGATAATTGAATAATGAAAAATAGAGAATGAAATGAAACGAATTGTTCCTCACTTCGGGGGAGCCTGCCCGACTTTTTCATTCAGGCGGGGTTAGGGGGGCTTCTTATCCTCGATGATTGAGGAGATCAAGATTTAATTGCAGAAATGGTAATTCTTGTTTCATTGAGATGCCAAAAATACTTTCTTATTTTTAATTTACAAAATTTTAAACCCCGACAGAGTTTGCAAACCCTGTCGGCGGTTATTTAAAAACAAAAAAGATGAGTTATACAGTTCCTGCCGAAACCAGAATCGGTCATGTGCATTTAAAAGTGAGTGATATTGAATTGTCCTTACAATTTTACCGTGATTTACTGGGCTTTGAAGTAATGCAGCAATATGGTTCGCAGGCTGTTTTTATTTCAGCAGGTGGTTATCATCATCATATTGGGTTAAACACATGGCACAGTAATGGAGCAGGGCCGGCACCTGTGAATGCAGTTGGATTGTATCATACTGCTATTCTTTATCCCACAAGAAAAGATTTGGCAATTATTTTAAAACGTTTGATGGATGCAGGCTATCCCTTAACAGGAGCAAGTGATCATGGTGTGAGTGAAGCCATTTATTTAAACGATCCTGATGGTAATGGCGTGGAATTGTATTGGGATAAACCGAAAGATGAATGGCCCATTGATGCAGATGGTAAATTGGTGATGGGTACTGATAGGCTTGATTTGGATGTGTTATTGAGTTTGGCGGAATAGTTTTGGCGCAGAGAAAAGAGATAAGGAGTTTACGCAGAGTGTAAATTTTCTGCGTGAAAAAAATTTATGTTTTACTATACGCAACACCCCGAGACGGAGACTTTGCTTTGAAAAAATGTGCAGGCGAACTCTATAACTTCTTCACTCTTTTTTATAGTCATTATTTCAAATGAAACGAAAACCTCTATCGAAATAAGTTGATTAGATGACCGTCTGTTAATTCTTCTTTATTAATTTATAAAGGGTCTTTTTTGAAGGGAAAAAAGTACATTTGCACACCAAAAATTATTTTAACCTCTACTTATGTATTTTAAGAATAAAATTGCTGTTATAATGTCAGTTTATAATACGCCTTTTAAAATGACTAAACGAGCAATCGATTCTGTTTTAAACCAGGATTTTAAGGATTTTGAATTAATTATTATTGATGATGGAAGCCAAAATGAAACTCAAAATGAATTGCTGAATTATGCTATCCAATATGAAGATAAAATAACTTACATGAGGCATAAAAATTGCAGCCAATCAGAGTCTATCAATAAAGGAATTTTAATCAGTAACAGTGAGTTTATAACTATAATTGATGCAGATGATGAATACAAGCCCCATCATTTGAGTAAATGCTTATCAGTAATCAAATCATCAGATTTAATTGCCTCAACAACAGAAACAATTGTTAATCAAGAATCAGACTATTATGTTCCTGATCGTTTTGATACCAGTCAGGTAGTACATGTAGATGATTGTATTTTGTTTGCAACCTTATTTGGTAAGAAAGAAGTTTTTACAAGTCTTAATTTCAATAACATGTATGGAGCTGATGCACACTTTTATGAGCAGGCAGAACAGCAGTTTATGGTTAAGAAATTAGATTTGCGTACGTACATTTATTATAGAAATAACCCCAATAGTATTACAGTAAGAATTAAAAGTGAAAGTTTAAATTAATGATTGATTTCAAGCTGGCGAACAATCTTATAGTATCTTCTTGTATTACGGGTGTGTATGATGTAAATAGAAATTCGATTTTAAAAGAGGATGATTTTTCAATTGTTTCAGACTGGGCAAAATCTATTGCAAACTTAGGGTTACAAGGTATTATTTTTCATAATAATTTTTCAGAAGCTACTTGTAAGGCTAATGAAAGCGAGTTTATTCGGTTTATAAAAGTTACATACAACGCTCAATATAATCCTAATGTGTTTCGTTATTTTATTTATAGCGAATTCTTAAAAGAGCAATCCCATTGTATAAAAAATATATTTTTTACGGATGTTTCTGATGTGATTGTTTTAAAAAATCCTTTTCTGGAACAACTGTACTTACAAAATAAAACTGCTATTTTTTGTGGCGATGAGCCTGAAATTTTAGATAATGATTGGATGCAAAAGCATTCCCAACATTTGCGAAACAAAATAGCTGATTATGCCAATTATGAAATGCATTTTAAAAATGAAATCCTGCTTAATTGTGGCATCATTGGTGGAAATGCAAAAATGATGCTAGCTTTTATTGATCAATTATGGACCCTTCATCAGAAATTTAATAGCGACAATCAAACAGCTTATACCGGTGATATGGGTGTTTTTAACTACTTGGTTCGGACAAAATATAACGATCAAGTGATTCATGGAAACCCTGTTAATACAGAGTTTAAAAAATATTCTGAGGATACTTCTTGTTGGTTCAAACACAAATAGAAGTATTGGGTTTAAAAATTGATGGCTGAGATAAGACCAGTTCAATTTGCACTACTATGTCTCCAGGCTTCGCAGTTTTATGTAAATAGCCTCAGGCTGTCTGTTCTAATTAATTCTTTCTTTATCCTGCCTACTACAGGAAGCATAATGCTTCAAAGTTTGGAGACTTTTAAGAGGGGTGAATAAATAATTTGAGTTTTATTATACGCAATGTCCCGAGGCGGAGACATTGCTGAGAAAAAGAACTGAATGTTTGATTTTCTATCCGATCGAAAAATGAGAGTGAGTGCTTTACTATACGCAATGTCCAGAGGCAGAGATATTGCTTGGAAAAGAGCTCTACATGTCAAGTTTCTTGACACTAATCATTTTTTTAGAATTCCGTGGGCTAATATGATAAAATCTAATTTCTTTGTTTGAGATGGCAATAATTTTATACTTATAAATTTTCGAATTAAAATATCTAAAATCTGTTCTTGTGTATGAGTTTACAATCAAAATTCCGTTGTTTAATGCCCATGTTGAATTCATTGTAACACCATCGCCCCATTCGATTTCACACTTTCCGTTTTTTTTGAGAATGAGATTATATTCTTCATACTTCCATTTTCCTATTAGAAGAGTTTTTGTTTCCTTGTCGCTTTTAACTTGGGTAAAAGCTTCCATTGAAAGAATTACAATTAATAAAAAAAAGAGATTTTTCATTTAATAAAATTATTTAGCGATGAGTCTTCTTAAAAACCCTTTTATAACTTTTGTGATTTTCATTAACATTTATTCAAAAGCTGTTTTTTAAATTACGACTCAATTGTTTCCATTAGCCATTCTTTGTTGTTCTTAATCTTTACTTCATCACCCTTCTCAAAAATCCCAAACACCGTACTTCCACTCCCTGTAATGCTTGCATACAATGCACCAGCATCATATAGTTGTTGTTTTATAGTTGCAATCTCACCATGTTCTTTAGCTACCACTTCTTCAAAATCATTTTTCAATTCATCTTTCCAGGTAGTGATGGGCTGTTGAATAATCTTTCTAAGGTCGGGACGCTCCAAGCGATCTGAACTCTGAATTTTCAATTGCTCAAAAGCCCAACCAGTATGTACATGAATACCCGGATTTACAATTACAAATTGATAAGCACTTAAATCTAAATCAACAGGTTCTAAAATTTCACCTCTGCCAGTTGCATAACATGGTTTGTTGAGAATAAAAAAAGGACAATCACTACCCAACTGTAATGCATATCCAATCAACTGCTCATTATTCAACCCCAACTGAAATTTTTCATTCAGCAATTTTAATGCAAATGCACCATCACTACTGCCGCCACCAAGTCCTGCACCCATTGGTATAGCTTTATGCAAATGTATTTGAACGGGTGGGAGAGAGGGGAACTCTTTTTTTAATAAGTTGTATGCTTTAATGCAGAGATTGTTTTGCTCATCGCCTGCTATTTCTAATCCTGAGCTTGTAAAACTTAGTTCTGAGTTCTTAGTTTTGAGTTGTGAGTCTTGAGTTTTGAGTTCTGAGTTTTGAGTTGGGGAGTTTGCATCATCTTTTTGGATTATCTCCAATACATCTTTCAACTGTACAGGATAAAAAACCGTTGCCAAATTATGAAACCCATCTTCCCGTTTGTTGAGAATTTGTAGGCCAAGGTTGATTTTGCAGTTAGGAAAAACGAGCATGGAGAATTGATAATTTATGAATTGATAATGGATAATGCTTGGCAACTTGCATGAATTAAATCAATTATCAATTATGCATTTTTCAATTATCCATTACTGAAATTATTTTTTGCGGCGACTGAGTTCATCCCTTATTGCAATAGCCCGCATATAATCTTCCTGCTCTAACACTTCATTCAGCAGGGCTTGTAATTCTTCAATACTTAATGATTTTAAATCGGCATTGCCTTCATTGCCACCAGTTACTAATACTTCTTCCTTCTGTTTCTTTTCATCATCATCTTCCATTAAGATACCGGCGCTTTCTAAAATATTTTCGTAGGTATAAATAGGGCAACCAAATCGTACGGCAAGAGCCAATGCATCACTTGTGCGGCTATCAATCTCTACTGTATCATTATCTGAAGAACATAAAAGTTTGGAGTAGAAAATACCTTCCTGCAAATCGTTAATTACAATTTCATGCAGATCCACATTAAAAGCCAGCATAAAATTTTTCATTAAATCATGAGTGAGTGGGCGGCTGGGTTGCATACGTTCCAATGCCACAGCAATGGCCTGCGCTTCAAAACCGCCAATTACAATGGGCAGACGACGAAGTCCGTTTATTTCTCCCAATACTACAGCATAACTATGCGTTTGTGTAATGCTGTGAGAGAGAGCTACTATTTCCAGTTCAATTTTTTTCATAAACGAAACACGAAACTAATTGTTTTTTACATAAAAAAAGCGGCTTGGTGAGCCGCTTTTTAAATCTTTGTATTTATCAGGCTACACCTTTTAGCTTCTTTACTTCTGTAATCATTTTTGGTACTACTTCAAACGCATCACCCACAATACCATAATCAGCGGCTTTAAAGAAAGGTGCTTCGGAATCTTTATTGATCACCACAATTACTTTACTGCGGTTTACACCTGCTAAATGTTGAATAGCACCACTAATGCCAATGGCTACATACAAGTTTGGAGCAATGGCACCACCTGTTTGTCCCACATGCTCATGATGCGGACGCCAATGTGCATCTGCCACAGCACGGCTGCAGGCTGTTGCTGCTCCGAGAAGTCCTGCCAGTTCTTCAACCATACCCCAGTTTTCAGGGCCTTTTAACCCACGGCCACCACTAATTACTAACTCAGCTTCACTCAAAGGAACTTCACCCGTTATCTTATTGGTAGCTGTTACTTTTACTTTGGGTGTATCTACAGTTACAGTAGACGAAACAACTTCGGCTGTTCCTTCACCTGCAACCGTTGCAAATGAATTAGGACTGATAGAAAGAATTTTTACTGATGTATTTACAGCAATATGTGCAAATGCTTTTCCGCTAAACACCGCTTTCTTTACAACAAACGCATTGCTTGTATCGGGCAAGCCAATAGCGCCTGCCACCATTCCTGCTTTTAACTTTACACTTAACCGTGGAGCAACTGCTTTGCCTGTTAAGTTGTGTGATAATACAATGACGGTTGCACCACTTGCTGTGGCTACATCTGCAATTGCTTTCGTGTACACCTGTGCATCAAAATGATTGAGTGTATCATTTGCAATATGATGAATTTTTGAAATGCCATATTTGCCTAATGCAGCTACATCATCTGCAACTGATCCCAGCAAAACACCTTCTGCATTTGTACCCAGTTGTGTTGCAAGTTGCGAACCGTATGTTATTGCTTCGTAAGATGATTTTTTTACATGACCATCGGCAGCATCTATAAAAATTAAAACAGACATATAATTGATAATTGATTAATGGATAATTTATAATTACTTTAATTTGGATTTGGATGTCTTAACACTTGATGTAAGTAGTTTTAGGAGCTCTTCACAGTCTTTATTCATTGAGTCGTACATTTTCTTTGTTATAAAATCAGTTGCTACAAGCAAATCAAGCCAGTACTGGCATTCATTTGCTTCTTTTAATCCAATTGAAAGTTTATGTATAAAATCTTTCAAACTCTCACCGTGCTCTGCTTCTCTTATTAAAGCCCCAATAGCTGTACCACTTCTTACTATTTGCTGTGCAAGAATAAACTCATTATGTTCTTTTTTTAAATATTGATAGAGTTTTACAATTCTTACAGCAAAGTCAAAACTTTTTGTTTTTAAGATGTTTTCTTTCATGGTAATTTTGCTTGAATGGTGATTAATTATTAATTATCCATTAACCAATTATCCATTATTTAAAACACTTTTGCTTCTTCGTGTAATAAACGTATGAGTTCTCCTACATTCTCCGCATCTACTAATTTTACACCTGCTTTTGCTGGCGGTAAATCGAAACTGGCAATAGAAGTTAATGCATCAACAGCTATTGGTTCTACTACGTTCAATGGTTTTGTTCTTGCTCCCATAATTCCTTTCATGTTAGGGATGCGTTGCTCAGCCATTCCTTTTTGACAACTCACCACTATTGGTAAGTTAACTTCGCAGGTTTCTTCACCACCTTCAATTTCACGGTTTACAGTAGCCGTAGTTCCGTTTAATTCAAATTTTGTAGCCAAAGAAATATAGGGTTGATCTAACAACTCAGCAACCATTCCTCCAATAGAAGAACCATTATAATCAATGGTTTCCTTACCGGTAAATATTAAATTATAACTGCCGCTCTTTGCTATTTCTGCAATTTGATAAGCAATGGTAAAGCTGTCGTGACTGTCTGAATTAATTCTGATTGCTTCTTCGCCACCAAGTGCCAATGCTTTGCGAATGATGGGATCATTATCTGCACTACCCACATTAACGAGGTGAATAACAATGGATGGATCTTTTTCTTTGAGTTCAATAGCACGAACCAAAGCATACCATTCATCGTATGGATTAATAATCCACTGTACACCTTCCTGTGCAAACTTTGTGTTGTTCTCTGCGAAGGCTATTTTTGCCGTTGTGTCCGGCGTTTTACTGATGCAAACTAATATCTTCATAATCTGTTTTTTCTTCCACTTTTTTGGAGCGGATTGAGGTGAGGTGTAAATTAGTTGTTTATGCAACTAAAGCAAAGATAAAGGCAAATTGATTATCGGCTGCAAATGTAGAAAAGAAAATAGTTATACAATGAACAGAGTTGAACAGATAAAGGAAATGCTGGCCAAAAATCTCAACGATAGTTTTTTAAAACATGCGTTGGCATTGGAATATATTAAACTGGGCAATGATGCGGAAGCAAAGCTTTTGTTTGAAGAGTTGCTTGTAAACGAACCCGGCTATGTGGGTAGCTATTATCATTTAGGAAAATTGTATGAAAGAATAGGTGATGAAAAACAGGCCATTGAATGGTATGAAAAAGGAATGCACATTGCAAAAGAAAAAGGAGATCAACATGCTTTTGGTGAGTTGAAAGGGGCTTGGGAGGAATTGACGTTTTAGGGTTTTATAAAATTATAATGGGATTACTACAATCATTTCAGGATATTATCAATCATCGGAATCTTTTTACAAAAGATGCTCATCTCCTTCTTGCTGTAAGTGGAGGAATTGATAGTATTGTATTAACCGATCTTGTGTACAAAGCCGGGTATAAATTTTCCATTGCGCATTGCAATTTTCAACTGAGAGGAGAGGAGAGTGATGCTGATGAAACTTTTGTAAAGTCACTAGGCAAAAAATATAATGCAGAAGTACATATTCAAAAGTTTACTACTGAACAATACGCCAGTGAAAATAAATTATCCATTCAGGAAACTGCCAGAGAGTTACGCTATGCTTGGTTTCACCAACTACTATCAACTACAAACTATCAACTATCAACTCTTCTCACCGCTCACCATGCAGATGATAATATTGAAACCATGCTCATGCATTTTTTCCGTGGTACAGGTTTGCACGGACTCACCGGTATTCCAGAAAAAAATGAAAAAATCAGTAGGCCACTTTTGCATTTTACAAAAGATGAATTGATTGCTTATGCCAATGAAAATCATTTGGAGTTTCGGGAAGATGCTTCCAACAGTTCATCTAAGTACACCCGGAATTTTTTTCGCAATGAGTTGATTCCTGCAATAAGCAACGTATATCCGCAGGTAAAGGAAAATCTTACTGCCAATATCAACCGGTTTAAAGAAATTGAACAACTGTATCAGTTATCTACACAAGTAATTATTAAAAAACTTTGCAGACAAAAAGGTGCAGAAGTTCATATTCCCGTAAAGCAATTGATGCAATACAAAAACAGAGCGTTGATTTATGAAATTATTTATCCCTTTGGTTTTACAGAAAAGCAGATAGATGAAGTAGAAAAACTTGCAGCAAGTGAATCAGGAAAATATATAGATGCGCCTGCACTGAATTTTAGAATGATTAAGCACAGACATTGGTTTATTATTGCAACTATTGCTTCTCAGGAAGCTGCCACAATTATAATTGATGAGATGACCACGAAACTTGAATTTGCAGAAGGGAGTCTGGAACTAAAGCAATTATCCATTATCCATTATCCATTATCAACATCCAGTTCAATTGCAGCCATAGATATTTCAGCAATTCAATTTCCCTTACTGTTGCGTAAGTGGGAAACAGGTGATTATTTCTATCCGCTAGGTATGAAAAAGAAAAAGAAAGTTGCCCGTTTTTTAATTGATCAAAAATTATCAAAAACCCAAAAAGAAACTATTTGGGTGCTTGAGAGTAATAAAAAAATTGTATGGATTGTGGGGCAGCGGATTGATGACCGTGTTAAAATTACTCCTTCCACAAAAAATGTTTTACAAATTTCTTTCTCCCCGCTGGAAGCATCAGTCTAATTGATTGGAAGAAATTTTTATAGCCCAAACCTAGGCTGCATTAACTGTTCTAAAAAATGGGGAAGCACTTTTGGTTCCATTAAAATTGTAAATGCAATTCCCCAAATAGCTCCCCACAAATGTGCACTGTGGTTTACATAATCTCCACCACGCTTATCCATATAAAAAGTATATGCTAAATAAAGCACAGCAAATACTATGGCAGGCAATGGTAAAAAGAATACATACATGGTTTGCCAGGGAGCTAATAAAATAAATGAAAACAAAACAGCAGTAACTGCACCGGAAGCTCCAAGGCTTCTATAACTGTAATTATTTTTGTGTTTTATAAACGATGGAATTTCTGAAATGATAATTCCAGCTATGTAAAATAAAAGAAACCCAATTTTTCCAATCTTGGCTACAAAAAAATCTTCCATTGCCCGGCCAAAAAAATAAAGTGTGAGCATGTTAAAGAGCAAGTGCATGATATCTGCATGAATTAAACCACTTGTAATAAAACGGTAGTACTGCTTTTTCTCGCTAATCATTGGCGGCCAAAAAATCAAATCATTTGTAATTTTTTCGTTGTTGAAAGCCGTAAAGGAAATGATGGCGGTAATAATAATGATTGAAATAGTTATTGTAAATTCCATTGTATGGTTGGTTTGTTGTGAATCTAAAATCTTAAATACTCAATTAGCTATGATGATATTTTTCGTTTCTGTTAATAGTACAAGCCCGGTACACCTGCTCGGTTAAAATTAACCGAACTAATTGATGTGGAAAAACCAACAGTGCTAAACTCCACTTAAAGTTGGCTCGGTTCATCACCGCTTCATCTAATCCATAAGCTCCACCTATTAAAAATACAATATTCTTTATGCTTTCATTGCTGCGCTTCATAAGAAACTCTGCTAGCCCTTCGCTGGTTAATTGTTTACCTCTTTCGTCTAATGCAATAAGATAATCGTCTTTTTGCAAGCGATCTAAAATTATTTCACCTTCTTTCTTTTTCAAATCGGCTTCACTTAGCACACCTGAATTTTTGGGTAAAGGAAAAATGGTCCACTCCACAGTATAATAGTTAGAGATGCGTTTTGTAAATTCTTCCACACCAGCTTTAATATAGGGCTCATGATTTTTCCCTACGCTCCAGAAATGAATCTTCATAAAAAAAGAAAATGAAATTGAATGATTGGTTGTAAATTTCGGTATAACTATACTTACATGAGAAAATATTATTCTGTCTTTTGTCTTTTTATCTGCATTCATTCATATGCACAGGTTGCTGAAGCTCCCTTAAAAAAAGAAGGTGAAGGGCCTTACACACAATTAATACTGCGTGGCGTAATGATGATTAACGGAACTGGTGCACCACCTACCGGCTCCATGGATATAGTAATAGAAAATAACCGCATTGTGCGTATTGCAGGTGTGGGCAGTGGTATTCCTATTAACGATGGTAGCCGACCAAAATTAAAAGAAGGGGGAAAAGAAATGCAGTTAGAAGGCCATTATATTATGCCCGGCTTTATAGATATGCATGGACATATCGGTGGCGAAGGACAAGGTGCCAATGCTGAATATGTTTTTAAATTGTGGATGGCACATGGCATTACTACTATTCGTGATCCATCATGTGGTAACGGTCTTGATTGGGTGCTGGAAGAAAAAAGATTAAGTGCTGAAAATAAAATTACAGCACCACGCATATTTGCTTACACTGCTTTTGGGCAAGGGAGTAAGCAACCTATTGTAACTGCAGAGCAGGCAATAGCATGGGTGCAGCAAAATGCAAAAAATGGTGCTGACGGGATTAAATTTTTTGGTGCTTCACCAATTGTAATGGATGCAGCAATAAAGGAAAATAAAAAATTAGGATTGCGGAGTTGTTGCCATCATGCTCAAATGGATGTGGCAAGATGGAATGTGGTAAACTCAGCCAAAGCAGGGCTTACAAGTATGGAGCATTGGTATGGATTACCAGAAGCATTGTTTACTGATAAAACCATTCAAAACTATCCACTCAATTACAATTACAGCAATGAGCAGGATCGTTTTGAAGAAGCAGGCCGGTTATGGAAACAAGCTGCATCGCCTTACAGCGATCATTGGAATAAAGTGATGAATGAATTATTAAGTTTGGATTTTACACTCGATCCTACATTTAATATTTATGAAGCTAACAGAGATTTAATGCGTGCAAGAAGAGCAGAGTGGCACGAAACTTATACACTTCCTTCTCTCTGGAAATTTTATGAGCCCAGTAAAATATCTCACGGCAGTTACTGGCATAGCTGGGGTACAGAGCAGGAAGTAGCATGGAAAGAAAATTACAGGTTGTGGATGACTTTTGTAAATGAGTATAAAAACCGTGGCGGAAGAGTTACAACAGGAAGTGATAATGGATTTATTTATCAAACCTATGGCTTTGGATATATTCGTGAGCTGGAGTTATTAAGAGAGGCGGGTTTTCATCCTTTAGAAGTTATCCGCTCTGCAACCTTATTTGGTGCACAGGCTTTAGGAGTTGAAAAAGATTTAGGAAGTATTGAAGTGGGTAAACTTGCTGATTTTGTAATTATAGATGCAAACCCACTCGAAAATTTTCAGTTATTATATGGTACAGGAGCTATTCGTTTAACTGCAGATAACAAAATTATAAGAGCAGGAGGAGTGAAGTACACTATTAAGGACGGCATTGTATATGATTCAAAAAAACTATTAGTTGATGTTAAAAAAATGGTAGATGATGAAAAGAAAAAAACCGGCTGGAAATTAAACCAGCCGGGTGAATAATATTTTTTTGATGGTTTAATCTTTAATACTGTAATCTTTTCTAAAAGCGTCTAAAGTTTTTTGATACAATTCTACTTCAGGGTTTAATTGAAAAGCTTTTTTGTAGTGTTGATATGCTTCAGAATAAAACCGTGCGGATTCTAACAGAAAGCCGAGTCTGAAATTTTCTTCTGCTGCAGTTTCAAAACCATCCTTTGCTGCCACAAACTTTGCAAGCAGATTGTTGTAAGATGAATTGTCCCATTTAATCAACACTCTTTTTTCTGTATTCTCTTCATCTTTTGCTTTCAAAGTCCATGTATAAGACGTGTTGTTTTGTAAAGATTCTACAAAGTCAGGAATATTAATAATTGTATTATTATTAATCGTTTTTTGATATACAGAATTCCCTCCATTTAAAAGTTGAAAATTAAATTCAGTTACATCGCTATAACATTTCCATGAAATAGGGAATGTGCCATTGTTGTAATTGATGGTATCCAGTCTTGAATCAATCCAGATGCTGATGTTAGAGCGGCTTACTGCACCCACATTGTTCATATAATTTTTCCTATTTTTTTCAGGACTTCCTTTAGCAGTTGTTAGTTGCCCCCAAATAAATTTCAAATAGCTGGAGGTAATGGAACTTTTGTTTGTAGTACAGGAATCTTTAAACTGCTGCATACTATAATTGCCTGCTTTTACAATGGAGAAGAGGCTTTTTTCATTACAAATAATACTTACCAATGAATTTGCGCCCACAGTCAATTTGGCATTTTCTGAAAATATTTTTCCAATCTGTGCTTTTACTGCTGTATTGTTTTCAGAAATGGTAACAGTTCCTTTTACTGAGTAAATCAGAAACGAATTTGAGTTTTGAGCATGCATGTTTAACATGGTTGCTACAAGAACCACTAATAGAAAAATCTTTTTCATTTTAATGTGCTTTTGAGTGAAAGTTCGTTTGAAATCCGAATTTATTGTGAGCCCAAACGGCAAATGCTTCGTAGAAATAAATAACATCAATGGCTAAGATAATTACAATCAGGGAAATTTTAGTGTCCAATTTAATACTGAACCATTTTAAAAATAAAATGCCTACAAAAACAGACAGGATTGCAAAAAAGATTTGAGCAATTTTGGCTACAAGGTGAAACCAAATATGTTCTTCAATATAATAACGCATAAACAGAGCCACATGCAGCCAGCAAACAACAATGTTAATGATCCATAATAGCCAAACAGGGATTTTCCGTACATAATTCTGATCAAGTATCATTGAAATTATATTTGCATGAATTACAATCCCATTCATATCAGGAATTGATTTGCCGGCAAATTTTTTATTGAATGGTGTAAAATGTTTGTCTTCAATATTCGATGGGTCAGGATTTATAAAGCCCATCAATACAATTTTATCCTTAAAAAACTCAGGGGCTATCTTGTCTTCAAGAACGTCTTGCCCTTCAAGCAACATATATTTTTCTATGGATCGGGAGTAATTAATTGTTTCAACCAGCTTTTTTCTTACAGCGAGTTTTTGAAATTCTTTTTGATTGGCAATGCCCGCCAAAGCAGCAGGAAAGCTTAGATATTTCTTTTTATTAATTGTTTCGGCAGGCGAAAAATTTCGTATTGTTCCGCCTTCTTCTCCCACAAGATTTACGTAACCTCGATTGTTGGTATACTTGCCAAAATAACTTTGTTGCTCTGGCAATTCTTTCTTAGAAAAGTCTATACGAAAAGCTATGATTAAATTAGGCGTGTTGGACACAGCCTTTTGCATTGCTGAATCATATATCGGATCTCTGGGCCCGTCAAACAATACATCCAGCCCAATTACTTTTGGCTTGCAGGCACTTAATTTTTCAATCATGATTGCAAGTCCAAGTCTGTCGGCAGGGCCAATATTTACAATTACAATCCTGTTGTCAAAAGGCATGTCATTGTTTTTCTTTAAAACAGAATAAGCAATGTCATTAAAATCGAGATCTTTTAAAGCTGTTTTAAATGGGTTTAAGATACTGGTGTTTAATGGTACAATAGCAAAAAGTCCAATTACTAGAAATACTGACAGGCTGGCGAGTATAGTATCCCTTTTAAAGAGATACCGAAAATAAAAATGGTGCAGTCTGTTGTAAGTTCTTCTTAATAAGGAGAGCTTGTTTTTTAGTTGTGGTGGCGTTTTGGGCGCAGGCATTAAATGAAAGATTGTGTATTAAAGTTGAAACAGTAATTTCGCCATGAATATATGAGAAAATATTTGGCAATTGTTATTCTGCTCCCTGCATTTTTTTTACAAATGCAGAGTTCGGTATTTGCACAGGAAAAACCATCTATTTTGCAAAACGATTCTGCAAACAATATTATTGGTGTACAGTCTTATGCCATGATTTTGGGAATTTCAACCTATAAGCACATTCGGCCTTTGTCTTTTGCAGATAGTGATGCCGGATTATTCAGGGATTATTTAAAGTCGTCAGGAGCAGGGAATATTACAGATGATCATATTCTTTATCTTGTTAATGAAGAAGCTACATCAGCAAATTTTTGGGTAAAAGGCATGGCATGGCTGCGGCAGAAAAATTTAAAATCAGGAGATCGTTTATTTATTTATTTGGCCGGGCATGGTGATGCTATTAATCAAGATGAATATTTTTTTCTTACCTACGATTGCAATCCCGCAGGAGATAAGAACAATTACATTGTTACAGGAAGTATTCAACTTTATAATTTAAAAAGCCGAATAGCAGAGTTAAGCCGTAAAAATGTAGAAATCTTTTTAATAATGGATGCCTGCCGTACTAATGAATTACCTGGTGGGCAGGATGGTCAGCAAATTTTAAACTCAGCAATATCAGAAAGAAGAGCTGGAGAAATTATTATGCTGGCTACCGGAGCTGGGCAGGAGTCTATGGAGGATGCAACAATCGGATCGGGGCATGGTTTGTTTACTTATTATCTGGTTGATGGACTGAGTGGTAATGCCGATGGATATGAAGGAAAAGATGGCAAAATCAGTTTAGTTGAATTAAGGTCGTATATACTTTCTAAAGTACCCATAGTTGCAACCGAAAAATATAAAAAGAAACAGGAACCGTTTATTTGTTGTGATGAAAAAGGCCAGCGACCCATAGCTATTGTTGACAGTGTCTTTTTAAAAACATGGGAGCAAGGTAAAAACCTCAACGCAATAAATGAGGCAGATGGAGTAAATAATATGGTAACTAATTCCAAAGGACGTGGAGCGTTAACCGCTGACAGTTCTGTTGCGTTTATTTACAATCAATTTAATAGAGCAATTAAAAAATTAAAACTTCTTGGAGACAGTTCGGCCAATTACTTTTATGAAAAGCTAAATAAATTATATACCGACAACGTACTAACAATAGATGCGAGACAAACTTTAGCTGCTGAATTCATCAACTTTGCACAGCGAAAAATTAATTTATACCTAAGTGGAAAAGATGCAGCCGGCATTCAGCAAATACGTACACAACTCGATGAGTCGCAAAGAAATGAAGAAATAGAAGCGGGCATAGACAGGCTTCAATACATTGCAGGACTTGATTTTGGAAATGTGGCTACCATGCTTGAAAAAGCAATTGTTCTTGTAGATCCTGAAGATTATGATTTGGTAAAAAACCTGCGGAGCAAATTATTATTTTTCAGAGCAAGAAGTTTTTTTGATACAAAAAATAAGGCTTCTAATATTCAGGAAGCAAGAGAATTAATTTATCAGGCTTATGCAATTGACAGTAATGCTTCCTATATCTTACAAACCATCGCTTCACTGCAAATTCAACTGAGAAAACCGGACAGTGCTATTTACTTCAGCCTTAAAGCAATTAAGCGGGCACCAAAATGGAGATATCCATATACTACAGCCGGCTTTGCTTACGCACAGTTAAAGCGTTTTGATCTTGCCCGTATTTATTACGAAAAAGCAATTGCCATTGATCCAAACAGTTCTGATACGTATGTTGATATGGGTTACTTTGAATTTCAGCAAAAAAAACCTGAACGTGCCCAATACTTTTATACAAAAGCATTGCAACTTGATGGAAAAAATGTGTCGGCCTTAAATAATATGGGTTGGCTACTGCAGGAAAAAGGAAAATACAATGAGTCAATACAATATTTTAAGTCTGCATTGCAATACGATTCTTCATTTGTATATGCTTACAACGGATTGGCAAGAGTGTATGGTTACTTAAAAAAATATGACACAGCACGTTTGTATTATTTACGCAGCATTAATTATTATAGCGATCAGGCATATGTATTTAATTTGTTGGGTAATTTTTTTAAGGAGATTAATCTGGGCGATTCTGCCAGTCATTATTTTCACAGAGCTATAAATGCTGATCCTTATTATTTGCAGCCTTATACCGATTTGGCAAAATTTTTTGAGCAAACCAAAAGAGTGGATTCTGCGGCATTTTATTACAAAAAAATAATAGAACTTGTACCCGCTTCTAAAAACGCCTTACTGAGCTTGGCAACATTTTATCAAAATACAAAAGCATCCGACTCGGCCAATATTTATTTTACAAAAGCAATTTCTGTGGATCCAAATGATGGCGGTACGTTTAATTCCATTGGCGTATATTATTTCAGAAAGAATCAAGCAGACTCGGCAAAAAAATATTTTTACTCTGCTCTTTCAATTGAACCGATACACCCAGTTTTTCTTACAAATCAGGCAGCCGTATTTGAACGGTTGAAGCAATACGATTCTGCGTTTACCTGTTTGCAAACAGCCCTTGCCAATAGTTCGGGAAATGCACAGCTTTGTAACAGTATTGCTTCAATTTATAAAAAGCAGGGCAATTTAGATTCTGCCATGCATTATTATAAAATTGCCTATCAGTTTAATAATGAAAACGTAGCGGTGTTAAATGATCTGGCAGATATATACCGGGATATGAATATGCTGGATTCTGCAATAAAATATATTCAGGAAGCCATTGCTCTGAAACCAGACGTAGCTGATTTGTATAACAGCATAGGTGTAATATTTATTAAAGCCGGTAATTATGATTCGGCAGCCGTTTATTTAAGCAGAGCTATAGAATTAGATAAAAAATTAATACGGTCTTACAACAACTTGGCTAATTCGTATTATGCTCAAAAGAATTATAAAGAAGCTCTGTCTTTTTATCTCAAAGCATTGGAACTTGACTCTACTTATAAAAATCCGTTATTGTTTGCCGGATTAATATATGAAAATGAAGGGCAGTTTGATAAAGGCATTATTTATCTGGAACGGTATATTAAAGAAGAAAAGAAAAATGGTTCGGCCTATTATTATCTTGCTATCTGTTATGCCGCTTTAAAAAAAGATGCAAAAGCTATCAGCAATCTTGAAAATTCAGTTAAACTTCAACATGGAGACTTTGATGAAATTATTACTCAAAAAGAATTTCAACTCCTCAAAACCAACGATTCTTTTAAAGCGCTGATGCAAAAATATTTTCCCGGCAGGAAATTTTAAATTTCAATCATTTTTGCTTTTAGTGTTGTTTTTTTTGTGTAGATAATTTCTATTCTGTCAGTTGATGTTACACATTTCTTTTTAACAATTGCATAATCCTCATATCTAACTGTAATGGCATAGTCTTTGGCAATGCTATTTCAATTAAACTAAAATTTATGAGGCATAGCATGAAAATTATTTATTATTTGGTTGCAGTAACAATGATATTGGCAGCTTGTAAGAGCTTAACAAAAACTCAAAAAGGCGCAATAATTGGAACCACAGGAGGAGCCGCCATTGGCGGTGTTATTGGTAAAGCAGCAGGCAATACTACCCTTGGTGTAATTATTGGAGCTGCGGTAGGTGGTACAGCCGGGGTATTAATCGGAAAAAAAATGGATAAGCAGGCAGAAGAAATAAAAAAGGAAGTTCCTAATGCAACTGTTGAAAGAATTGGCGAAGGCATAGCAGTGGAATTTGAAAGTAAGATCTTATTTGACTATGATAAATCTGCATTGAAAACAGAAGTAAAGAACAGTTTAAATGATTTAGTGGTGATTTTGAAAAAATACCCTGATACAGATATTGAAATTCAAGGCCATACAGATAATGCAGGTTCTGAGGCTTACAACGAAGCATTGTCACAACGGAGGGCAAATGCAGTTATGCTTTATCTTATTGATAAAGGCATTCAAAACTCAAGAATGAATCCCAAATCATTTGGTGAAGCCTACCCTAAGTATTCTAATAATACAGATGAAGGTCAATCAAAGAACAGGCGTGTTGAATTTTTGATAACTGCAAATGAAAAAATGAAGTCTGATGCAAAAAAAGAAGCCGGTACTTCAGGTAACTAATACTATCGCAATTAATTAAACAAAATATGAAACGTATGAAATGGAATTATTTTTTAGCAGCAGGTATAATAACCTTTACTGCTTTCTCTGTACAGGCACAAGTGAAAAAAGCCGCAGCATCAACTATAACTTTTGGAATAAGAGCTGGTGTGAGTTTACAAAATATCAATGGCAGAGATGCCGCCGATAACAAACTTGAAAATAAGTTAGTTCCCCGTTTTCAGGGTGGCGTAAATGTTGAGCTTCCTTTGGCAGATGAATTTTATGTGCAACCCGGTTTACTGTTTGCCGGCAAGGGTACAGAAGTAAAAGGTTCTGAAACCGATATAAATATTTCATATATTGAAATACCAGTGAATTTTTTATACAAACCCGTAGTAGGCAATGGTAAATTGTTATTAGGTTTTGGCCCCTATGTAGGGTTTGGAATTGGCGGTACAATAAAACCAAAAAATGGTAACAGTTCTGATATAGAGTTTGAAAATACCATTAGCCCATTACAAGCTTTTACCGGAACTTATTTTAGAAAAACAGATGTGGGTGCTAATTTGTTATTTGGATATGAACTAAGCAACATGTTTAGCGTGCAATTAAATGCACAATTGGGTCTTGCTAAAATTAATCCGGATATAGAAGGCCTGAACAATAATAACACCATGCTCAAGAACACAGGTTTTGGCCTGTCAGTTGGGTATCGGTTTTAAAGTTTACTAAAACTGATCTTATAAATCCCCTGCATTTGCGGGGGATTTTTTTTGATTTTACTTTCTGTAAATACAAAAGGGATAAAGATTTTAGAAATTAGCTGAAGCAACCTATATTTGTAGCCCTGTATTTATATGGCTGCGTAGCTCAACTGAATAGAGCATCTGACTACGGATCAGAAGGTTTTAGGTTTGAATCCTAACGCGGTCACAAGGAAAGCTCCTCAATTTTGAGGGGCTTTTTTTATTAATTTTGATTTGTCTCAAACCTTTACAAACCATGACCCTTATCGCCATTCTTCTTCCTTGGCTTTCATTTTTCCTGCGGGGAAAAATATTTACCGGAATCATTTGTTTGATTTTGCAGATTACTATTTTAGGCTGGATACCGGCAGCCGTTTGGGCTGTAGTTTCGTTAAACAATGCAAGGGCTGATAAACGGACTGAAAAAATTGTACAAGCAATTAAAACAAAACAATAATCAGTAATACCATCTCACAAACGCTTCCATTGCAGCATACTGCGTTAAGCCAAGCTTACCATACAAATTTGCTGTGGCTGCATTGCGTTCCTCTGCCCGTTGCCAAAACTCACGGCTATCGCTACCCTGAAAAGGAACCATATCTTTTTGACTCTGATGTATAAAAATTCCAAAACGTTTTTGCATTACCTGCTCCGGACTCATTGGAATGGCCATTTCAATTTCTTCCATATTCCATTCTTGCCAGGCGCCCTTGTATAACCACATCCAGCAATTTGCAACCCATTCATCACCATCAGCTTTTATTCTCTGCAATGCTTCGGCTACTACATTGAAACAAACAATATGTGTACCATGCGGATCAGCAAAATCTCCGGCGCAATACACCTGTTGTGGTTTTATTTTTCGCAACAGCTCCATTGTTATTTTTACATCTTCTTCACCCATCGGATTTTTTTCAATGGTTCCGGTTTCATAAAATGGAAGATTTTGAAAATGCCACTGACCTTCTTTTAACCCAACATAACAGCAGGTAGCAGCCGCTTCGCAACGGCGAATCAAGCCTTTAATAGAACGTATTTCAGTCGTATCACTTTGATTTGATTTTTTATTTTGCAAATAACCTCTTGCCTGCGATAGAATATTTTTTGATGTTTTAGAATCAATGCTGAACATATCTTCAAAACCAACTGTAAAATCTAAAAATCGGGTTACAAACTCATCGGTTACTGCAATGTTGCCACTTGTTTGATAAGCTACATGTACTTCATGTCCCTGATCATGCAATCGCTGAAATGTTCCGCCCATTGAAATAATATCATCATCAGGATGCGGTGAAAATAAAATTACTTTTTTAGGATAGGGTTCACTACGTTCAGGATGCGCAGGGATGACTGCATTGGGTTTGCCACCGGGCCAACCTGTAATACTATCTCTCAACATATAATACACCTGCAAATTTATTTCGTAGGCTTCACCTTTTTCTACCAGCAAATCACTTAATCCATCTTCATTATAATCATTATTGGTTAAACTCAAAACAGGTTTGCCGAGTTTTAATGCCATATTCACTACTGCTTTTTTTATCATTTTGGGTGTCCATTCACATTCACCGGTAAGCCATGGACTTTTATAACGGGTAAGTTCAGCCGCCGCCATTTCATCTATTACAAAAACTACATCATCATGATTTTGCAAAACAGAAGCCGGCACTTGTTCAGTGTCATCACCTTCAAGCGACTGTTGTATAACCGGAGCTTTGGTAGGACCCCAAGCCATTAAAATAATTTTCTTAGCTTTTAAAATAGTGCCGATGCCCATGGTAATTGCAAGCCGTGGCACTTCGCTAATATTAGCAAACTCATAAGCATTTGCAATACGTGTAGTATTAGTAAGAGTAGTTAATCTTGTTTTGGTATAGATGCTGGAGCCCGGTTCGTTAAAACCGATATGACCGTTAATACCAATGCCGAGTATTTGCAAATCAATACCGCCAGCATCTGCCAGTTTTTTTTCATACTCATGGCAGTGCTGCTTGATGTTTTCTTTTGAAACAGTTCCATCAGGAATATGGCAATTGTTTTGATCAATATCCACATGATCAAACAACTGCGTTTTCATAAACCGGTGGTAACTCTGTATGGCATCTTTTTCTATGGGGTAGTATTCATCCAGATTAAAAGTGGTTACATTTTTAAAACTCAGGCCTTTTTCTTTATGTAAACGAACCAGTTCTGCATAAAATGATTTAGGTGTAGAGCCAGTTGCCAGTCCCAGTACACAGATTTCTTTTTTTGCTTGTTTTTCTTTTATCAGTTGCGCCACTTGTTGAGCCGCCCAAGCCGAACCCTGTTTTGCAGTACTGAAAATTTTTGTAGGAATTTTTTCAAATGAATCAAGTAAATTCTGCGATTTGGAATGTGGCATAAATGGCGGTTATATGCTTCAAAGATAAATGAATCGAAACTTTAAAAAAATATAGTAAGATCAATTCACCTGAATTTCACTCACAAACAACCACGCCTTATTACCTGTACCAGCATTGCCATCTGGAATAATGCCTTTGTTCATTAAAAACACTTTTACATAACGGGCAGCAACGCTTGTAAAACTCAGTTGCAGTTTGTTATCGCTTAATGAAGGAGTAGTGCCGCCACTTACAGGAATATAGTTGATGCCATCCATACTTGTTTGTACAGTAAAGGAAGAAGGCGGCCATATCCAAGTGCTTACTTGGGAAAATATATGTGCAGTTACATTGCTGATAGTATCTTCTTTGCCCAAATCAATTACTGTTTCACAATCTGTTCCTGAAAAACCGAGAAACTCATGAGAACGTTCCCTTCCTTTTTCATTGATGATGCCGTTGACTAAAGTAAACGCACCATCGCCGGGGTAGGAGTTGGAAGGCGGATTAGTGAGCGTGATTTTTTTGCCGGTGGATTTGGAGAAGGTGAATTGCTTGTAGAAAGCGAGTTTTGAAATATTTGAAGAAGTATCTTTCCACGAAACTCTATAAGTTGATGACGAATATATTTTTAAAGGTTCTTTATATGTAGTCCCGCTGTGATGCCCAGGTTCGTTCCCAATATTAATTATTTGAGAATTTGCTTTTGGCAATAATATCCAAAGCAAGCCTTGGTTTGTTTCTGTTGGTTTGATTTGTTCTGTTAAATCAAAGTACCCCTTACTATAATTCCACTTCATCATATCATACCTTTTTATCTGCACCATCAACCTTTTTTCAAAATCATCCCAACTTTTATTTTCTTTATTACTCCACAACACTTCACTCAATGCAGCCATGCGTGGAAAAATCATGTATTCTATTTTACCGGTGTTATTCATGTATTCCGTCCACACATTTGCCTGTGCGCCTAATACATACTTGCTTTCATCTTCATTTAATTCTTTAGGTACAGGATTATAAGCATACACTGCTTCTACAGAATTGTAACCACCAATAGTGACAGAATCTTCATTCTTACTTTGGCTGTGATCAAAATACACAGGCTTACCCGGTGTCATAATTACAAAATGCTTTTGTTTGGCTGCTTCAATGCCACCAGCTTCTCCACGCCAGCTCATCACAATAGCATTGGGTGCAAGACCGCCTTCCAAAATTTCATCCCAGCCAATGAGTGTTTTACCCTTGCTGGATAAATATTTTTCCATGCGTTGTACAAAATAGCTTTGGAGTTCATGTTCATCTTTTAAGTTAAGGTCCTTCATCCGCTGCTGACATTTGCTGCAAATCTTCCAATGTGTTTTGGGGCATTCATCACCACCAATATGAAAGTATTTAGAAGGAAAGAGTGCTGTTACTTCATCAATTACATTTTGTAAAAACGTAAATGTTGAATCATTGCCTGCACAAAACACATCATCAAATACGCCCCATGTTTCCTGCACCAATTTGATGCGGCCGTCCTTTTGTTCTTCCACACTTTTTTTAGAAATCATGTTCACAGGAATATCAGTTGGTTTCTCTGGAAAGCAACTCAGCCAGGGATAAGCTGCAATCGCCGCACTGCTGTGACCGGGCATTTCAATTTCAGGAATCACTTCAATAAAACGCTCTTTTGCATACTGCACCACTTCTTTTATTTGAGCTTGTGTATAAAAACCTTCATGCGGTTTGTTATCATTTCCTTTACCGGGATAGCGACCGATGATGGTGCCGTTTCTTTTACTGCCAACCGTAGTAAGCAATGGATATTGTTTGATTTCAATTCTCCATCCCTGATCTTCAGTTAAATGCCAATGAAATTTGTTGAGTTTGTGATAAGCGAGAAAATCAATGTATCGTTTTATGAAAGCAACGGGTTGAAAATGACGACCGATATCTAAGTGCATGCCTCGGTATTGGAAGCGGGGTTCGTCTTGAATTGTAAGGCATTGAATTCTTGATGCTTTAATCTTTCTTGTTAATGTTTCTTTGTCGAGTGTGAGTAATTGAATCAGCGTTTGCATCCCATTAAATGTTCCGCTATAATTATCGCCTGAAATTTCTATTCCGTTTGTTGTAACATGCAACTCATATTTTCCTTCTGTGCCCGGTTGAATAAAACGTTTGGTTGAAAACCGGATGAAATTTTTTGTTGCTGCTTTTACAATTTTTAATTGAAAGCCATAATATGTTTTCAGATGCTGATTGAAAAAGACAGCCGTTGCTTTTTCATTAATATCTCCTAAAACAATTGTTGTTGCAGGCGAAAGAATAAAACTCCCTTTTTTTATTTCCATTTGCTGCGGCTTGGGAATAATATTGATTTCCTGTGCTGAAACCAGTGCAGCAATAAAACACATTATAAGCAAAAGAAGCAATCGCATAAACTTAGTTTGAATGATTGAAATTACAAATGAAACAGATGCAAACCGCTGAGAATGGAGATGGCAAAGAAAAAACGCAGAGGATTTACCTCTGCGTTTAACTCATTTTCTCAGCGTCTCAGTGTTAAAATTATTTAAGTACCGGCAGAATAATATTCGATGCATTCTTACCATCATGCCAAATCTGAATCTTACTCTTGATATAATCTTTGGCATCTGCTTCATAAATATTTACAAACTGCTGAGGATTTCTATCAACCAAAGGAAACCAACTGCTCTGTATCTGAATCATAATACGATGCCCTTTTTGAAAAGTATGTGCTACATCCGGTAATTCAAATTTTACACGTTCTACTGCATTGGGTTTAAAGGGAGTTGGATTTTCAAAACTATTCCTGAATTTGCCTCGCATAATTTCGCCACGCACCAGCATTTGATAATCACCCATAGGATATGTTGCAACACCTTGTCTTCCTTGTTGCACAGCTTCACCGGGATATTTGAAATCACTAGGAAACACATCAATCACCTTCACTACAAAATCTGCATCGGTAGTGGATATACTGGTGAGCAAATCAGCAATCACTGTTCCTGCAAGCGTTACATCTTCTGTGAGTACATCTGTTTGGTAGCTCAGTACATCAGTTCTTCTGTTGGCAAAACGCTGATCATCGTTCATATAAGCAACGGTGCGGTTAAAGTGCACATCTTCGGTATATGGCACCGGTTTCAGGGGGTCGCTTACATATTCAGAAAAGCTTTTTGCTGCAGTTGGTTTGTTCCAATTCAATTTTCCATTCTCAGTTAAATACATGGGTGTCATCTGCACATTGGCTGCAGGCCACTGATTAAAGTTTCTCCATTTGTTTTCTCCGGTGAAGAATATGGTGGCTTCTGCTAAATCATCAATATTTGCTTTTCCTTCCAAATGATGCATGAAGAAGGGAATTTCAATTTCATTCTGATAGTAAGTTGATGTATTACTTCCGAATTTTATATTGCCCATACTTGTTCCGTCACCACGGCTCCATTGACCATGATACCAGGGACCCATCACCAAACGGTTATTGTTCTTTGCTTTTTTTTCAATGGCTTCATATGCACGCCATGCACCATAACAATCCTCAGCATCAAACAAACCACCAACTACGAGCGTTGCAGTGTGGCTTGGAATATTATTTACAAAGTTTCGGATGTTGCGTGCTTTCCACCAATCATCTAGGTTGGGATGTTTGTACATTTCATGCCAAAAAGCAATACTGTCTCCAATCAATCTTGCAAGCTCTTTTGTACTGCCTGCTTCCAAATAAAATTTATACGCATCTCTTGTTGGGAATTGAAAACCCGGTGAACCCACTGTTGTTGGTTTGGGTCTTGGTTTGCCAAAAGATGAGTAAAAACTAAAGCCATCCATTTGAAAAAAGGCGCCGTTGTGATGAAAGTCATCACCCATAAACCAATCTGTAACAGGTGCCTGCGGACTAACGGCTACCAGTGACGGATGATTACTCAGCGCTGCAATGGTAGAGTAGAAGCCGGGATACGAAATGCCGAAGATGCCCACCTTCTTATTGTTATTAGGAATATTTTTTGTTAGCCATTCAATGGCATCGTACGTATCACTTACTTCGTCAAACTCTGTCCCTTTTTTATTAGGATTAAATGGACGTACGTCCACAAACTCGCCTTCACTCATCCATCTGCCACGCACATCCTGAATCACAATAATATAATTGCGGCGCATATAATACTTCCATTGGTTATCCCAAAAAGATCTGTAATTTTTTTCACCATAAGGTGCACAGGAGTAAGGTGTGCGGTTCATTAAAATTGGATGAACTTCACTGTTGTCATTTGGAATGTAAACCGAAGTAAACAGTTTGGTGCCATCACTCATTGGAATCAGGATTTCTTTTTTGGTATAGTTATCACGAATCCACGCACTATCCTGCGGAAATAAAGTTTGTGAACTAAGAGATTGAAAGAAGGAAAAGAGGAAAAGAGTGCATGCAAATTTTCTCATGATTGGTGATTTAGGTAGGGAAGGTATTGAAATAATAAGAATAGCTGAAGCCATTTATCAAATTTTATTGTATCTCCTGACATACTTATAGCATTGCTCCTTGCGTCTTACACTTTGGGGATCAGTCCAATATTCATCCTTTAAGAGCAACATTCTGTAAGGTATCTGAGGTTTGCGATCTCCTGACACCAGTGTTCTTACAAAACATGCAGATAGATTTTTTGTTTGTTCATTTATATGTTTAACTTTCTTCTTCAAAAATTAAAACTAACTACCATGACAGCCGCTGCAAAATCAGTTTTTTACTTTGGCCTTTATCTTTATGTGGTGGGATTAACTTTATTAGTTGCTCCCAATTTTTTATTGACAACTTTTCAAATAGCTACTACAACCGAAGTTTGGATACGTGTACTCGGAGTATTAACATTAGCAATTGGATTTTATTATCATCAGGCGGGTAGTAAAAACATCGTTACATTTTTACCACTTACAATAGTAGTCAGAGTTTTTGTTTTTCTTTCTTTTATTGTATTTGTAGTATTGAAATACGTATCACCATCCTTAATTCTTATTGGTTCAGTTGATTTATTAGGAGCAGCTTGGACCTGGTGGGCGTTGAAGAAAAAATAATTTTCAGAGCAGTTTAAAACAGTTTCGGAATTTCATTAACAAACGTAACTACGCTCATCCACAACATCACAGCTACCACTATCCATCCACTCCACAATAACCATTTTGGATGTTGATAGTGTTTGAGTTTTCGTTTCATCATCACCCATAACATTAGCCCTAATGAAAACGGAAGTATAAATCCGTTGAATGCGCCTGCTAAAATTAAAATCGTAATTGGCTTACCTATTAAAACAAAAATAATGGTTGACAAAATAATAAACACAATGGTGGTTGCCCGATGTTTCTTTTCAAAAACAGGATGTAAAGTTTTTAAAAATGAAATGGATGTATATGCTGAACCTACTACAGATGTGATTGCTGCACTCCACAATACAATTCCAAAAATTTTATAACCAGTTCTTCCTAATGCAGATTGAAATACAGATGCTGTGGGATTGGAGGCATCCAATTCAAAACCTTTGATTAATACACCAAGCACGGCAAGAAATAATAAAATCCGCATACAGGCAGTGATGATGATGCCACTTACAGCACTACGCTTTACTTCCTTAATATCAATCATCTTCTTCTCTTCCAGCAAGCGATGAGCTCCGGCAAAAGTAATATAGCCTCCAACGGTTCCGCCAACCAATGTTACAATAGAAGTGAGATTAACAGTAGCAGGTATAAATGTGCGATGAAAAACTTCTGCAAGGGGCGGCTGAGTAACAAATGCAACATATAACACAAGCAGCAGCATTACTACACCTAATATTTTTACAAACCAATCCATTGCTTTTGCAACATCTTTTACTAGAAAAATAAAAATAGCTATCAATGCACTGATGATGCTTCCTGTTTCAACACTTACCGGAAACAAAATATTTAATCCCAAACCACAGCCCGAAATATTTCCAATGTTAAAAGCTAAACCGCCAAAACAAATAAGAATGGTTAATGCATGTCCGCTGCCGGGTATTACTTCATTGGCAAGTGTAGAAGCTTTTTTATTATTTGCTGTTAAAATTTGCCAGATGTTCAGTTGTGCAACAATATCAATGATTACTGAAATGAAAATAACAAATCCCATGCTTGCCAGTAACTGTTGAGTAAAAACAGTTGTTTGAGTAAGAAACCCGGGGCCAATGGCAGATGTTGCCATAAGAAAAGCTGCACCTATTCCAATACTCCCAACTCCAAAAGGCGATTTTTTAAAAAGCTTTAATTTCAATGGAATTGTTTTTTAGTTGTTGCAGAATAGTTTTGCATAATTCAACTGCATGTTTTCCATCGCCGTGTAAACAAATGGTATCTGCAGTAATTGAAATGATTGTTCCCGATACTGTTTTTACAGTACACTGTTGAATCATTTGCAATGTTTGTTGTGCGGCAGTTGCACTATCATCAATCAATGCATTGGGTTGGGAGCGTGGTGTTAAAGTGCCATCATACATATAGGTTCTGTCAGCAAAAACTTCATCTGCAGTTTTCAAACCTATTTGTTTGGCTTGAGCTATTGAAATACTGCTGCTTAAGCCATAGAGAATTAACGATGCATCAAAATCATCTACTGCTTTTGCAATGGTGGCAGCAATGTTTTTATCTTTTGCTGATTGATTGTACAATGCTCCATGCGGTTTTATATGATGAAGTTTTGCTCCCATTTGTTTGGCAATGGTATCCAGCGTGTTTAATTGTTGTAGTAAGCAATCATACAATTCGTTTGCTGATAATTGCATCTCTGTTCTTCCAAAATTTTCTTTATTTGGCCAGGAAGGGTGAGCGCCAATTGCTACATTATATTGTAAACATACTTCTATTGTTCTTTTCATTATTTCTTTATCACCTGAATGAAAACCACAGGCAATATTGGCACTGCTGATGAACGGAATTATTTCTTCATCTGTAATCATGCCTTCGCCTACATCACAGTTAAGATCAATCGATTTCATTTTGTTTATAATTTTTATCATAGCGATGAGCCACCCAAAAGACAACTGGTTACCCACCGCTGCTGATATAACTTTAAGCTATAGATTGAATAAATTGGTTTAGTTTATCTAATTCAACAGCCTGTGTTACATACAATTCTTCAGCTTCCTTTAAACTTACTATTTGAAATTGAATTTCATCTCCAGGTTTTTTTTGTGCCACTAACGAAAGATCAACAAAGCACACTTGTATAATTCTTGGGTAGCCGCCTACTGTTTGTGCATCGGCCATTAATAGAATCATTTCTCCGCTTGGCGTGAGCTGAACTGTTCCTTGTGTTACTGCAGATGAAATGATTTCACATGGTTGATTTGTTTGTAACCCTTCACCTTTTAAACGATAGCCCATTCTGTTACTTTGTTGCCCAATTGTAAAAGTGGTTGTAGTTATTTTTTGCTGAGCTTCACTAGTAAGATAATTCCATTCAGCACCTTTTAGTACTCTTATAGTTTTTGATGTAAGCTTTAGTTTTTCATGTGTGATAATAAATTCTGTGCTTTTTTTCAAAACCTGCAATAGCTTTTTTTGAGTATCGGTTAATAAATTTTTGCTGCTTATTACATCTCCTTTTCTTAGTGGCCTTCCTTCAAAGCCACCTGCTTTTACTACTAGATTTGTTGAATACGAATTTAAAAACAAATCGGCTGCCACACCACCTGCTACTGCCATATACAACCGAAAACCAGGAATAGGTTGCTTTATTTCAATAACAGAATTTGCAGCTACAAAGTATGGTTGATGTAGTGGAATAGCTTTTTCATTAAGGGATGGCTGTAAACCTCCACCAGCAAAAGCAATTACAACATTTTTTAAAAATCGAAAGCGATGCGGTGCCTGTGTAATTTCTATTAGCACTTCATTTGCATGATTGCCAACTAACAGATTCGCAATTTGTGCTGAGTACGTATCCATAAAACCGCCTCTGCTTACTCCATATTGCAATAACCCTTTAGGGCCACTATCTTGAATGGTGGTTAAAAAGCCGCATTGCTCAATAAGGATTATTTGATTGTCCAATTATTAAATTCTTCTTTTGTTATTGCAATAAATTTTACTTCATAACCCGCCTTTAATAAAAAGGGCTGCTCTTTTGTTTTATCAAACAATTTCAACGTCGTTTTGCCAATAATATTCCAGCCGCCCGGTGTTTGTAAAGGATAGATGCCTGTTTGATTTCCTGCAATGGCAACTGAACCGGCTTCTACTTTTAATCTTGGTTGCTTTTTTCTTCGGGTAATAATTTTTTCATCTACAATTCCCATATACCCGAATCCGGGAGTAAAACCCAGCATATAAACTTTATATGTTTTGCTGCTGTGCAGTTTAATGATTTCTTCTGTTGAAAGATTCAGAGTTTTACTCAATTCAGGCAAATCAATTCCAAATTCATCATCATAGCAAACAGGAATTTCAACAATAGTGGAATTAATGGCTGCGGCTTCTGATTGCAGGTTCTTAATTTGTTCTTTTAAAAGTGTAATAACATTATCCTGTATTGATTTACTCAAATCATCTTTTTCAATTTCAAGTGGGTTATAATAAACAGCCAGTGAGTTATAAGCAGGAACAGTTTCAACAAATCCTTTAAATGGGGTTTGTTCAACTATTTGTTTTACATGCATGAGTTGTTCATGCTTTTGCAGTTGAATAGTATTACCAAAAGAAAGCAGCAAAGCAGTTTCGCTAAGGCATATAAATTCTATCTCGTTCATGAGCAATGAAAATACAAAATGCGGCTAACAAAAAACGCCCTGATTTATCAGAGCGTTTTTTTGAGCTTATTGCAAATTAATCAACCACTGTAATTTTAATTAAATTGGTTGGTAAATGGAGGTGTACAGGTGTGCTTCCGGTGTTTACCACAATATCTCCCTGTTGTACAAAACCTCTTTCTTTTAAAATATTAATCTGATCGGTAATAATATTATCCACACTTTCTTCTTCTGAATAATAAAAGGCACGAACACCCCAGCTTAGGCTCAACTGATTTACCAATGATCTTTCTTTTGTAAAAATAAACAGAGGTGCTTTGGGTCTAAAGCTGCTGAGCATAAAACCTGTATAGCCGCTAAGCGTCATTCCTATTAATGCATGTGCTTCTACATCTTTAGCAATTTCACAGGCATTATAACAAATAGCATCGCTTAAAAATGAGGGTGAGTGAGCTTGAGGTTTTAAATCTTCTTCTCTGTCGTAACGGTAATAAGAACTGTGTTCAACTTCTTCAATAATCTTACACATGGTTTCCACCACTAACGTAGGATGTTGCCCGGTTGCTGTTTCTCCGCTAAGCATTACTGCATCAGCTCCTTCTAAAACTGCATTAGCAACGTCTGTTATTTCGCTACGGTTTGGTTTCACTCTGTCAATCATGCTTTCCATCATTTGTGTGGCCACAATTACAGGTTTGGCACGATGGATACATTTACGAATTAAATCTTTTTGAATTAAGGGTACTTTCTCTACGGGAAGTTCAACACCTAAATCGCCACGAGCAATCATAATGGCATCGCTTTCAAGAATAATATCACGGATGTTTACGAGTGCTTCCGGCTTTTCAATTTTTGCAATGATTTTTGTTTTGCTCTTACGCTCATTTAATTTATGCCTAAGGATTACAATATCATTTACATGGCGTACAAAGGAAAGTGCTACCCAGTCTAACTGCTGATCAATAATAAATTCAAGATCAATTAAATCTTTTTCTGTTAAGGCTGGTAGTGAAATTTTTGTATCAGGTAAATTAATTCCTTTTTTTGATGACAGTCTTCCGCCCAGTGTAACTTCAACCTGTACATCAAGTTCTCTGGTAATATTCGTAACTCTCACTTCCAGCTTTCCATCATCAATTAAAATAATATTTCCGGGCTTTACATCTTTGTGCAAATCGGGATAAGAAACATAGATACGGTCTTTATTGCCAATTAATTTTTCATTGGTAAAGGTGAGAATATCGCCTTCAGCTACATCAATTCCGCCATTTTCCATTTCGCCCACTCTCAATTTGGGGCCTTGTAAATCGCCAAGGATCGCAATATTAAATGGCTCATTTTTATTGATGTTCCGAATGTGTTCAATGATGGTTGCTTTATCTTCATGTGAGCCATGTGAAAAATTAAGGCGAAACACATTTACACCTGCTTTTACAAGATTTAAAAGCTTGTCGTATGTATCACAGGCAGGACCAACAGTTGCCACAATTTTTGTACGATGACCCGTATGTTTTTTTCCTGCTTCTTTATCCATTTCTTTGTGTAAGTATTTACTAACGTTTTTTGACATGATCGTTTTTTATAAATTCAGGAATAAATTAATTCTGAGTTCTAAGTTTTGAGTTCTTGCTTTTTGGTTCTTGCTTCTTTGATTTTTTATTCTTTGTGTACATTTAACTTGCAAGAATCTTCACAATCTTCATCCACTCATCACTAATTTTTTGTTTTGCTTTTATTGCTTTGTCTAAAGGTGTGTAATGAAGCTTGTTGTTCATAATTCCAATCATTGTATTATGTTTTCCTTCCAGCAATGCATCTACAGCGGCATAGCCTAGCCTGCTAGCAATTAACCTGTC
Source organism: Chitinophagaceae bacterium (assembly GCA_031401115.1). GTDB lineage: Bacteria > Bacteroidota > Bacteroidia > Chitinophagales > Chitinophagaceae > Lacibacter. The sequence continues at coordinate 225,604 of JANNRE010000014.1, forward strand.
TAAGCAACTTGGAGAACCGCCTCTTTGTATATGACCAAGAATACAAACTCTTGTATCAAGGTGTGGCAGTCTTTTTTTAATAAGCTCTGCTACTTCATTGGCACCACCAAGTTCATCGCCTTCTGCCACCACAATCATGTTCACTAATTTTTTACGGCGTTCTTTTTCTTCAAGCGAATCAATTACCGTTTCAATATCTGTTTTTGTTTCAGGTATTAATATATGCTCGGCCCCGGTAGCAATACCACTATGGAGTGCTATATACCCTGCATCTCTGCCCATTACTTCAATTATAAACAGGCGGTCATGTGCATCAGCAGTATCCCGTATTTTATCAATCGCTTCTACCGCTGTGTTTACAGCCGTATCAAAACCAATTGTAAAATCGCTACCTGCTATATCTTTATCAATGGTACCCGGTAAACCTATGCAGGGTATATCAAATTCGCTTGCAAATTTTTGGGCACCTCTAAAACTTCCATCACCACCAATTATTACGAGGCCATCAATACCGTGTTTTTTTAAATTTTTACAGGCTTTTTTTCTTCCTTCGGGTTCAAAAAAATCTTTGCTTCTTGCTGTTTTTAAGATTGTACCGCCTCTCTGTATAATATTGGCCACACTGCGGCTATGCATGGGTATAATATCATCTTCTATCATTCCCTGATAGCCACGCATAATTCCAAACACTTCTAAATTGTGGTACAGCCCCGTTCTTACAACAGCTCTTATTGCGGCATTCATACCCGGCGAATCGCCACCGGAAGTAAGCACACCAATTTTCGTTACTTTTTTGCTCATTTAGTTTTGATTAGAAAAGTCTTTACTTTTCGTACGGGCATAGAAAGTCAAATACTGCCCGGTTGATTAAGCTCCAAAAATAAGGAAATGCACCCATAACGATTGTTCGTGAACACATTCAATCGTTTGCAGTAACTTAGGTGTTCTGTATTTTTAACCAAAAGTTGTTTTACCGTCATGAAAGTGCTTGTTACAGGAGCAAATGGATTATTAGGTCAGCATCTTATCCGTCAATTAATTTATGAAGGAAAGTTTACGATACATGCAACTGGCAAAGGTGAAAGCAGGTTGCCTTATGGTGTAAGCAACGGCATTACCTATCACCAGCTCAATCTTACAGATTTTAAAAAAACGCAGGTTCTAATTGAAAAAATTGCTCCACATATAATTATTCATACGGCTGCTTTAACACAGCCGAACGAATGTGCAGTTGATAAAACCAATTGCTGGAAAACAAATGTGGGTGTAACAAGAGCTTTGATAAAAGGAGCACAAAAAGCAAAATCATATTTTATTTATGTAAGTACAGATTTTGTTTTTGATGGAAAAGAAGGGCCTTATGATGAGCATGCATCACCTAATCCAATCAATGATTATGGCGAAAGTAAATTGCTGGCCGAAGAAATTGTGGAGCTGAGCGGCTTGCATTGGGCTATTGTAAGAACTGTTTTGGTTTATGGCGATAAAGTGCCTGGCGGCAGAAACAATTTTGTATTGTGGGTAAAAGAAAAACTGAATAGTGGTGCATCAATAAATGTGGTAAATGATCAATACCGCACTCCAACGTATGTAGAAGATTTAGCCAGAGGAATATTATTGGTGGTAATGAAACATGCCAAAGGGATTTATCATATTTCAGGTAAAGAAATGTGTACACCCTATCAACTGGCAATTATGATTGCAAACATGCTCAACAAAAATGAAACACTAATACAAGCTGTAACTGCCGATACGTTTCAAGAGCCTGCAAAGCGGCCTCTTAAAACAGGATTTATTATTACCAAAGCGGTAAAGGAACTGGGTTTTGTACCCACAAAATTAGAAGACGGTTTAAAAAAAGTACTGCACCTGGTTTAACTATATCAGTTTATAGTTTTTATAATCAAACAAACGGTTTTCTGTAGTTTTTTCTATTATGTAAAGCAATTTGTTTTTAAATGTCCTGAATTTTTTCTGAGTAACATCAAACTCAAATTGCCAATCGGCTTTTTTAATCAGTTCTTGTATTGAAGCTGGATGTGAGCCGGTAAAGAGGTTGAGTGAGTCCACTTCCTCTTCGTAAGCAAACCCATCTTTAAAAGAGTCGAGATATACCTGATGTTTTTTTACTGCTTCATCATCTCTGTTCCAAAGCTTTCCAAAATCTTTTTGCTTGGCTTTTTGTAACAGCGGATTCTTTACCCAGCCGTAATGATAAATGCTGGCATTTATTAATTTTACATGCAGCTTTGAATGATTTTTACGAAAGCCCTGTGCATCTTTCCAGCTTTTTATTTCTGCATTGTTGCGTATGATTCGTATTTTCCTGCTGTACCATCTGCGGCTGTCACCAATATAATTGTAGCTGCCGTAAAAGTGAAAGTATTGAAACAGCAGTCCATCTATTGCTGCATCATCTTTATAGCGGAGCATCGCTGCTTTTATTTCTTCATAATCTTTTTCATGAATGCATTCATCGGCCTGCAAATAAAATAACCAATCACTATCTGCCGCCACTGCTGCTTTTGCTTTATCTGTTTCAACTGCTAGTACACGGCCACCTTCCCGTAAACTGTCGTCCCAAACAGAATGAATGATTTTTATTTTAGGAGATGCGATGGATTGAATCAAAGCTGCTGTTTCATCATCACTATTACCAATACAAACAATATATTCATCTACCAGCGGCAACAATGATTGAATGGATTCAACAATGGGATAATCGTATTTGATGGCATTGCGAACAAATGTAAAACCACTCAGTTTCATTTGTCAAAAATAAGGTACGAGATGCAATTGAAACTATTTAGGCGACAAAAACACTTCAGCCATCATACATCTTGCACTGCCGCCCCCATTAGTTTCTATGGTTGTTAAATCTGAATGTAAAATTTGGTTATAGCTTTCAAGTTCTTTTACTTGTTCCTGAGTTAAGGCACTGTATGCCTGGCTGCTCATTACTAAAATTTTTTCTCCAAGCCTGTTTTCAACCTGCAGCATATTCCCTGCAAAGCGGTTCATTTGGCTATAATTGATTTCAATTATCTTTTTGCCGCTGTTTGTAATGGTACCAACTACTTGTTTTCTTTCAGCAGCATTACGAATGCTATCTAAACAAATTACTACATACTTATCAGCCACACACATCATAACATTAGTATGATATATTTCACAGCCCTGTTCATCTACACTATAAAAAGAACAGGAAGTATAACTCATTTGATTGCACCATTTTTCCAGTATAGATTTTTCAGTTCTTGGTGATAAACATGCATAAGAAATTTTATATTCTCTATCCAGAACCATGCTTCCGGTACCTTCTAAAAAAAGATTGCTGGCTTCTTCATTTGTAAAGTCAATCTTATTGCTGATTTCAAATTTCTTTTGTACAGCATTAAGCACATGTTGCTTACGTTCTGCTCTTCTGTTTACTGCATACATCGGGTAGAGTACAACAGTTCCATCCCAATGAAAACTAATCCAGTTATTTGGAAAAATACTGTCGGGTGTATGGGGCACGGGTGTATCTTGAATAACAGTAACATCAACACCTGCATCGGAAAGCTTTTTTACAAAATCATCAAACTCAGCCTCTGCTTTTTGCTGTGCATTGTCATTACTACCCTTTATTTGAAAGGCATTGTTCACTGCTGTTTCTGCATTAAAATCAAATGCTACAGGTTTAATCATTAAAAGATGAGAAGTAGTTTGCTTTAAAGAATTAGTTGCTGGCATAGTAAAATAATTTGCTAATAGAATAATGTACTAATTTGAAAATGTAAAATTTACAACTTATCTCTTAAAAGAGGCATACTCATGCAATGGCTCCCACCTCTTGCTCTTGATAGTTCATAAGATGGCAGAAGGATTAATGTATTTTCAATGCTCTCCGGATCTGTACCGCTCTCAAATTTTTCAAATGCTTCGGCAGTAGTTAATATATCAAACCCAATGGCTTTAAATGCTTCAGCTGTTTTATCATTCCTGTCGTAACCAATAACCACACCTTCTTTTAATGCTACCACATTGCAACTGTCTGTCCATTGCTCCCTTTCATCATGCGGAAAAATATTGCCACCACTGTAAATTACTTTTACATCATCGGGGTGTACATCAAAATCTTCAACACTTATTTGGCGGAGTAAGGATTCAATGCCCGGTAATTTTTCCGCAACACTGTAATCTTTTGTTTTGATATATAACTCATCGGCAGGTTTATAGTATTGAAGTATTTCCACCTGTTCCATTTCTAACTGGCGGGGATTGTGCGAAAGTTTATTGATGTAACTGTGGCGGCTGATATGCTCTGCATTTAAGATACGTTCAGAAAAACGTCCGTATAAAACCCATACATCTTTTTTAACCTGTGTAAAGATGGTATCAATATGCATCTGTGCCCGGTTCTTTGGAATTTTTACAATAGAAATTTTTTCAATGCCCAGTTCCGGTTTACTATAAAGAGTATGGATGATTTCATTTAATGCACTACTGCTGGTACGAATGCTGCAGCCAATTACAAAATGTTTAGGGTGAATCATCATTACGTCGCCGCCTTCAATGCTTATGATGCGGTGCTTCCGCTCTTCTTCTTCATACAAAAAGAAATCACTTTCTTCAATAATCTCCATTACTTTTTGTGGCTCATTACCAAAGAAATAATACAGCGATAAAAATTTTGTAAGCAAAGATTCTCTTCTTCTGGCAACAGTGGCCATGCGGCTGAGCAGAATATGATCTTTTACCATTATTCCAATATCTCTGGTGAAAATAAAGTTGGGTACAGGCGGGAAAATAAACATGTCTTCCCCCGTTCCGTTTTCTTCCGCTGGTAAAATGCCTGTAATAAATACTTTGGCAAGTAATGCCGGATTGTTGATAGCTTCCAGTCGTTGTTGAATGGCATAGCTCGATTCTTCATAAGAACAGATAGCAGAAATAAGCCTCAGTTTTACTCGATCGTCTTTAATAATTTCTGCAAGTAATTGCTGCGTATCTAATACTTTATCGCTGTTAAAGTATTCTTCTTTGCCTGGTATATAGCACCATGATTTTTTTTCTTCTGTTGCATTTTGCTGATACGTTTTTATATAGTTTACTTTTTCCCTGTCTAAAAAATACAATAACAGTTTTACATAGTGATTGTATTCTTTCTGCATACTTTTCAGGTGTACAATATCATCGTACAGATTATCAGCAAACGTACCGGGAATAATTTTTCCAATACCACCATCGGGGCTATGAATGATTAATTTCCGTAACCGGCCTAATTCATTTTCTACGTAATAATTATTTTGTGTCATAAAACAAGTTGAATGTTCAATATAAAAATGCAGTTAAGTTTGAGGCAGCAATAGCCTTGGGTGTATTAAAAATAACCCTTGAAAGAAAAATTAGTAATCGGGCAAACTGCCTTCGCCTGCTGCAATTAAATTGAGAAAGTAAGGCAGCATATTGTTAGTGGTAATATGTTTTGTATAAAACATGCCGCAAGATAGCTTTTTTAAATTGCGGGGCAAATTTGGAGTTGTTAGCGTTAGTATTCAATCCCCAATTTTTCAAAAAACTCCTGTTCCTTCAATTCTTTTACAATGCCTGGCTTTATATCTCCAAGTAATAAATTTTCAATGGAAATGCGTACCAAACGGAGGCATCGGTGGTTTACTGCCAACACCATTTTGCGTACCTGATGAAACTTGCCTTCGGTTAATGTAATTAATAACCAAGTGTGTGGATAGCTCTCTCTAAAATCGTGGATATGCAAATAATGATCTTTTACATTGGTTACAATTGCAATTGATTCGGGAATGGCAAGATATGTTTCGCCAGTAGTAACAGGAATAATAGTACCTTCTTTTAATTGTTGCAGGGTTTCAGAACTCACTAAGTTCTTTACCATTACTAAATAGGTACGCTTATGTTTTTTTTCAGGCGCAAACAAAAGCCTTGTTACTTTTTTATTGGTGGTTAAAATGAGTAATCCTTCTGAGTGATTATCTAATCGGCCAATAGCATGTGTGCCTACAGGAAATTTAAAATCAAGATCGCCAAGCAGCCTCACTTCATGCGAACTGATGAATTGCGAAACCATTTTGTATGGTTTGTTAATGATGAAGTAGCGGTGGGTATGATTTGATTCTTTGGTCAATGCTTTTAAATTTTACCTTTCAATACATTCATACCTTTTATAGTTCCCATAGTTGCCAATACTTTAAAACGAACAAACATATCCTCACTGTACCATTTTTCTTCTCTTGTTTTTCTAATGATTTCTGTATGGTTTTTCATTTTGTAAGCAAACAGTTTCATTTGTTCTTTGCTTTGCCAAAAAGAAAGTGTTGCCTGCCGCAGCCAAAGCCATTCACCAATTCCCTGTGAAAAAATAAATCCATCTGCACCTGCCATTTCATTTGCTGCACCTTCCACATGTTTCCAAAACCTGCCCAGCTTTGATGGGCGGATGCTGGCACGGGTCATTACCGCAATCAATCCTTCATAATCTGTTTTTGGTGGTAGCTTACCAAATGCTTCTTTGCCATTCCAGGTGCCGTGGCCTTCAATGGGCTGTAAAATAACCGTCCATTTTTCACAACCAAAAAACTTCCACCAACCTGCAATGAAATTTCCATACATATTTTTCAGTTGCTGATGATGGTCTGTTTCCGTTTCCACTTCTTTCAAAATTTCATCTTTAATTACCAATACTCCCCATTGCTGCCAATCGGGCCATTTGCTAAAGGTTCCGCCTTTTCCGCAGCCAAGGGTTTTGTAAAACTTCACTTTCTTGTTAAAAAATAGAACAATCGAATGTACTGCCATTGCTACTACAGCAAAGTAGATGAATCTTTTTTTATAGCGAACGATGGTGATGGAGGATTGCATAATGTGGTAACAGAAAGTAAAATAGATTGTTTGGTAAAACTAAACTTAATGTTCAATAAGGAAATGAAGTACAAGCATATCACTGCCTAAGGCTAAGGTGTACAAGAGCCCTGTTAAAGACGGGATGAAACATGCGACGCCAATATCGCTGAAAAATGGTTTAGTGCCTGCTATCAAAAAAATCTTTTACAACTTATCCCCAATCTGTTGAAAACAAGTTGAAAACTATTGCCCTAAGCCAAAAGAAGTAAAATTTATGTGCCTTTGAATCTTCTATATTTGTCCACTTCCATAAAATTAAAATACTGTGAGATTAAAGAGTTTAGAGATTAAAGGGTTTAAGAGTTTTGCCGATAAGACTATTGTGAGTTTTGACGAGGGTGTAACAGGCATTATTGGCCCAAATGGTTGCGGCAAAAGTAATATTGTAGATAGCATTCGCTGGGTTATAGGCGAGCAAAAAATAAGTCACTTGCGAAGCGAAAACCTGGAGAGCCTTGTATTTAACGGTTCCCGTACCCGCAGTGCCTCCGGTTTGGCAGAAGTGAGTCTTACATTTGAAAACACCCGTAATTTAATACCCACTGAGTTTAACACCGTAACAGTTACCCGTAAGTATTATAAAAATGGCGATAGTGAATACCGCTTAAATGATGTGCAGTGCCGCCTCAAGGATATTCAGAATTTGTTTATGGATACAGGTATTAGTACCGACAGTTATGCAATTATTGAACTGGGCATGGTAGATGATATCATTAAAGACAAAGAAAACAGCCGCCGCCGAATGCTGGAGCAAGCGGCAGGAATTTCCATTTACAAAACAAGAAAAAAAGAAGCCAAGAATAAATTAGATGCTACCGAGCAAGACCTTGCACGTATTGAAGATCTTCTGTTTGAAATTAACAATCAACTCAAGACATTAGAAAATCAAGCAAAGAAAGCAGAGAAGTATTTTGAAATTAAGAAAGATTACCGTGAAGTAAGTATTGAGTTGGCCAAAGCAGCATTGCAAGGCTTTAACCTCACTTGGAAAACTTTAAACGAGCAACAGGAAAACGAAACCAACAAAAAAATAGAGCTTGAAGCAAAAATTGCAGGTGAAGAAGCTGCTTTAGAACAGGAACGTGTTGGCTTTATTGAAAAAGAAAAGGAGTTGCAAAACCTGCAACATGAGTTTAATAATTTAATTCAAAACCTTCGCACCAAAGAAAACGATAAGAACCTTGCACAGCAGCGATTGGTTTATCTGAAAGAAAAAGAAACCAGCCTCAATGCATTTTTACAAAAAGCAGGCGGACAGTTAACAGGCATTGAAGAAAGTATCGGATTTACGCAGCAGCAAATAACAGATGAAGAACATCAGCTAAACCAACTCGGCAATCAGTTAGATGCGTTAAAAGAAACGGTAGAAGCAAAGCGTAAAGTGTTTGATGAAAAGCGAATTGGAATTGAAGAAGTACGGAAAGAAACACAGGCAATTCAGCGCAGCCAGTTTGAAGCGGAAAAAAATGTAGCTGTGGGAGAGACTTCAACTCAAAATTTGCAACGCAGTATTTTTCAGTTGAAAGAAGAACAAAACAACCGAAAGCAACAACTGCAACAGTTAGAACATGAAAAGCAGCAGAAAGAATATGAACTAAGCAATAGAAGAGAAGAGTTACAATTACTTCAGCAGCAACACGAACTTACAAAAGATCAGATACTCCAAACACAAGCTCAGTTAGAAGGCTTGCGAAATCATCTTGCAGAAGAAAACAGAAAACTCGATTCAAAGAAAAATGAATATGCACTGCTTAAGAGTTTGGTTGATTCAATGGAAGGTTATCCTGAAAGTGTAAAGTATTTGCACAACAATGAAAACTGGCGCAGAGATGTTCCGCTGCTGAGCGATGTGATGGTTTGTAAAGAAGAATACAGAACTGCAATTGAAAATTTATTAGAACCTTATCTCAATTATTACGTGGCAGATAATTTACAGGAAGCAATGCTTGCTGTAAACCTGTTGCACAATAATGAAAAAGGCAAAGCCAATTTCTTTTTGTTAGATCAGTTTAACGGGCATCCTGTGTTGAATGATATTCCTGAAGGAACAATTGCTGCATTGAGTGTGGTAGATATTGATGTCCGCTATCAATCGCTTGCCAATTATTTGTTGGGGCAGGTGGTTATTGCAGAAAGTGAACATCATATTCCGGAGGGATTTATTGGAACTGTTGTGGAAAAAAAAGGGAAATTCTTTAAAGGAAAATATACACTCAGTGGTGGAAGTGTTGGTTTATTTGAAGGAAAGAAACTGGGCCGTGCAAAAAATTTAGAACGTCTGCATGAAGAAATTTTATTGCAGGAAAAAGTGGTGTTGGATTTAAAGCACAGCATTCAAATGCGGCATAATGAAGTCATTGGTTTTAATGAGCAGCTAAAAGAAAATGCGTTGAAGGAAACAGAAGCTGCCATTAATCAATTGGTGAATCAATTATACGGTATTGATAACCGCACAGAGAATTTAAAGAGCATGGAAGCCAATGCTGAAAAACGTTTACAAGAATTGGATGAGCAATTGCAAACCGTGCATACCAATCAGGAAAGGTTTAAGGAAGAGTTATTAAAATACAATTCTCAAATAGATGTGTTAGCTGAAAAGTTGGAAGGAGTGGGGCAGGAGTTTACAGTTGCTGAGCAATTGTACAATGAGGCCAATCAATCTTTCAATGATTATAATTTAAATGTTACACGCCAGCAAAGTAAGGTGGCTGCATTAAAACAGGAATTTGATTTTAAACAGAATCAACTGAACGATTTAAAGCTGCAGATTGAAAGTAACTCAGCTCAATTAAGCGAAGCATCTGCACAGATTGCAGACAGTGATACTGTTTTGCAAACTGTAGAAGCAATATTGGTTGATTTGCTGCGTACAAAAGATGAAGAGGAGTTGAAGTTGAACACAGCTGATCAAATTTATTATAACCTGCGGAATGCGTTAAGCGAAAAAGAAAGTGAACTCCGCCATAAGGTAAAAGAGAAAGAGCAGGTAGATCATTTGCTTACTGAAATAAAAGATAAACTCAACGATTTGAAGCTGAATCTTGCCGGAACAAAAGAACGTTTGAGTGTGGAGTTTAAAGTGGCAATTGAAGATGTAATGGATGAAGCAAGAACAGGTGAAGACAGCATTGAAGAACTTCAGGCAAAAGTGGAGCGAATGAAAAAGCGACTGGAAAATCTGGGCGAAGTAAACCCAACTGCTATTGAAGCATTTGAAGAAATGCGGAAACGCTATGAATTTATAATGGAGCAGAAGAATGATCTGGTAAGCGCCAAAGATTCTTTGCTGCAAACCATACAGGAAGTAGAAGCAAAAGCCAATCAACGTTTTTTAGAAACCTTCAATAAGGTTCGTGAAAATTTTCAAAAGGTTTTTAAAGCATTGTTTACAGAAGAAGATACAGCCGATCTGGTTTTGGAAAACCCAGAAAATCTTGCAGAAACAAGTATTGACATTATTGCCAAACCCAAAGGCAAACGACCAAGTAGTATTTCACAGCTAAGTGGCGGTGAAAAAACATTAACAGCAACAGCTATGTTGTTTGCTATTTATTTAATTAAGCCTGCACCATTCTGTATTTTAGATGAGGTAGATGCTCCTCTGGATGATGCCAATGTGAGTAAGTTCACCAATATGATCCGCCAGTTCAGCGAAAACTCACAGTTTATTATTGTAACACATAACAAACAAACCATGAGTGCTGTAGATGTAATTTATGGTGTAACCATGCAGGAAGCTGGAGTAAGTAAATTGGTGCCGGTAGATTTTAGAAGTTTGAATTAATGTGATACCATATAAAAGTAAGCTGCATTTTTTTTGTGGCTTTTTCATTTTATGAATGCAGCAATAGTTTATCAACTATTTCATTCAGCTTTTCAATATTTTCAAATACATAACTCTGCCCGGCATCATGTAGCAGTTTTAAGTTTTTCTTTTTTACATTATCCATTTCGGGTGAAGCGGTTTTTAAATCGGGTTCTAAGCGGTAGTAATCTTTTTTATCAGCGTCATCCAATGTATCCCACATTTTTATTAAATGATAATGAACGGTCTCACTGTTTCCACTCATCATAATATCAATTATAACGGGCAGCCATTTAATAACACCTGCATTGCGCAGGTCTTCAAATTCATATTTCTTTTTGCTGCTGCCCGTGCCAATACTTATGAGCAGCATATCTTTTGCTGATGGTTTGTTGGGCTTTGGTTTTTGATGCGTGCCTGCTAATAATTTAGGATCGTTAAAATCAATTCCTCTTGCTTCGCTGTAAGCGCAAAGTGAAGGATTGTTTACAAACACACCGCCATCAATTAAAAATTGCGGCGCATCACTGAGACTGGTAATCATGGCAGGTTCAAAGTAAGTAGGTGCGGCACTGGTAGCACGTGCAACACTTTTAATTTTAAATTCTTTTACTTCACCACCAAGCTTTCTGGGGTCGGTGCTGTTAAAAAATGCAGCCCTTCGTTCATAAAAATTGTAAGCAGAAATTACGCATGGCTTTATAAGCTGACTTAATAAAGTATCTCCCAAATACTGCTGCAATAAATCTTCCAGGTTATCAGCAGGAAAGCTTTCATTCCACAGTTTGAAGTTTTTAAACTGCTGCCAAAATTTTTTATTAAAAATTTTATTGCCATGCTTCATATACAATTGCAATGCATCGGTAGCAGAGTATTTTGCTTTTGTAGAATCTTTTTCATCGGGACATAAATAAATGCAAGTGAGAATACCGCCTGTGCTGGTGCCTGCAATTAAATCAAAATATTCTCCAATTCTTGCTTCTTTGTTTCCGGTGATGGCTCGAATGCGGATTTCCATGTATTCAACTATTGCAGCGGGAATAATACCTCTGATGCCGCCGCCATCAATACTTAAGATTCTTACTTTGGATGTGTTACTGTTGGTCATTGGTTTACTATTTTTCGTAAAGTACAAACATTGAGTAATTTTTGCAATACCACATAACGGGCAAAGGAAATGAATCAACAGGTTTTGTTTTTTGGTACAATCAAGCGATATTCGGTAACTAAATCAGTTGTATGCAACGAATTTGCCTTTTCCCCGGAACTTTTGATCCTATTACAGTGGGTCATTTAGATATTATTAACCGCTCATTGGATCTGTTTGACAAAGTTTACATTGGCATTGGTAGAAACGCAAGTAAAGTACCTATGTTTAGTGAAGAGCAACGGATGGATTGGATTCATGAAATTTTTAGTAAGGAGCCAAGAGTTGATGCTGTTGTGTATGATGGTTTAACGGTTGATTGCTGCAAAAGAGTAAATGCAAAATTTATCATTAGAGGCATCCGTTATGTGAATGATTTTGAATATGAAAAAGCAATTGCCGATATGAACAGAAGTTTGGATAATCATATTGAAACTGTTTTCTTAACCTGTCTCCCGCAATTTACTTCTGTAGCCTCTACACTTGTGAGAGATGTAATACGGAATGGGGGAGATGCATCCAATTTTTTACCAGACGCAGTAAACAGAACAGTAGCAAAAAAATAATACCATGATTTGGTTTAATAAAAATGTTTCCATTGCAGATTATGCTACTCATGAAAAAAATGATATGGCGAAGCATATCGGTATTGAATGGATTGAGCTGGGTAAAGATTTTATAAAAGCAAAAATGCCTGTTGATCATCGCACCAATCAGCCTTATGGAATATTGCATGGCGGTGCCAGTTGTGTTTTAGCTGAAACATTAGGCAGTGTAGCATCAGCTTTGGTAATAGACCCTGATAAATTTATTTGTGTGGGGCTTGAAATCAATGCCAATCATATCCGCTCTGTACGAGAAGGTTTTGTAACCGGAATTACAACTCCCATTCACATTGGAGCAAGTACGCATGTGTGGGATATTAAAATTTACGATGAACGGGAGAAGTTGATTTGTGTGAGCAGGTTAACTGTGGCGATATTGAAGAAAACATCATAACAATCCTAACACATCTTTCACAGAGGGATATGTATTCTCGACATAATGCTTCAACTCTTTTTTCTTCACCCATTTTAGTTCTTGAATATCTTCTTCGGTTTGTGGAATGATGTTTTGTTTACCACTTACTTTCATTTTATACCAATGACTGTCTTTTAAAATATGCTTTCCAAATTCGTTGTACTGATGGTAGGTGATAGTAAGCAGTTCTTTCAGCTCAATATTTTTTACACCTGTTTCTTCTTCCACTTCACGAACCGCACATTGCTCAATGGATTCGCCTTTGTCTAATTTTCCTTTTGGCAAATCCCATTTCCCTCTTCTGAAAATGAGCAATACTTCACCCTTTTCATTTTCCACCAAACCTCCGGCTGCCGTTATTTGCAAAAAGTTTTTAAAGAAAGCCTTTTTTAATTTCTCAAGATCAGTATGCCATAACACACCTGCATGAAATTCATCTTTCACAATTTCATGCAGTAACGATTTTATTGCCGGTCCTGAAATTTCATCTACAAACACACTGTCAGGGTGGTGCAGATACTCGTTAATGGTTTCATCCACTTCGTTACAAAGAAAAACCGGTTTGTCACCAAAATATATTTTAATGTACATGATAAAAGAATTAAAAGGCAAAAAACAAGAACCAAGAAACAAAAGTCAATTCTCCTAAATTTGCTGCATGACTAATGAACAGGCAGTTGCTGAGAAACTTCTACAAGTTAAGGCCATCCGTTTAAATGTAAAAGAACCCTTTACCTGGGCCAGCGGCTGGAAGAGCCCTATTTACTGCGATAACAGAAAGGTTTTGTCTTTTCCCCATGTACGGGAATTTATAAAAAGCGAAATGTGCAATGTGATTTTTGAACGTTATCCTGATGCAGAACTCTTAGCAGGTGTTGCCACAGCAGGTATCGCATGGGGTGCAATGGCGGCAGATCAGTTAAAGCTGCCATATATTTATGTGCGGCCAAAGCCAAAGGAGCATGGGCTTGGCAATCAAATAGAAGGTTCTTATGAGGCCGGGCAAAAAGTGGTTGTTGTTGAAGATTTAATTTCTACAGGTAAAAGCAGTTTGGAAGTTGTGGAAGTGTTGCGAAAAGCAGGTGTGGAAGTGGTGGGCATGGTTTCTATTTTCACCTATGGATTTACTGCTGCTAAAGAAGCATTTAAAAATGCAGGTGTAACTTATGAGTCACTAACAAACTATCCTACGCTTATACAATTGGCCATAGAAAAGAACATTGTAGATGCATCAGAACAGGATATTTTGTTAAAGTGGAGTGCTGATCCTGCTCATTGGCAAGTAAATTGATAAATTCATTCTCAAAATCCCGTTTAATGAAATCATTTTTCCTTTCTTTTCTTTTAGTAAGTTCATTGGCTTCTTTTTCTCAGTTTAAAAAGCCGGTTGTAGCTATCATAAAAACTCCACAGGCAGCTTGTATAGAGTGTAAGGATAAGATTGAGAAATTTATGAAGTATGAAGAAGGTATTGCAAAAATTGTAGTTGATATCAGGAAAAAAATTACCACTGTAACCTTTCTGGGCGATCGCACAAATATTGAGAATATTAAAACAACTTTGGCCAATCTTGGCTTTGATGCAGATGATGTAACTGCAAATGAAGAAACCTATAAACGACTACCCATTTGTTGTAAACGTATAGCAGATGGTGGCGGCCCACCAAAAAAGCAATAACTAAAAATGATTTATATTCTTTCAGGCTCAATATAATTGAGCCTCTTTTTATTCCATAGCTTTAAAGAACAACTCAAGAAATGAAGAGTTTAAGGATTTGGAGTGAACAAACTGATCTCATGTCTGCCTTCATAGTCCAAAGGAATGGTTTTAAAGATGCCAGCTTTCCCGGCGGTGATAGTTCCCTTGGCAGTAATTAAAATTGATTTACCTGTAATGGCGCTCCATGCATTTTTATACAGATTTTTCATATCCGTTTTAATTCTGATAGGGATTATAAAATCTGACCTTTTGGCAATCTTTATCAACGTATCGCTGATTGCTTTTCCCAAATAAACATTTTCAACATACACATCTGCTTCGGTTCTCTTAACCTGAAACCCCATATTGTTGGGGTTGTAATACACCAAATCCATTGCCACAACAGTTTCACCCATGCCCATATTCTCAAGCCTAAAGTTTTTAAATTCTTTATAGTCCGGTGTTTTTAACTGTGTACAGGAAACTGAAGTGATGACTATTGCAAAAAGCAGGAAGGTAGAAGATTTCAATTTTAAAATTTGAGTGCAAATTAAGACAGGCATTTAATAAAACGGAAATACTATTTAAAATGAACCCTTAAATTTGAGCTAAAGAACTTAGCTGATATTGTACAAAAGAATATCAAAAAATAAGGCACAGTATTATAGTTTATATGTAAATAAATAAATATCTCTTTTTTAAATAGTTAAGTATGTTTTGATGAAATAGAATATTCAAATAATTATAGGCTAAACCATCTTTATTCAACTATAAAGCCCTATGCGGTGTAAGATTAAAAATAACAATGAAAAAAAATAATCAAATAATTGAATTGCAGTATTTTGGAGCAGTTAAAGCTTATTCAAATTTAACCAATGAATCAAATGTTTTTTTTCTTGATGATTTAAGGTATGAAAAACTCCTCCACCCCAACCGAATGTTTCTTGGTGGTTCAAATGGCTTGGTTCTTCTTACCATTCCACTTGCCGGAGGCCGGAATAAAAAACAATTAATGAAGGAAGTGGAACTATCTTATGAACAGGATTGGAAAAAAAACCATTGGCGAGCTATTTATACTATTTACAAAAAATCACCTTGGTTTGATGAATATGCTCCGTCTTTGGAAAACCTGTATAGATCCAAAGAACAGTTTTTAGTTGATTGGAATCTTAAAACCATGAAATGGGCCTTGGAGGCATTGAGGTTAAAACTGGACATTTTGTCGCTTAGCTACACTGAAGCAGATCTTCAATCCCCAAAAAAAGAACATCAGCCAAGAAAAGATGTAGATCCACTTTACCCATGCTATCATCAGGTTTTTATGGATCGGCAGGGCTTTATTGCCAATCTTTCTATTCTTGATTTGTTGTTTTGTTGCGGTCCCTATTCAAAAAATTATTTATTAGACCTTTTAAATTATTACCTGTTATAAAAAATAACTAAAAATTCATAACTTACCAGCCCTTACAATATGAAGCCTGCTATTTTCAAACATATTTTTCTATCTGTATTCCTCTTTCAGATTTTTTGCACCTGCATCAATGCCCAGGATTTTTCTAACAGGGGTAAAGATTTTTGGATTGCTTACCCTTCGCATATTGATGGCACTGGTTCTGTGATGGGTATTTATATTACTTCAGATGTGGCAGCAACGGGTACAATAAAAGTTGGCGCTGTTACTATTCCTTTTACGGTAACACCAAATACTGTAACACGTAAGTTTCTTGGACCAGACGCAGCAGGAGATGCTCCTAACACCGGAGTGCATTTAACAACTCAGGATGGTATTGAATTAGCAAAAGGCATTCGGGTTCAATCAAATAACCCTGTGGTGGTATATTCTCATATTATCAGGGCAGCAAGATCTGGTGCTACTTTAGTTTTGCCAACTGCAGTACTGGGCAGAGAGTATATCGCTCCGAGTTTTAGAAATTTTGGTAATGGCGGCGCTTCAGCCGGCTTTGGAGAATTGGCAGTAGTAGCTACCGATACAAATACAGTTGTAGAAATTACACCCTCAGTGGTTAGTAGAAATGGAACCAGGGCACCCGGGGTTCCTTATACTATTACATTAGCAAATCCTGGCGATGTTTACCAGATTCAGTTTCAACAAAATGCCGATTTATCAGGAACAATTATCCGGTCTATTTCAGTGAATGGTACAAAGTGTAAAAAAATTGCAGTTTATTCAGCCACTACCTGGTCAGCATTTGATTGCAGCGGGGCCTCAGGCGGAGATAATTTATTTCAACAACTTTTTCCTACAGCCTCCTGGGGAAAGAACTTTTTAACCGCTCCTTTCAGAACAAAAACAAATGATGTTGTTCGTGTATTTGTAAAAGACCCAACAACTATAGTGCAAAAAACAGAAGGGGGTGTAACTACCACATTAACCGGGCTTATTGCAAACTCTTATTATCAATTTACCACTGGTAACCCCACTGCAATAAATGCTGATAAGGCTGCATCAGTTATGATGTATGTTAAAAGCCAAAACTGTCAAACGCCAAATGTAGAATCTGACCCTGAAATGGTTTTAATTAATCCTATTGAACAAACCATCAATAACATTACTGTTTTTTCGGCACATCAAAATTTTGTACCTGCCGGGCAAAGTCAGGTTGCATCTCATTTTTTAAATATCATTATTAAGTCCAATTCAACTGCTTCTTTTAGAATTAATGGAGCACCACCTACTTCCGCTTTTGTTCCCATAGCAGGAACACTTTATTCTTATTTGCAAGAAGATATCAGTGTAAGAGCAGGTTCAAACCCTGTTTCAAGTTTAACCGCAGATTCAGCATTTATTGCCATTGCTTATGGCTTTGGCACTTTTGAATCTTATGGGTATAATGCAGGTACTAACGTAAGAGATCTGTTTCAATTCATTAATACACAAAATCAATTAGGCATTGCACCTTTTCCTGCAGCATGTGTTAACTCACCCTTCTTTTTTTCAATCACTTTTCCTTATCAACCCGATTCAATACGATGGGATTTTAATGGCAGATTCGCTCCGGTTGCAATTAGCAGCCCCATTGCCGATTCATCGTACACCATTTCAGGAAGAGTTGTTTATCGGTACCGAATTTCAACACCTTATACCATTAATACTGCAGGAACATATCCCATTAAAGTATATGCCCGCAACCCCACAGGTGATGGTTGTACAAGCGATCAGGAAATTAATTTTGATTTGCAGGTTTTTAATCCTCCAGTACCCGACTTTTCCTGGAATTCAAAAGGCTGTGTTGATTCGGCTGTTAATTTTACTACCACCAACAATACAAGTGGTAGACCCATTATTAAACACTTTTGGGATTTTGGGGACGGTACTTATGCCTATACTGATAATCCATTAAAAGTATTTACAACCCCCGGCCCGCATACAATTCGATATGCTGTGTTAACAGATGTAGGATGTTTAAGTGATACAGTTTCTAAAACAATTTTTGTTACCAATACGCCCATTGCAAAATTTGGATTTACTAATCCGCAATGCCAAGGCAAGCAACTAACCTTTGGCGATACATCAAAACTTACCGGTGGTTATGGAAGCATTGTAAACTGGAACTGGAATTTAGGCAACGGAACAATTATAAATAATGCCAATGCAAATAATGTAACTACTGCTTACCCTAATGCCATTCCTTATACAGCAACTTTACAGGTAACAACAAGTACGGGATGTAACAGCCCCGTGTTTTCATTACCTATATCCGTTCGCCCAAATCCTGTTGTAGATTTTTCAAATCTGTTTGCTTGCTTGCCCGATGGTGTTGTAAATTTTTCAGGCACATCTACCATTGCTGATGGCACTCAAAATCTTTTTAATTATTTATGGACTTTTGGCGACTTACCAAGCGGCCCTTTAAATAACTCAACAAGCAAAGATCCATCGCATAAATATTCAAATGTGGGCCCATTTACGGTGAAGCTGAAAGTAACTTCTAATAACGGATGTATTGATTCTGTTTCAAAACCAGTTGCCAATATTTATCCGCAACCTAAAACCGGTTTTAATGCTCCTGTTGAAGTTTGTTATCAATCACCTGTAACATTTCAAGATCAAACAAATGGATTTACACACCCAGTAAATAGATGGGAGTGGCGGTTTAAAAATGCAAGCGGTGTCGTTATTGCTTCATCTATTTTAAAAGACCCTGTATTTAACTTTCCTTCACCTGGTACTTACTTTGTGCAACATTGGGCTTTTACAAATCAAAACTGTGTGAGTGATACGTTAGAAAAGCAAATTGTAATTCATCCATGGCCAACAGCAGCACTTTCACTGAGTACAATTGCCTGCGAAAAAAATGTAGTTACATTATTTGATAACTCAAATCCAAATGTTGGATCATTGGTTCGCTGGTATTGGAACTTGGGCGATGGTACGGTTATTAATGCTGCCAATGGAAACCCTATTCTACATACCTATGCAGCATGGGGAAATAAAACAGTAAAGTTGTTGGTTGAAAACAGTAAGGGCTGCAGAAGCGATACATTGTCTCAAACTATTTTAATTAATCCTTTACCAAAGGTTGGATATATTTTACCGGAAGTTTGTTTAACCGATGGCTTTGCAACATTTAATGATACTTCTAAAATTGCAGATGGAACTGCGGCACAATTAAAATACTTATGGAAGTTTAATACAGGTACTCCACCGATTGTACCGGCACCCACTCCAATAATAAGCACCAGTAAAAATCCGGTGATCCAATTTTTTACTGCTGAAAATTATAGTTTGAATCTGATGGTTGAATCAAAAGATGGTTGTAAAGATTCAGTAAACAATATCCCATTTACTGTAAATGGTGTTATTTCAAAAGCTGATTATAATATATTACCTACAAACGGACTGTGCAGTAATGAGGATATTGAAATTCAAAATAAATCAACGGTTGTTTTTGGCTGGTTAACAAGAGTGGAAATGTATTGGGACTATGCAAATAACCCCACACAGGTGGAGGTAGATGATATCCCCGTAATAGATGAAGTGTACAAACATCGCTATCCCAATTTTCAAAGCCCCGCTACAAGAACTTACAGAGTTCGGTTAAGAGCATATTCTGGTATCATTTGTGTAAATGAAGTTATTAAAGATGTAGTGGTAAATGCAAGTCCGCTTACACAGTTTAATGCTATGCCCGGCATTTGTGTTGATGCTGCCCCTAAACAAATTACTGAGGCATCAGAACTTGGCGGCTTACCGGGCAATGGTGGCATATTTACAGGCCCGGGTGTAAATGCAACAGGACTTTTTAATCCCGCTTCCGCCGGAGTAGGAACACATACGATTCGTTACACATTTACAGCAATTAATGGATGCTCTCATTTTACAGAACAAACTATTGAAGTGTGGCCAAGACCTGCCGCCAAACTAAATGTGATGCTTCCCAATTGCGAAAAAAATGCAATTACATTTAACAGCACAGGGTCTGTATCCAATGCTACCAGCATTACACAATGGAACTGGAATTTTGGCGATGCTTCTCCATCAGTTGTTGCATTTACAAACGCACCTATTAACCATATCTATTCTGATTTTGGCATCTATGCTGCTAATTTAACTGTTACAAATAACCGTGGATGTAATAGTTTGCCTGAACCATTATCTGTAAAAGTAAATCCATTGCCAAGAGTTGATTTTTCAATGCCTTCTATTTGTTTGCCAAGCGGAACAGGACAGTTCAAAAGTTTAGCAACAATACCAGATAATACACAAGCTGCCTTTACATACAGTTGGGATTTTGGTGATGGTTTTGCAGTGCCTGCAAATTCTGACACTTCTTCTCAAAAAGATCCCGTATATAAATACCGAAACCTCGGGCCATACACGGTACAATTAATTGTAAGATCAAATAACAATTGTGTTGATTCATTACCTCGGCAATTGGTTAGTGTATTTCCTCAACCAAAAGCTGCATTTGATTCAAAGGATAGTATTTGCTTGGGCGAACGTATTGATTTTACTGATGAAAGCGATGGTATAGTAAGCGGTATTACAAAATGGAAATGGTCTTTTGGTAATGGAGATAGTTCTTTTATTGCAGATCCTGCATACCGATATATTTCATCAGGCACTCCTTATACTGTACGCTTATATGTTTATTCAGCAGAAGGATGTATAAGTGATACAGCATCAAAACCCATTAACGTTTGGAATTATCCGTTTGTAAATGCCGGGCCTGATATTACCATGCTGGAAGATGGTTTGCGTGTAATAACAGATGCAAAAGCTACAGGAACAGGTTTACAGTTTTTATGGAC
This sequence comes from Chitinophagaceae bacterium, assembly GCA_031401115.1. Taxonomy (GTDB): domain Bacteria; phylum Bacteroidota; class Bacteroidia; order Chitinophagales; family Chitinophagaceae; genus Lacibacter. The sequence continues at coordinate 246,468 of JANNRE010000014.1, forward strand.
ACCATCAACTTATTTAAGCAATATTAGAATTTTGAACCCCTCCATTATAAAACCAAAAGATGACATTACTTACAAACTATCTGTTACAGGAAGGGGAGCGTGTAGTATTAGTGATTCAGTATTTGTGAAAATATTAAAAATGCCAAAGCCGCCCAATACATTTACACCAAATGGCGATGGTATCAATGATTTTTGGGAAATTAAATACTTAAATGATTACCCAAATGCTATTGTAGAAATTTATAATACTTCAGGAAGTATAGTTTACCGCTCGGTTGGTTATTCTACACCATGGGATGGTAAGTTAAAAGGGCAGGCATTACCGGCAGGCACGTATTATTATGTAATAGATCCTAAGAATGGTCGATCAAGACAAGCAGGCTATGTAACTATATTGCGATAAAATTATATTAAAAGAACGATTGAACTGATGGAGTGTTTTTTAAAAAAAAGGAATTTTGCTTTGATGTTGATGTTTGTTGGCTTGTTTGTTCAGTCGTTTGCACAGCAGCGTCCGCATTACACACAATACATACTTAACAATTATATTGTAAATCCTGCCTTAACAGGTATTGAAAATTATACTGATGTAAAGTTGAGTTACCGCAATCAATGGGTTGGTTTTCCCGGTGCACCACAAACAGTTTATGTTACTGCACATGCACCCATTGGCAAACAAGATTACAGAACTACTGCTACTTCCTTTCAAGTACCCGGACAAAATCCCAGAGGCAAAGCATATTGGGAAGAATACACAGCAGCCGAACCACATCATGGGGTAGGAGGTTCTATTTTTAATTATAAAACGGGATATATTAACAGGCTTACTGCTACGGTTTCTTATGCCTATCATTTAGGGCTTACCCCCAAGTTAAATTTATCGGCAGGTTTTGCAAGTGGTATTACCACTTATACACTTGATGCAAGAAAAATTGAATTGGCAAACCCAATTGATCCGGCTATTGGGAGTTTAACAACTGAGTTTCGGAAAATAAGGCCTGAATTAAATGCAGGGCTTTGGTTATACTCAGATAAATTGTTTGCAGGTATAGCTGTGCAGCAAATCATTCCCCAAAAAATTACATTGGTGAGTGATAACAGATACAATAAGAGTACAACAGTACCTCATTTTTTTGCAACAGCAGGTTACAGGTTTATGATAAACGAAGATGTAAACATTGTACCATCGGCTACGGTACGTTACATTTCCAGTTTACCTACGTTTGTTGATGTAAATGTAAAAGTACAGTATCAGGATCGTGTTTGGGTAGGAGGAAATTACAGATTAAAAGAAGGCTTTGCTGCCATGGCAGGCATTAATGTTTCAAACACATTCAACATCGGTTACTCTTATGATATAAACAATGCCGATTATCTTTTACAGTACATGCAACGAGGCACACATGAAATTGTATTGGGCTTTTTACTTGGTAATAAGTGGGGCGATCTTTGTCCCCGAAGAGTTTGGTAACTGTTACAGTTTTATTACTTCAAGCATTCGGATTCTTTTTTGCGGTTGTTGCAAATGTGAACCTGAATTAGTTGAATCCACAAATTTATTAACAGGCAAGCCATTTACAAGCACCTGATTATTTTCAATTTTAATGATGAGATTTTGATGGCGATCCATCAGTTCCTCCATTGCTGGTTCAGCAAACGTAAAAGCCCAGCGTACATTTTCAGTTGGCTCAATTTGTAAATGATTCCTTAAAGAGTCATTTGCATTTCTCTTTGGCCAGTGTTTTGGTTTTTTTAATTCCAATAACCGGGCAGAGCTTTGCAGTTTGTTTTTTAGTTGTTTCATTTTATCACTGCTCATGTTTTCACGCATTTCTACAAACGGAGCATGTTCATTCCAGTTATACATTTCAAAATTTTGAAAGTCATTGCTTTTAGCAAACAATGAATCATAGTAAAAGGTATTCGGCCAAATCACCTCTTTGTTATTATAGTTATTCGTATTTTTTTTGTAGCGGTTGAGCTGCGTTATATACAATTGTCTAAGGGCGACCTCTTTCATTTTTTGCAGTTGATGATGCTTTATTCCTGAATCTGTATCAAACCGGAAAGTAAATTCCTGCTCTTTAATTACAGGTAGTGAAGGAGTACGAAATTTCTCAAGCTGTATAAATTCATGCACCCATTCTTCAGGAAACCCACTTACAATTATTTTATCAAAGGTTGCTGATTCACCTGCTTCATTCCAAATGATATATTTATCATGCACAGGTTCTTCGGTTAATTGCAATTTTATTTTTCGCTTTTCATCACGCAGGCCAATTGTTTTTCGGTCTTTAGTAAGAATGGCATCGGGCTTAATAAAAAATACTTCGCTGCTTTTTATTGCCGGAGGTTTTGTTTTTGCATCAGGTTCTGTGGCTGTTTTATTTTGCTGTAACACCCAGCCCATCAATGCAAAAATAAACGTAAAAAATAAAAGAGCCAGAAGCCGGGTGCTGATCTTATTTTTTTCTGTGGGTAAATTCAGAATCCGTTTTACACGCAGTTTCAGGTGATGCTTATTATCACCCAAGGCCATTGCAAGCTTTGGGGTTTGTTGCCTTGCCATTTCTACATTCAACAATGCTTCAGCATAAACCGCCGCATTTTGCTGATAGCTCATTACCACATCATCACAACTTATTTCCCGTTCTCTTCTTGCTGTGCTGATAAGCAGTTGTGCAAAAGGATTAAAAAATAAAATCGTTTCTGAAACAGAGAGTAATAAGTTCCAGAAATAATCATTGCGTTTTATATGTGCCAACTCATGAAGTAATACTGCTTCTAATTGTTCTGTAGTTAAATGTGTTACTGCCGCAGCAGGTAACAATACAATGGGTTTTAAACAACCAAATGTGGCTGGTATGTCAATACGGTTGGTAAAAAACAATTCTACTTTTTTTGTAATGCCCAGTGATTGAGTTAAAAATAAAAAATACGATTGCAAATCTTCCTTTACAGGCAACACGCCTTTTGCCCTTAAATGGCTGGTTGCTCTTAATTGATAAATGAGTTTGGTACAAAACCACAGCAAAACAAATAAATAGGCAATGGATAAATAGGGGAGAATATAGTTGAGTTTATATTCTGCCCAGCTTAGTAAGAGTTGCAGTGAATTTGTATTGGTAAATGATTGCAAAAGGTATGCATTGTTTAATCCGCTTTCAATAACTAATGTTGACGATGATGTTTTGTTCCAAAAGGAAAAAAGAGTAACTACAAACCAAACAAAACCGGTGAGTGCAAATGAGCTGCTGATAAAATTTTTAATCCAGGCCTGTTTTATGTTCAATAAAAATACAAGCAGTTGGTATACTAAAAATAAAAGCCCCATTTGCCAAATACTGGAAGTGATAGCCTTGCCCAGCCCCAATAAAAACCATGATTGAAAGAGATGTGTCATACTGTTACTGACGTTTCAGGTTATCAATTAGTTTTTGAATTTCTTCCAGTTCTTCTTTACTTGATTTATGATTGCCCAATGCCTGCATTACTAATTGAGTAGAGGAACCTTGAAAAAGGGTATCAATCATTTTACCCATAAATTGCTTTTGTGTTTTTTCACGGGAGAGGAGGGGAATGTATTTGTGTGTTTTATTGGTTTCATCTCGCTTCACCATTCCTTTTTCATGCATAATCTGCATAAGCTTTAACGTAGTGGTGTAGCCGGCATCTTTTGATTTGCTTAATTCTTCATGCACATCTCTTACTGTTGCTTCAGTTCGCTCCCATAGTATTCTAAGGATTTCCAATTCACTTTCTGTAGGCTTAATTTGTTTTATGCTCATTTTACGATTTATTTCGTATCAAATATACGAGTTGGTTCGTAAAAACAAAAAAGGATATAGTATTTGGAAATAAATTAACAAAGCCCGTTAAAAGATATCTTTTAACAGGCTTTAAAAAAAACGGAGAATCTGGCCAAAACTAAAACTTAGTTACCTGTTTGTGTGAACAAAAAACTCATCAGGGTTATTTTATTCTTATCCATTTTTAAAACAGGGTTACTAATCTTTAGTTCGCCGATAGTTTTTTAAGAAATCAATTTCAGAAGCTATTGTTTTATTAGAGTGCCCCTTTTTTTTAGTTAGATTCTCCGTTAATTAAGGTTATATTTCACCTGTACGCAGTTATAAAATTTACCACTGTACCTGTAGTAAGTAACAAGTAAAAGGTTATTTATAAAATGAGTATAAGAATTAAAATAATAATGATGATAGCACCTACCGAAAGATAAACGCCTCCTGAAGTGGCTGCTTTCATTTCTTTTTTTGTTTGCTTTAATTCTTTACGCATGTCTTTCTTTTCAGTTCTTGTCAACTCCGATTTGTTCATTGCTTTAATTTCATGAATGCGCTGAGTGAGTTGCTGAACTTTTGGGTCTTCCGTTTTAGCAGAGTTGTTTGTTTCTGTACCCGGTACAATAACTGCTGCAGTGGTAGTTATAGAAGCTACCATAAGAATAACGAGGGAAGCAATTGTTAGAATGTGATTTTTATTCATAATACTTTTTTTAAATTTTAATGATTTGTTCATTGTTAATTCTTATATAAAGATGCGAAGCTTTAGAAGCATAAGTGTTATACAATAATTAAAAAAAATTACATCATTCTCATATTATGGTTCTATTTAGCAAATGACATTCAACTGTTTTTATAATTTTGAAATAGAGCCAATATAAAAGCCCTGCTATTTATAAGCAGGGCTTTTACAGGAAACTGATTTATACTAACTAATTAACTGCCTTTTCTTTTGCTTCTCTATTTTCTTCGCCTTTAGTACCACCTCTGTTTGTACCTTTAATAGAAGCGAATTTTATTTTTAATCCGGCTATTTTTGAATTGTCGCCTCTTGGAGCTTCTTTTTCAACGGTATTCTTTCTTGTATCTAATGCTTCATACAATACTTTAATTTCATCCCAATCTTCACGGGAATATAAATCTCTGTTCTCCGATACTGTGTTTACAAAATTTCTGTAAGTATCTAAAAGATTGGCTCCTGTTACAAACGAAAAACTCATATCATCACCTACAACCCCTTCGCCAAACAAACCGTTTCTAAGCGCTACTCTGTAAGATGGTTTTACGGGTACTTCCACTTCTTTAATTTTTATTTCATAATTCGTTTTTAAAGTAGCATACCTTGTTTTGCTTGCTTCAATTCTTTCTTTTTCTGCCTCACTTAATGTAGACATGGTAGTTTCAGTTTTGGTTACTCTCATTTCGTAACCATCGTTTAAATCTTTCCAGTTAGAAGTAGAATAAACCGGAGTGAGTTTTTCAATTGAATCTACATAGTTGTTAAAATTAATGGCATTTTGTTCTGCCTCTGTTGGTGCAGATTTACATGCTGTAAATGCAATTGCAAAAAGTGCAGCAGCAATCAGGAAGTTGATTTTTTTCATTGTTGATTGTTTAATTATTTTTAAAAGAGTTAACCTCATCGCAGTATGGATGATTAATAAACAAAGATGATGTATTTGTGAGCAGGGGCTGTTACATAACTATTTGTTTAAATTACATAATTCACCTCTTTTTATTTCTTCTTATATAAAGTATGGGTAAAAAAAAGAGCAGTACATGTACCTGCTCTTCTTTGAAGAATGAGTGTAAAGCATTGCTATCTTTCCGGTTCATCTGCGCAAAGCTCAATTTTTTTTGCCGGGCTGTTATCAGAATTGAATTTTCAGCAATTTACTGTAACTCTCAAATAGGTTGCAGGAATTGAAGTGGCATTCGATGACTCAGCTTTATTTTGGCTGTTGAAAAGTGTAATTAATTCCTGCTCCAGCTCTGCGCTCTTACCATTTTTTTCTGCTGCGTCAAAAGCATTCATGGTAGGCCCGTAAAAATTTTTGAACATGTTCACAAATTCTGTGGGCGAAAAGGGTGCATTAAATGTGAAAGAGTCTTTTACGAATGTTATGTTTTCCTTTTCAATACCTGCTTCACCGAAACGCTCAATTACATTCGCTTCTACGCCCCATGTCATCGGGCTGATGAATCCTTCCGGTGGCGGTGGTGTGTAGGCAGAACTTATTTTGAGTATTTGGGCTACAAGTGTTGGGTCGCCGGGTATCCAGTTGCCCATCACAATTATTCCTCCGGGTTTTGTAACCCGAACCATTTCTTTAGCTACATCAAATGGTTTTGGAGCAAACATGGCACCAAAAACAGTTACAACCATATCAAAAGAGTGGTCTTCTAATTCACTCAGGTTACAGGCATCACCTACTTGAAAAGTACAATTGGAAAGCCCGGCTGCCAGTGCCCTGTTGTTTCCTGCTTCCACCAGATTGTTTGCAATATCAACACCCAAAACTTCAGCACCAAGTTGTGCTTCGGGTAGTGCGGTGGTGCCGTCTCCACAGCCGAGGTCAAGAATTTTCATTCCTTTTACTACGCTGAGTTTTGCCACCAGTTCTTCTCCGCTTTGGCGCATGGTTTCGGCAATACGTGTAAAATCGCCTTTTTCCCATAATGCTTTGTTTGGATTCATAACTTGTTTTTTGTGGTTATAAAATGGTTGAATTAAAATCAAACAATATAATGACGAGTGAGTGCTAAAAAACTACAACTTGTACTAACTAAATTATTGTTCAGCTAAAGTATAAAAAAAGTTAGTTTTTTTCTTGGATTTTATACAGTTCATTTTGTACGCCGTTCTTATAAACTTTCATATTTCCTCTTCAACGAAATAAGTTTAAATTTTATATTGTCATAAATTAATCCTAGAATCAGTGCAATTGTCCCAATAAGTAATGTATAAATCTGAACCTTTGTATAAAATACGCCTCCAATAATGCCACCGATAAAAAAGAAACTTATTATTGATAGTCTTAGCTTGATTGAGGATATTAATTTCTTTTTTTGTTCAATAGTTTTATAAAAAAACAATTGCGATAGTTCAATTCCAAGATCAGTAAACAATCCTGTTAAATGAGTGGTTCTAACAACGGCATTTGAAATTGATGTTACGAGAGAATTTTGCAGACCCATTGCAAAAAGCAAACTACATGCAATTAAATTCGGATTGCTGATTATCAGTGCCTGGCCAGAAAGAGCAATTACAAGTAATATAATACTTTCAAATCCTGCTGGAACAACATACATATAACGTTCACTTTTTCTGGAAATTATTTCTACAATAAAATTGGATGTAAAAGAACCCAGGAGAAAAAACAAAATATACAGAAAATATATAACAGCTTGTATGAAGTCTAATTTAAAGAATTCATCCACGAAGAATGCAAAGTGTCCTGTTACATTAGTTGTTAACCTTTGTACAGCAAAAAATCCTACAACATTTACAAGGCCAGCAACGAAAGCTAATAATGAAGCTACTTTTAAGTTATGGTTTAAAGTTCTTGTTTTGCCTTGGTGTCGAAACATTTACAAAGTTAACTTTACTATTTTCAATATTTAAAGAGTTTCTGAAAATGGCTTACAACAAACAGCTATTGCTGCAGGTGCGGAATTCATTGCTCGTACTGCCCGCAACTGCTGCCCATTAAAGATTTAAAAGTACAAGATAAGAACCTTAGCCTGCGTTCGTGACACACGAATGCTTTGGAGATTATGCTTGCTTTCGTTTCGTGTGCCACAAACCGAGGCGGTGGGCTGGGCTTTATTCGTCTAGCCCCGAACCGCAGTACATCAGAATTAAGCTGCTGATTGCTTCAATGTCAAGCCCCACTTTTGGTAATACCAATGTTAGCAGCATACCTTACTGAAATCTTTCTTTTACTTTCAGAAGATATGTTAGTCCATTTGAACGTTGTCTCTCTTTAACTGAGAAATGTGCATCTATTATTTCGTCTGTAATCTGCGGTGTCTTTAGATTAGCTCCAATAAAACTGAGAATCGCCCCTGTTATACTTAAGCCAGATAAAGTACCGTAAGAAATACCACTTAGCACTACATTTTTAATCGCTTTTAAAATATTTTTATATCTATCCTCTTTTATTTTCACAATTTCTCTCTTTAGTTCAAAGAGCCGGGGATTTATATCTGAGTCTATTAAGTTTAAAATATCTAAGTCTGTCATTGTAGAACTGTCCTTAAATATAGTTGCTTCAATTTTCTTTAATTCTATGTCCCATGCTTCAAAATAATCTCTAGTTTTTTCTCGAAAGACCAATATGTCTTGCCAAGGAATTTGTACTAATGCTTCGTCAGGTATTAAACAATCCATAAGTTTAAAACCAAGTTGTCTTGACTTTGTTTCAGATCCATTGTAAGTTTCATTTGAAAGCCTTAGAGATATTAGTTCATTTAAGATTGGATTAAGACATACCGGCGAATTATTGTATTTATTGCAAATGAATAAGGTTGAGCTTACTGACATGGACTTGGATGAGGCGATAAGTCTAAACGCAAATAAGGCTTGGTGCTTATTTGTGATTTCGAATCCACCTGATGGTGATTCCAAGTCATACAAATTATTATTTAAGATTTCGACTCTGTTATTTAGAACCCAAGCTTTATAATCCTTAAACTCGCCTGTATTACGACTTTGTTTATCATCAAATCGATGGTTATAAATGAGTCCTTTTTCAATACCTTTTATTATTGTGTTCTTGAATTCACGACTTTCTAAATCCTTTTCAAAATATTTATGATAGAATCCAGAATTGAAAGTTGTATTTGGAGGTTCGTCTACAATAAGCTTTATTGGACTTCCTTCAAATTCTTTATGGAGCTGCCCTAATGGAGACCTTTGTCCAACTGACCCAAACGTTCCTCCTAAATTTATTGAAGGCCAGTCAAAGAAAGCTAGCTCATCGCTAACTAATAAAAGTCTTTTTAAGTCAAGTTCACTTATACCTGGAGAATCCGCAAGTGTTAGTTTCATAAATGAAGTGTCTATGGGTTGCTGCTAACACAAATATATATGATATTACACGTCTCTTTTGTAAAAAGAGGAAGCTGGAAATCAATGATTTCGTGTTCAACTTTTTGTATTGTTATTAGTACAATACCTCTCACCCCCACTAAAATTATGAAGTGTTATGAAGACCCTACACATTAAACCGAAAATGCATCACATCGCCATCCTTCACCAAATATTCTTTGCCTTCAATTCTCAGTTTACCTGCTTCACGTGCAGCAGCTTCGGTTTTGTAAGTAACATAATCATCGTACCCAATTACTTCGGCTTTTATAAATCCTTTTTCAAAGTCGGTATGAATTACACCGGCACATTGTGGTGCTTTCCAGCCTTTATGAAAAGTCCATGCTCTTACTTCCTGTACACCGGCGGTAAAATAGGTTTGTAAATTCAGCAGGTGATAAGTGGTGCGTATCAGGCGGTTGAGTGCAGGCTCCGTCATCTTATATTCTTCCATAAACAATTGCTTATCGTCCGGGTCTTCCATTTCACTTATCTGTGCTTCCAGCGTATTGTTCATTACAATCACTTCGGCATCTTCTTCTTTTACAGATGCAATCAATGCTTCAGAAAATTTATTGCCTGTGTGCATACTTGCTTCATCTACATTGGCCACATACAACACTTTCTTTTGTGTAAGAAAAAAGGAATCCTGAATCAAATCCCATTGTGCAGGAGTTAAATCCAATCCACGGATGCTTTTCCCTTTTTCCAGATGTGCTTTGCATTGCTGCAAAACTTCCAGCTCCGCTTTTGCTTTTGCATCGCCCACTCTTGCCTGCTTTTCTATACGCTGAATTTTTTTATCAACTGTATCCAGATCTTTTAACTGAAGTTCGGTATCAATAATTTCTTTATCGCTCACAGGATTTATTTCACCTTCTTCACGCAACACATTCTCATCTTCAAAACAACGGATCACATGAATGATGGCATCTACTTCACGAATATTGGCTAAAAATTTATTACCCAGCCCTTCACCTTTGCTTGCACCTTTTACAAGCCCGGCTATATCTACAATTTCAATTTGAGTAGGAACTGTACGATCGGGAATAACCAATTCCGCAAGTTTATCAATCCGCACATCAGGCACATCCACCAATCCCACATTGGGTTCAATGGTGCAGAACCGATAATTACTTGCCTGTGCTTTGGCACTATTGCTTACTGCATTAAACAAAGTTGATTTTCCTACATTGGGTAACCCCACAATACCTGCTTTTAAAGCCATGATTTATTTTAGATTTAAGATGTTAGATGTACGATTTGCTTTCAGCTTGTAGCTTTTTAAATCGGGCGCAAAGATAAGTGTTCAATGCTTAGGTTTCTGTTGTGAAAAGAAGCTTTTGGTTGTTTGGTAAAAATCTGCAATCTTCATTACCAAATCTAAATTTGTACTATGGCTTTAAGTAAAATCTGGAGTGCATTTGTAATTATTGCTGTATTGGTTGCCACCATTAAACTGTCGCTGGGCGATGAAAAGATTTTTACCAGAATGGTTACAGGAAAGTCGGGCGACAAATACGACAGTACCTTTTATTATGCAATCGGTTCACCGGTAAATCAAAAACTATCAGCTAAGTACTCTGATTTTTTAAAAGAATATGGCTACCATAAAACAGACTCTATAAATAAATCTACAGTAGTACTTACAGATAATCTTGCAGCCGATTCTGTTACTTTACTTAAAGCACTCAATCCCTCAACTCAACTGTTTACTTATGTTTCTATTCAGCGTAAACTCAGTAGAAAAGTGGATGGCATTATTGAAACGGCAAAGAATGCGGTGGTAGATATTATTATTCCACTCATTGGTATTCTTGCTTTGTTTATGGGCTTTTTAAGTATTGCAGAAAAAGCTGGTGGCATCAGAGTTTTATCAAAAATTATATGGCCTTTCTTTTCAAAAATATTTCCTGATGTTCCCAAAGGTCATCCTGCAACAGGGCACATGATGATGAATTTTTCTGCCAATCTTTTAAACCTTGATAATGCTGCTACACCTTTTGGTTTAAAAGCTATGGAAAGTTTGCAGGAATTAAATCCAAACAAAGCTGTTGCTTCCAATTCGCAAATTATGTTTTTGGCTTTGCATGCATCAGGGCTTACTTTAATTCCTGTTCCTATTATTGCTTTTCGTTCAGGCCTGGGTGCACAAAACCCAACTGATATTTTTATACCCTGTATGATTGCAACGTTTGTTGCTACCATGGCTGCAATGTTTATTGTTTCGTTTAAACAAAAGATCAATGTATTTCAACCGGTGATACTTGCTTGGGTAGTTGGTATTACTTTTTTAATTACACTTCTCGTTTGGTACGTAACCAGTTTAAGTACAACAGATGCTCAGCAGTTTTCGAATGTGCTGAGCAATGGATTAATAGTCATTCTTTTTCTGTTGATTGTATTGGGAGCATTGTATAAAAAAATTGATGTGTTTGATGCCTTTGTTGATGGTGCAAAAGGTGGATTTGAAACAGGTGTAAAAATTATTCCCTACATCGTAGGAATGTTAATTGCCATAAGTATGTTACGTACCAGCGGAACTTTTGATGTGATCATTAACGGGTTTAAAGCATTGGTTACTGCATTAGGTGCTGATACCCGTTTTGTTGATGGCTTACCAACTGCGTTAATAAAACCCATGAGCGGAAGTGGTGCAAGAGGAATGATGATTGATACCATGAAAACATTTGGTGCTGATTCTTTTGCCGGAAGGCTCGCCTGTATTTTGCAGGGCAGCAGCGATACTACGTTTTATGTTATTGCAGTTTATTTTGGATCAGTGGCCATTAAAAATACAAGATACGCAGTGGGTGCTATGTTACTTGCAGATTTGGTGGGCATCATTACATCAGTACTGTTGGCGTATTTATTTTTTGGGAATGCGTTGTAACTGTTATTCAATTATTTTTTCAAGGTAATACGGGTTACCATTTTTATCCATCCCTTGAATAACTACTTTAAACTTTTTAGTATAGTCGTTATTATAAAACTGAATTTTTGCATTGCCGTTGTTATCAAATTTTATGGTGGGTTGCCAGAGAAGGGTAGTGCGGCGGTCTTCAGTTTTTTGCAGTTCAGGTTTAGAATAATCAGGATTAGAGAATTTGTAAGGAAAATTATAGCCCGTAACCGTTACCATCCCAAAATTTGAACGGGCTAAATTCTTTTTGGTGTAAATAAGTATTGTTCCATTTAAACCTTCGCCAGTACTTACTGTAAAACTGTTAATCTGGTTTCTGTAAACCTTAATAACTGCAATATCGTTTGGATTAATCATACTTACTTCAAATGGTGCGATCGGGATTTCATTTAGCAAAAAAGTTATATCAGTAACAGGTCCGCCTACTGCATCATTAATATTCCCACCTGGTTCAGATGCTGTAACATCGCCTGCGGTTCTTTCTTTTGCAAAGGATGTGCGGTTAAAATAAACCATAGGTGTAGAAGATGTAGCACTCGAAACATACAAGCCTGGCACATTTTCCTGAAGTATTTGCCAAATGGATGCATATCCAAACTCATTATTCACTTCAAGAACAAAATCAGCAGTTCTTGATATTTCAGAACCATATTTATTATTAACAGAGTCGCTTTTTTTCTGAATAGATTTGTTGCCTTTAATTACAATTTCTGAAAGTTCTTTCCCAATATTTACTTTGCTGTAGTTTTTCACAAAATTTTCCTGATCACTTTTTGGTTTATCATCCTGTTTTAATACTGCATTTAACTGCACCGGTGACGAAACTGTTGAAAGTGTATCAATGTAGGAGGGTACAATATCAAATTCAATTTTTCTTCGTTTTTTATCTTTAACAGTTGCCTGAACATATACTGATGCACTTTTATAAAAGTCGAGATCATTTACAGCAAAAGCTCCACGGTCATCCGGTTTTGCATAGCTAAGAATAGTAGTGGAGTCTTCCCCCTTTGTAATCAGCTCCACCTTGCTTGAATCAAACAGCATGGTTTCCTTATTTTTCTTTACAAAGCCCCGCACAGAAATTCCGGTTTCAAAAAAATACTTTAGCGGAGTTTGTGCGCCGCTAATCATTTGCTGCCAGCTCGCCCGCTGTGGCTCTGTTGTTAAGAGAATGGCATCGGCAAATGCATTTTTTAAACTGTCGGCTACATCGTTCCAACTTGGTGAAAGATGCTTTTTGTTTTGTTGACTGAATGTATTGATAGTTGACGAATGAATGCTATTTGAAATCACAAAAGGGGGTAATGGTAAATCAAATGGTATAACACTTATAGTGAGGCTGGGCGTATCAATGCCTTTAAAGTTTACATCAAAGCTATTTACCGCTTTGGGTGCTGGTGAAAAAAGAATATTGCTGATTGAAACTGATGCATCTGTTTGCTTTGTTACAATGATAAACCGTTCTGATAGTGGCTGCATCTGCTCATTAAAAACAGTTACCTGTAACAAACCATTACTTAGATTTTTCTTTTGAATGATGGCTGCTTTTTGATCCTCATGCAGCTGAAACCTGTTTGCAAAAACAACCTGTCCGTTTTGCTGTGCAAGAACTGTTACAGATTTATTGTTGTTAATAAACAAATCATCCACAACAGTTTCAATAAGTACTTTTGAAGCAGACAGATTACTCAGTTTTAAACTGATTGCATTTGTTACCGCAAGTGGCAGATCAACTGATTTTTGTAAACCTGCATTATCTTTTACTGTTAATTTATAATTTTTGTTTTGTTCCGGAACAAATTCAAAATACCCAATTCCCCTATAAAAAAAAGGAACTACTTCTTTTTTATTACCTGCTGCATCTGATAAATCTACTGATGATAATCTGGTAACAGGTAACCCATCTTTATAATAAACTGTAAAAGTAACTCTGTTTATTAAGCCTGCAATTAATTTACCACCTTCAGGAAATACCTCTACTGTAGTTCCCGAACCGGATGCAACAAATGATTTTGCCTGATCATTTTTCCCCAGTACGAAAAAATAAACTTCATGTATGCTGCCCGGTTCGTTTAACATCCAAAGAGAGTAAGTGCGGAGCCGGTACATGCCTGTTGTTAATGAGTCTGACAAATAAAAACTTCCATCGCATATTCCATTCTCTGCTCTCCACATCTGCTTCAGCAATAGTTTGCCATCTGCATTTGTAAGATCAGTATAAATTACATTGCTGAGTTTTGATGGTTGTTCATTTAGAGTAAGGAGGGTTTTAAACCAAACTGTTTCGCCGGGCTGATAAAATTGTTTATCTGTGGAGGTAAAGGTTCTTTCATAAGGGTTCAGAATATGAAAACTTCTGATGTTGGTAATTATATTGGCAAGTACAGTATCTGTATACTGTGCATAAGAATTTGCTGAGCAAATAAAAAAAATAAAACAGCAAAAAAAATATTTCATAAGTTTTAGTAATAGCACCTAAAAATAGAAAAAGCCCGCTTCATAAAAAAAGAAGCGGGCTTTTATTTGAGTGTATTTGTATAATCTTAACGATTTCTGTAACTGGATAGTGCCGGGTTTCTTGGGCTTGTTCCGCCAATAAGTCCACGGGCAAATACAGTAATAGATGCCTGCCCTGCAACAGCCAGAGTATTTAATGTGGCTAATGCAGTTGTAGTACCTGTATATCGTATTTGAAGAGTATCAGAAATATTAACTCCCTGCACTGGCACTTCAATAAAAGGAGTTACACTTCTGGAAGGAATACCTGTAAAAATTACCGCTTTTGCACGGAAGGAAAACAATTCAAGCGTAGGAGTTCCTGTTGGCATATTCGGTATCAGATTTGCAAAACGGATACGATACAGATTAATACCGCCCGGTTCACGCACCTCATCTTCCGTTATAAATATTCTTTTAGACAGGTTGGTAATAGAATCGCAGAAGAAATAAGTATAATATTTTCCCTGTGTTAAATTTGGCTGAAATGCAAACAAAAAAGAATCTCTAACAGTTGCTGGGGGTATACCCAAACCAAGTCTTACAAACATTTCTTTTGGGCTAAATTCTCTGTCAACCGCCGCATAATTTGCGTTGGCAGGAAAAGCCCCACCCAAACCTATAGGCGTGCCGCTGAATTGTACTCCATTATACGTAAGCTGAACTGATGCAGTTGTTTGTCCGGCAAAAACAGGAGTCGCATAAGCATATGCATTTACAAATTTTACAAATGCATCGTTGGCTGTATTCTTATAATCAAATTCTGCTGTATAACTTGCTTTTTTTTCACAGGCAATTAAAAGAAACAGAATTGGAATTATGATGGCAATTATTTTTTTCATCTCAGTTTTTTTACGTTTATCTAATAATTTATGATATCATTATTTATGGTTTGGAAAACCAAGTTTCTTTTGTATGCCAGTCTAATGCATCAGCACCCATTTTTTTTAATTCATCTAAATTCCAAACATATTCTGAATTAAACCTGTATCGAAACCTATAAGCTGGTTTGCCCGCATTATCTGGAAACAGACTTGCAGGGATAGCGTATCCACGATACACCTGCAATGCATTTTCATCAGCATCAATATAATGGTAGCGTCTCATATCAACCCAGGTTTCTAAAACACCATATCCAAATAACGCAATATATTTCTGCATCATAATATGCGATAAAGTAAGACTGTTTGCTGATGCAGGAACTATATTTGTATTTGCCAAAAACGCATCTCTTATAGCCGGAGTTATTTCTCTTCCTGGTTTAATGTTTGTGGGATAGTCATTCATCAACATATCAAAACTCAAACGAATGCCGTTTGCATATGCAGAAAGTGCAGTTGTTTTATCTCCTTTTCTAAACGCAGCTTCGGCTTTCATAAACTGAATTTCTGATGCGGTCATAACCGGAAAAGGAGCTCCATTTCTGAAGATATAAGTACAACCAGTATCAAGTACTGGTGGTGCAGTTATTGTAGTCCCTCCGCCCCAAAAATTCAACGGTCTGTTATTAGCGGTTGTAATACCTGCAGTGCCACCATTAATAGGTACTCCTTCAAAAACAGTGCTTATACCTTGCTTTAACATATACCAACTTCGGGGATCGGTAACACCGTTAAACATTGCTAATCGCCCCTGCATCATATCAACCACATATTTACTTTGGCGTAAAGCGCCAACATTATTTCTTATAGGACCAAAGAAATTAGAATTACCGCTGATGCCTGTTGCTTGAAATCTAACATACGCATTTTCAGCATTTGTTGTAAATGAAAGATTTGAATAATAAATTACTGAATCGGCATAGGTGGAAACAAAATTTGATTTATTAGACTGATGCAAATAATATCTTGCCATAACAGCGTATACAAATTTTTTCCATTTGTTTACATCACCATTAAATAAATATGCATCTCCTTTTGCAAGATTGGTCTGACTTACACCACCACCGGTTTTATTTAAATTAGCCAGCGCTGTTTTACAAAGGCTAAGTACATACGCATATACTTCCTGTTCTTTATCAAACTTAAATGTGAACAATGTTGCATCAAATGCATCTTTCAAAATTACCTCGCCATGGTAATCTGTAAGCTGTAACCAGCTCCATGCAAAAATTGCCTGACCCACGCCTGCATAATCCCATTTTTGTTGTTCTTCTGCCTGTTTAATCATGTTTATACAGTTTTGGCCTATATCATAATAATGAGCCCTCCAGATAGATCCTGCTACATCGCTTACACCTGTAACACCACCCATCCGTTCAAACTGAGAAAATGTATTTGCACCACCACCACCTAAGTTATTACCCCAGTATTGTACATAACAGCCAGCATACCGGGCATCGTTAGCAGCACCATGGCCACCACTGCCAGCAATCAAATTGGAAATAATTGGGGGTAAGGCTTCTTCAACCGAAATAACAGAGGGTGCATTGGGATTTATATAAGCTTCATCAAGCTTTTTCTTACAGGCAGTAAAAAGGAGCATTGTTGCTGCTACTATTGCTGCTGAATGATTTATAATCTGCTTCATATAAAAAAGATTTAATAATTAAAAGGATGTTCTAATTCCAAGGTTAAAGCTTACCGGAATAGCCGGATTGCCATAATCAAAACCAAAAGCTCCAACACCACGTGTACCGGCAGTGTTGCCATTCACTGCAGGATCTGCTCCGGTATAGTTTGTAATTAAAAACAAATCATTCATGGTTATGAATACACTCAGGTTTCGAAACACTTTTTGTTTTTCCAGTAACTTAGGAGTAAAATTATAGGTAAGAGTAATATCCCGTAAGCGTAACCAGTTTATATCCCTTTCTATAAATTCCTCTTCAGGCATACCACTTGAACCTAAATTTTGGGTATAATAATCCTGCTGAAAGAAAGGAGTTACGGAAATTGTATTACGTGTAGGGTTTCCAGAATTTTCCAAGCCATCCTGTAATACTCCCTCAACCACTCTCGGTGTTAAGCGATCTGCAGTGCGGATGCTGCGGCCTCTTGTTGTAAGAAACAAATCAGTACCGTTAAATATATCTCCACCAACTTTTAAATCCCATAGAAATGATAGGCTTATATTTTTATACCGGAATGAATTTAAAAATCCTGTGGTAAAATTCGGGTTTCGATCTCCTCTAATTGTAAATGTTCCATCTATAACTGGTAATCCATTTGCGGGATTAATTAAGATATCTCCATTCTTATTTCTTGCATAGCCAAAACCAGTTAAAGTAGTGGTAGGAGATCCCTGCTTAACGCCTGAGCGCATATTACCAACTAACCAGGTATCTGAAATATAAAAATCTGCATTGCGTATATGATCTGGAAGATAAAGTACTTCATTCCACATCTTATTAAAGTTTACCATCAAACTCCAAGTGAAATTTTTGGTTTGAACAGGTTTTGTACTTATTACTACTTCAACACCCTGGTTTCTGGTACGGCCAGTATTAAAGGTAGATAACACATATCCGGTTGCGTAACTAGTACGGAATTTTTCAGTGATCTGATCTTTCACTAAAGTATTATAATAAGTAGCATCAATATTGAAACGCTCTTTTAAGAACCTGAATTCAGAACCTATTTCAAAAGTTTGCTGACGTTCCGGAAACAAATCGGGATTGTTATTATCAAAGCCAAGAGCAAAACCATTACCACTATTGGTTACAGCATTATAAACTGCTTGATTTTGATAAGGCTGTGGAAGACGGGCGGTAGAGGCAATGGAACCTCTCAGCTTCCAAAACTTAAGTACTTTTTCATTTTTTAAGAACGGGAGAATGTCTGTCATAATCATACTCAAACTTGCTCCCGGATAATTATAGCTCCTGTTTTTGGAAGGTAGGATTGAAGTACTTTCAAACCTGTGTGAGTAGGTTAAATAAACCATACTGTTATAACTGATCTGCACTTCGCCGAAATTAGCCAGTTGCCTGTTGATACTCTTGTTGTAATCACCAAACAAAATGGCTCTATTTAAACGACGGCGTGTAATGGGGTCGGTGTTGTTACTGTCTCTTTTTTCAAGATCTATAATTCTATTACCCGTAACTGCGTATTGCTGGGTTTCATAATCCTGCCACATGGTACCTAACATTAAGCGGCCATTAAACTTACCCAGTGATTTTTTAAATATTGCGTTGATGGTATGATTGTAACCATAATAATTTCTATAATAATTATCAAGTGTACCACGCAGTGCTGCGGTAGTTAAGAAAGAACGTGGATGTGTAAAAATGCTCCCTTCAGTACGATAAGTATCATATCCAAACCGTCCCTGAATTGAAACCCATTTTGCTGGGTTAATATTTATACCTAAAGTAGCAGTATACCTTCTGTTTTCATCAATGGAGTTGCTGTTCTTGGCATTCCAAATTGGATTATCAATTTCATTCAACGGATCCGTTGCAAATACCAGTAACTTTTCTCCTGATGAAGTTTCGAAATCTTGAATATCCAATTCGCCCGGCCAGACCAATAAATTATTGAGGTAGCCATTTGCGCCCCTGATTGGTTTTGTATTTTTTGATTGAGTATAAGTTATTGTAGGAATAATATCAATATACTTTCCAATTTTTGTAGTGTTAGTTAAGCGGAGGTTATAGCGAGTAAACGTATTGTAAGGAATAGACCCCTGCTGATCTAATAAACTGCCCGATAAACGGAAGGTTACATTTTTCTTACCATAGTCAACACTTAAATTATGTGTTTGGCTAAACCCGGTTCGGAAAAAGGAATTGATATTTCTGCGTACTAACGACTTATCTGGATTAGGATTTTTAGGACCGAAATAAGTAAACAAACGATCCTGAGTTCCATTATTACCTGCTAAAAAATCGTCGGTAATTTCTGGAAAACGGGTAATTTCAGAAACTCTGAAACTGTTATCATAATTTACATTTATTTTACCCTGACTGTTGCCACCTTTCTTTGTAGTAATAATAATAGCTCCTGAACTTGCCTGAGAACCATAAAGCGCTGTGGCCTCAGGGCCTTTTAAAACAGTGATAGATTCAATATCGTTCGGGTTAATATCTGCTATTCTGTTTTGATAATCGTTTGTGCGGTTCGGTCTGTCACTTGCCAAACCAAGCAGCGATCCCTGATTGCTTGTTTCATTAGGTGTTTGATTATCCATAATTACACCATCTACAACAAATAAAGGTTCATTACTTAAGGAAAGAGAATTGAAACCACGCAGTACAATACTCGAAGAAGCACCAGCAATACCATTTGTTGGGGTAATTGTCAAGCCTGCTACACGGCCCTGTAAAGAGTTTACAAAATTTTCCCTCTGTGTTTCTTGCACTTCTTTACCAGTAACTCCCTGAACTGCGTAACCAAGTTCTCTCGGGTTTCTTTTGATGTCCATTGCAGTTACTACAACTTCGCTTAATTGTTGCTTATCGGCTGATTCAACTAAATTCAGGTTCACTGTGGTATTGTCTCCCACTGTAACCTCTACCGTTTTATAACCTAAAAATGTAAACACCAACACTTTTCCTTTATCTACTTTAATAGAGTAAACACCCGTAGAACTGGTAGTAGTTCCTGTTCTTGTTCCTTTAATGCGAACGGATACACCGGGTAGGGGAGAGTTGTCTGCGGCGTCTTTTAAAACACCAGAAATTGATTGTTCTTGTGCTGATGCAGTAAGGCTGGTTAATACCAAAACCAATACTGATAGCAGTACTTTTAGCTTTCTCATAATCAAGCAATAATTAGTTTGCAGGCAAAATAATAAATAAATGTCAAACTTATGACATGAACTTTAGCACAGGGGCTGCCTTTATACTTACGTTTTTAAAGCAGTTGGAGGGTATTGCTTATTTTTCCAGTCAGAACTTTATTTAAAGCAAGTCAATTGAAAAAAAAAGAACTTTTTTTTATTCAGTTATCACTTCTTATCAGTACACTTATTTGTGCTGCTAAATTTGCTGCCTGGTATTTTACACATTCTTTAGTGATACTTTCCGATGCATTAGAATCAATTATTAATGTAGTTGCATCTGCTTTTGCATGGTACAGTATTTATCTATCAAACAAACCGAGAGATACCGAACATCCTTATGGTCATGGCAAAGTGGAATTCTTCAGCATCGGTTTTGAAGGTGCTATGATTTTAATTGCAGGTTTTGGAATTATTATTCAGGCAGTTTTATTTTTTATCAACCCCTCTTCTTTGCATCAACTGCAAATAGGCTTGTGGTTTACTGTTGCCGGCGGGCTTTTTAATTTTATACTTGGATATTTTTTATTGCAGAATGGCAAAAAATTAAACAGTCTTACACTTACCGGAAATGGCAAACATATTTTAAGCGACAGTTACACCAGCTTGGGCGTGTTAATTGCTCTTGTTCTCATACTGTTTACTGGGTATAGCTGGATTGATCCAGTTGCTTCAGTTATTTCTGCGGCAATTATAATTTATACCGGATTTCGGTTGGTTCGTAAATCAATTAGAGGTTTGATGGATGAGGTGGATATGAAAGTGGTGGATGAATTGGCAGGTATATTGAACAACAATCGAAAGCCTGTATGGATTGATATGCACAATATGAGGGTGCAGCGGTTTGGTAATTTTTATCATGTGGATTGCCATGTTACTTTACCTTATTATCTCACTCTGGAAGAAGTACATGAACAAATAAAACGTATTGATGAACTGGTGAATGAGAATTTTAAAAAAGGAACGATTGAGTTTTTTATTCATACAGACCCCTGTATTGAAAGCAGTTGCCTGCATTGTATGCTTAGTGAGTGCACAGTAAGAAGAAAATCTTTTGTTCAAAAAATTGAATGGAGCAAAGAAAATTTATTGCCCAATAAAAAACATTCTTTTGCAGAGTGAGTTGAACATCGTGTAAAGTCATCTTACTTACTCTTCCGCTTCATAACTAAACCTAAGCGGAGTGACGGCTTCTATTAACGGTTTTACATGATAGATGTTTCTATTGAATTTATTACCCAGAATAATAATGGTTACTGAATCGGAAATGACTCTGTAAAAGCAAGAGTTGTTTCCATGCCACCATCCGTTATGGTAAATGATATTTTTATTTTGCGGCAATGTGTACATACGCCAGCCCAAACCATAGTTATGTATGCCAGGCTTTTCAAAACTGTAAGGTTGAAATGCAGAATCTTTTAGTGCCTTTGAAATGAGTTGATCTGTGTACAATGCCTGATCCCATTTCAACAAATCTCTTACAGTACTGTAAATATTTTTATCACCCACTGTTTCATCCATCCATGTAAAAGGTTCTAATGCTCCATTCCATCTGTAAGAAGGTGTTACCACAGCACTGTCTTTCCAGTCAAATACAAATGTGTTGTTCATTTGTAATGGTTTAAAAAACGTTTCGGTCATAAACTCTTTGTAAGTTTTACCGCTTATTTTTTCCAGTATCATTGCCAGCAATACAAAATTAGTATTGGAATAATGAAACCTCTTGCCCGATGCTGACGACAGGTTTGGTTTTTCAATTGTAAAAAAATTAAGTACATCTTTATTAGCGGCTCTTTGCTTTTTGTTCCAGCCAAGGCTTTCCATTGCGTTCATATAATTTGGCAAACCACTTCTTTGCGAAAGCAACATTTTAACAGTGATGCCATGATAAGGAAATAACGGAAAGAATTTTTGAATCGAATCCTGAAAAGAAAGTTTATTTGCCTGTACCAGATACACAATACCCATAGCAGTAAATGTTTTGGTGGTAGATGCTATATGAAAACTGGTATTTGCATTAATGGAATCCTTTCCGCCGAGCCTTTGCATACCATTATACTTTTCATAGATAACAGTGCCTCCTTTGGCCAAAAGAAACCCACCATTAAAACCGGTAGCAAGTAAAGTAGTATCAAAAAAACTATTTGCCATCCTGTACAGTTCTCTAAACTGTGTTTTAGATATTTTTTGTGGAGTGGGTGGATAGTAAATAAGTGAATCTTCTTCGGGCTTGTTTTTGGGGGAAGCAGAACTGCATGCATTCAGTAAAATACCGAGGAAAGAAACAGCAAAAAAAATCTTTAGCAATCGAATCATATTGGTTTTTCAAAGTTGATGTTGGCTCAACTATATTTGCAGTGCAAAATAGTAAACAAAAGCAGAATGGCAGAAAAAAAGACAACCAGCTACCCCAAAGAAAAAATTAATATCCTGTTGCTGGAGAATATAAGTGAAGCAGCAGTACAAAATATTAAAGACAGCGGCTATGCAAGTGTAAAAAAACTCAACGGTGCTTTAAGTGAAGAGGAACTGATGAAGGAAATTAAAGATGTGCATTTGCTTGGTATCCGTTCAAAAACACAAATCACACAAAAAGTACTGGATGCGGCCACCAAGTTGCAGGCAATTGGTTGTTTTTGTATTGGCGTAAATCAAGTGAATTTAAAAGCGGCTACTACCAAAGGGGTGGTTGTATTTAATGCGCCTTACAGTAATACAAGAAGTGTAGCTGAATTAATTATCGGACTAAGTATTATTTTAATTCGCCGTATTGTAGATAAAAATAAAGCCGCACATGAAGGCATTTGGCTAAAAGAAGCCAAAGGCAGTTATGAACTTCGTGGCAAAACGCTGGGTATTATTGGTTATGGAAATATCGGTAGTCAGGTAAGTGTTATGGCCGAAGCGCTGGGAATGAAAGTAATTTATACTGATGTTGTAACCAAACTTCCGCTGGGTAATGCTGTACAGTTTAAACATTTAAAAGATGTGCTGAGCCGTGCAGATATTGTAACACTCCACGTTCCTGAAACAGCACAAACAAAAAATATGATTAATAAAACCAATCTTAAATTTTTTAAGAAGGGTTCTATTTTAATTAACTATGCAAGGGGAGAAGTGGTGGAACTCGATGCCTTACGCAATGCAATTATAGAAAAACAAATTAGTGGTGCTGCAATAGATGTGTTTCCTATTGAGCCTGAAAAAAATGGCGATCATTTTGAAACTCCTTTGCAGGATTTGCCCAATGTAATTCTTACACCGCATATTGGCGGCAGTACAGAAGAAGCGCAACTCAATATTGGTGAAGATGTAAGCTATAAATTAGTGCAGTATTTAGAGCGTGGTATTACAACAGGTTCTCACACTGTTCCTGAACTTGCATTGCCCATACAGGAAGGAACACACCGCATTTTGCATATTCATAAAAACGTACCGGGTGTTTTAAGTGAAATCAACACCCAACTGAGCAAACATAAAATCAATATTCTTGCCCAGTATTTAAAAACCAATGATCAAATTGGTTATGTGGTGCTGGATGTGGATCGTGGACTTTCTAAAAAAGCAGTTGAATTGCTGAAAGAGGTGAAGGAAACAATTAAGGTGCGGATGGTGTATTGAGGTTAAACGAATTGTAAAGTCGTTGGAATTTTATCATAACCCATGCCTTAAGGAATGGGCTATTTAATATTTAGGAAATTGGCTTTAGCCATGAAAAAGGGTGGGGATAAAATTTTAATATTTTCAATATTTATTGAAAATAACATAACTTCGCCATGTTAAATTAATTAATATGAAACTTATCATCATTGGCGGCGGTTTTGGCGGATTAAGGTTGGCAAGATTGCTTAATAACAAACCTGGTTTTGAAATCATATTACTAGACAAATTTAACTACCACCAGTTTCAGCCATTGTTTTACCAAGTGGCCACTGCGGGACTTGATGCGAGCAATATTTCTTTCCCCTTACGCAAAGCATTTCAAAAAAGTAAAAATGTTCGTATTCGAATGGCAGAAGTGGAACGGATTGATACAGTTGCCAAACTGGTAATAACCAGCGAAGGAAACTATGACTACGATTATTTGGTAATTGCAACAGGGGCAACTACTAATTTCTTCGGCAATAAAAATTTGGAAGAATATGCTTTTCCCATAAAATCAACTGTGGAAGCATTACAACTGAGGCATAAACTCATCCATAATTTTGAAGATGCGTTACATGCAAAAAATGCAGATGAATTGCAACGGTTAATGAATGTAGTGGTAGTTGGTGGTGGCCCAACAGGTGTAGAGTTGAGTGGTGCAATAGCTGAAATGAAAAAATATGTATTGCCAAAAGACTATCCTGAACTTGATTTTAGTAAAATGAATATTTATTTGTTGGAAGCCACAGCCAAAACACTTGGTGCCATGAGCGAAGCCAGCAGCAGAGATAGTGAAGCCTATTTAAAAAAACTGGGCGTAACTGTTTTAACCAATTCCTTACTTGATAACTATGATGGCAAAACTGTTGCATTAAAGAATGGTACAAAAATTCAATCAGCTACGGTTATATGGGCAGCGGGTATTAAAGGAAATATTCCAGATGGTATTGATATAAATTTAATTGCAAGAGGAAACAGGATCAAAGTAAATCATTACAACCAAGTGCAGGAAATGAATAATGTATTTGCCATTGGTGATATTGCTTATATGGAAGACGGCGAATTTGCAAATGGCCATCCGCAAGTAGCACCAGTAGCCATTCAATCGGCTACATTACTTGCAGATAATTTACAACGCATACCTAAGAATCAACCATTAAAAGAATTTAGGTATAAAGACAAAGGAGCTATGGCAACTGTAGGTCGTAACCTTGCTGTGGTTGACATGCCAAAACCGAAATTACATTTTAAAGGTTTTATTGCCTGGCTTATTTGGATGGGCTTGCACTTGATGTTGATTCTTGGTGTTAAGAACAGGTTTTTTGTTTTTACAAACTGGTTGTACAATTACGTTACTTATGATCAAAGTTTACGATTGATTTTTAAAGAATTTTATAAACAGGAAAAAAGATAAAGGAGAAATATATGCAAAAACCTTTTTTAACAGGAGAGTGGCGTAACCTTATTATGATAAACTATGTTGTGCCCGAGGATTTACTCAAACTTTATTTACCCAAAGGAGTTGAGCTCGACAGTTTTGATAGTAAATGTTATGTGAGCCTGGTGGCTTTTCATTTTCTTGATACAAAAGTGAAGGGTATTGCATTTCCATTTCATAAAAACTTTGAAGAAGTGAACCTTCGGTTTTATGTAAAGTATAAAGAAGGGAATGAATATAAACGTGGTGTAGTATTTATAAGTGAAATTGTACCCAGGCGAATAATTGCTTGGGTTGCAAAAATTATTTACCGTGAAAAATATAGTTATTCCCCAATGAGCAGTTCTGTAGAAGAAAATGAAGACCAAAGAAACCTACTTTTCTCGTGGGGAGCGCCTGTTAATCATTGGCTGCAAGTTATTACAAAAAATAAAACTCAACCAATTGAAACGGGAAGTAAAGAGGAGTTCATTTTTGAACACTATTGGGGTTATACAACTATTAATAAAAACCAAATAGGGGAATATAGTGTTCAGCATCCGAGGTGGAATATTTATCCGGTAGTGGATACTACTATACAAGTTGATTTTAAACAATTGTACGGGAGTTCCTTTTCTTTTTTAAATGATGTAACTCCCGATTCTGTTTTTGTGGCTGAGGGTTCGGGAGTAAAAGTGTACCATCGGAAAATTATTGAATGATCAGAAAACCGATACATATTAGCAAGCCATAGATTCCTTTTGTTGTACTAACATTTATTGTTGTGTCTTTCAAATTTTTGATCTCTTAGATAACTCTGCCAAAGTATTTCTGATCTCTTCTTCATCAGCAACTACCGTTTTCAACTCTTCTTTCATTGCTCTATTAGTGTATTGCATAAGAGATGGTGTATTTGTTCTTGCAGATGTATGAAACTCAACTGCTCCTGATTGTTCAGCTATTGCTTTGATATTGCTGCTCCGCACACCACTGCCCGGCATAATAATAATTCTCTCATCAGCAGCTTTCACCAATTGAGCAAGCATATCTGTTCCAGCATTAACATCAGGTTGTAAGCCCGAAGTAAGAATTCGTTCGCAACCAATTTCAATTAAAGTTTCCATTGCTTCAAACCCATCTCTTGTTCTGTCAAATGCACGGTGAAAAGTTACTCCCATCGGATAGGCAAGTTCAACTAATTGAGCAGTTCGTTTTTTAGCAATTGTTCCATCTGCATCGAGCAGTCCAAACACCACTCCATCACAGCCCAGCTCTTTACAAATTTTCAGATCCTGCTTCATTATTTCAAATTCATCAGCACTATATAAAAAATCACCACCTCTTGGTCTGATCATGGGATACAACTCAATAGAAACAAGTTTTCTTGCCTGTTTTAAAAATCCAAAAGATGGGGTAGTGCCACCTTCGCCGGGATTATCACATAATTCAATACGATGTGCCCCCGCTCTTTCAATGATTGTGCAGCTTTCAATTGTAAAGGCAATTACTTCTAATTGATAATTCATTTAATAAAAACTTTTTGTTTCAATTGCTTTTTCTATTTCATTATTTCTTACAGCCATTGTAAAATTCTTTTGCAAGGAATATCCACCATACTCACCTTTTTTATTAATGGCTAAAAAACCTACTTGCAAATCTTTTGCTTTTGCTCCATTGTTTTTCATCATCCTTCTTACTGCCTCTTTACATGCATCTTCCGGACTTGAACCGTGCCACATCATTTCAACTACCGTATGTGCGCCGCAAATTTTTACCACTTCTTCACCCACACCTGTAGCAGTTGCAGCGCCCACTTCATTATCAACAAACAAACCGGCACCAATAATAGGAGAGTCGCCAACCCGTCCATTCATTTTAAAAGCCATACCGCTGGTTGAACAGGCACCGCTCAAATTTCCGTTTGCATCCAATGCCACCATTCCAATAGTATCATGATTTAATAAGGCAACAGGCCAAGGCATTGGTTCCTGTTTTTCACGTTTCATTTTTTCTTCCAGTTCTTTTACACTTCTGTTAGGATCGTATTTGGAAGTCTTTAACCAGTCTCTCCATACTTTTTCACTTTCAGGAGTAAGCAGGTTTTGTTTTTTAAATCCTTTGCTCAGTGCAAATTTCAAAGCACCTTCCCCCACAAGTTGTACATGGGGTGTTTGCTCCATTACCATTCTTGCAACATTAATGGGATGCATTATATGCTCCATACACATGACTGCCCCGCAGTTTCCTTTATCATCCATAATGCAGGCGTCGAGTGTAACTTTTCCATCTCTGTCGGGCAGGCCGCCATAACCCACACTGTTATCAGTTGGGTCAGCTTCAGGAATCATTACACCTGCTTCCACAGCATCCAAAGCAGAGCCACCTTTGCTTAAAATTTCCCATGCCGCTTTATTGGCTTTTATGTTGGGCGCCCATGTAGATACTACCAATGGTTGATTTGAAACACGAATCCTGCCTCCAAATGAGTTGGTGGAAATAAGTGCTGTGGATAAACCGGTAAGCTGTAAAAATTTTCTGCGATTGAGCATATTGTAAGTTTATATGGCATGAAAGTAGAATTTTTTTCCGGCAGGTTTAAACCTTAGTTATTGTGGCCCGTCTATCCTCTATTAAAAACAAAAAAACAAACTATGAAACAAATGTTATTCATTGCAGCTTTTACTACAGCAATTTTGCTTGTAAGTACAACCAATAGCTCAGCACAAACAGTAAGAAACAAAGTTGACCGTATTGAAAACAAGGTTGACCGCAGGGAAAATGTGCGTGACCGTAAAGAAAATAAAAGAGACCGCAGAGAAGATGTTCGTGATAGAAAAGAAGACCGCAGAGATGCGTTGCATGATGGAGGAATAAGAGACAAAAAAGAAGATGTGAGAGACAAAAGAGAAGATGTAAGAGATAAAAAAGAAGACGTTCGTGACCGTAAAGAAAACCGCCGTGACCGTAAAGAAAACAAAAGAGACCGCCGCAACGGGATTTAAACTAAAATCGTTAACCCTGTAAAGTAAGACTTGAAAAGAGTACCTATCTGCCCCTGAAATTTCAGGGGCTTTTTAATGTATCCTATCACCTCTTATCTCCATATCCTTCATAATTTCCTTTTCATGAACCAGCCATTCTTTCCAGCGTTTCCTCACTTTTGGTTTGGGCAAATAATGTTCAGCCAAATTAATAAACAGGGTATAATGCCCGGCTTCACTTTCCATAAAACGGCGATAGAATTTTCGTAAGTACGCATCATTCAAGCCTTCACTCAATCGTTTAAAACGTTCGCAGCTTCTTGCTTCTATTAAAGCCATGGTTAAGAGTTCATCTAAAAACCGATCATCAACATGTCCGCCTTTTTTTTGAAATGCAAGCAATGCATTTACATACATATCTTTTCGTTGAATGCCTAGCCGCAAGCCTCTTTTGTGCAGCTCTGCTACAACTGTTCTAAAATGTCCCCATTCTTCAGTAACAATAGGAGCCAGTTCTTTTACCACTTCTTCATACTGGCTGTAACGTTGAATTAAAGTGATGCAAGTGGTGGCAGCTTTCTGTTCGCAGTAAGCATGATCAGTTAAAATTTCTTCTAAAGAGAGTTCAGTTAAATCAACCCATCTGGGGTCAGTAGGTAATTGCAGTCCGAGAATATTTTTTACATCGAGTGTTTCCTCTTTCATAGAGCAAATGTAAAATAGCATTTTTGTTTTGAGCTGTAAAGTGTATAATATTTTCAATCTATAATTTGCAGGTAAGATGTTTTTATCTAATTTTCATTTTTACTATTTAATTATGAGACTACTTCCATTCCTAATTTCAGCAACTGTTACTACGGGTTTCATTATTCTTTTCAACACAAGAATTGGACCTGCACCTGCTTTTGGAAAATTTTTAAGTCCCCAGCATGGCTTTTGGCAAAATGCAGAAGCATCAACACATAGTTTTAATCAGGAAATTAAACTGCCACAGCTAAAAGGAAATGCAAGCGTGTATTTAGATGAACGGCTTGTACCGCATATAGTTTCTGATAATGATGCCGATGCATATTTTATTCAGGGCTATCTGCATGCAAAATTCAGATTATGGCAAATGGAATTTTCTACACATGCTGCTGCGGGCAGAGTAAGTGAAATTATTGGCGATAAAGCAATCAATTTTGATAAAGAACAGCGGCGCATAGGAATGGTATATGCAGCAGAAAATATGTTGCAGCAAATGGAAGCCAATGAATTTACCAAACTCTCAGTTGATAATTATACCACTGGTATCAATGCATATATTGAAACATTGAGTGAAAGTGAACTCCCAATTGAATATAAATTATTAGGATATGTTCCTGAAAAATGGGCAAATATTAAAACTGCATTGTTTATTAAGCAAATGACAAAAACATTGGCTTACTCTGTTGATGATCTTCCGTTTACCGCATTAAAAAATGTTTTTACTGATGCACAAATGCAAGTGCTGTTTCCAGAAACACAAGACTCTTTATCTGCTATTGCACCATCAGGAACATTATTTGACAAGCCAGAATTTGTACCCATACCTCCCGCAGATGTAGATTCTGTTTATCTGCAACAAAAAGATTCAGCACTGAAAATGGCTTTTTTAGATCAGCCATCAAAAGATAATGGAAGTAATAACTGGGCAGTAAGCGGTAAAAAAACAAAAAGCGGCGCACCTATACTTTGTAATGATCCGCATTTAGATTTAACACTCCCTGCTATTTGGTACGAAATGCAAATGACAACAAACACAATGAATGCGTATGGTGTTTCATTTCCAGGGATACCGGGTGTAGTAATTGGCTTTAACGATAGCATTGCTTTTGGATTTACAAATGCAGGAAGAGACATTCGTGATTTTTATGAACTGAAATTCAAGGATGAAACCAAAAAAGAATATTGGTTTAACAAAGAATGGAAAACTGCAGACCAGCGTATTGAAGAAATTAAAATAAAAGGTCAGCCAAGTTTGTTTGATACAGTTGCCTATACCATTTTTGGTCCTGTTACTTATGATGCATCTTTTTCAACACCATTAACAGGTGGTAAAGCAATTGCTACACGGTGGATTGCACATTTGCCCAGTAATGAATTACTCATGTGGCATTATTTAGACCGTGCAAAAAATTATACTGATTACTATAATGCACTTCAGTTTTATACAGTTCCATCTCAAAATATGATTTTTGCCAGTAAGAGTGGCGATATTGCCATTCGCCAACAAGGAATTTTTCCATTACGTTGGAACAGGCAGGGAGTTTATGTAATGCCGGGCTTTGATAGTAGTTATTTATGGCAGGGCTATATTCCGCTTAGTGCTACACCTGCATCTTTTAATCCTGAACGTGGTTTTGTGAGCAGTGCCAATCAACGCCCTGTAGATAGTACGTATCCCTATTATATTCCCGGTGGCTATGATGTGTACCGTGGTTTGCAGGTAAACAGACGCTTAGCTGCATTGAATAATATTACAGCAAAAGATATGATGCAATTGCAAGGAGATAATTTCAATTCGCTTGCAGAAGTGGTGGTGAAGCTGATGAAAAAATATACATCACAGTCAGGATTAAATACTGAAGAACAAAAATTTTATGATCTTATAAAAAACTGGGACTTGCAAAATACGGCAAACTCAAAAGCAGCTACTATTTTTCAATTGTGGATTGATGCATTGGAACAAACTGTATGGAAAGATGAGTTTACTCAAAAAGATACCATTGTATATGCATGGCCTGATGATTACACATTAGCAGATGCCATTACGAAAGACTCATTGTTTGTTTTTATTGATGATATAAAAACACCACAACAGGAAACTGTATTTGATGTGTTTACTAATTCCTTTAAACAAATTGTTCCTGAACTTACAAAGCTGGAAACTGAAAATAAATTGGAGTGGGGCGTTCATAAAAACACTACGGTTTATCATACGCTCCGTACTGCATTAATGCCATTTGCAAGAGCAGGTTTGCAAACAGGTGGCGGAAAGCATATTGTAAATGCTACGCAGCATAGCCACGGCCCAAGCTGGCGAATGATTGTGGAGCTTACTGCAGAAACAGAAGCACATGTTGTTTATCCCGGCGGGCAAAGTGGAAACCCGGGCAGTAAGTATTATGATCAGTTTGTAGATACCTGGACAAAGGGCGAATATTATACTGCATGGATTATGAAAAGAGGTGATGTGCAGAATAAAAACATTAAATGGACAATGCAATTCTCAAAAAACTAATTGATACCAATCCTAAAATTATAAAAATGAAATTTTTATCTGCAATGCTGCTTACTGCATTACTCAGTTATGTTAGCGGACTGTATTTCCCTTGGTGGAGTATTGCTGTTACTGCATTTGTAGTAGCGGTTGCTATACCTCAAAAACCATTTCATTCTTTCCTTGCTGGTTTTTTAGCTTTGTTTTTATTATGGGCTGGTTTAGCCTTATGGATTGATATGAACAACAAGCATTTACTCTCTCTGAAAATTGCTGAAATATTATTTAAAACGCCATCACATGCACTTATAATGTCTGTTACGGGTTTAGTTGGTGCATTGGTTGCTGGTTTTGCAGCATTAACTGGGAATTATGTAAGAAAAAAACCTTCTGAATAAACATTTTAATTTTTCCCTAACAGCCCGCTCTGTATTTTCGTGGTATATGCTGCGAATAGTACTACTAAATCTTTTTATAGTTATATCTGCTTTTAGTTTTGCACAAAAACTTTCGGGAAAAATCACATCAACCACAGGAGAAGCTTTGCCCTTTTCTTCTCTAACAATTAAAAATAATAATACCGGAACAAATGCTAACAATCAGGGATTTTATTTTCTTGATTTACAGCCCGGAACTTATACCATCATTTGCCGCCATGTAGGATTTGAGCGTCAGGAAAAAACAATTACAATCAGTAGTGAACCGCAACAGCTCAACTTTGAATTAAAAAAGCAGCAGGTAAGTTTAAAAGAAGTGGTGGTAAAGGCAGGAGCAGAAGATCCTGCTTATGCTATTATTCGCAGAGCTATAAAAAAACGAAAAGAGTATCTCAACGAAAACGAAGTGTTTGAATGTGAAGTGTACAGCAAAGGGTCTATGAATCTGAGAGATTTTCCTAAAAAATTCTTTGGCGAAAAAGTAGATTTTGAAGATGGCGACAGCAGCAAACGAAAAATGATTTATCTCTCCGAAACAGTTTCCAAACTTTCGATAGATAAACCAAACAAAGTAAAAGTAGATGTACTTAGCACAAGAGTGAGCGGACAAAGTGATGGTTATGGTTTTGCCGGTGCAAGGTTTTTTTCTTTTTATGAAAACATAGTTCAAATAAGCAACTCACTTAACCCAAGAGGTTTTGTTTCACCCATTACAGAAACTGCATTGAGTATGTATCGTTATAAGTATGAAGGAGCATTTAGTGAAGATGGAAAACTGATTAATAAAATTAAAGTAATTCCCAAACGAAAGTATGAACCCTGTTTTAGCGGTTATATAAATATTGTGGAAGATGAATGGCGCATACATAGTTTGGAACTGATGCTTACGAAAGAAAGCCAGATGAATTTTGCTGATACACTTCGTATTGAACAGTTGTATCAAATGATGGGCGTAAACCAATGGCTGGTGCAGAGCCAGGTGCTATACCCCGCTGTAAAGATTTTTGGCTTTGATGCTTATGGAAGTTTTGCAAATGTGTATCGAAACTTTAACCTGAACCCAACCTATGATAAAAAATATTTTAACAATACCATTTTAAAATATGAAACAGGGAGTAATAAAAAACCAATTACTTATTGGGATAGTATTCGTCCATTAGCTTTATCAACCGATGAAGCAAGAGACTATATTAAAAAAGACAGTTTGGAGCAAATGAGAAAAGACCCTGCTTATTTAGATTCACTTGACAGGAAGAATAATAAAATAAAAATTTCAAATATTCTCTTCACCGGAAAAAATATCAGCAATCAAAAAAAGAAGTTGTCATATACTATTCCTTCTTTATTGCTGGGAGTTCAGTTTAATACGGTTGAAGGTTGGGTTTTAAATGCACCCGTTACCATCCGTAAAGAATATACTGAGAGGAAAAGCATTTCCTTCACTCCACATTTGCGTTATGGCTTTAGTAGTAAAACCTTTTATGGATGGGGAACAGTTAGGTACAATTATGGCAAAAAATATTTTTCAAACATCACTCTAAGTGGAGGTAAACGTATTTATCAAATAAATAATGACAATCCGCTTGAGCCGCTGCAAAATACAATTGGATCGTTGCTATACCGAAATAATTTTATGAAATTATATGCAGCAGACTATGGTAGAATTAATTTTACCAAGGGAGTAGGAGGTGGGTTTACAGTATTTGGTAATCTGCAATATCAAAACAGAACACCTTTAGAAAATACAACCGATTTTACATGGAACAATAATGCAAAGAATGCCTACAGGCTCAATTATCCTCTTGAATTAGTAAATAAAAATTTTACTAAACATCAGGCAGCTATTGCCACCATCGGTTTTACCATTCAACCTAAGCCACGTTATATTGAATTTCCTGACAGAACAATAAATATTGGTTCACGCTGGCCAACTTTTTCGGCTCAGTACACTAAAGGTTTCAAATCAGTTTTTGGAAGTGACGTGGATTTTGACAAATGGCAAATTGGAGTAAGGGATAATTTAAATTTAAAACTATATGGTCGCCTGGCTTACAGAGTACAGACAGGTGGATTTTTAAACAGTAACAAAGTGGAGTTGCAGGATTTAAAACATTTTCCCGGCAACAGGTTATTTGCTTCAAGCGATTTTCTTACAACATTTCAGCTTCCACAATATTATAAATTCAGTACCAGCAGTAACAGATATGTTTCTGCGTTTGCTGAGCATCATTTTAATGGTTTTCTTACCAATAAAATTCCGGGGTTTAAAAAACTGAACTGGAACCTGGTAGCAGGTGTTGCCTATCTTTCTTTGCCAAAAGAGAATTACTTTGAATGGCATTTTGGGTTTGAAAATATCTTTCGAATTTTTCGTATTGATCTTGTTACAGGGTATCAAAAAGGATCACCCCGCCAGAGTGAGTTTCGTTTAGGCAGTACCATTGCCATTGGCCGTAGCGACGATTAGTTTTTATGATTCATTATATTTGCCAGAGAATTTGGTTCAGCCTGCAACTGTCCAATTCATCCAAACAAAGGATAATTGTTACAAGCATAATTTGTTTGTAACTCAAATTCAAAATAGTATGGCACAACTACACAACCGAATTTCAAGGCAGGAGTTGAAAGAACATATTCTTAAGGATACTACTCCACGCACCACAATTTCATTTTATTGTTATTTTAAAATTGAAGAACCACAGGTTTTCAGAGATCAATTGTATAAAGATTTAAAGTTGCTTGATGTAATGGGTCGTATTTATCTGGCACATGAAGGAATTAATGCACAGATCAGTTTGCCAACCGCTAACCTTGAAAATTTCAGAACCTATTTGTATGCTATTGAAGTATTGAAGGGGTTGAGATTAAATGTTGCGGTTGATGACGACGGCAAAAGTTTTTATGTGCTTGATATAAAAGTGCGGAACAAAATTGTTGCTGATGGAATTAACGACCCTGCTTTTGATATGGCTAACCGGGGCAAGTATGTAAATGCAGAACAGTTTAATGAACTCACCAATGCTTCTGATACTGTTGTGATTGATATGCGGAACCATTACGAATATGAAGTGGGCCATTTTGAAGATGCAATTGAAATACCAAGCGATACTTTTCGGGAACAATTACCCATGGCGGCAGAAATGATGGAGGCAGATAAAAATAAAAACATCATCATGTATTGCACTGGCGGCATCCGTTGCGAAAAAGCAAGTGCTTATATGCTGCACAAAGGATTTAAGAATGTGTTTCACTTAGAAGGCGGCATCATCAATTATGTAAATGAAGTAAAAGCAAAAGCATTACCCAATAAATTTCACGGAAAGAATTTTGTGTTTGATCGAAGGCTGGGAGAGAGGGTTACTGATGAAATAATTTCAAACTGTCATCAATGCGGTAAGCCTGCAGATACTCATGTAAACTGTGTAAACGATGCCTGTCATTTACTTTTTATTCAGTGTGAGGAATGCAAACAAAAAATGGAAGGCAATTGTAGTAAAGAATGTTTAGAGTTTATTCATTTGCCCGAAGAAGAACAAAAGAAATTAAGAAGCGGCGTTGATAAAGGCAGGAATGTGTTTAATAAAGCTAAAGAGCGGTTACAAAAATTGAAATAGGTTTTATTTTATTGCGGTTGTATTATTCTCATACGGCCCTTTGAACGAATTGGTATCAATTGCAAAATGACGGGTATAGATATTGCTGCTCTCAAATAAATTCTTCAGCCGCAGTGCAGACTCCTGAAAAGCTGTTCCCATTTTTGAATCGAAGTCGTTTAACTTTAAACCATTTGCTTCTTTCATCATGGATTGGGGATCATCTAAATAGTAATACAAAACCGCCAGATTAAAAAAACTGGCATATCGTATTTTACGATCATGTTTGCTAGTAGTGTTGTATGTTTTCTTAACCTGTTCAAAATAATCAATAACGGGTTGCAATTTTTCTTTCAACCCTGTAATAGATGTGTTGGCATTTAAATTAAATAAGTATTCATTCATTTTTAAAAATGCAGCACGGTGAGCAGCATATTGCGGATGTTTCCGGCTATCTATTACCCACATATAATCGTTTACAGTTACAGTGCTAAATCCGAAGTTGTTTGAGATTTCATTGCTTAAATAATGGATGGCATTGTTTACTGAAGTACGATATAAATCATTTGTAGTTTTTAAAGCATTTATAAGAAAATAACCTTCAGCAATTTGCTTAACAGGAAATTCTGGGCTTCTAAAAACTTGCTTATTTGCACGATCTGCCAGTACGATATCCATTATATGCATTCCCTTGTAATCAGATATTTTTGCAATGGCTGCAAATGTATAAATTACTTCCTGGCGATAAAATGTTTTTGTACTGGTTACAACTCCGTTTTTATCTTTGGTAACTGCCACACGTTCTTTTACAGAAACGGTTTCGGGCAACAGATCTTCGAGTTTCACTTCAATGAGTACATGCCCTTTGTCAGCAAGTTTTTTCCACCCTTCTAATAAAACAGACGCTGCGGGGTCAATTTCTTGTAAGAAGGATTGCATAAGTTTGGTTCCTTCAACAATCACATTATAGGTTCTGTAAGTACTGTCTAAACGCATTTGCGGAAGCGACCGGAACTGAGCAGTAAAATTGTAGCGATCCAGATCAACTGTTTTTTGTGCAAAGTTGTATAGTGGTAAAAGCAGTAATAAAACCAAATGAGATGGTTTCATAGTTTTGGATTTTAGATTTGAATACAAGGTCTCAATATTTTGTGCCAAAAAGAAAGGTTGCTTTAAGAATTTTAAAAAACTAATGGTTTACCTGTTCTATCTGTGTATAATAAAACAGTTGCAAAAGCGGCCGTAATAAATTTCAAACTAACTGTTTGAAGTAAACTTGCTGAGGGATTAAAATAAGGTTGATTTCAACCAAGTAAAGAAGGACTGATGAAACAGGAATCAGGGCAGCTTTTTTAAAACTAAAACAGATCGTTCTGAACTCTTCAAACAGGGAAACACTTAGAAAATATTATTGCTGATTATTCGTTAAACCATCTGTAAAGTATAAAGTCTTATCCATCGAAAAAATAAAATTCACCAAAAAAACCTTTTATGAAATTCAAAATTACCTTGGCTGCTTTTATGGTAGCAATGATTTTTACAGCGTGTAAAAAAGAGAAAAACAACAGTTCAGATTCAAATGATCAGCTTTCCCAGGCAAATCAAACTGCAGCAGTTGAAAATTACTTAAACGAAAGTGTTACAACAGCAGTAGATTTAAATGATGGTAACGAAGATAATAGCGGTGTGTACCGTACAGATGTTGCTTCCCGTGTTAATGCCTGTGCTACTGTAACACATAATGCTGTTGCCAAAACTGTTACCATTGATTTTGGAACCACACCCTGCACCGGAACAGATGGGAAAAAAAGAAGCGGCAAAATCATCATTACTTATACCGGAGTGCGTGACAGTTCTTCTGCCCGCAGCATTCAATACCTCAATTACAAAAGAGATTCGGTGAACATGAATGGTACACTCAGCATGTCTGGCATCACACGTTCAGGCAGTACAGTAAGTTATAATTTACAAACTATTAATGGCGCTTTCACTTTTGCATTTGATGCAGGCGGAAGTTTTGTTGTCAACAGCTTCAACAGAAGTTACAGTATCAACATTGGCGCATTGCCATTGAACCTTAGTGATAATACCACCACTATCACCGGAACAACTTTTACAGGTGTAAACAGAGACGGAAAGAATTTTTCTGTTGAAATTACAGAGTCAATTGTTTTCAAAGGCGCCTGCACATTAGCCGGTATATATTATCCTGCGCAGGGTACACACAAAATAAGCGTTGGAAATTTTCCGGCGTATACCATTAACTGGGGAAGCGGGGTTTGCGATAAATCCATATCAGTAACAATACTGGGACAAACACAAACAATTACACTCCCTTAAAACAAATATTGTTTTACTTATAAACCGTGGCTTCTTTTGGAGAGGTCACGGTTTATTCTTTTACAAAAAAAATTCGATACATTATTTATTTTATGGAAATCCATTTTAAGCAAACCGGTCTTGGTACTTTAATCCGCTGTTTTGTATCAGTTAGCAATCCGGTTGTTTGATTGATTTGAAATATCACCACCTCATCGCTATCTCTGTTAGCAACCAGTAAAAATTTGCCCGAAGGATCAATAGAAAAATTTCTTGGGTGCAAACCAAGTGTTGATTGAAAACCGAGCGGTATTAACATTCCTGTTTCTTCGTTAATGGAAAAGATGGCGATGGAATTTTCATCGCCCCTGTTGCTGCAGTACAAAAATTTTCCATTGGGGCTCACATGAATATCAGCACTGCCTTTTGCTCCTTTATAATCCATAGGGTGTGTGGAAACATTTTGTACTAAAGAAAGTTTTCCTTCTTTGTATTTAAACGCACTCACCCGGCCGGTTAACTCTTCTATTAAATACAAATAGTTTTTGTTTGGATGAACATCTACATGTCTTGGTCCGCTGCCGGGATTAATCTCTTCAAAATCAGGATCGGCAGCAGTAAGCATTCCTGTTTTATTATCAACCTTATAAATCATCAGTTTATCCATTCCTAAATCCGGCACAAACAAAAAATTATAATCAGGGGAATATACAGCAGCATGCACATGTGCTTTCTCTTGCCGCTGACGGTTTACACTGTTTCCATTGTGCTGAATGGTTTGTTTGGCTTCGCTTAAAGTTCCATCTTCCTTTACATCAAATACAGAAAGATTACCGCCGCTGTAATTACCAACAACTACATGCTTTGCTTTTCTATCTGTACTAACATAACATGGATGAGCACCTTTTGTTTCAACAGTATTTAAGAAAGAGAGTGTTCCGGAATCTTTATGAAATGAAAAAGAAGAAACCGTACCGGGATTGTTTTCATTAACAGCATAAACATATTTCTGATTTTGTGAAACTGCTAAAAAAGAAGGATTGGATGATTTGACGGTGCTTATAAATTTTGTTCCAGCAGTTGCTGTATTAAATTTATAAACATAAATACCTTCACTGGTTGTATTCGTATAAGTACCAATAAGCAATGTTTGCTCCTGGGCGATAACAGTAAAAGGTAAAAGAGAAAATAAAAAGAAAATAAGTTTCATTAACTAAAGATAACTTATTTCTTAGCGACAGCTGCTGCTTCAATTCCTTCTTTATAAGTGGTAATGTGAAAATCAGGAAATGCTTTTTCAAATTTTTCACTACTGAACAAATAATCCACTTCGTTTTGATATAACATTTCTACTGCAGATGCTATGTTGTAATCAAACCTGCCTGCCATCCAGATCATCCACTTTGGAAGTACCATGTATTTAGGTGGAACTCCGAAGGCATTGGCAGCAAGTTCTGCAAACTCTTTTCCGGTTAACGTATTTGCATCTGTTGGTGCATGCCAGGTTTGATTAAATGCTGATGATGTATTGCCCAGCAGGGCTGTAGCTTTACCTGCATCGGGTGTGTAGGTGAAGGAATGTTTGGTACTATCACTGATCATGAGTTGACCTTTCTTTCCTTTTGCATAATTATCCAACAGCATTACATTTACAAAACTCAAAGGAGTTTGACCTCCATAAAAATCTGCTGCTCTTACAATCATCGCCTGAAGATTTCCTTTTTTTGTTTCATTCATTAACTGTGTTGCAATTTTTGCTCTTACTTCGCCTTTTTTACTGCAGGGGTTGTAA
The DNA here is from genome assembly GCA_031401115.1 of Chitinophagaceae bacterium. Taxonomy (GTDB): domain Bacteria; phylum Bacteroidota; class Bacteroidia; order Chitinophagales; family Chitinophagaceae; genus Lacibacter. Next base: position 285,928 of record JANNRE010000014.1, read on the forward strand.
GGTGTTGCTTCTGTCATCCATCCATTTACTTTTCCATAACTGTAGACATTATCAAAAAATACCAACTTGCTGTTGTGCTGTTTACAGGCACTAATTACATTACTCATAATCACCGGCCATTGTTCTTTCGATACTTTTATTTTATAAGGTAAGCCAGCAGTGAGATAAACAACTTCAGAGCCTTTTATAGCTTCGCTTATTTGTGCAGCATTGAGTAAATCGGCACTAAAGAGTTCATCTGTTTCATTTACTTTTTTTGGATTTCGGCTTACCAATCGAATTTGATTAGTGAATTGAGGAAGTGTTTTGGCAATGTTGATTCCTATTACTCCGTTTGCTCCAAGTATTGGTTGCATAAATATTTTTTATGTTTTGATAAATGGTTTTCCGTTTAATGCCTGTAGTAAACTTGCCGTAACAAGGATCGCATACACTATTGCAATTATGATGATGGATGATTTTGTTTTGCTGAAATAAAAACCAATCAATGGCAAAATTTGCAGCGCATGCATTCCAAAAAAATGCGCTACTCTTAAATCGCCAAACTGTTTACTCCAGTTAACCAGTGGTAATCCTTTGCTGGCAATCATTTCTCCACCCACATTGTGACTGAGCTTTGCACCCATGATACCACCTGCAAATGCAAAGATTACAAATAGTACCAACCCTAAACGAATGCCCCATACATAAGCAACTGGTAACTGAGGAAATGATTTTTGAAAAAATAAGAAAGCAATATAACCAGTCCATGCAGTCATAATACTTATAGCAATACCCATTAAACTAAACATCATTCCCTTAAAAGGAGAGCTAATGTTGAAATGAGAAAGTTCACCTTTGGCAGCCTGGCACACAATATAAATCAGTTCAAAAGCAAATACACTTATAACAACCCAATTGTAAACAGTTACTTTTTTTTCTTCCTGTAAATAAAACATCAGCCATCCCATCGTCCATGAAAAAATAACAGTTGATAAAAAGAATTTCAATGGCTTGATCCATGCATTGATGCCCAGCACCTGTTTGGTAGAAACAAATGTCATAATCAAACAAACAACTGCACAGGCCAAACAAATCAACCCAAACCAGTACAGTAATTCATTCCTGGTTTTAAGTTCAGATAAAAATGTATTCATAGAAAATTAATAATTATCAGCAAAATATTGTTTCGTTCTGATTAAACGAATAATCAAATACAAGAGTAAACCCACCGGCCCCAGCATAAATGTGAATAACAAACATGGAATGATGAGCCAATGACTAATGCCATACTTCATGGAGTTCTTTTTTATCCAGATGCCCACCATTAAATCAAATGCGAGGTAATGTACCCATCCTGCTGTTACTGCCATTTTATTTGTAAACAAACTCATAACTCCATCAAGCGTTGAAAATTTTTCAACATCACCTGCTGAAAAACTTTGACTGATGCACCACGCATAAACAATGGCAAATAATGTAATCACCACACCAATTAGCAGTTTATCTGTATCGAACCAAAATGGACTGAGGATGATTAGCAGCAACCAACCAATCATGGCAATACTACTGCAGAGTTGAAAAATGGAATCGGGAGTCATACACTTTTATTTTAGGAAAGTTAATTCTTCAATTAACTGTATCCAAAGAAAATTGTTCAAGTTGTTTTTGTTTGATGCTGGGTCATCCCTTTCATGATTGTTTGCATGATTTTTATTTTGCCCCATCTAGGTGCTGTGCTTAAAGAGCCAATCAACAACTTTGATAGAAAGCCGGGCCAGACTGATTTCTTTCTGCCCAATGCTTTTAAGATGGGTACAGCCACTTGATGTGCTTCCATACCCAAACTCATTTTCATGTTGGCTCTTGTTTCAAAATTTCCTTTTACAGGGCCAGGTGCTGCAGACAGTATATCCACACCATTTGGTTTTAATTCTATTGCCAATGCTTCGGCAAGCGATTGCACATAAGCTTTGGTGGCAGCATAATGTGCGGCGTAAGGAACACCCTGGAAAGCGACAATGGAACTCATTAATAGAATGCCGCCTCGTTTTTGTGCAGCAAAAAGTTTTGCAAAATAATGAGTGAGTTTAAAAACGGCTTCGCAATTCAAACGCAGCATATTGATTTCATCTGCAAGAGTTGATTGGAGAAATAAACCGGATGTACCAAAACCTGCTGACATGATAAAGAGTCCTGGTTTATAATTCTTTGAAATATCAATGAGCATTTCAATACCATGTTCGGTTGATAAATCAGCAGCCACTACTACGGTTTTTATTTTATACACCGTCTCCAATTGATTTCTAAGTTGAATAAGGCCTGCTTCGCTGCGTGCATTGATCATGACATTGAACCCGGCTGCTGCTATTTGTTTGGTAAGTTCCAATCCCATCCCTGATGTGGCGCCGGTTACAATTGCCCATTCACCGTATTTGTTTTTCAGACGTTTTTGTTCGTTTATTGATAAGTTCATTTCTATTTTTTACTACTGCTTATTTAAAAACGTCATTGAGAACGAAGTCAAGCAGTCTGTATTAAATAAGACTGCTTCGTTCCTCGCAGTGACGATTGTTTATTATTGATTTTTAAAATTGAATTCTGTACAAAACATCCGGAAAGAAACCGATTTGATATACATTGCCTACCGTTCCTTTTTGTGCATTGTATCTTCTTAAAAAAATGTTTTGTCGGTTGCTAACGTTTTGCAAATCCAGATAAAATGTTTGGCTCAGTTTTCTTTTTTTACTGTTCAGCCTGAAACCGAATTTGGTATCTATACGCAAATAACTATCTAATTGCACACTGTTGAACTTTGTTTCATCCAGCAGTTCTCTGCCCGAAACAAGTGAAGCAGGGATATTAACAGGTGTTGCATAACGTCCGCCAATGGAACTGAATCGCAAATCCACCGTTAATGCATTGCGCTTGTTTTTTCCGATTTTATACTCATAACCTGCGAGTATATTAGCAACATATCCGTAGTTAAATGTTGTATTTCTTTCAACACCATCACTGCCTTTATATTTACTCTCGAATAACGATACAGAAGTGAGGAGATATAGTCCTTTGCTTAAAAATTTTTCAATGGTTAACTCAGCACCGGTGTTGGTTCCGGTTCCATTATTAACCAATCCGGCCCGCTCCGGAAATGCAAAATCACCGCCTGCATTCAGCATACTAAAACCACTTGAATAGGCATCAACAGGAACATCCGTCAGGCTTTGATAATACAATTCTGTTTTTATACGCCAGTCATTTTTCATTCTTCTTTCGTAACCCAATACATAATGATTGGCTCTTGTAAACTCTAAATTTCTATTGTTTTTATTGGTAGTTCCGTTGGGTAATGTTTCAAATAAATAAACCGGAAAAGGTTGTAATTGCCCGTGTAAGCCGTAACTGAAGTAAAGAGAATTAGCACTGTTCAATTTATAAGTGATAGCTGCTCTTGGTTCAAGAATAGAAGTTTTGTTGAAATCAAAATACATTCCATGCAATCCCCCTGTAATTGAAATTTTTTCGCTGAACTGGTAGCGGCCCTGCGCAAAGTATTGTAATAAATTAAACGGGTCATTGAAATTACGTACGGTTCTGAAAGGTGCTGCTTCGCCCAATCCTTCTTTATCAAGCACTTTTGTTTCAAGTGTATAAAACTCTGCGGTAACACCTGCACGCCAACTGAATTGTGCATTTACTTTTGTATTAATAAAGCTGCTTACACGAACTGTTTTATTACGGTCTCTTACATCAGTAATTTGCCAGTTGTTGTTGTAAGGAGGAACAGGTAATGGGTATTGATACACATCAAAGTCAACACTTTGAGATGAATAGGTAGCAACTGTTCTGATATAACTTTTCTTACCAACATCAATGGTATGTTTGGCACCAACAGTTAAAAAATTATTTTTACTGTACGCATCCTGATCCTGTCTGCCAAAGAAGTCGGTTGTATCTAAATCTTTCCCTATAAAATCGATACCACTGAAACCACCCATTCCAAACAAATTCAACTTACCTGCTTTACCTTTTGCAAATTGAATATTGTACACAAAATCCTGGTAACGGGGAATGGCAGCTGTTCCTATATTCAATCCAAGATTACCACCAATTTGTACAAACGAATAACGATAGCCCAGCAAATAACTGGCACCATTTTTCTTTTTGTTCAGAGGCCCTTCCAGCATTGCTTCCAATCCACTAAATGCATTTAATTGCAGAGTGCGTTCATGTTTTGTTGTATTTCCATTGCGGAGCTGAATATCAAACACAGCGGCATTGGCATTACCAAACTCAGCCGGAAAAGCACCGGTATAAAAATCACTTGTTTTTAAAGCATTTGTATTTAATGCACTTACCGGTCCGCCTGTTGTTCCTAAAGTTGAAAAATGATTGGGACTTGGAGCAGGGATGCCTTCAATACGCCATAACACACCTGCCGGTGAATTACCACGAACCACAATATCATTTCGTGCATCGCTGTTGGCAACTACGCCTGCAAAGTTGCTTACTAATTTTGCAGGATCATTTCTTCCTCCGGCAAAACGGGTAACTTCTTCTACATTAAAACTTCTGGCACTGCCGGTAGCGAATTCATTGGTAGCAGCTCCTTTTTTAACTCTTGAGCCTTTAATAACGATTTCACCTACTTCTTTAATATTTTGTTCGAGAGAAACATCAAGAATCACTTCTTTGCCTGCAGTTACCAGCAATTCCGGAACGATCACTTCTTTATAACCGTTGTACGTAACTGAAATTTTTACACGGCCTACGGGAACATTGTTTAAAACAAATCTTCCTTCTGAATCAGTGATGGATGCAATTTTTGAATCTAAAAGTGTAATGGTGGCTCCCTGTAATGGCTTCTCTGAAATTTTATCAATCACCACACCTTTTACTGTTTGTGTAATTTCCTGTGCTGATGCAATGAAAGAAATAAAGAATGTAAAAAAGAAAAATTTAACCTGCTTCATAAAAATTTATTTAAGTCACAAATTTCAGTTCCGGCCATGAACAGTTGGTTGACATTTGTTAAGAAGACGGCTCATAACAATTAATTGATAAATATCAATCAAACAGGGCTGCTTATTTTTTTTCTGATGCGGCTGAGATGTTCAGGAGTGATGCCGATATACGATGCAATCATGTACTGCGGTACACGCTGTATAACGAATGGTTGATATTCTATAACGGATTGATAACGTTCTTCTGGTGTAAGCGTTAATAAACGGGTGGTTTGAGAAGATACCATGATGAACAGATACTCAGCTATTCTGCGGCCGAACGTTTCAAACACAGGATTTGTTTTGTACAGTTGCTGCATATCTTCATAAGAAAGATTCACAAGTTCACATTCTTCTAACGCATCAATATTTTCAGCAGAAGGGGTTTGTGTTAAGAAGCTCGCATAAGAACTGATGTATTCGTTTTCGCAAACAAAGCCGGTGCAGATTTCTTTGCCCTCAATCAAATAACACATACGCAGCAATCCTTTATTTATAAAACTAACGGTACGGGTTATTTCTCCCTGCCTGGTAAGAAATTCACCTTTCTTTAATTGACGGTAATTGAAACGGCTGCTGAGTGCTTCCCAATCAGCTTGCTGCATAGTGGGAATTAATTTTTGATAATATGTTTTTATCTGGATAAGATTCATGAAAGTTGTTGGAGACTTTTATTTACAAGTTCAAAGGTTTCTTCTTTACTCAAATCTTCTGGTACAAATTTTTCACCAATTACTTTTTCGTAAAGCTCGATGTATCGTTTTGAAATCGTATCAATCCATTCATCCGTCATTTCAGGAACAGTTTGTCCTTCCTTACCCATGAAATTATTGGCAATTAACCACTCTCTAACAAATTCTTTGCTCAATTGTTTTTGACGTTCACCCATTTGCTGACGTTCATCAAAGCCATCGGCATAAAAATATCTGGAAGAGTCGGGAGTATGTATTTCATCCATCAATATAATTTCACTATTGAGTTTACCGAATTCGTATTTGGTGTCGGCTAAGATCAATCCACGCTTAGCCGCAATTTCTTTTCCTCTTGCAAATAATTTTAATGCATAATCACTCAATACTTCCCACTCATCAGCTGTGCACAATCCTTTTTCAATGATTTCATTTGGTGAAATATCTTCATCATGTCCTTCATCGGCTTTTGTGCTGGGCGTAATTATGGGACTGGGGAAGAAGTCATTTTCTTTTAAACCATTAGGCATTATTGCTCCGCACAAATCTCGTTTGCCGCTTGAATAAGTTCTCCATGCATGACCCACCAAATTACCCCGTACCACCATTTCAATTTTAAAGGGCTCGCATTTTTTGCCGATGGAAACATTGGCTGCCGGCACACTCAAAAGCCAGTTGGGGCAAATATCTTTAGTTGCATGGAGCATATAAGCAGCAATTTGGTTCAGCACCTCTCCTTTATAAGGTATGGGCTGGGGCAGGATTACATCAAAAGCGCTGATGCGGTTGCTGGCAATCATCACCAATAAATCATCACCGATTGTATAAACATCCCTTACCTTTCCTTTGTAAAACTTTGTTTGATATTTGAATTTGTTCTTAGCCATGTGGCGAAATTAGCTGAGAAGCACTTTATTACATTTATTTGCAAGATTTACTTATCTACCTATGTGGAAATTAAGTTTTAAAAGAATTGTTTTAATATTTCATTGTAAAACCTATTTTTGTTCACACAGTAAACCCTGCTATATGAGAAAAATTTCACTTTTGCTTAGCCTGATGCTGTTTGTATCAGTATCTTTTATTTCATGTAAAGAAGAAAATTTTGCCCCCGCTCGTTTGTTAGTTGCCAATGCAGCACTTACAGCACCCGTTGCACCAAGTCAGTTTCCAACCCCAGGCCCCACTATTGATGTAAGGTGGGATGGCTCACTTGTACACTCCAGTATTATTTACGGAGCAGCAAGTGTTACCACAGGATCTCCATTAACCTCCGTAAGCAGTCCGCAGGTTGTAGCAGCTAATTATTCAGATGTAAAGAGTGGTGCTTTTGGTTTAAACCTGGCACTTAGCGGCCAAGTTGGTGCTGTAACTATTTATAACCGAACTACGAGTTTTTTACCCGGCCGCAGTTATACTGCTATGAGTTTTGACTTTACGCCATTTTATAAAACTTTAATCATGGAAGATGATTTGAGTGCTCCACCGGCGGGTAAAATTAAAGTACGTTTTGTACATGCAGTTCCTGCCAATATTTTTGCATTAGTACCGGGTACAAAAAAAGATACGATTGATGTTACTGCATTTGGAGGGCTATCTTCTAATCCGTTAAATAACACAAGTGTTTTCAGTGACCGTACTTTTGCAGATGGATATTCCAATACCCGACTTCATCAATTTGCATTATTAGATAGTGGATCTTATAGGTTTAATGTAAGAGTTGCAAGAACACCAGGCACCTCTGCAGCAACAGGTTCATTAGGTTTATTTCCTGCCTCCGGAAATCCAATTCGTTTACCTGAAGGGAAAATTTATACCATATTTGCAAGATTGCAGTTTCCTGCTTTAACGCCGTCTATTACAATCATTACCCATAACTAATACCATTAAACAACTTGTATATGAAAAAGCAAATCAAAATAGTTTTCCTGCTACTCATCGCCTTTTTTAATGGTGTGGCCATGCAGGCACAAACAGCTTTGTTTGGCACAATCAAATCAAAAGCTACCGGCGAAACCTTATCTGCGGTTTCAGTAACTGTAAAGGGTACTGCAAAAGGTACATTTACTGATGATAAAGGAAATTTTAAACTTTCTGTAGATAAATTACCCGTTACACTTGTTGTTTCTTCTGTTGGCTTTGAAGATCAGGAAGTAAGTGTATCAACTGGTGGTTTAGTTGAGGTTAGTTTGGTTAGCAAAGCTGCTTTAGGACAGGAGGTAGTAGTATCTGCTACAAGAGTGGCAACAAGAATTTTGGAATCACCTGTTTCCATTGAAAGAATTGGTGCTACACAAATTCGTGAAACTCCTCAAGCAAATTTTTATGATGCTGTTCAAAATTTAAAAGGCGTTGACTATGTTCGTTCTGGTTTGCTATTTGGTACTGTAGGCACCAGAGGTTTTAACGGTAGTGGTAATGTTCGTTTTAATCAGTTTACTGATGGTATGGATAATCAAGCCCCCGGTTTAAATTTCTCAGTTGGTAATATAGTAGGTTTAACTGAGCTGGATGTAGATAATATAGAATTGTTGCCCGGTGCATCTTCTGCATTATACGGGTCAGGTGGTATGAATGGTACTTTGCTAATCAACAGCAAAAATCCATTCAAATATCAGGGTTTAAGTTTTCAGGTAAAGCAGGGTATTATGCATGCTGATAAAAAACAAAGAGCTGCAGCTCCTTATTATGACTGGAATTTCCGTTGGGGCAAAAAAATATCAGAAAAATTTGCTGTAAAACTTGCCGGACAATTCATTCAAGCACAAGACTGGCAGGCAAATGATTTAAGGAATTATGATGTAGCAGCTGGTACTACCATTTTTGGCGATAGGAATACCCCAAGTTATAATGGAGTAAATGTATATGGTGATCAAATTGGATCTACTCCTCCCATTGTAAATATGGGCCCTTTAGCAAGAGGTGGTGCTTATCAGGCAGCTTATGCAGCAGCTTATGCGCAGGCAATTGGAGGAGGGGCATCAGTAGCTCAAGCTCAACAAATTGCAAATGCAGCAGGCACAAATGCATCAAACTATGTTTTTGTTACTAAGTCTGATTCAATTGTTAGTCGCACAGGTTATGCTGAAAGAGATTTAGTTGATTACAATACTTACAATATTAAATTCAATGGAGGCTTGTATTATAAATTGCGCCCAAGCCTGGAACTCTCATTAGTTGGTTATTGGGGTGCTGCAACAACTGTTTATACAGGTGCAGATCGATACTCATTAAAAGATGCAAAAATTGGGCAATATAAAATAGAATTAAAAGGCGAAAACTTTTTTGTAAAAGCTTACACTACCCAAGAAAATTCAGGTGAATCTTATCCTGCAACTATTCTGGCTTCACAAATGTTGCAGCGGTATTCAGAAAGTTCATCTCAATGGTTTCCTACCTATATTCAAACGTTTACAGGTGCACGTTTAGGCGGCTTACCTGCTCCTTTAGCAGGTATTCAGTTCTCTGAAGATCAGGCACATTTTATTGCCCGTTCCAGGGCTGATGCAAACCGTCCTTTACCTGGATCAGCTGCTTTTCAAAATTTGTATAACACTGTAAGAAAAATACCAATTTCTCAAGGCGGCGCATTATTCCTTGATAAAACGGATATGTATGTTATAGATGGTATGTATAATTTCAAAAGTATTAAGTGGGCAGAAGTTCAGGTAGGTGGTTTATACCGGATGTTTGATTTAAATTCAGAAGGTACTTTGTTTACAGATACAACAGGAAGTACAATTGGTATTAATGAAATTGGAGCCTACGTTCAGGTTCAAAAACAAATCGGTGAATTTTTAAAAATAACTGTAGCTGGCCGTTATGATAAAAACACAAACTTTAAAGGTAGGTTTACCCCAAGAGCTACCGCTACTTTTAAAATAGCAAAAGATAATTTCTTACGCCTTTCTTACCAGCAGGCATATCGTTTCCCAACTACTCAAAATCAATATATCAATTTGCCTTTAGGTACAAAAAGCAATTTGTTAATTGGTGGCTTACGTGATTTCTATGATTTCTACAAATTTGCGACTAATAATGTATGGGATTCATCGCTCGTAGGAACTGCAACACGTACTAATAACCCGGGTTTACTCACAAGTAGCAATGCATTTCAATACAAGGAGTTTAAACCAGAAGTTGTAAATTCTTTTGAAGCAGGATATCGGGGTGTAATTGCTAAAAAAGTAGTAGTTGATATTTATGGTTACTATGCCATTTATACAAACTTTATTTCTACAATCATTTTAATTCAAAATCCCAATACTGCAAATCAAGTCTCATATGGTACGCCGGTAAATGCATCTGGTGACGTTCGTTCTTTAGGTTTTGGAGCAAGTGTTGATTGGAAAATGTTTAAAAATTTTAGTGTTAGCGCAAATACTTCTTATAATGAATTAAAAAATGCTCCTGCAAATGCGTTATCATTTTTTAATACCTCTCCATGGAGGTATAACCTTACCTTGTCAAATAACAAAATTTGTAAAAACTTTGGATTTGCCGCTACTTACAGATGGCAATCACAGATTGACAGATGGGAATCAACATTCCTACAAGGTAGAGTGGATGCATTTGGAGTGTTAGATGCTCAGGTTAGTTACCGTGTTCCTAAAACAAACAACGTCTTTAAAATAGGTGCCAGTAACTTACTGAACAAATATTACAAAACAGCTTATGCGAATCCTGAAATTGGTGGCTTATATTATGTAAGTTTTGGGTTTAACGTTTTTTAATAATTGCTTTCTTATAAAAAATCCTCCGAACTATCGGAGGATTTTTTTTGCAACAGATGAAATAGTTTGGCTGATTTAAAAGATATTTGAGTAAAATGCAAATTATTCTTTTTGATACAACAGAAAGCAGGAACTCTTTATTTCCAGTAACTGCTACAAGATCAATAGCAGCTATTCAAATAGGTATGCTTACCATGCATGAACGCTGGCAACTTGTAACAGATGCATCCGTTTCAATTCTTACTGAAGATTATTTAGCCGTAGTTTCCATGCAGCCCGATGATGATGTGGTTTATGTTGATGCTTCCATAGTACCGGATAAAAAATTATATGAAGCAATCATTCAGTTAGAAGTAAATAAAGGAATTAAGCATGACAACCGCCTCATTGCTTTAAGATGCAGGCAGCATTTTACTTTTGGATTTTCTGCTGCTGATTGCATTGGCTACGATTTTATAGAATGGCAAAATGAACTTAAGCAGTTATATTACTCATTTGAAATTTTCAAGTACAATGATGAGTTGATGCATTTTGATTTTGAACTGCTCACAAAGAACAGAACATCACAACTCATTTCATCATCCAACTCAGTAACAAAACCACAACAAATTTTTATTGAAGAAGGAGCTATAGTTGAACATTGTATCCTCAATGCATCCGCAGGGCCAATTTACATCGGCAAAGATGCATTAGTTATGGAAGGATCTATGATTCGGGGCTCGTTTGCTGCACTTGAAAAAAGTGTAATAAAGATGGGCAGTAAAATTTATGGAGCAACAACTGTTGGTAAAAATTGTACGGTTGGTGGTGAAATAAAGAACACTGTTTTTTTTGATAATAGTAACAAAGCACATGATGGTTATTTGGGCGATGCGGTAATAGGAGCGTGGTGTAATTTAGGCGCCGGCACGAGTTGCTCCAATATAAAAAATACAGCAGGTGAAGTCAAAATATGGAATCCTCAATTACACCAATGGATTAATGCAGGCGCAAAATGCGGTGTACTCATGGGAGATTACTCAAGAACCGCCATCAACACTTCTTTAAATACAGGTACTGTAACAGGTGTTTGCTGTAATATTGTACAATCAGGTTTACCGGCAAAGTTTATTGAGCATTTTACTTGGAATACTGGCACCAAAGAAAAGTATATCCTTGAAAAAGCATTTAAAGATATCAGCAATTGGAAACAATTAAAGCATCAAACCATTACAGAAAAAGAAAAAGACATTCTCACATACATTTATAACAATCAATAACTAAATACTATGCGTAAACAAATTGCCGCTGCCAACTGGAAAATGAATTTAACTTATCAGCAAGCTGAACAATTGCTAACTGATTTGCTAAATACCCCGCATGAAATAAAGGAGCATCAGCAAGCAGTATTTGGAGTACCCTTTCCTTATTTAATGATGGCAGTTGAAAAATTAAAAGGGCATAAAGGAACGTTTGTTTCAGCACAAAATTGTTATACCCAAAAATCAGGTGCCTATACTGGGGAAACATCAGCAGAAATGCTTGCATCCATTGGAGTGCAATATGTAATCATTGGCCATAGTGAACGACGGGAATATTTTAATGAGAGTAACCAAATGCTTTCAGAGAAAGTAAACATCGCATTGAGTAATGGATTAACACCCATCTTTTGTTGCGGAGAAGCCTTAGCTATTCGAGAGGCAGAAACACAAAATGAATTTGTAGAACTGCAATTAAAAGAGAGCCTGTTTCATTTATCTGAAACAGAGATCCAAAAAATTGTGATTGCTTATGAACCGATTTGGGCAATTGGAACAGGTAAAACGGCATCTGCTGAACAGGCTCAGGATATGCATGCACATTTGCGCAGTGTTTTATCAACTCAATATGGCAAAGATATTGCCGATGGTATTTCCATATTATATGGTGGCAGTGTAAAAGGAAGCAATGCAAAAGAAATTTTCGGTAAGCCTGATGTTGATGGTGGATTAGTGGGTGGGGCTTCTTTAAAAGCAGATGAGTTTGTACAGGTTATTACCGGGTTGAAATAGTTAAAAACGTTGGTAGTGATTAGCAGTAAGCAGATAGTAGATACATGTTACTTACTTCATAATAAACTGTGCCCGTTCTAACCTGTCATTAATTACCAAGCCCAAACCAAAATCAGGCAGGCGCTCTGCAAGTAATACATCAGCTTTTAAGTTATCGGCCAACCGAAGTATGTGGAATAAATTTTTAGCTGCTTCATCTAAATTGCCTGTGGAAGAAAGTATAAACTGATTTTGTTTTGCAAGATCAGGATTGTAACCGGTAAAATTGATAAGTACTACTTTATCATCTTCAAACTTACGCAGCAGTTCTTCTATGGAACCCATATGCAAAGGTGTATGTGTTGCATAATGACTCTTTAACTGGCCGGATGCGTTTGGACTATCAACAAACTGTTTTTTTATTTTTATGTTTTGGCCAATAATTTTTTCAATTACTTCTACATCAATTCCTCCTAAACGATAAATTTCCGGTTCATCATCTTCGTTCCAACCAAGAATAGTTGATTCCACTCCAACTCCACAGTTTCCGCCATCAAGTATATAAGGAATTTTTCCATGTAAATGTTCATATACATGAGTTGCTGATGTGGGGCTTACATAGCCAGATGGATTAGCACTGGGAGCGGCGATTGGAAAATCAAGTTGAGATAATAATTCCAATGTAAGTGAATGACCAGGAACTCTTATAGCCACTTTGTTACTGCCTGCGGTTATAAGGTCTGATACACTGCTGTTCTTTTCTAACAACAATGTAAGAGGCCCGGGCCAAAATGCATCTGCTGCCAATTTTGCTTTTAAAGGAATATGTTTTATAAAAGAACTTGCTTTTTCTAAAGATGCAAAATGAAGAATGAGAGGATTAAATTGTGGCCGTTGTTTTACTTTATAAATTTCCAATACAGCATTATCATTCAAAGCATTTGCTGCAAGTCCATATACAGTTTCAGTTGGTATGGCCACCAAATTCCCATCGTTTAATAAACGGGCTGCTTTTTTAATATCTGTTCCAATTTCTGTGTACATTACGTAAGTTCTACGGGAAGTGCTTCCAAATGATAACTGTTTATTTTATTCAGATGCAATAGTGTACTTGATCCATCAGAGTTGGGTTCGTACATCATGTCAAATTTTGCACCATACACAAACTCGTTAAATGTATAGGATGTTCTGCTTACCACATTGTTTGCAAATTCTTCATCGTATCCTGTTACAAATACAAGCAATTCTGTTTCGGCCTCATCAATTTCTTTTTTTGTAAGTTGATAAAAAGGGCTGTCTTCATTAACAGAATGCACAATAGTCCAGTTTGAGGTTAATGTATTTGCCTTTGAAAGTTCCAATGCTAAGCTGTAAAAGTTATTTTTTTTGTTACCCTGTGCATCTGCAATTCTCAGCACCATAGTAACCTTTACTTCTACATTGGTAAGAAAATGATTTTTAAATGGGGCAAATCGAAACATAAATGCGTAACCCTCTTTATACGGAGCAAATAATGCATTTTCACTATAAGTGATAAAAGACTTAGGTTGAGAAAACCTGCCGTACATAAGACCTGTTGCCAAAGCAAACATTAATAACCCGATTAATGCTTCAAACGAAGCAACGGCATTGGTAGTAAGAGATGCGGGGTAGAGGTGTCCGTAACCAACTGTTGTTAAGGTTTGAGCACTAAAGAAAAAAGCTTCCCAAAACTTTCCTGAATAAGTTTGCTGCTCCATTCCTCCCAATTGATCTACGCCAATAAAAAAGAAAATGATTGCAAATACAAGGTTTACCAATATGTATCCTGATGCTACAATCAACAAAAATTTCCAGCCCGGAATTTTAAGCATGAATTGATACAGGCTAAATCGTTTGTAAAACGGAATACCTCTGAAATGAACATTGGGCTTTCCATCCTTTTCAAAAAACCGCCCGCCACTTTGCTTACTGTCTACACTCAATCCTGTTTCCTTATTTTCTTGAGCCTTTCTGTTTATTTTAAAAGATATTGCCATGAAAAGAATTATTTGTAAAAATAAAGAAAAGCCCTTTAACTAAATTGTAGTTGAAGAATACTGCTAAGAGCGTGGTTAGTTTATAAACCCAATTTTTGCAGGGAATATAAAATCATCAGGGAAAAAAAACATCATATCTGCTTCTTGTGGGTAATAGACCTGTTTCAACACATTTATGTCAATTACTTGAAAGGCCACATATTTTTTGGCAAAAAGCAAGTCATATACAGTTCCTATTTTTTCATTATGCATTGCCAGTGTTTCAGCAGAAATTTCAATTAACAGAATGGGTTTATAAACATTTAATACCATTTCCATTCCTTTTAAAATATTTACCTCCGACCCCTCAACATCAATTTTTATGATATTTACTTTGGGTATTCTGTAGTCTTCTACAGCTTGATCTAAAGTGATACAATCTATAATTTCTGTTTTTCCGGAAAAATTTTCGGCAAATTGTAAACCAGACATACCGCTATTGCAATCATTAGATATAAATACATTTGCTTTTCCATTAAAATTAGAAATGGCCTTCTGGGTACATTGAATAGTTGAAAATCCGTTAAGTGAAATATTACGAAGTAATTTATTAAAGGTTGATGAGACTGGCTCAAAACTGTACACCTGCCCATTTTTAATTATATGCGCAGCTAGCAACGTATAATAGCCAACATTAGCTCCAATATCAATAAAAATAGTATTAGAAGAAATGAAGGTTTGCATTGTACGGGATTCACTTTTTTCATAAAAGCCATACCATAGTAAATGCCTTTCAATATGGTCAAAAGCTGATAGTTCCATTACTAAATTACCGGCAAGCTTTTTTACAAATCTTTCCTTTTCCAGCTTCGCATTTCTAAGTAAGCGTATAAAATATTTTTCCCCTTTTTTGGGAAAGGGAAGCCGCAAACAATACCAGCTTATAAGTAATTTTAAAACACTTCGCATTTTAGCCAATTGAAGTTTCGAATATATCTATTAATACTCATTTGTTTTGCTTGAAGAGACACTAATTTTAGGGCAGCTACTTTTATATGCAATAGTATTGTGCTATAAATATTCTTTCCAGAACAATCGGTTCAGTTTATATTTGAAATGAAATGAAAATAGGTAAGGCATTTACAAAAAGTATTTTTTGGAGAGGGATTTATTTTTTATCCGTACTGCTACTTAATGTTGTAGTTGCTCGTCATTTTAAAGCCGAGGAAAGCGGACAGATTTATTATATCATCAACATTTTTTCCATTGTTGTATTACTGCTCAGTTTCTCATTAGAAGTACCAATGAGTTACTATCTGTCACAAAAAAAATTAACAGAAACACAGTTGTCCATCGCATCTCTTATTTGGATTAGTATGCTAATGATACCAGCTTACTTTATAATTCTACACCTGTCTGCTTCAAACAGCGTTTCCTTAACAAAAAACGAATTTTTCATTTCAGCATTTGCTTTTCTTACTGGTAATTTACTTATCTCTTTTTTTGTCGCACTTTTTTATGCAAAACTTGATTTTGTATTTCCAAATATTTTTTTAGTTGTTGTAAATGTTATTTTAATTGTTTTAGTTCCTAACAATGAAGTGGTTCGGCAATTTGTTACAAATTCGTCTTACATAATGCTTTATTTTATTGGTTTTTTTGTACAGGGTAGCCTTTTGACTATATTTTTTTTAATTAGATACGTAAAATTGAGCAGTAATTTTTTTGTACCCAAAGCAATGATTAAACCCATTTTTACATTTGCATCTATAGCGGTGCTAACAAACTTTATGAGTTTTTTAATGTATCGAATTGATTATTTTTTTGTAAATAAATACTGCCTCCCCGATGAGCTCGGTAACTACATACAGGCTTGCAAACTTGCTCAGTTATTTTTTGTAGTTCCGGCAATTTTAGCAGGGGTTGTTTTTCCGTTAACTGCATCTGGGCGTAAAGAACAAATCAATAAAAACATAATGGTGTTATCAAGAGCATTAATAATGATATATGGATTTGCCTGTTTGCTGCTGATACTTTTTGGCTATTGGATATTCCCGTTGATATTTGGCGAAACATTTTCAAAAATGTACATGCCATTTGTAATGCTGACACCTGCTATCCTTTCATATTCTGTTATTCATTTGCTGGCAGCATATTATAGCGGAAAAAAAGTACTGACTATTAGTTTTTGGGGAAATGTGCTAACACTAACAATAATTATTTTAGGTGATATCATGTTCATACCTGCTTATGGAATTATAGCAGCAGCAATTGTTAGCAGCATTGGGTATCTTTTTTTAATGATCTTTATGATATATGCTCACAGCCTGGAATATAAAAGCCGCTTTGTTGATTTTTTATTTTTCAGACGAACTGATTGGCATTTGTTAAAAAAAACGATTGCTCAAACTATGCTTGCAGATAAAAACGACAGGTTATGAAAATACTTTGGTTATGCAGCTGGTATCCGCATTCTTCCAATACGTTTGATGGTGATTTTATTGAGCGTCATGCAAAGGCAATTGCACAACATCAGCCAATTGAAGTAATACATATTTTACAAAATACAAACCTGCTTACAACAGAACCCTTCAGAACTGAAGAACGAACAGAAGAAAATCTCACAGTAAAAACCTTTTATTTACCGTTCCCAACAACGCCTTTTGAACAATTATCCAAACTTATTTTTAATCAGCGTTATTATACAACCATGCTGCGGGCTTTAAAAGAATATATGCTTCAGAATGGAAAGCCTGATCTTGTGCATGTGCATGTGCCGGTAAAAGCAGGAGTGGGTGCTTTATGGTTCAATCGAAAATGGAAGGTGCCGTTTATTGTAACAGAACATTCAAATATTTATCACAACACAGGCAAAGAAAATTTTTATACTAATTCGGCTTATTTCAGATTTGTTACAAAAAAAATACTTTCAAAAGCTATCGCATTAATTACAGTTAGTGACTTTCTTGGTAAAGCAATAAATGAGATTGCCTGTAAAAAAGAATATACTGTTATTCCAAATGTAGTTGATACTTCTCTGTTTTTTTATCCGCTTAATAAAATGGCGAATGAGCGGTTCCGTTTTTTGCATGTAAGTAATTTATATCCTGTAAAAAATCCGAATAAAATGGTACAGGCAATTGCTTTATATTTAAAAAAGAGGAAAGATGCAGAGTTTGTTTTCATTGGCAATAAAGACAATGCATTGTATAAAGCAGCGCAGGAATTAAATATTCCCGATGAGAATATCAGGTTTATGGGTGAAATTCCCTATAAGGAAGTAGCATTAGAAATGAAACAGGCTGATGCGTTTTTTCTTTTCAGCAAAAGTGAAACTTTTAGTTGTGTTACCGCAGAAGCCTTATGTTGCGGCTTACCAGTTATAGCATCTAATGTAGGAGCTTTGCCGGAGCTAATAAACGATGAAAACGGAATTTTAGTGGAAGCAGATAATACAGAAGCATTGGCAAAAGCCTTTGATGAGTTGCAGCTAAACCATAGCCAGTATAACAGCAAAACTATTTCTCATGAAGCATCAGCTAAATTCAAATATGAAATTATAGCAGCAAAAATACTCTCCGTTTACAGTATAGTGCATGGTAAAGCTTAGTCTTTTAATTTTAAAACCAAATCAATATATTCCTTCATTGCTTTTTCCTTTGCTGTTCCTTTTAATGATTCCCAGGCTTCATATTTGGCCTTGGCAACAAAGTCAAAAGGGTTTGCTGGGGCTTCTGTATTTACATCGCCTTCACTTGCCTGTTTGTATAAAGAATAGAGTTGCAATAAGGTTTCATTGCTTGGCTTTTCATGTAAGGTTTTGCTGTTAGCTACGGCATTCTCAAAAAGTTGCTGTAATTCCATAAGTGTAAGTTTTAGCGAAAATAGGGAAAAAAATCAAATCACTTTTTCTAAAACGGCAAACTCCAATGGCCGCAAATGATTACCGGTTAACCCATCCTCTATAAAGGGTTTCAGCTCGCCTGTTTCAATATAACCATGACGTTTATACCAGTTAATCAGCTCAGTTCTTACGGATATAACAGTCATATAAATGCTGGTGCATTCAAATTCAAGAGCCTGTTTTTCAGCCTCTTTTAATAACAATTTACCAACGCCGGCTCCCTGATGCATCGGCGAAACGGCAAACATGCCTAAATATAATTTTTCGTTATGCTTTTGCAGGTTTACAGTACCAATGATCGAACTGTTCTCATCTTCACATTTCAGTATCAGACTGTCTGTTATGCTTAGCACTTCCGCTACTGAATTTTCATCTGTTCGTATTTCACCGCCTATCAAATGTGATTCAGTAGTCCATCCTTTATTAGACTGTTCACCTCTATAAGCGCTATTGAGCAAACGAACGAGTTGTGGAATATCTGCAGCAGTTGCTTTTGTAATAAGCATTCTTTTTTAATTTAAGAATCAATTTATATTATTTTCCCTTTCCACTTTCCACTCTTAATGTAAATAAATGACATGGTGAACAATGAAATCCAGTAAATAATTTCTGAAGCCCATGCCCAAACCAGGCTCAAATGAAAAACTTCAAGCACACAATAAATATAAATGAGATACAGGAAAATAGTTACTGCTTCTATCATCAAATTTACTCTTGTGTTTCCAGTGCCAGTTACTGCATTGAGCCATACTACTGAAACAGACATAAGCAATGTTGCTGATGTAACCATTCTTAAAACGGGGATTGCTTCGGTAATAAAATCGTCTGACAATCGAAAGAATGACAATAACCCCAAAGCAAATACATTAAAAAGAACAAACATTGCAGCAGCAAATACAAAACTCAACTTCATTATTTTATAAATGAGCTTTTGCACTTCGCCTGATCTTCCCTGGCCAATAATATTACTCACCATAGCATTGGTAGTAGAAGCAAACGACCAAATAAACACACCTGCCAATGAAAATATATTCCGCATTACATTTGATACCGCCAAAGCTCTTTCACCATGATGCTCAATTAAAATATAGAATACCAGCCAACTGATAAGACTGATTGAAAATTGCCCAATAAGTGGTGCAGAAATATTTAAAATTAAATTGCTCAGCGTTTTATTATAGCGCAGGTAAGTGAACAGTTGGAATTTTACGTGGAACTTTTTGATAAAGATGAACGCAAAAACCACTACCATTCCTATAAACTCTGCCAGTACACTTGCATAAGCTGCTCCGTTAAAACCAAGCTCGGGCATACCGAAGTGTCCATAAATAAATCCGTAATCAAAAAAAATATTAGCCCCGGCTTCAAACAAAGTTCCGATCATTAAAAAGCGGCTGTTGTTTGTACCTACTAAAAATGCATTACCCATTTGAAATAAATACAGAAAGGGTAAACCCCAAACACGGATCTTTAAAAATTCAACAGCTTTTGTTTCTATTACCTGTGTACGTAGTGCGAAATTAAAAATAGATGGTGCCAGTAAAAAAGTTAGTGCAATACCAATAAATGCAAAAACCAAAGCAATACGGATACCCTGTGAAAATAATTTTCCAATTTCATCAATCCGGTTTTCGCCTGCTCTCCGGGCAATTAAAGATTGAATAGCGTTGTTTAAACCATTACCAATTACTGCCACCACTAAAAAATACACACCGGTTATTCCGGCTATGCCAAGGGCAGCTTCGCCTAAGCCGCTGAGAAAATAATTATTAGCTGTAAAATTTAAAAAAGGAACAAGTAATGAAAGGCTGATGGGCAGTGATATGGAAAGTATTTGCTTATTTGTAATTTCCAATCGTAAATCGTTCTTCTGTAAAGCTGTTTCCACGCTTATATTTTTGGCGAATTTAATCTGTTTTCAGCAGAAGGGGCACACAAGCTTTGTTGGTAAAAATATTGATAGAAAACCACTCACAATCTACAACCGTAAGCACTATTCTTCCTATTATTGCAGCTAACAAATCAATTATTTTGCATAAGGCAGTTTATTTTTTTAAAGAAGAAGATTTTCATGAGTTTGAAAACCTGCAATTACTTATTCAGGTGAGTGATGAGTTTTATGGTTTTACTGCATTTAGTGTACCTGAAAAAAAAGTGAAGGCTTGGGTATTGTATCAGGCAAAAAATAACTCTCCATTATCAGAATCAGAATTACTAGAAATAAAGAATGAGCAGTATTGGTTAAGTTATAGCTATGTAAAAACAATCGTTGTTGCATGTGGATCAAGTAATACACTAATACCGGAGTCACTTTACAGAGAAGAAAATAAGTTGTTCAACCTGATGTATGGCCAAAAGTTAACAGATGTTTTTTTAAAAGACCGGATACATGTTGCAGATGCTGTGAATGAATATGCAATACCCTTTGTACTGTATCAATCCATACAAGCTCAGTTTAGTAGTACGGTTTGGCATCACAATCAAAGTTTACTATTACAGCAAACGGCACAGGCAGAGCCATACATTACAGTAGCAATAAGTTTTCATTCCATTTTTATTAGTGCAGAACATAATAATAAGTGGGTACTGCTGCAAAACAAAACCTATCAATCTCCCGAAGATGTATTGTATCATATTCTCAATTGTATAAAACAGCTTGGCTTTGATGCAGAGAAAACTACAATTATTTTAGAAGGTATGGCAGAAGAAAATTCTGCTGTTTCAAATTTGCTGTATCAATATGTACACAATATGCAATGGAATACAAATTTGCAGTTTAGCTACCCAGCAGAAGCATCTTCAATTTCCAAACACACACTTGCACTAACAGACAGGTTACTTACATGCGTATTATAAGCGGAAAATATGGCGGCAGAACATTTCAACCTCCGGCAGATATGCCGCATACAAGACCCACTACGGATATTGCCAAAGAAGGTTTGTTCAATGTAATTCAAAATAATATTGAACTGGAAGGCATAAAAACACTAGATCTTTTTGGCGGCACGGGAAGCATCACTTACGAACTGGCAAGCAGGGGAGCAACAGATCAAACCATTGTAGAAAAAGATAAACATATGGCTGCTTTTATTGAGCAGATGAAAACAAAACTTGCTATTGATTTAAAGTTGGTTAAGATGGATGTGTTTAAATTTATGGAGCAATGCAATGAACAATATGATTTTATTTTTGCAGGCCCTCCTTATGCATTAGGCACTATTGATGAGTTGCCCAAAATGGTTGTTGAAAAAAAAATATTAAAAGAAGGCGGCTGGTTTGTACTGGAGCATACACCAAGAAACGGGTATAAGAAATTTCCTCTTTACAAAACGGAACGCAACTACGGCACTACCATTTTTTCAATTTTTATAAACTCGCCTGCTACATGAAAAAAAAAGAGGCGAGAATAATGTATATGGAAAAAAGAGCTGCGCTTTCAGCATCAGAAAAAAATAAGTTTGATGATTTGCTGCTCATTAATTTTCAAAAACTTCAATTCCCCAAGTTGTTTTATGTGCACACTTATATCGCAGCTACAAAGCAAAACGAAATTGAAACGGATCATTTACTTTATTTTATGGAATTTAGAAATCCTGAACTGAAATTGGTAATTCCAAAAATGGAGAATGACAGCTTAGTGCATATTGAATACAATGAACAAACGGAAACAACAGTAAATAAATGGGGTATTATAGAACCAATAAACGGCGATCCTGTTTCTGAAGAGCAGCTTGATCTTATTTTAGTTCCGCTGCTTGCATTTGATGAGCGTGGCCACAGGGTGGGCTATGGAAAAGGATATTATGATAAGTTTTTATGTAAATGCCGGCCTGATGCTATTAAAGTTGGTTTGAGTTATTTTGATGCTGTTCCTCTTTTAGATGATACTGATGATTTTGATATACCTTTAAACTATTGCATTACGCCGCATCGTAATTATGAATTTAGGTAATCTTACATTTCAATCCATACATTTTTTACTGCTTCCCGTATCGCTTATTTATGGTGCAGTAGTTTGGCTGCGTAATAAATTGTACGATAAAAATATTTATAAATCTGCATCATACAATCTACCCATTATTTGTGTAGGCAACCTTAGTGTAGGTGGTACAGGAAAATCTCCCATGGTTGAATATTTAATTCGCCTGTTAAAAGATGATTTTAAAATTGCTACACTCAGCAGAGGTTACAAACGCAAAACAAAGGGATATGCATTGGCAAATGCGCAAACAGATGCATTACAAATTGGTGATGAACCCATGCAGTTTTATCTCAACTTTCCCCAAGTAGCTGTAGCAGTAGGTGAAAAAAGAAACGAAGCCATTCCGCAGCTTTTGCATGACAGACCCGAAACCCAGGTAATAATCTTAGATGATGGCTTTCAACACAGAAGCATACAACCGGGACTTTCCATTTTACTCACCGATTATAATAATTTATTTATAAACGATTTCTTTTTGCCCACAGGTGATTTAAGAGATACAAAAAGCAGTTATAAAAGAGCACAAATGATAGTGGTTACCAAATGCAGCCCAGACTTAAGCAAGGAAGAAAAATTAAATATTATTGAAGAGATAAATCCTGCTCCAACACAACAGATTTTCTTTTCAACTATTCATTACGGAACACCATACCATATACTCAACCACCGGCAGGAGTTTCAGTTGCACAAAAAATTAGAAGTGCTGCTTGTAACTGGTATTGCAAATACTAAACCACTTCAAAAGTATATACTGGATAAAATTTATACTTACGAAAAAATGTCTTTCAGCGATCATCATATCTTTAGTATTGATGACCTGCGGGATGTGAAACGTAAGTTTGCAAAGATAGAAAGTGCTGATAAAATTATTTTAACAACAGAAAAAGATGCAGTAAGGCTTGTAAAGTTTAAAGAAGAACTTGAAAGTTTTGCTCTTTTTGTTTTACCTATTAAACATCAAATACTATTTGATGAAGAAGCTGAATTTAAAAATACCATTTCCGGGTTTATTAAAAATTTCGGGAATCATTAATACCTTAATCAATGGCAAGAAAAGACACAAAGAAAAAATTTAAGCACACAGATAGCAAACAAAAAAAGCACTCTTCATCTGTACATCGTGGCAAAATTGAAATTACAAGAAGTGGAATGGGCTATGTAACAATTACAGATATGGAGAAGGATGTTATTGTTCGCCCACAAAATTTTAATACAGCTTTACATGGAGATAAAGTAGAAGTGGAAATTAACAAAAGTAGCGGTAACGGAAGGCTGGAAGGAACCATTACAAAAATTATTGAGCGCAAACAACTGGAGTTTATTGGAAAAATTTCAGTACAAAAGAATTTCGCTTTTTTTATTGCGGATACCGACAGGCCAATGCCTGATTTATTTATACCTCAGGATAAAATTAATGGTGCAGTACATGGAGATAAAGTTATTGTGAAATTATTAAGCTGGGATAAAAGCAAACGGGCTCCGGAAGGTGAAGTGCTGGAAGTGGTAAAGCAGGAAGATGTAAATGACATTGCTATGAAGCAAATTCTGTTGCAGGCAGGTTTCGCACTGAGCTTTGATGAAGAAGTGATGGAGCAGGCGGAACGGTTACCGGATGTAATGAACTCAACTGAAATTAAAAAGCGAAAAGATTTCAGGGAGGTTTTAACCTTTACCATTGATCCGGTAGACGCAAAAGATTTTGATGACGCACTCTCCATAAGAAAACTAAAAAATGATTTGTACGAAATAGGTGTACATATTGCCGATGTGAGCCATTATGTAGAAACAGGAACGGCATTAGATGATGAAGCATACAGCAGAGCAACTTCTGTTTATTTGCCAGACAGGGTATTGCCTATGTTGCCTGAACGTATTTCAAATGAGCTTTGTTCTTTAAGGCCTAAAGAAGATAAATACACGTTCTCGGCAGTGTTTCAAATGACAGGCAAGGGAGATATTAAGCACGTTTGGATGGGACGAACTATTATACATTCCAATCATCGTTTTAGCTATGAAGAAGTGCAAACAATAATTGAAGCAGGCGAAGGTTTGTACAGCGATGAAATTTTATTGCTCAATGGTCTTGCACAAAAAATGCGAAAAGATCGTTTTAAAAAAGGGGCGATCAATTTTTCATCACAGGAAGTGCGTTTTATTTTGGATGAAGCCAAAAAACCTATTGGCATTACCATAAAAGAAAGTAAAGAAGCACATCAGCTTATTGAAGAGTTTATGCTGCTTGCCAATAAATATGTAGCAGAATTTATTGGAAAAATTACAGTAAATGAAAAGCCATTGCCATTTCCTTACCGTGTACATGATACCCCTGATGAAGCAAAACTTGCACCGTTTATTTCTTATGCAAAACGATATGGCCATAGTTTTGACATCTCCTCTCCTGACAAAATTTCTGCTTCTTTTAATCAGATGTTGAAAGATGCAAAGGGTAAACCGGAGCAGCATGTATTAGAAACACTCGGCATACGCACTATGGCTAAAGCAATTTATACTGCAGAAAATATTGGCCATTATGGATTAGGGTTTGCGCATTATTGTCATTTCACTTCGCCTATCCGTCGTTATCCTGATGTAATTGTACATCGGGTATTGCAGCAGTGCTTAGATAAACAATTAGTAGTTGATAAAAAGATGGAAGCCAAGTGCAAACATTGTAGTGAACGGGAACGGGCTGCAATGGAAAGCGAACGGGCAGCTAATAAGTACAAGCAGGTGGAATACATGAGTCAGTTTTTGGGAGAAGAGTTTGATGGAGTTGTAAGCGGCGTTGCTTCGTTTGGCTTTTGGGTTGAAACAGTTGCTCATAAATGTGAAGGACTTGTAAGTTTATTTTCTTTGAGCGATTTTGACGATTTTCGTCATATAGAAGAAGACTATTGCCTTGTAGGAAGAAGAAGCGGTAAAACATTTAAGATGGGCGATAAGGTGAAAATAAAAGTGGTAGCTGCTAATTTGGAAAAGCGGCAATTAGATTATGAGTTAGTGCTTGGCCATATACCATCAACAGAAAGAAAAGTATTTGGAAACAGTTTTCAAGAGCAGAAAAAAAGAAAGAATAGTCCGAAAGAT
Source organism: Chitinophagaceae bacterium (assembly GCA_031401115.1). Classification (GTDB taxonomy): domain Bacteria; phylum Bacteroidota; class Bacteroidia; order Chitinophagales; family Chitinophagaceae; genus Lacibacter. The sequence continues at coordinate 311,311 of JANNRE010000014.1, forward strand.
TTTGGAATGAAGAAACGAAAGCAGAAATAAAAAATATGAACTCCTTCGAACAACTTTTAAGCCAATTTGAAACTCACTTTGCAGTGAGGCACTTTCCAGAAGAGCCATCATCACTTTATAATCCTGCTCAATATATCTTACAACTGGGTGGCAAACGTGTTCGGCCTGTTTGTGTATTGATGGGTAATGAACTGTTTGATGAAATTCACGCAGATGCATTTCATGCAGCTACTGCGGTAGAACTGTTTCATAATTTCAGTTTGATACATGACGATATTATGGACAAAGCTCCATTGAGAAGAGGAATGGAAACCGTTCATGCAAAATATGGAGAAAGTACAGCATTACTTGCAGGCGATGCCATGTTTGTACAGGCCTATGTTTATTTAAGCAAGATAAAATCAGATTCACTGCAAAAAGTGTTGCCGCTTTTTAATAAAACCGCAATGGAAGTTTGCGAAGGTCAGCAGTTGGATATGGACTTTGAACAAAAAGCATCTGTAAGCATGGAAGATTATCTCAACATGATTACACTTAAAACATCTGTATTACTTGCAGGCAGTTTAAAACTGGGGGCAATACTTGGCGGTGCAGGTCAGGGCAATCAGGATCATATATATGAGTTTGGTAAAAACCTGGGAATTGCATTTCAAATTCAGGATGATTATCTGGATGCATTTGGCGATCCTTTAAAATTTGGTAAGCAGGTGGGTGGCGATATACTTTCTAATAAAAAAACCTTCCTTATGATTCATGCCTTGGAATCTGCATCTGCTAATGAAAAAAATCAATTGGAAGAATTGATGCATTCAAACCCTGCGGATAAAGTTGAAAAAGTGTTACAAATTTTTAAATCGGCAAGAGTAGGTGAATGGGCCATGCAACTTAAAAATCAATACCTTGAAATTGCCATGAAGCATTTAGAAGATATTGCCGTAATGAGTAAACGTAAAGAACCCCTGCAGAAGTTGGCCAGTTTTTTAATACAGAGGGAATATTAAAGTTGATCTGGTCAAAAGCTTTCTACTGAATTTCAAACTGGAATTTTATTCGAGATCATCTGTAAGTATATTCAATTTTTTACCTACTTTTCAACCCAGCAAAACCAAAGCTTATGATTAAGAGTTTATTCCGAACAAAAAAGATTGATACCATTCTTGCTCAGGGCGATGAAGAAATTCATCCTGGTCATAGTGGTTTGAAGCGTGTACTTACAGTAAGGGATCTTACTTTCTTTGGAATAGCTGCTGTAATTGGTGCAGGTATTTTTTCTACTATTGGCTCCGCAGCTTTTCATGGCGGTCCCGGTGTTTCCATACTGTTTGTAATAACTGCTGTTACTTGTGGGTTTTCTGCACTATGCTATGCAGAGTTTGCAAGCCGCATACCTGTTAGTGGAAGTGCTTATACCTATGCCTATGTAAGTTTTGGAGAATTGATTGCATGGATCATTGGCTGGGCTTTAATTCTTGAATATGCAATAGGCAATATTGTAGTGGCAATTAGCTGGAGCAGTTATTTCAATAATCTCTTATTAGGACTAAACATTCATTTACCTTATTGGCTCACTACGAATCTTACAACTGCAGGAGAAACAGTAGCCTTAGTTACACAACAAATTGCAAGTGGTGTAGCTGCCACACCCGAAATGCAAAGCATACTGGATGGCTATAATAATGCACCTGATATATTTGGTACAAAATTGTTTTTAAATCTTCCTGCGCTGGTTATTGTTGCGCTCATCACTTCACTTGCTTACATTGGTATGCATGAAAGTAAAAAGAGTGCCAATGCAATGGTGGTGTTTAAAATCATTGTCATCATTTTTGTAATTGTTATTGGCTTTTTTTATGTTGATACAAAAAACTGGGATCCGTTTATGCCCAATGGTTTCACTGGAGTATTACAGGGTGTAAGTGCTGTGTTTTACGCCTATATAGGTTTTGATGCAATCAGCACTACTGCAGAGGAATGTAAAAATCCGCAACGAGATTTACCAAGAGGAATGATTTATGCTTTGGTAATCTGTACAGTTCTTTATATTTTAATTTCTCTGGTGTTAACAGGCATGGTAAATTATACAGAGTTGAAAGTAGATGATCCGCTTGCATTTGTATTTGATAAAATTGGGTTGAAATGGATCGGCTATATCATCAGCATCAGTGCAGTAGTAGCCACTACAAGTGTGCTATTGGTTTTTCAACTTGGCCAGCCACGCATTTGGATGACGATGAGCAGAGATGGTTTATTACCTAAGAAGTTTTCAAAAATTCACAAAAAATATCAAACGCCTGGTTTTGCAACCATTGTTACTGGGTTCTTAGTGGGTATCCCTGCATTGTTTCTTCCATCTTCTATTATGACTGATCTTACAAGCATCGGTACATTATTTGCTTTTGTACTTGTTTGTTTGGGTGTGCTTTTATTACCAAAAATGAAAAGTGTGGCCGGTAGCGGAAAATTTAAATTGCCCTATGTAAACGGACAATTTATTTTACCAATCTTAGTGGGTGTGTTCATTTACTTTGTTAGAAACAGAATTGCAGATGCCGTTTTAAATATTTCAAATGAAGCACATCAGGAGATATTGTTTCTCATTTTTGTGGTCATTGCTTTGATTATTGCTGGATTAACTTTTATTCGTAAATATTCAGTAATTCCAGTGCTTGGTGCTTTAAGTTGTATGTACCTAATGATTGAAATACCTGTAAACAGCTGGATGTGGTTTTTTATATGGATGGGGTTTGGGTTGATCCTTTACTTTCTTTATGGGTATAGAAAAAGCAAGCTGGCTAAAACTGTTTAGATTTTCAATAGACGAAGGTTAGCTGTAATATTTGTGAAGCCAGTTAAGGTAATTCCTTTTGCAAAAGACAAAAACCTTTTGTAACTTTTCTGTACTTCTTTCACAACAAAAAACTTACAACTATGAATTTGATTACCCGTTTAACAAGTTGGGGTGATGCACATCATCCAAAATGGTTGGATTTTATACGCATTATTTTGGGTTTGGTTTTGGCATCAAAAGGTGTTCAGTTTATTAACAATATGGAACCTTTAACCAAACTTATGACCACCGGCGAATTTGCAAGCTCAGCAGCCGTTGGCGTTTTTGCACATTATATTGTATTTGCTCATTTGCTGGGAGGTATTATGATTGCCTTTGGTTTATTAACCCGTGCTGCCAGTTTAGCTCAGATTCCAATTTTATTGGGTGCTGTTTTTTATGTAAACATGAAAGGTGGTATTTTTCAAGCGCATTCTGAACTTTGGTTATCCGTTTTAATTCTTTTCTTGCTTATCCTATTTGTTATTGAAGGGAGTGGCAAGCTGAGTATTGATGAGTGGATGCGTAAAAACTCAGATGAAAAAGTACATAAACATAAGTGGGGGTAAAATACTAAAGTCTTATTTCTAAATCAATGCCGGTACTATTTGCCGGCATTGTTATTTTTGCACCATGAAGTTTCAAGTAGGTGATAAGGTGTTGCTCATACATTCCAACGAAGAGGGCGAAGTAATTGATATCATAAATAAGCAAATGGTAACTGTTGATGTGGGGGGAGTGCAGTTTCCTGTTTATACAGATCAGATAGAATATCCATATTTTAAACGGTTTACTCAAAATAAGCCGGAACCTCCCAAACAAAAGCAATATGTTGATACGATTAAAAAAGAAAAAGGCAGCAGCATTAAAAACTATAAAGTAGGAGAGGGTGTTTGGATTTCATTTCTGCCAGTGTTTGATAAAGATATTTTTGATGATGATGTGGTGGAGTATTTTAGAATTTATCTCGTAAATAATACAGATACTCCGTTTCAGTTTATATATGACCTGCGTTATACAGGCGATAGTGAGTTTAACCTCAAAAATGAAATTCTTCCTTTCAATGATTTTTATATCCATGATGTGGCTTTTGAAAAGATGAACGATTCCCCAAGGTTTGAATTTGAATTCAGTCTTACCAATGCTGATAAAAAGAAAGCCCCACATTTTGAAGCATCTTTAAAATTAAAAGCCAAACAGCTCTTTATACGTATTGAAGAAATGCTCAAAAATCAAGAAGCAAGTTTTGCGTATTTGCTTATGGAAACTTATCCTGATAAAGTAACTACTGAAAAAGTTGATCTGAGCAAACTTAGTTCGGCAGGTTATAAAATATATGATGCAGGTAGTGCAAGACAACATATTCCTATGGGTCGATCAGTGATTGATCTGCACATTGAAAAAATTATCAACGATTGGAAACACCTTAGCAATTTTGAAATACTTACTGCACAATTAAAAGAGTTTGAAAAATATTATGAACTGGCTGTTCTAAATTATCAACCTACATTAATTGTAATACATGGTGTGGGTGAAGGAAAATTAAGAGATGAAATTCATGACTTGCTTCGATTAAAGAAAGAAGTAAAATCTTTTGTAAACCAGTATCATCCTTTGTATGGTTATGGAGCTACAGAGATTTATTTTAAATAACGAGGCTAAATAGAAACACAAAACTCTGCTGCAAAAAAAGACATAAGTTTGCAGTTGCTGCAAACTGAGCTATCGTTCTCAATTTATTTGAGGGAGGAAAGTCTGGACAGCATAGAGCAACGCACCGGTGAAGAGCCGGGTAACACCAAAAGTGTTAACAGAAAGTGCCACAGAAAATAACTACCACAGTTTTGTGGAAAAGGTGAAAACGTAGAGTAAGAGCCTACGGGTTATTACAGTAATGTAATAGCGGGGTAAACCTTGCGTGCTGAAATGCCATGTAAACCGTTAGTAAGAGCGGCTCGTTCGATGACGGAGGGTAGGCAGATTGATTCCGAAGTGTAAATTTCGGGACAGATAAATGATAGCTTGAGTTCACCGATGCCTTGGCTTTGGTGGACAAGACAAAATCCGGCTTATAGGTTTGCAGTAATTTTTATACTACGGCTTAAGTGAGGTAGTAAACATCAGTCCCGGCCATTAGCGTCGGGACTGTCCTTTTTATAAATACCGTTCTTCTAAAATTATTTTGTGGTGTAATATATGACCAAGTGTAATAAACCCAATTGCATTTACAGTAACAGGATGTGTATTTGAAACTCCTTTGTATTGCAATTCATCTTCACTTAAGCTGTTAAACAAGAATTGTGTAGATGCTCTTACTGCAATGAATTCATCAATTAAATCTTTCAAAGTTCTGTTACTTCCATCAGCCAATTGCGCAAATGTATTTTCATCAAAGCCAGGTAATGGAGCTTCCGCTTTTCGGGCAACCCATAAAGCACGGTAAGAAAAAATTCGCTCGGTATCAATTAAATGTTGAAGGAGTTGTTTCACCGTCCACTTACCATCTGCATACGCATAACTTGCTTTTTTTTCTGGTATAGAAGCAAAAAATGTGTTGATGAATGCATCTTGATTTTGAAATGCATTTTTTACATCGTCTTCTTTTACCAGATCAATATACTTGGTAAAGTAAGGTGCATGATCTGTTGGTAGTGGTTTTGGCATGTTACTTCTTTTTAAACGTTATCCTTTTTTTGTTTTTTTAACTTTTGGTTTTGGTTGTGGCAAAGGTTTGGGAGCGATTAATATTTTGCGTTCGCCTTTTAATGTAGCTGCAATTTTAATAGATTCAAATGCATTAATTAAACCACCTGTTTTGCTAAAGGTGTTAAAGGGCACTTTTTCTTCTGTGCCTGGCTTTATTACTTCTTCATTTTGCACCTGTGCTCCTTTTTCAATACAGTATTTAATTTGCTCTGCACTGAGAGTGGGGTAGTATGAAAGTATTAATGCAGCCAAGCCTGCTACTACGGGGCTTGAAAAACTTGTTCCATCAGAAAAACCATAAGCATTACCGCCCGGTTCAGTAGAGTAAATTTTTACACCGGGTGCAAATACATCTACTTCTTTTTTCCCATAGTTGCTGAAACTGGCTATTAATCCTCCTGTTTGCTTATCGCCACTGGCACCAACGGTTATATAATTAGAGGCTTTTAATTTTGTATCGGCAAAATTTGGGTTGGGATAGTTTTCAGTACTGTCAACATTTGCTCCCTCATTACCTGCAGCATGTACAAGCAATACACCTTTGCTTTGTGCATAACGGATAGCATCATCTATCCATCTTTTTTGAGGCGAAAAATCTTTGCCAAAACTCATATTGATGATTTTTGCACCGTTATCAACTGCATAGCGGATGCCCAATGCGATATCCTTATCATATTCATCGCCACTGGGTACTACCCGCAGCGTCATAATTTTTACATTATTGGCCACACCATCCATACCAATACCATTATTTCTTGCGGCAGCAATAATGCCACTTACATGTGTACCGTGCGATGGATAGTTTGCCATTACATCGCCATTGCCATAATAACGGTCATTAAAATCGCTATAATTATCTTTTATTATCTCCTGTCTGTTATTTGCCGGCGGAGTATCCATTGCTTCTGCTTTGCGTTCCTGACCTTTATAATAATCTGTAAATTCAGGAATGATGGTTGTATTAGCAGCATCTAACATTTCAAAGCCTTTAAACAAAGTAATCATGGTAGCTTTTGCACTTGCTTCTTTTGAATTGGCAGGTTTAAAACCGGCAAGCTCATGTCCTGTATATTGCGATTTGAATTTTTCTTTAAGAATAGAATCTGCAATGACAGACTGCTTATACAAATTGCGGAGAAATAACATATTTGCCTGAGCATCGGTTGCTTCTGTTTCAAGTTTATTTTTAGCTTTTAAAAAAATGCTGTATTCTTCTTTTTCAAGTGGAGTTAATGACGCTTCATCTTTTACAGTCTTATATTTTTCTTTTAATGAATGATAAATTCTTGCTTCTTCCTGTGCTTCTTCTTTTACATTTCTGCCATCTTTACCCCCTAAAAAATTCCACCCGAAAATATCATCTGTATATCCGTTTTTATCATCATCTATTCCATTGCCGGGAATTTCTTTTGGGTTACGCCACAATACTGATTGTAAATCTTCGTGCAATGTATCAACACCGGTATCAATGACCGCCACAATAACTAAAGTGCTTTTTTTATCTTTTAAAAACTCATAGGCAGCTTCTAAACTAATGCCGGAAAAACCATCTTTGGTTTTATTTTTTAAATGCCAGCCTTTTAAAAAATCATCTTTAACTGCTGTTTGTGCAGTTAGTGCAGAAAGAAAAAATGAAAAGATTACAAATAGAGCCGAAACCTGTTTCAACAACATGCTTTTATGGTTTAGTTACAGTAAAGTTGAGTAATGAACGGCAATTAACATATACCGTTAATCCACATTTTGCAAAACATTTTATAAATCAAATTGAATACCCTGTGCCAATGGTAAATTGGTGGAGTAGTTAATAGTATTTGTTTGCCGGCGCATATAAGCTTTCCATGCATCGCTGCCACTTTCTCTGCCGCCGCCTGTTTCTTTTTCGCCACCAAAAGCCCCGCCAATTTCTGCACCACTGGTTCCGATGTTTACATTGGCAATACCGCAATCACTTCCATTGGATGAAAGAAATGCTTCTGCTTCTCTTAAATTCAAAGTCATAATAGAAGAGGATAAACCTTGCGGCACATTATTTTGAATAGCAATTGCTTCATCAATTGTTTTGTATTTGAGCAAATACAAAACAGGAGCAAAGGTTTCGTGTTGTACAATTTTATAATTGGGTTGCGCTTCTGCTATACATGGTTTTACATAGCAGCCACTTTCAAAACCTGCACCTGTTAACACACCACCTTCTACAATAAAGTTTCCGCCTTCTGCTTTGCATTGTTCAATGGCTTGCAAATAATTTTTAACTGCATCAGTATCAATCAACGGCCCCACATGATTGTTTTGATCTAATGGATCTCCAATTCGTAATTGACTGTAAGCAGCTACTAATTTTTCTTTGATGGTTTCATACAAACTTTCATGAATAATTAAACGCCTTGTGGTAGTACAACGTTGCCCGGCGGTACCTACTGCTCCAAACAATGCACCGAGTACAGCTATACTTACATCAGCATGTTCACTTATAATAATGGCGTTGTTACCACCAAGCTCTAATAAACTTCTTCCTAACCGTTGTGCAACTGATGTGCCAACTGCTTTGCCCATTCCTGTACTTCCAGTTGCAGATACCAAAGGAATTCTTGTATCACTACTCATCCATTCGCCCACTTCTCTGCCTCCGGTAATTAAACCACTTACTCCTTCGGTTACATTATTTTTTGCAAATACATCGGCAACAATATTTTGGCAGGCAATACCGCACAAAGGGGTTTTTTCGCTGGGTTTCCAAATACAAACATCACCACAAACCCATGCAAGCATAGTGTTCCAACTCCACACAGCTACAGGAAAGTTAAAAGCAGAAATAATTCCTACAATACCAAGGGGATGCCATTGCTCATACATACGATGCAAAGGTCGTTCACTGTGCATGGTTAAACCATGAAGCTGACGGCTAAGGCCAACTGCAAAATCGCAGATGTCAATCATTTCCTGTACTTCGCCATAACCTTCCTGCAAACTTTTTCCCATTTCATAAGAAACCAATTTACCAAGAGGTTCTTTTTTTGCCCTTAATGCTTCGCCAATTTGCCTTACAACTTCTCCACGCTTTGGAGCCGGCCATGTACGCCACACTTTAAAAGCTTCTTCAGCTTTTGTTACTACTATTTCATAAGCATTTTTATCTGCTGCAATAACTGAGGCAATTTCTTTTCCATCAACAGGGGAGAAGGATGCAATGGTTTCTCCTTTAGAATTGATATTATTTACACCTGTTGAACTTCCTTCATTTGTTTCGTTAATTCCCAGTTGTTTTAAAAAGTCTGACATAGAATCGTTTTACTAAATTTTATAAAAATATTTTCTCTAACAGTTAAAAACTAACTTTCACACCACCCATCATCCATCGGCTGGGCATTACACTTCCTAAAATATCGCTATAGGTTTTATTAAATAAATTATCTGCTTGAATGAAAATGGCAAACTCGTCTTTTTTAGAAAGATTGGCATCAATTCTCAGGTTCATTAAAAAATAACTTCGGTTGAGAGGAACAATACCCGCAACAGGAACCTGAGTATTACGTTCCTTATACAAGCCGTTTATAGAAATACCCAATACTTTGTAACGGTACCCTGCAAAAAAATTCAGAAATTCTTTTGCATGGTTTGAAACATACAACGACGGAATGCTATCGCTGCTGCGGCTGCGCATCCACACAATACCAATACCTCCTGTAAGAGTATGTTGCTCTTCAAATGCATAGGTATATTGTACATCTGTTTCTATGCCTGTTGTATTTACTTTGGCGATATTTGATGCAAGATTGTAAACTCCATTTGCTACAAGATTTACCTGTCTGGGCATATTGGCATACGGTGTGCGAACCCAATCAATCAACCCTGTATGATAACGTTCAAACAAAGTAGTAGATACTTTAAAATTCTTACCCAGAAAGTAATCAACTCCAAATTCATAGCTGATGGAAGTTTCGGGTTCAAGATCAGGATTTCCTATCCGGCTGTTTGATGGTACATTACTGCGTTTGTAATTATTAAAACGTTCAGTAAAATCAGCATCACGGGATGTGCGGCCAACACTTCCTCTAAATAAAAAATCTTCGTAACGATAATTTGCATTTAACTGGGGTAATAATTTCCATCCGCTGCGTTCATTCCAATCGGCACGGAGTGCAGGATTTATATTGAATTCTTTGCTAATTTTTTGATTCAATAATACAAATACACCTGCTGTTTTTACTTTATGATCGCCTCTGTCGTTCGACATGATTTTTCTGTTGATGAATTGTGCACCGCCTGTAATGGTTGCATCGTCATTTATCTGATAATCATAAATGGCCAATACCTGATTTAATTTAGAGTTGTTGATGTTTGCATTTGATCTTTTGTTAAACTGATATTCATCCACTGTTTTTTTTGCGCCTAAGTCTAAAGAAAAATGATGTTTATTTTTTCTGAAATCAAGTTTTAAATGATTCCAAGTGCTGGCCACATATTCAGTAGCAGTATCACTTAAAAATTGAGTATAGAAATTTTGTGCATTAAAATTTCTGTCATCCAATCCAAAGCGGTAAGCAATGCTCCAGTTTTTCCCGATCTCCTGTTTTAAAGAAGCAGAAAAAGTAGTGAGGTTAAAATATCCTTTTACACCACGCAGTTGCTGGCCCGATGCATTGTTAGTAATAATTCCGATTGAACCGGTTGTTTTATTGCTATGAAATGTACCGCCGGCCTGGAAATTTTTTAAACCAAATGCACCTGCCACAAACTGAGCATTTATTTTATGTCCATTCTTTAAATTTTTTGCAGCAAATGTTTTGGTGATGATATGCACCACACCTCCCACAGCTTCAGCACCATACACCGCAGATGATGCTCCTTTTAAAATTTCAATACGTTCAATTTCAGCAGGGGAGATAGGGATGTAAGAATTAAAATGCCCGGTGAGCGGATCATTTAAACGTATGCCATCCAGTATGACCAACACCTGCTGAAACGTTCCTCCACGAATGGTGATATTGCTTTGCGATCCCATGGGGCCACGGCTCTGCACTTCTACACCGGGAATAAAACGGATAAGTTCATCAATAGAGTTCACAGGCATTTTACTAAGCAAATCACCCTTAATAATGATAATATTTCGTCCGGTTTTTGAAGCACTTAATGGAGTAAGTGATGCTGTAATTGTAATGGGATCCAGTTCAATTTCCTTTTCCTGAGCAAGCGTACTAACAACAAGTAATAAACCCAATACGGTGCAGCAAATTTTGAACATAAACAATATTTGGCGGCAAAGATAAGGTTCTGCTAAAAAATACAATTTGACAGGCTTTGGAAAAGTACAAATGCCGGGATGCTTCACTTTTTACTAAGTAGTAAATCATTAAAACTAAGGCAACAAATAAGATAGAACAAGAGTCTTATACTAGAACAGTAATTTGTTTATTTCCTAAAAAACCACAAAGTATGAAAGCTTATCTACTTTGTTTATTTGCTTACCTCTTACTTCCTTTTTACAGTGTTGAACAAACAGTAAAAAGGCTGAGTTATGTGCCAGCCGTTGCAACCATTGATACCACACTTGCTGCAAAAATAAAAACCATTCAATGCCAGGTAGTAAGAATTACCAATCAATCAAACCAAAGTAGAATAATGCTTGTAATGGTTGAAACCTTATCATCAAAAAATGAGAGTAGAACAAAAATGCGTATCAACTATGTACTGAAAAGAGAACGACTCTATCTCAAAAATATTTTTGTAGCTGATATTGCTGTTCTTGAAACGTACAGGACCATTGTTGATATTCACTCTTTGCTGCAAAACTTACAAAGCAAATATGAAGGATTGCAATTGTGGACCGTGGTGGATGCGGATGCGTTGTTTAGTAAGACTCCTCAGCGTTGGGAAAATGTTTACTCTTCACATCGCTGATATATTGCTGCACCGCTTTTGAAACCTGTTCATTCATATTTAAATAAGTGCGTAGAAATCTTGGTTTAAATTCTGTATTGATGCCCAGCATGTCATGCATAACAAGTACTTGCCCGTTACAGTCACCACCTGCTCCAATTCCTATAGTAGGTATTTGCAAACTTTCTGATACTTCTTTAGCAAGTGCTGCCGGAATTTTTTCAAGCACAATGGCAAAGCATCCTACCTCCTGTAAAAGCAAAGCATCAGCTCTTAACTTTTCTGCTTCTTCTTCTTCCTTAGCTCTTACGGTATAGGTTCCGAATTTATAAATTGATTGTGGTGTTAATCCTAAATGCCCCATTACCGGAATCCCTGCTGCTACAATTTTTTTAATAGAATCAATTACTTCTTCCCCGCCTTCCATTTTAACGGAGTGTGCACCCGTTTCTTTCATAATACGAATGGCTGAAGCAAGTGCAATATCAGAGTTGGATTGATATGTACCGAAAGGAAGATCAACTACCACCAAACAACGGCTTACACCACGCACTACACTCTGGCCATGATAAATCATTTGATCTAAAGTTATGGGCAAAGTTGTTTCATGCCCCGCCATTACATTACTGGCACTGTCACCCACAAGAATTACATCTATTCCCGCAGCATCAAAAATACCTGCAAATGAAAAATCATAAGCAGTGATCATTGAAATTTTTTCTCCGGCTGCTTTTAATTTTAAAAGTGTGTTGGTAGTGATTTTTTTAATTTCTTTATGTGCAGACATGTAGCGTTTTTTTGAAATGTGAATTCAGTAAATAAATTTAAGTAGAAATAGGTGAAAGAAAATAATAAACGTCATTGCGAGGGCGCAAAGCATTTTAAATTAAAAACCAAAACAATGCGCCGAAGCAATCTGATGCTCAAGTATGAACTTTAAATAGATTGCTTTGCCATAATCAATCATCTAATTTACATGTTTTTGAAATGGCTCGCAATGACGATACATAAACATATAATTATAAAGCTAAACTCGATCCATATAATTTCTTTTCTTTTATTTCATCGTACAGCATGTGTACCAAACCATCTGCCAATCCTATTTTGGGAACAAATATTTCTTCAATAGCAGCCCAACGCATTACGTTTACATAAATCTGCAGAGCCGGAACAATTACGTCGGCTCTGTCTTCTCTTAAACTGTATTTCTGCATTCGATCTTCTACTGTAAAACTATTCAACTCCCTGTAGTAATCCCGTAACAGCTCAAGTGATAAAGGCTTTCCTTCTTTTCGTTTTGATAATGAAAATACTTTGTTGATGTTTCCTCCGGAGCCGATTGCAATTACATCTGTATGATCTTTTGTACCCAGCTTGATAAACTCTTTCATTTCTTCCCACTGCTTTTCATCTACCAACCCTTTAAGCAAACGGATAGTGCCGATGTTAAACGATTCTTTAAACTCCAGTTTGCCCTGAGAAAAAAAAGTAAGTTCGGTGCTGCCACCTCCCACATCAATATACAGGTAAGAATGTTCCTTATTTAAGTTTTCGGCAATATGATTTTCATAAATATAAGATGCTTCCTCATCACCACTAATTACTTTTATTTCAATGCCGGTTTCTAATTTTACTTTGCGAATGATTTCCTGTGCATTGCGTGCTTCCCGCATGGCAGAAGTAGCACAGGCTTTGAGATACTTTACATCGTAAATACTCAGTAAATGTTTGTAGGCTTTAATGGTTTCAACTACCTTATTAATTTTTTGTTTTGAAATTTCACCCGTTTCAAATACATCAAAACCCAAACGCAGCGGAACCCGTATTAAATTAAGCTTGTTAAATTGTAAAATGCCTTTCTCAGTTTCACTAACTTCTGATATCAGTAATCTTGCTGCGTTACTTCCTATATCTATTGCTGCCAGTTTCAATTTGCTTTATCGTTTTTTGATGCAGGTAATTATAAATTTCTAACTGACTGCGAACTGTTTTTCCTTTTTTTACAACGTACTGATTGCTGAGTTGATTGTCTAATACTCTTGCTTTCACATTATCCTTCAATTGTATATTGATGTAATCAATAAGCTCTTTTTTAATATCAGGGTTTGTGATTTCAACTGCTGCTTCAATACGGTGATCCAGGTTTCGCACCATCCAGTCTGCCGAAGATAAATAAACTTTCTCTTTGCCCTTGTTGTGAAATATCAACACCCGGCCATGTTCCAAGTACTGATCTACAATACTTATGGCATGAATCGGTTTTTTATATTTTGAATTTTCGGGATACATACAAAAAATACCTCTTACAATCAGTTGAATTTCCACACCTGCTTTGGCTGCATCCGTTAATAAAAGGATCATTTCATCATCACTCAGACTGTTCATTTTTAAGGTAATGGCAGCCGGCAATCCGCTTTGTGCATTTTTTATTTCGGCATGAATTAATTTTTTAAGATGTGTTCGCATACCGGTGGGGCAAACCACCAGTGTTTTACATTGCCGTATCAATTTCATTCGGCTCACCAATGGCTTTTCAAGAAAACTGAAAATGCGGTTAATGTCGGCCATTATTTTTCTGTTACTTGTAAGCAGGCATTGATCGCCATACACTCTGGCCGTATCTTCATTTAAATTTCCTGTACTTACAAAACCATATTGAATGGTTTTATTCTCAACACGTTTTTTTATTACACATACTTTGGCATGTACTTTCAAATCAGGAGCGCCAATTAAAACACGAACACCTTCTTCTTCCAAACGTTCTTTCCATTCCAGATTTGCTTCCTCGTCAAAACGGGCTCTCAACTCCAGCATCACCGTTACCTGTTTGCCATTTCTTGCAGCATTCATTAAAGCATTAATCACTTTTGAATTATCTGCAAGTCGGTAAGCTGTAATCCGTATTTCAGTTACATCGGGATCCATGGCAGACTCCCGTAACAATTCCAACACTGCATTAAATGAATGAAACGGAAATTGTAAAAGCAAATCCTGTTTCAATACTTCTTCTGTTACACGAATTGAATTTTTTAAAGCTGGATGGATAAATGGTTTTTTTCGTTCCTGTTTTATACTAAACACATTACTCGGAAAATCCATGAAATGCCGGAAATTATGAATACGGCCACCGGGAATAATATTATCTCTCCGTGAGAGATTCAAACGCCTGATAAGATACTCAAGCAAACCGGCATCAATTTCTTTATCATAAATAAACCGTACTGCTTTTCCTTTTCTACGGTTCTTAACTCCCTTTTCAATTTTTTGAATTAAGGAAGTACTCACATCACTATCCAAATCTATCTCTGCATCTTTCGTAACTTTTACAATATGTGCACTGTATTCATTAAAGCCCATAAACGAAAACAATTTGGGCAGACAGTAACGGATAATATCTTCCATCAATATAATATGATGCTGACCTTGAGGTGAAGGCAGCCTTACAAAACGGCGTTTGTTTTTTGCAGGCACTTCTATCAATGCATATTTTTGTTTGTATGCATTGGTAGTACTGCTCATGGCTACGGCAAGGTATAAAGATCGCTCCCGCAGGTAAGGTGTTTGCGGATTACTTTCAATCATAAGCGGAATTACTTCCTGCCGCACTTCTTCATCAAAAAACGTTTCTACAAATTTCTTTTGCTCGGTATTGAGTTTGGTTTCAGTAACCAGAAATACATTTTCTTTTTTTAAATCGAGCTGCACCTGTTTCCAGATACGGTTGAATTCATTTTGCTGCTGCAGAACTACCTGCTGAATCTGTTCCAGTATCTGCTGCGGATTTTTTTCAAGATGGATTTTGTGTTGAATTTTATCACCCAGCTCCACCATGCGTTTGAGTGTGGCTACACGAACCCTGAAAAACTCATCGAGGTTGTTTGAAAAAATGCCGAGAAAACGCACCCTGTCACGCAGTGGTACATTGGGGTCATTTGCTTCCTGTAACACTCTGGCATTAAAAGAAAGCCAGCTTATGTCTCTTACAATCGTTTTTTGTTTGGTAAATGGCATAGTATGAATTTCGGGTGAAAAATAGGAAAGCTGGCGTTAATTGTGAATTAATTTTTTAAGCTGAGTTTTATAAAGATGGGGCAGAGGGAAAGAAATAGAAAATAAACTTAGTTTTACTAGGAATGATTTTACATTTAATCCTGTCGATGCAGGTTATAGTAGAAAAAGCAGAAGACTATTTGTACAGCAGTGCAAGAGATTATTTTTATGGTAAGCAATGCGGCTTGCTTGAAATTGATTTTTTGTACTAAAATGAGCAAATCCTGAGTTGCAAAGTCAGGATAGCATTCAACTTTTTATCTTTATTCAACAATAGGCACTGGCAGCTTTACTTGTTAGGGACACTAAGGATAGCTGGGCAAAAATACATACCAACGTTATTTATGGAATATAGATTTATAAGTATAAAAAAAGAAGTCGCTTATAGTTTCCTGATTTTGCTTTTTGCAGGATGCGGATACTTTGAAACAGACGGTATTTTTTTTGAAAAAAGAATAGTTGGAAATATTAAACTTTATCAACATAAAAACAGTTCAGAAATTAATTTAATCTTTTCACGGGACTCGCAACATGGCAAAGTAATAATCCAAGACTGCGAAAGGATTTTTTATGACTCTATAAATAAAAATATTTATATTGAAGGTATACTTAACCAATACAATTCCAATTACTATAAAATAAAAATTTTAGATACGAAAACTACAAATTCTGTTGAAGCATACAAAGTAAAAGAAATCACAAAAATCATGTTTGATTCTTTGTCTTCTTCACAGCCCTTGATTTTTAATAAAAAACCTAACTAGTCCAAGTATGTTTCCTTCCGGAGTGAGTGAATGAATAAAAGAATTCGTAGGCGAGTGTCGGATAGCTATCAGCCCAGCTATCCGTAGTGTTGCAAAACAAGTAAAGCTGATAGTGGTAAACGATGAGCAAAGAATAAAAAGATGAGTGCTGTCTGTAGTTTGCAGCTACAGAGAAAATAAATACTAAAACAAAAGCTGAAAGTGCGTAATCTTTCAGTTAGCCATTAACCTTTCTCCAGAACCAATTGTAAATGTTTAGGTCCTCTTACCTGCATCATGCTTACCCACTCAACCTGTTGCAACGGGTGGACATTTTTTAAAACTGAGGTTTTGAGCAACAACTCTTCCATAACAATCGTAGCCTCCATACGGGCAAGCTGTGCCCCGAGACAAAAATGAATGCCTGATCCAAAAGCGAGATGGTCTTTTGGGTTTCTGCGGAGAATAAATTGGTCGGGGTTTAAAAAATGCGCCGCATCCCTGTTGGCACTACCGATTAGTACCAATACCATAGAACCCGCCGGCAAGCTGCTGCCAAAAATTTCAATGTCTTTTGTTACCACCCGCTGCACAAACTGAACGGGGGTATCATACCTCAATACCTCTTCTATAAGCCCGGGAATGAGTGCCGGCTCCTTAAGGATGCTTTCTATATCCTGCGGATGATGTAACAGGGCAAGCACTGTGTTGCCTATAAGGTTTGTGGTGGTTTCAATTCCGGCAACAAGCAGGAGCCGGAAAAAATTAAGAGCTTCCTCCATCGTCAACCCATCTTCTCCCTCTTTTTTCAGCAGTTCACTTAACAGGGAATTGTTTGGGCGAAGCAATGATTCCTCCATAAGATTTTCGAGGTAGGCTTTAAAGGCTTTATTATCGGTTTGTACCTGTTGGGCTTGTGCGGGGTTCACCATTCCCGTAGCAAGAGTTACTATGGATTGAGACCATCTTTTAAAATCATCCATACGGGCGGGGTCTGCACCCAGAATTTTCATTATAACACTTATGGGCACTATGGTTGCAAGTTCATCAATGAGATCCGCTTCCTTTTGCGCCAACATATTCTGAACGCCCTGTTCTGCCATTTGGCGGATAAAGTGTTTCAGATCGGATAAACGATGTTGTGAAAAAAAAGGAGAAAGGATGCTGCGCAGCCGGGTATGAACGGGAGGGTTGGCGCCAAAAAGAGAAGAGTCAAATCCCGGCAATGAAACGGATGAAAAAATATGAGGTGATTTCAGTACCTGGTTTACCTCTTCATACCGGCTTACAACAGATAAACCCATTTCTTTAAAATAGTGAATGGGACCATCGTTTCTTAATGCTGTATAATAGGGATAGGGATTATTATGGGTTTCCGGCGAAAACAGGTTGAATGGGGGACTACCTGCTCCTGTATTTCTATCGCTCATATTGTGATTGCTCCTTTTATCTTGAACTTCTTGTTTTATAATAATTGAGTGGTTAAGAGGGGTATCTGCTGCAGGCTACGAATTGTATTGATAGACTGGTTCATCAGTTTGTTATCCTGTTCCTCTTTTTGCAGGGTTTGTAAGAGGGTAACTGTTTTTCCGTATTCCATAGCCGTTTGCTGAATGGAATTTGACAAAGTCTGGTGGGGGCTTATTTCTAAAAAGGTACTGTACCCCTTTTTCAGAAGTTCCGTAATGGCTTCATTAAAGTAAGCCGGTTGCCTTATCATATCCCACCAATAAAATGCATCTTGCGGCCTGCTGCATATTCCTTTCGTCATAGCGGAGTAAATGGGAATTGCAGGAGCTTGCGGTGAAAGGCCCTCCAGTGTTTTAAAGAAAAGCTCTTTCCAGCAATCTATAACAGGGCTGTGATATGCGAATGCAGAAGGAATAGGATAATATTTTATTTTTTCAGCTTCAAAGAAAGGAATGATTTCTTCAATGGACTGCTCTGTACCGGCAATTATACAAACATTGCTGCTATACACTGCCGTGATATAAACGGTTTGCTTTGAATGCCGGATAAGTGATTCAACCTGTGGTAACGGCAGAATTAACAGTAACATTTTTCCTGTTCCCTTTCTGTTTCTAACGGCCAGACTTATGGCACAGGCGGGTTTCAAGGCATCACTCAGGTTTAATCCATTGGCTGTATAAGCAGCAGGGCATTCCCCTCCGCTCAAACCTACTACCGCATCGGGTACTATGCCTTCACTACGCAGGTGTTCTACAAGTGAAATCTGCAGTGCCGTAATTTCCGGCTCAATATGATCCTCGGGAAAAGATGCTTCTAATCCGTTTTCCGTTTCTGTTGATTGATACCTGGTGATAAGCGACCAGCCCAGAATTTCCCGGATTATTTTATCACAGTTCATAAGGGTATCCTGAAAGACTTTACTTTCTCTGAATAACTGCTTTCCCATTCCGGGCCATTGCAACCCACGGGGGGCAAAAACAAAAACAAGCGGTTGTTTCGGCATAGAAACCATTGTATTGAATTAAAGATATTGATTAAAATTTTCTAATCGGTTGTTATCTCTGCTAAACGATTATTTAAAAAGTTAACTAAATCGGGAGACAGGATCATTGAGGAGCCAATAAGTAATGAGTAGGGTGAAGACTTACCAAAATACCACCCGTACCACAAAACGGGTCTACCAATTTCTTCCCAGCAATGTCTCCCAAAAAAAATCTTATAATTAGTACAAAAATTGTGGGGACATTGCGTACTACGGAGCTAAATTAATGTCACCTCACAGTCTCCCAATCTTCTGCGCCAAACCGGTTGTAGATAACCCTTTTTCCCAGCAACGTCTCCCTAAGAACTATGCTGAAAACTAGCACAAAGATAGTGGGGACGTTGCGTGCTAAGAACGGAAAACGGTTTATAGCTTACGAAGCTATTAATCGGTTAAAAGCAAATAATGAACATGAGTTACTGAATAAACTCAGTAATGTTGTAGAGCAAACCCGCAAAGAAAATCAACAGCAACATGTAGTATGGGAGTTGTCATTCGACTGGAAACATTGTGTAAGCGAAGAATTCATTATTCAAAAACTGGATTATTTTCATAATAATCCATGTAAGGGTAAATGGAATTTATGTAACAGCCCTGTTGAATATGCACATAGTTCTGCAAAATATTATCTTACGGGTGAGCAAGGAATTTATCCTGTAACAGGTTATGGAGAATTATTAGATATTGATTTAACAAAGAAGTAGGGTGTATAATCTTACGCAACGTCCCCATCAGCTATTTGCTAACTTTCAGCTTTGCATATTGGGAGACGTTGCTGGGAAAAATTGGGAGACGTTGCTGGGAAAAATTTGCTAATAGGATGAGACAATTAATTTGAAACTTAACTATATGAATAAGAGGTTTTTTTTAAGTGTATTTATATTCTTTCTAATTGCGTGTAATTCTGAAAATAATTTTTACACAAATTATGCTGTTGAAGATTTATGGAGGCTTCCTCTACTTAAACCTTACGAGCTTCGTACTTTACAAAATGATTCACCTGAAACAAGACCTTATTGGTCTCTTAACTTAATTACTAGCCAAAAACAAAAGAGTTACTTGAGTCAAATCACAGTATCAAAAGTAAATGTACATGACAGCCTAATTTATGGTTTTGGCCCTTTTAGGGAGAATAACATGTACTTTGTTATTAATGCGATGAAAAGGGAGGAGTTTCTTTTTACTGATTATAACGAATGGGTTGTTTTTTTAGGAACCCAAAACATCAAAATTAATAGTGTTGAAAATGTTTGGGACTTATTCTATGCTTTTAAGAAAACAGGTAATTTGCCATGGCACAAAAAAAGTAAAATATCATAGTATGGCTCAAGTATGTAGCGGTTATAAAAAAAGTAATTCTTCTTCCCAGCAATGTCTCGCCCAATGGCGCAAGCGACTCGCTTTCTTCCCAGCAATGTCTCCCCAAAAAAATCTTACTAATTAGTACAAAAATTGTGGGGACATTGCGTACTACGGAGCTAAATTAATGTCACCTCAGAGCCTCCCAATCTTCTCTGCCAAACCAGTAGTAGATAACCCTGCAACCAATGGAATAATTTCAACTCTTCCTCCATTGGTCATTACTTCTTTAGCACCCACAATGGTTTCAATGGTATAATCGCCGCCCTTTACCAATACATCTGGTAAAATGGTTTTTATTAACTCAAGAGGTGTAGCATCATCAAACAAAACAACTGCATCTACCATCAGCAATGATGCAAGCAGTAAGGCACGGTCTTGCTCTTTATTAATGGGCCGGCCTTCACCTTTTAAATTTCTGGTACTGGCATCGGTGTTTACACCCACAATCAACACGTCAGCAAAAGAAGCGGCTTGTGTAAGTGAATGGATATGCCCTGCATGTAAAATATCAAAACAACCATTGGTAAATGCAATGGATTTACTCAGCAGTTTATAGCGGAGCAATTGTGCCTGCAATTGTTCTGCAGTTAAAATTTTATCTTTTATAAAAGAACCTGCTCTCATGCTGTTTTCTTTTTTCGGTTAAGAATGGGCAAGGCAATGAAACTAAACAGTCCGCCAAGCAAGAGTACTGCTGTTTGTGCAATCCATAAAATCCAACCATAAGTAAAGCCCATCACTTTTGTAATATCGTACAATAAGAGCGTTTCTTGCACAGCATATTGATAAGCACCGAGGCCGCCTTGTGTTACAATCATACCCACACTTCCAAAGGATAGGGTGGAGAGTGCTTCTTTCATTCCCAAGTGACTTACTTCCTGTAATGCATAAAAACCAAGTCTGGTACTTATAAGGTACAAGCTCCAGATAAGAATAGAATACAAAATAAAATTTGTTTTTTGCTGCATGTGCCGGATGCTGATGAGGCCGCTCCAAATACCTTTAATTATTTTTTTAATTTTTTCTACAACAGGGTTATGGCTAAAGCGTTTGAATACCCATTTGGCAATAAAAAACAAAATAGCTGCTGAACCAAGTATAATCAATAAACGCAACCATGAAAATTGTTCATCAGCACCTTTAAATACCTGTTGTAATAAACCCATAGCATAGTTGCCAACGGTATCTATCTGCACAATGATGGTAATGAAAAACACAAGCAGCAAACAAACCATATCCACAGCACGTTCTGCTACAATGGTTCCGAGTAATTTATCAGGCGATACTTTTTCATAACGGGCAAGCACGGTGCATTTTAATACTTCGCCCAGTCTGGGAAAAAGCAGATTGGCCATATAACCAATCATTACCGCATTAAATACATTAAAAATGCCGGGGTTATAGCCGAGCGGTTCCATTAATAATTTCCAGCGAAGTGCCCGAACGTAATGACTTAAAAGCAACAATAACAATACGGGTATAAACAGGAGATAGTTTGCACGGCTGAGCGAATGATTGATTTGTTTCCATCCCTCCGCATCTATTCCACGGGCCATCCACCAAACAATAAATAATCCCAAACCAAGGAATAGTAAAAACTGAAAAACGGTAAACAACCTTTTAAGGATCATAATGGCTAAGCAATAAAGCTATAGTTTATTATTTTCTTTGGGAAATACCAACCAGGGTTTAAACTGCTTTGCTGTTTCAAACTGCATGGTGGCATAAGAAATAACAATCACCACATCGCCTACTGTACCCTGTCTTGCAGCAGGACCGTTTAAACAACACACGCCACTGCCACGTTTGCCTTTAATAAGATAGGTTTCAAGTCTGCTGCCATTGTTTACGTTTACTACCTGCACTTTTTCATGCTCAATCATATTGGCAGCATCCATCAGGTCTTCATCAAGCGTAAGACTTCCCACATAGTTGAGATTAGCTTCAGTAATCGTCATCCTGTGAATCTTTGATTTTAATACTTCAATTTCCATACATGCAAATTTATGTTCAATACTGATTAAGAAAATACGAATCGTTTAAAATCATATTATCAATTAAACGAACCTCGCCAATAAAAGCAGCAATTAAAGCAGTGAGCTGTTGCTTGCCATCCCAATCTGTAACTGAAGCAAGCGTTTGAGCATCTGCAATTTCTACATAGTCAACTTTAAAACCATGATCTGTTAATACCGAAATTGCTTTTTGTTTGATAGATGATAAAGAGCCGGGAACGATTTCTTTTTTAAAGTGTTCTAAAATTTTATAGAACAATACTGCTTTGCTCCGCTGTTCTTTGTTTAAGCGGAGGTTACGGCTGCTCATGGCAAGTCCATCATCTTCACGAATGGTGGGGCAGGCATGAAATTGTATTTGCTGCTGCCAGCCATTGAGTTGAATTAATTTTTGAACCACCATACACTGCTGATAATCTTTCATACCCATAAACAGATCAGTGGGGCTGATGATGGAAAGCAACCGGTCCATTACCTGACATACTCCCTGAAAATGACCGGGGCGAAATTTGCCTTCCAAAACGGTTTCTAAAAACCCAAGTTCATACTGTTTTAATTCATGAGTACCCGCTGGATACATTTCTTCCGCTGATGGCAAAAACAAAATGTCACATCCTGCTTTGAGCAACTGCTCAATATCCGTTTGAAAAGTGGTTGGATATTTTTCAAAATCGGATGGGTTATTAAATTGGGTGGGGTTTACAAAAATGCTGCAAACTGACCGATCATTTTTTGCAATTGACTGCTGCACCAGATTTATATGTCCTTTATGCAAAGCACCCATGGTAGGTACAAAGCCGATGCTGTTTCCTTTTTTTCTTTCTGTGTGGAGATAGGATTGAACGTCTTTTAACCTGTGAAAAATAATCATGCAAGGTAATTTGTAATCATTTGAAATGCTTTAGAGGCGTCCTTTTCAGTAAAAAACCATTACCTTTGCCCACTCTTAAAAAAAGGTAAAGATTCCTTAACACAAAGAAATGGTAGCAGCAAAGAAAAGAATTTTATTCATAGCCAGCGAAATGTCGCCGTACTTAGAGGAAACAGATTTTGCATCCATTGCAAATCAACTGGCAATAAAAGCCAATGATGGTGGGTTTGAAGTGCGGTGCATCATGCCACGGTTTGGAGTTATTAACGAACGCAGGCACAGGCTGCATGAAGTAGTAAGGCTCAGCGGTATAAATGTATCCATTGATAATGATGATTACCCTTTACAAATTAAAGTAGCATCGCTGCCCAATGCCCGTTTACAGGTTTATTTTTTAGAGAACGAAGATTTTTTTAAACGCAAGTTTATTTATCATGATGAAAATGAAAAGTGGTACGATGATAATGATCTGCGTACTATTTTCTTTTGCAAAGGCGCATTGGAAACCGTAAGGAAATTCGGATGGCCTCCTGATATTATTCATTGCAGCGGCTGGATGACCGGTTTAATTCCTACCTATTTAAAAACAGCATACAAGAAAGAACCTGTTTTTAGTAACAGCAAAGTTGTTTTTACAGTGGGGCAAAATACATTTAAAGAAAAGTTAGGAGCTAAGTTTTTAAAGCTTGCAAACATACATGCCAATATTAAAGACAAAGATTTAGAACCTTATAAGGATGCAAATAATTCAGCCATGTTTCGTGGCGGAGCTACCAATGCCGACGCCATTACTTTTGGAGTTGAGAAAATTGATAAAAAGTTGATGGAAGAATTTTCAAAAGTGCGTGGAAAAAAAATTGTACCGTTTAATCCTAACGGTGATTTAACAGACTATTTACAACTATATACCGACCTTTCGGCCAAATAATATTGAGTAGCATGATGACTCGTTTTAGTAAGGAAATGCTCAGCAGACTAAGTGTAATAAGCGTATTTGTTTTCTTGATTTTAGTTGTAAACAGTTGTACAAAATTGGATACAACATCGCTTGGAGGTGATTTAATCCCGGGGTCTGACGTACTTAGTACAGATACTTTGCTTGTTCCTGTTTCTACTACTTCTATCATTGAAAATGATACAACCGTAATTGATAAAAACGATCAGCACATCATAGGATTTATTAATGATCCTATATTTGGAACTACAACTGCTGCGGCTTATTTTCAAATGCTGCCAACTCTTTATCCATTTTCATATCCTGTAAAAAAAGACAGTTTGTTTTTAGATTCGATAGTTCTCTCCTTAGCTTTTAACGGAGCTTATGGCGATACAAGTGCCGTAAGTAAAGTGAGTGTATATAAAATAACGGATCCCGGTTTTAAATCTTCAAAAAGATATTTTGTAAACGAGGGACTTAATTTTTCAACTGCCGATTTTTTAGGATCAAAAACGTTTAAGTCAACCGATTTAAGAAACGGTTATAAGTTATTATATAAAACAGACAGTGTATTTAATCAATTACGTGTTAAACTCGATAATTCATTAGGACGTTTACTCCTTGATCAGGATAATATTACAGGTGCCTTCAGAAATGATTCTATTTTCAAAGCATTTTTAAATGGGCTGGTTGTTGTTCCTGATTCAATAACATCTGGTAATGTGATCAATTACTTCTCATTGGCAAATGCAAGTTCAAGAATTAACCTGTATTACCGTTATACAAAACGTACGGGAGGATTAGACACAACAGTAAACACTTTCACTTTTATTTCAGACACAATCCGCAGTGCCAATGCAAACAAAATTTACCGTAACTACACAGGTAGTATTTCTGCGCCACATTTAACATCTGGATTGCCGTCTTCCTTAGCATATTTACAAACTGCACCCGGAACTGGTATTAAAATTAAAGCTCCATCGCTGGCTGCTTTAGCCGGAGAAAAGTATATTGTTCATCGTGCTGAACTGGTAGTTCGTCAAATATTTCAAGGACCTGTTTCTATTGAAAAGTATCTTTTTCAACCCAGCATTCATTTATTCACTATTGGTGCTGACGGAAAAAATGCTTCAATACCATTTGACAGTACCAATTATTTTGTACCTCCATCAAATTTCGATTTTTTCAGAAACGTTTTTCTTGCCGATATTTCGAATATCAGTTCTCAACGTTATGCAGGTGGAGAGCCAAATTTCTTTACTGATGCCTCTGGTAATACAGTAGCAGAATACCGCATGAATATGACCCGTTATGTGCAGAATATTATTACAGGCAAGGCTACTCTAAGGGATTTTAAATTAGAAGCTCCGTATTTTGCAAACTTCGGTTTTTCTCCATACAATATTTCCAGTGCCGGCAGCTTAAACCCTCTTGCTTATGGCAGGGTGCAGGTAGGTGGGGGTACACATCCTCAGTATCCCATGTTTGTGCGTATTTATTACTCCAAACAATAAATTTTGAATTGCTTCAACTCCTATCTTTGCGCCGTTAAAAAAAACTAATCTTTTATGCCTTATTTATTTACATCAGAAAGTGTGTCAGAAGGACATCCTGATAAAGTTGCCGATCAAATCAGCGATGCATTAATTGACAATTTTCTTGCCTTCGATCCTCAATCAAAAGTTGCCTGCGAAACCCTCGTTACTACCGGACAAGTTGTTTTAGCAGGTGAAGTAAAATCAAAAGCTTATTTGGATGTACAGGAAATTGCCCGTGGGGTAATTAAAAAAATTGGTTATACCAAGAGTGAGTATATGTTTGAGGCCAACTCATGTGGTGTGTTAAGTGCCATTCATGAACAAAGTGCTGATATTAATCAAGGGGTTGATAAAAAGAAAAAAGAAGAACAGGGTGCCGGTGATCAGGGTATGATGTTTGGCTATGCTACCAATGAAACAGAACATTATATGCCGTTGGCTTTGGATTTGGCTCATAATTTATTAATAGAACTGGCTGTAATACGCAGAGAAAAAAATTCTAAAATGCCTTACCTGCGCCCCGATGCAAAGAGCCAGGTAACCTTGGAGTATGATGATAACAACCAGCCCATAAGAATTGATGCCATTGTAATATCTACTCAACACGACGATTTTGATGCAGAAGCAAAAATGCTTGCTAAGATTAAAGCAGATATGATTAATATTTTGATCCCACGCATCAAAGCAAAATATAAGAAGTACGCAAAGCTATTTAATAACAATATTACCTATCACATTAACCCCACGGGTAAGTTTGTAATTGGTGGGCCGCATGGTGATACCGGTTTAACAGGCCGTAAAATTATTGTGGATACTTACGGCGGTAAAGGTGCACATGGTGGTGGTGCTTTCAGTGGAAAAGATCCTTCAAAAGTTGATCGTAGTGCTGCTTATGCTACACGTCATATTGCAAAGAATATGGTAGCAGCAGGTTTGTGCAGCGAAGTATTGGTTCAGGTATCTTACGCAATTGGTGTGGCAAAACCAACATCTATTAATGTAAATACTTATGGTACTTCCACAGTGGATATGAATGATGGAGCTATTGCAAAAATTATTGAAGGCATTTTTGATATGCGTCCTTATTTTATTGAGCAACGTTTAAAACTGCGTAATCCTATTTACAGCGAAACGGCGGCTTACGGGCACATGGGTCGTGTATCGGAAATGGTTGAAAAAACTTTCAGGACTCCAGATGGGAAAGAGAAAAAAGTAAAAGTGGAATTGTTTACCTGGGAGAAGTTGGATTATGTATCGAAAGTAAAAAAAGCATTTGGGTTGTAGCCCAGCCCCCTATATCCCACAACTGGGGACTTTGAAGCCCTGCAAGATTAATAACTCTTGCAGGGTTTTTCTTTTTAAAATCATTTCTTTGCAGAGTGAAAAATTTCAGACAACAAAATCAGCACAGGCCTAAAAAGAATACAATGATTGTGGGCCGTAATCCTATATTGGAAGCATTACAATCTGGTGTGGCATTAGAGCGTATTTACATGCAAGCCACTTTGCATGGAGATATGATTGAAGAAATAAAAAATCTTGCCTTTGCAAAACAGGTACCTATTAATAAAGTACCAGTTGAAAAATTGAATAATTTGAATGTAATAAACCATCAGGGTGTGGTTGCCATTATTTCAAAAGTTCAGTATCTGGATTTGCAGGATGTGATTTCGCATACTACAGATAATGGTGAAATTCCATTGCTGTTAATACTTGATGGTATTACTGATGTAAGAAATATCGGAGCCATTGCAAGAACGGCTTATTGCTGCGGCGTACATGCCATTATTATTCCGGATAAAGGCGTAGGCGCATTAAATGAAGATGCCATATTAACCAGTGCCGGCGCATTGGAAAAAATAAGCATTTGTCGAGTAACCAGTTTAATGAAAGCGGTTGACGATTTGCATTTAAACGGTATTAAAGTTTTTGCAAGCGAAATGACTGCTGAAAAAAATATTACAGCCTGTAATTTCAATGAACCATGTGCCATAGTAATGGGAGGGGAGGAGAAGGGTATTTATCCTGCTCTGATGAAGATATGTGATGAAACGTTTAAAATTCCTATGAAAGGAGGGTTTGAAAGTTTGAATGTTTCTGTTGCAACAGGAATGATTTTGTATGAAGCGATGAAGCAAAGAATAGTTGTATGAAACAAGAAGTAAAACTAATTGAATGCCCCCGAGATGCCATGCAAGGTTGGAAACATTTTATTCCAACTGAAAAAAAAATTGAATACATTAATACCTTACTTCAAGTTGGTTTTGATACCATTGATTTTGGAAGTTTTGTTTCGCCAAAAGCCATTCCTCAAATGGCAGACACTAAAGATGTAATAAAAAAACTCAAATTACAAAATACAAAAACCAAATTGTTGGCGATTATTGCCAATGAGCGTGGAGCAATTGATGCAGTAGTATATGATGAAATTTCTTACTTAGGGTTTCCATTTTCAGTTTCAGAAACCTTTCAACAAAGGAATACGAACAGCTCCATTGCAGAATCAATGCAAAGGGTAGAAGTCATTCAGGAACTCTGTATAAAAAATAAAAAGGAACTCGTTGTTTATCTTTCCATGGGTTTTGGAAATCCTTATGGTGATGAATGGAATGAAGAAATTGTTTTTGCATGGGCTGAGAAATTGGCAGCATTGGATATCAAGATTCTATCGCTGGCAGATACCGTTGGACTGGCAACTCCTGAGCAAGTAGAAAAAATTACCGGTTATTTAATTCAACAGTTACCGCATTGTGAAATAGGTGTTCATTTACATTCTACCCATCAAAACTGGAAAACAAAAACAGAAGCTGCACTAAAAGCAGGATGCAAACGATTTGATGGTGCATTAAAAGGAATAGGCGGTTGCCCAATGGCTAACGATGAATTGGTAGGTAATATGAATACAGAATGGATGATTGATTTGTTTCAACAACAAAGATTACTCGATGCACTAAATAAGGAAGCATTACAACAGGCTCTGCAATTGGCAGATGAAATTTTTATAGAATGAATTTTCAAACTAGTATAGATATTAAAGCGTTGCCCATACCCATAACGTATCATGATAAAGTAATGTTAGTGGGCAGTTGTTTTACCGAGCATATCGGTAATAATTTGCAGGAACTGAAATTTAAAACACTTCAAAACCCAAACGGAATTTTGTTTGAAACCACGAGTGTATGCAGCAGCATGGTTTCTTATTTGCAAAACAAACAATACACCAACGAGGATTTGTTTTATTACAATGAGCTATGGCAAAGTTGGAACCATCACAGCCGGTTTTCAAATCCATCGCAGGAACTTTGTTTGCAAACGATCAATGAGTCTCAAACAAAAGCGCATCAGTTTTTAAAAGAGGCGGATTGGTTACTCATCACCTTAGGTTCTTCCTTTGTATATAAGCTAAAAGAAACGGGACAGTTTGTTGCCAACTGTCATAAAGCTCCGGCACAGTGGTTTGAAAAATATTTTCTATCTATTGATGAGCAAATTACCATGCTCGATAATCTGATGCATCAATTGTTTTACAGCAACAAAACAATCAAAATCATTTTCACCATAAGTCCTGTGCGGCATTTAAGAGATGGCGTGGTAGATAATAACCGAAGCAAAGCCCGGCTGCTTGAAACGGTTCATCATTTAGTTAACAAATTCGACCGCCTGTTTTATTTTCCGGCTTATGAACTGGTGATTGATGTGTTACGGGATTACCGATTTTATGATATTGACCTGGCGCATCCAAATTATGCAGCCACACAATTTGTAATGGAAAAATTTCAGGAGTATGCTTTTGATGAACCAACCATTCAGTTGAGTAAAGAAATAAAACAGTTAGTAATTGCAAAAAACCACAAGGCATTTCATCCTTTATCTAATCAACATGTACAGTTTTTGAAACAGAATTATATAAAGGCAGAAGCTTTGGCTATTTTATATCCGAATCTTGACCTAAGTAGTGAGCGTAATTATTTTAGAACTTTAAAACCTTAATTTTAAATGAAGTATTTAATAGCATTTTGTTTCATTGCAATCACGAGTTGCAACAATAAGTTGTATAAAAAAAATAAAAAAGAGTTTAATCTTTTCTTTATAGGTGATAGTATTACTTCTGATGACCCTCACAATATTTCTCTTGATAGTGTTTCAAAATCAAAAAGTTGGCCATGGCAAATGAAAAACTTCTTAAATTCCACAAAATATAAGTTTAGAAATCATGCGGTTAGCGGTGTTGGAATAAAAGAGATGAGAGAGCAAGCTAAATTAATAATAACTGAAAGGGACTCAACAAAAAACAACATAGTTTTTATTCTTGGGGCAATCAATGATATTTCTAATTTCGGCATATCAGGTATCAAAAACTACAATAATATATATCAATTGCATCAATTGCTTCGATCGAATGGTTTTAAAACTGTTTCAATAACACTAACAAGCCGACGTCAAAATCCGCCTTTTACCGAAGAGGAATCTTTGATCACTTGGTCTCATATTGATTCATTTAATAATCTTCTTTTAAAAAATTGGCAACAATTTTCTGATGTACTAATAGATCTTCAATCGGAAACATATAATGTAAATTCCAAAACTGGATGGGGTGGTTATGAAACTGCAAATCAAAGCATTTTTTTTCTTGATGGTTGTCATTGGAGCGAAGCGGGTAAGAAATGGATGGCAGAAAAATATGCTATTCCCGCTTTGTATAACTTAACTAAAAAAAGATCAGTTGTTATATCACGAAAATTGAAATAAAAATAATGTAAGATGTGATCTAGTTAATGACAATAATAAAACGTATAATTAATATTATGTTAAGTACCGCTATGATACAAAAGAAAATACAAGCCAACGCACTCGTGGGAACTTCAACCAGCTTTACTATATTTAAACCAAAGAAAATTAAACTCCTATTGAAATGAACATTGAAGAAAGAGTAATTAATTGCATTAATCAGATAAATGATAAAGGTTTCTATATTATTGAAGAAGAACCAAATGTAGATACATTTGAATTCATTTATAAAGTACAAAAGTCAGGAGAATATTTTTTAGACCTAACTCCTGCTAAAGATGAAAAATTAAAAAAATGGGTTCTTAGAGATGACCCAAAACACAAAGTAAGTAAAAGCGTAATTAGTGTAAATAAATTATTTTGGGTTACAATTGTAATAAGCTCCTTTAGTTTAATTGCGTCATTAGCTGGTGTGTACGTACAGATTCAATCACTACAAGTACAAATAAAGAAAGAATTAAAAGACACAATGTTACCAATACACAAAAAAAACCAACCCGTACAAGTTTTGAATCTTCCATATAACAAAGATACTACACAAAAAAAGACACCTTAAAAGTTACGTCAACTAAAAACATCGCCTACGGCGTTTCCCTTCCCTTTTGTATTTTCTTTTGTATCGCCATCCGAAACGGATTTGCCTTTACAAAATTTACAAATCCGTTTCCACAAACCACCGTACGTTAACATAATATTGAGTTATCAAATTGTCGCATTACCGCAAATTCCAACCGACGTGGGAAGCAAAACGTAGCTAAATACAAACCTTGCCATTACGTTTTGCTTCCCACGTCGGAAGTCATAAGCTGCATAAAACAAAATACATCTTCTTGATAGCGACAATCTTATAACTAATTTTTATGTTAAGTAAATATATTATCTAAACAACAGACTGCCTCTCAATAATAAACTCTGCAACCAAATCAAATTCCACCTCAGCCCTGTTCAATGCATCCAATACTTCCTCTCGATTAACACCCGCAGCAAACCCTTTTTCTTTAAATCGTTTTTTTACTCCTTTCAGTTCCATACCAGCATAACCTTCAGGCCGCATTATACTGTATGCATGTAACAATCCGCTTAGCTCATCAAATGCATACAGCATTTTGTCCATCCTGGTTACTGGCTCCACTCCAAAATGATTTGGTCCATGGCTGGCAATAGCTCTTATAATTTCAGGATCAATATTTCTGGCTTCCAGTTCTTCAATTATTTTTTTGCAATGTTCCTCCGGCCACTGGTCCCAATCTGCATCATGTAAAAGCCCCGTCATTTCCCAGCGCCACTGATCTGCTTCGTTCAACAGTTCTTTTTCGGCAGCCCAGCATTTCATTAAATGAGCAACCTGTTTCATGTGCAGTTGCAGGCGTTCATTCTTCACCCAATCAGTTAGCAGCATATAAGCTTCTTCTCTTGATAGTATATTTCCAGCATTTTCTGCTTTTCCAAACTCTGTTCTGTTTAATAGTAACGACATGTATTTGGTTTAATTTTTAAAATATGATTGCCCGCCCGGATGAATTGGTCGCACGGGCTTCGGCGCATTGGCCTCATGCTAATTTATTACTTATTGTGTGCGCCTCGCAAAGACGAAATAAAAAAAGGCTGCTCATTAAATTGAACAGCCTTTGAAATATTTTTTAATTCTTACTGATTTTGGGCATCATATTTCTTTTGAAATATTTTTTCCTTTTCTGTATTGCCAATAAAGCGGTAGGATTCTGTAAGAAGATACAATGTTGTTTTGTATTCGTTCTTTTGACGCTTGTCTTTAAAATCTTCCGGTTTCATTGCTTCAAAAATTGCCAGTCCGCTTTCCAAATGAGGAATTGCTTCTTTCATTCTTACATCCATCTTGGCTTTTAAATCTGTTTTCTTTTGCACATCCGCAGGAGCAGTTCCTTTAATTGATTTTACTTCATCCTGTATAGCTGCTGCTTCATTAAAATAGGTTTTACCCATTAACAGATATGCATCAGGTTTTTTTGGATCGAGCTCCACACATCTTTTTAGCTGAGAAAGTATCTTATCATAAATAATTGTCTTTTGATCAGCCGGTGCTTTTTGATCCATATACAGCCAGTTAAACAATTCAGCCGCATAATCAAAACGGATATCATAATCCTTTGCTTCTTTTTCCAATACAACTTCGTACTGCTTAAACAAATCCGGACCTACTCCTTTTTTGCGCTCTCTGTCAAGCTCAAGCTTTGCATAATAAGCATCTGCAGGGTATAATTTTTTACCCATCGCTGCATACTTATTTGCTTTTTCAAAATCCTTTTTTGAATCGTAGTAATAAGTTACATAACGGTAACAAACATCATAACCTTCACCGCCGATTCCTGCATCGCAGATCTTTTGAAAAAAACTGATGGCTTCTTCCATATTTTCTGTTTGCATGGCAGCAGCACCTGCATAATAATACAAAACAGTGTCGACAGCACTTAACGCCCAGTTGTATTTATAAATAAACCTGCCTACCTTATCGGCCTGTTTATATTTTTCTAAAGCATTCTTATAATCCTGTTTATTATAAAAATCATTTCCTTCTCTTTGAAATTCCAGGTAGTTATCAAAAATGGGGAACTGACGAATGGTTAAAAAGGTTTTTGTTTGGGTTGAATCAAGCTCCATTGCTTTTTGATATCCTTCAAATGATTGTTGCCATCCATCAGTAAGTGTGGATTTTAAAGCAGGGTCTTTTGCAATCTGACCATAGATCAATCCTTTGTAGTACCAGCCTTCCCAGTTCTTTTGTTCCTTTTCATTTGACAGTAACAGGTCTACTGCTTCTTTTGCTTTTACCCAATCTTTTTTCTCGAATAAGCTACGTACTTTTTTAATGTCCTGACCCGAAACCGAAAGGCAAAACAAGAAAATAACCGCTGAAAAAATAAACTGTTTCATTGTTGATTTTTAATTTGAAAAATTGTTGATTTTTTATTCATTTTCAGGTGTTTCATTATTCGTTTCAGGTGTTTGATCTGTTGCAGCATCTGTATCAATTATATTATGATATCTGCATCTGCAATATCTTCTGCACCTTCTTCTTCCAATCTTGTAATAGCTGCTATGGCATCGCCATCATCTACACGTATCAATTTAACTCCTTGTGTTGCTCTGCCCTGCTCACTAATCTGGCTCATTTTCATTCTTATAGTTACACCGCTTTTACAACTGATCATTAAATCTTCTTTCTCTGTTACTTCCAGCATACCAACTAGGGCTCCGGTTTTTTCTGTTACATTAATTGTCTTCACTCCTTTTCCTCCTCTGTTCGTCATCCGGTATTCATCAAAGGCAGTACGTTTTCCATATCCTTTTTCACTTACTACCAATACCGTTCTTGAAGTATCGTCTTTATTTACACAAATCATACCAACCACTTCATCTGTTTCATCATCCACTTCAATGCCACCCACACCAATTGCTCCTCTGCCGGTTGGTCTTACTTTCGATTCTGGAAAACGAATGGCTCTTCCGCTTTTAACCGCCATCATAATTTCACTGTTACCATCGGTCATTTTTGCTTCAAGCAATTCATCGCCTTCTACGATGGTTATTGCATTCACTCCGGTTGCACGACGTCTGCTAAAATCTTCTAAAAGGGTTTTCTTTATAGTACCTTTTCTTGTACACAATACAATATAATGATTCTTTACAAATTCTTCATCGTCCAGGTTTTTTACATCAATGATGGCTCTTACTTTATCATCGGCGGGCAATTGCATGAGGTTTTGAATAGCTCTTCCTTTGCTGGTTTTATCACCTTCCGGTATTTCATAACTCTTCATCCAGTAACATCTTCCCTTTTCTGTAAAAAATAATAAGGTGTGATGCGTTGATGCTACAAAAAGATGCTCAACATAATCTTCTTCTCTTGTTTTACTTCCTATCGCTCCTCTTCCACCTCTACGTTGCTGGCGGTATTCTGAAGCTGATGTACGTTTGATATATCCGTGATGTGAAATTGTGATCACCACATCTTCTTCTTTTATTAAATCTTCCAGGCGAACTTCATCATCTAAATAAGTGATTTCAGTTTTGCGTTCATCTCCAAACTTTGCTTTTACTTCCAGCAGTTCAGTTTTGATGAGTTCAAAACGCATGCCTTCATTGCTGAGTAATTCGTTAAGGTGGGCAATGAGTTTCATAAGCTCATCATACTCATTTTTAATTTTATCCCGTTCCATTCCGGTCAAGCGTTGCAAGCGGAGTTCAAGAATTGCTTTTGCCTGAATTTCATCTAAACCCCAACCGGCATTAATTAAATTTTCTTTAGCCACATCGGGAGTAGCTGAGCTGCGGATGAGTGCAATTACTTCATCCAGATGATCCAATGCAATTAAATATCCCTGTAAGATATGTGCCCGTTCCTGTGCCTTACGCAATTCATACTTTGCACGGCGCACCACTACTTCATGACGGAACTCAACAAACTCAGAAATTAAATCTTTGAGGTTTAAAGTTCTTGGTCTTCCTTTTACAAGCGCTACGTTATTAATTCCGTAAGAAGTTTGGAGCTCGGTGAATTTAAACAATTGATTTACGATTACGTTTGCTACAGCATCACGTTTTAAATCAATTACAATTCTTGTTCCTTCTTTTTGATTGCTTTCATTATTTACGTGAACAATACCTTCAATTTGTTTATTGTTTACCAGTTGGCCAATCTTATCAGTTAAAGCATCTCTGTTAACCTGATATGGAACTTCTGTAATGATGATCTGCTCTCTTCCGCTTGTTTTTGTTTCAATATTTATTTTACCACGCAGCACTACCCTGCCTCTGCCAAAATGAAAACCAGCTTTAATACCTTCCATTCCGTATATAGTTCCAGCTGTAGGAAAGTCTGGAGCTTTTACATATTTCATCAACTCATCAATGGTAATATCCCTGTTGTCTATGTAAGCAATACAGCCATCAATGGATTCGCTTAAGTTATGCGGCATCATGTTGGTGGCCATACCCACAGCAATACCACTGGAACCATTCACCAATAAATTCGGAATCATGGCAGGAAGTACAGAAGGCTCTCTTTCAGAATCATCAAAGTTGTTTTGAAAGTCAACCGTTTCTTTGTCAATATCACTCATCATACTCTCGGTCATCCGTTCCATACGAACCTCAGTATAACGCATGGCAGCCGGGCCATCTCCATCTTGATTACCAAAGTTACCTTGCCCATCAACTAAAGTATAACGCATGCTCCACTCTTGAGCCATACGCACCATCGCATCGTAAACAGAACTATCTCCATGCGGATGATATTTACCCAGCACTTCACCCACTACTCTTGCACTTTTTTTGTAGGATTTGTTGTATTGCAAACCCAATTCGTTCATGGCATATAAAATGCGGCGGTGAACGGGTTTTAATCCATCTCTCACATCTGGCAAAGCACGACCAACAATAACCGACATAGAATAATCTATGTAGGCTGTTTTCATTTGTTCTTCAATATTTACAGGTATGATACGACCGTTGTGATTGGGGTCGTTTTCCAATGTATTTTCAATTTGATCCATAGCTATTTATAAGGCTGGCGAAGATACCGAATACAGAGGGAAATTGATGGGAAACATTGGTTTATTTCCATCCTTTTTTCAACAAATAAAATACAAGTGTGGATAAGAAAAATTAATGGCTTATTGAATAGAAGTTTTGCTGATTCTTTACAGAATATGGGAGTTTTTTAATTGTCACAATACATTGTTCGGACAACCCATATTTGATTTTCTCTTACCACCCCGGCTGCCATTATTAAAAACTCCATTGCCATTACCGCCACCACCTGTAATCCGGTAAGTGAGCGTAACTCCAAAAAAGTAATAGTTGTCTTTTGATTTACCTCCACGCTGCGAATTGGCAACAGGATACGTATCAAAAGTATGACCGGGTAATTCAGGAGTTCTAAAAGCTAACTGCACTGCAAGAGGACCTCTTTGAGAAAGCAAAGCAAGCTCATCAACATATAGCCCGCTAACATCATCTATATAATCTGTAAACGTTTTTCGGTAGCTAAATTCTGCACCCACACCAATACGATCTGTCAACGTCATTCTAACACCTGCACCAAACGGAATGGCAAGTTGAGTGAGCTTGTATTCTTTGCGTTCGGGAAAACCTGTGAGCCCCTGCCCTTCTGTAGAAAGTGGTTTTAAAAAGATTTTACCAGTTGTAGTGTTAACGTATGGATTGGTATGGAAAACAGCTATGCCACCCACCAAATAGGGAGAGAAAACCCGGCTGCTCATTCCTAAAAAATGATACTCAGCAGCGGTATGAAATTCCAAAATATTCGTTGCAAAGCTGAGGTTGCGTAACCTTCTTAGTTCAGCAGATTGATAACGATCTGCAGCATTTACCTCAGCAAAATGCACGCCGGCACGCAACATCAACTTATCATTATAATCATAACTGCCCCAAAAACCCAAAGCATACCTCGCCTGCTGAAAGGTGATGTTTTTTTCCTGCAAATCGCCAGAGTAATTTGCGATGCCGCCAAATAAATTAACACGGAAATCCTGTGCTGAAAGCATGAA
Source organism: Chitinophagaceae bacterium (assembly GCA_031401115.1). Lineage (GTDB taxonomy): Bacteria > Bacteroidota > Bacteroidia > Chitinophagales > Chitinophagaceae > Lacibacter. The sequence continues at coordinate 348,088 of JANNRE010000014.1, forward strand.
CACATTTAGCAAAACCAAAAACAATAAAAAAATCTTCTTAATCATAATTTGAGTTTAGCAAAAATAAAGCCACAAGCTTAAACACTCCTAATTTCTACAGAAAGTTGCAAATAAAAATTGGTATAACTTGCCTCTTACAATTATTTGCTATATGAAACCAGATAACGGACAATACTACCCTTCTTATTTGCGATTGGAAAACATATTAGATAGTCAGCACCCCTTAAGTTTTGAAGAAGGACAAACCCCAGCGCATGATGAAATGCTGTTTATCATTATTCATCAGGCTTATGAACTCTGGTTTAAGCAAATTCTGTTTGAACTGGATTTTATAAAAAAAGTGTTCAGCAAAGAAAAAGTAGATGATAACAGTGAAGACCTAAACCTATGCCGCCACCGATTAAACCGAGTTACAAAAATTTTAGAACTGCTTAATAATCAGGTAACCGTTTTAGATACTATGACGCCGCTTGATTTTTTAGAATTCAGAAACCTGCTCACTCCTGCCTCTGGTTTTCAGAGCAAACAGTTTCGTTTAATAGAAGCTACCCTTGGTTTACAAATGGAAAAAAGACATCAAAAGGATTATTATAAGCGAACCAATGAAGGAGGATTTTCTCAAACAGATTTTAATGAGATAGATAGTACAGAACATAGCTTCACAATTTTACAACTCATCAACCAATGGCTGGAACGAATACCTTTTTTTGATGAAAAATTCTGGCAGGGTTATAATAAAATAACTAGCGCAAATGAACTGCATCCTTTCTGGAATGATTACAGAGAAGTTTACAAAAACAGTTTAACTGAAAGAGAACAAAACAAACTTGCAGCCTTTGATGAACAGTTTTTTGGAGTTGTTGGCGAGGACGCCAACAACAGCGATACTACTTTTAGTAATGCCGCCATGCGGAGTGCGTTGTTTATTATGCTGTACAGAGATTTTCCGGTATTTCAAACTTCGTTTCAAATTTTAGATACACTTATTGAAATTGATCACTGGCTTGCAGGCTGGCGACATAAACATTATGTAATGGTGCGGCGAATGATTGGCATGCGTGTAGGAACGGGTAATACAACGGGTGCTGGATATTTAGAAGGTGCCGTACAACAACATTATATTTTTAAAGATCTTGCTTCTCTTAGTACGTATTTAATTGAAAGGAGAAAATTGCCAAAGTTGCCGGAGGAGTTGATCAGGGCATTGGGGTTTGTGAGCTAAGAGTAGCTAAGAGGGAAAAGAGGTTGTTGAAAAATAAAATTTATTTATAAAAGTAAGAGAGGGGTAAAATTTTTACGCCCTCTCTTTATATCTCATTCACCTCTTAGCTCAGTAACTATACACTGCATACCCCCAAGCTGCCAATGAAAAACTTTGCCCATCAGTAAGTTTTTCTTTCTTAGCTCCAAAAACATTTTCCGGCTCACCTGCAATACTTCCGGTTAAAGTAAATGTTTGTGCAGCACCAGATAAGTTTAAAATAACCAATATTTTTTTACCATTTTTTTCTCTGGTATAAGCAAACACTGCATCATCATTACTTGAAACTAATTTTGTGTAAGCTGCATCCACTGCCAGTGCCGCATTATTTTTACGCAGGGCTAATAAGGTTTTATAAAAGCCTGCTCTTTCATATTTGCCAAAACTGATCGTGTCTTTGTAGAAGAAAGAAATGGAATCAAGAAACGGCTCTTCCTGACTGCCATAAATTAAGGGCAAACTATTTTTCCATGTTTGTGTTAACACAGCAAAAGGCGCATGTACAGCACCGGGCATAGTAGCATAGTCGGCTTTATTCCAACTGTTCTCATCATGATTGCTGGTGAAATACATTTTAATATAATTGGGCGAAAAGCTTTCATCCAGCTTTCTTAAAACTGTATCCAATACTCTTGCACTTGCTTCGCCATTGGCTACTTTTTTCATTTTAGCAAACCCATCCCAACCATAGCTTGCATGAAAACCTGCGTCATGTATCCAGGCCACATCAGCTTCGGCCAGCATAAAAATATCAGGTTTTGTTTTTTTAAGTTCAGTTATGCAGTGCTGCCAAAAACTTCTCGGTGCTTCGCTTGCAACATCGCAACGAAAGCCATCAATTTTTGTTTCTGTTAGCCAGAATTTCATGGCATTGATCATACTGTCGTGCAAAACAGGATTCCAAAAATTTAAATCCCTTGTATCGCTCCAGTCAAATGCAAAAGCAAGCGTTCCATCTTTTTGTTTTACAAAAAAATCAGGATTGCTTTTGATCCAGCGATTATCTGCACCTGTGTGATTGGCAACCCAATCAGTAATTACTTTAAAGCCGAGTTCATGTGCTTTGTTTACCAAACTTTTCCAATCTTCCATGGTTCCAAACTCAGGGTTCACTGCTGTATAATCTGCCACAGCATAATAACTGCCCAACTTTCCTTTTCTGTCCACTTCGCTAATGGGGGTAATGGGCATAAACCAAAGTATCTCCACTCCCATTTCTTTTAAACGTGGAAGCGAGGCTTCAAATGCTTTAAAAGTTCCTTCGGGTGTGTACTGGCGCACATTCACTTCATAAATATTTGATTGTTTTATATACTCAGGAAAATTGCCTGCACTTGTTGTTTCTTTTGCATCTTCTTTGGGCATTAACTTACAGTAAGCTAAAAGAATGGAGAATGCAAGTATGAGAGCAAGGTTTTGTTTGGTAGTCATAATCAGTAATAAATTTTGAACCTGAAAATTATTGCTTTTTCCCGTTCACTAATTAAAAAAACCCATTCAGGAAAAAAGTTTTTACTAAAAAAGGAAAAAAGCTTAATTTTTCACAAACAAAACTTATATGAAAAAAAATCTCCTCTTATTTATTGCCGGTTTCTTTTTTTATACTTCGCTCAATGCAGCAAATTTTAATGTTACTATTTCAGGCTTTACTTATGTAAGTAATAACATTACTGTAAATGTGGGTGATGTGGTTACCATTGAAGCAAGCGGCTTTCACCCATTAATAGAGGTAAGTGGTGCTAACTGGAATGCCGGTAATACCACTCCTTTACCCGGAGGTTTTTCATCAACAAGCAGTTTTCAATTAACCATTACCGCAGGCATGGCTGGTACTACTATTTTTTATATGTGCAGTGCCCATGGTGCAGGAGGAATGAAAGGAGTGATTAATGTAAACGTAATTGCATCTATCAACGAAAACAATACAAGAGATTTTAACTTTACCGTTTTTCCTAACCCCGTTTCTAAAAATTCTTTTTTAAATATCAGTACTAAAAAAGCAGGCCGTATTTCTTTAACCCTTTATGATGTGCAGGGAAGAATTGTAAAACAAATTGCTGATATGAATGTGCAGGCAGGTGAACTGAATATGAAGTTTGATGCAGCTAACTTACAAAAAGGAAACTATGTTTTGCTTATGCGAAGTGGTGAAGGAACATTGCGCAGGCAAATTGTGGTGCAGTAATTTAATTAAATCAATCTTTTTAGTTTCTCTACTAAAATATCCACTTCTTTTTTTGTATTGTTTTTGCAAAACGAAAAACGAACTTGTATTTGATCAGGGTTATTGTTAAATGCCTGAATCACATGAGAGGCTTGTTGTGCACCACTTGTACAAGCACTTCCACCACTGGCGCAAATGCCGGCCATATCTAAATTCATGAGTAACATTTCTGAGTTTTCAGATTTTGGAAGGCTTACATTCAATACCGTATAGTTGCTGCTACCCATCGCATCGCCGTTAAAACTTACACCAGTAATATTTTTTTGCAATTCCTCAATTAAATAATGCTTGATGCTTTGGATATAGGCACTCTCTTCATCAAAATTTACAGTTGCTAGTTCAAGTGCTTTTGCAAACCCAACAATACCGTAAACGTTTTCTGTACCTGCACGCATGTTACGCTCCTGCCCGCCGCCGTGTATATATGGTTTGATTTGTACATTTTCATTAATGTATAATAATCCGGATCCTTTTGGCCCATGAAATTTATGTGCAGCACCCGTAATAAAATGTACAGGTGTGTTTCTTAAATCAAAAGGAAAATGCCCAACCGTTTGTACGGTATCTGAATGAAAAATTGCATTATGCTGTTTACAAAGATTTCCTACTGCATGTATATCAGTAATGTTTCCAATTTCATTATTGGCATGCATTAAAGTAACAAGCGTTTTTTCTGTACTTGCTTCCAGCAGTTGTTTCAAATGTACAAGGTCCACATGTCCGTTAGAAAGAATGTTTACATAGCTTACGGTTACTTCATCTCTGTTATTTAAATAGTCAACGGTATGCAAAGTTGCATGATGTTCAATAGCTGAAGTGATGATATGTTTGCATCCCAAATCTCTAACCGATGCTGTAATAGCTGTGTTGGAGCTTTCTGTACCACCGCTGGTAAAAAAGATTTCTGCTGGATGTGCATTGAGAATTTTTGCAACAGATTTTCTTGCATTCTCTATCGCTAATCTTGTTTCTCTTCCATAAGAATAAATAGAAGAAGGATTGCCAAAATGATTTTGCAGATAGGGCAGCATTACTTCCAGCACTTGTGGGTCAAGGGCTGTTGTAGCGGCATTGTCAAAATAAATTCTGTTCATAAAAGAAAACCAAGATTCAGTAAAGATTGCAAAGATAATAAGATTGGTTGCGATAAAACCCACCCTAATCTATCAGTTCTATATTTGAAATTGTTACGCCCCTCCAAGGAGGGGATTGACTAGTTGAAATTTAAAAAAACTACATCAAATTCTTTATTTTCTTCATTACTTCTTCAGCTATTTCTTTCGCCTTTTCAATTGTTGAAGCTTCAGAATATACCCGAATAATTGGCTCTGTATTACTTGCTCTCAGATGCACCCAGCTTTTATCAAATTCAATTTTTACACCATCTACTGTATTTACCTCATGAGACGCATATTCTTCTTTTACTTTTTGCAACAATACTTTCACATCCGTTTCTTTTGGCAGATCAATTTTGTTTTTACTCATGAAATAATCAGGATAGGTTTTTCTTAACTCAGCAATTGTTAATCCGCTTTTTGCAAGATGAGTTAAAAACAAAGCAATACCAATCAGCGCATCTCTTCCGTAATGCAAATGTGGGTCAATAATACCGCCATTGCCTTCGCCACCAATTACTGCATTCACTTCTTTCATCATTTGTACCACATTCACCTCTCCTACCGCACTGGCAAAATATTGACCGCCATGTTTTTCGGTAACATCTTTCAATGCTCTTGTTGATGAAAGATTGGAAACTGTATTTCCTTTTTTATTCATGAGTACATAATCTGCTACCGCAACCAATGTATATTCTTCGCCAAACAAACTGCCATCATCACTTACAAAACACAAACGATCCACATCAGGATCAACTGCAATTCCAATATCTGCTTTTTGATTTACTACTTCATTGCACAAGTCAACTAAGTTTTCTGCAAGCGGTTCCGGATTGTGTGCAAAATTTCCATGCATTTCTGCATTCAATACTGTAATATCTGTTACACCCAATGCATTGAGCAAAGCTGGCACTGCTACTGCGCCGGAACTGTTGATCGCATCTACTACTACTTTGAAATTTTTAGAAGCAATTGCTTTTTTATCAACCAAAGGATGAACAAGAATGGCATCAATATGTGTTTGCAATAAAGTATCATCTTCGGAATAAGTTCCCAACTCATCAACAGTTGTAAACGTAAAATCCTCTTTCTCTGCTATCGCTAGCATTTGCTGTCCTAATTCAGCACTGATGAATTCGCCTTTTTCATTCAACAGTTTTAATGCATTCCATTGTTTGGGATTGTGCGATGCGGTTAAAATAATTCCGCCTGCTGCACCTTCAAAGACAACAGCCATTTCTACGGTTGGTGTTGTACTTAAGCCGAGATCAATGACATCTAAACCCATTGCCAATAATGTATTTACAACGAGGCTGTTTACCATTGCACCACTCATTCTTCCATCACGCCCCACAATCACTTTTTTTCCTTTGCCAAGAATGGATGCGTAAGCTGCTGTAAATTTTACAATATCAACAGGTGTTAAGTTATCGCCGGGCCTGCCACCAATGGTGCCACGAATACCGGAGATTGATTTCATTAAAGACATTCGATTTTAGGTTTATGATTTTAGATTTACGATTTGTTTACTCCTTTCCTCTTTTAAACTCTTAGCCCATCATCATTTTATAAATCAACTCTTTCATGAGTGATGCATCTTCTGTACCCACATCATTAACCCCTACACTTCTTAAATTATAGTAATGCATTAGCAACAAAGCAGATTGTACACCTTCAAATCCATATACATTCGCTGTTGCTTTGTAATCTTTTAAAAACCATGCATTAATTCCTGTTTGTGCTGCTACTGCTTTATCATCGCCCTGCACACCAAACAACATAAACACTTTTGAAAAATAACTGTACAGTGATGGAAGAATTAATTGAATGGGTGCAGCTTTAGGGTTGCCTTCAAAGTATTGAACGATCTGCATAGCCTTTACCATATTCTTTTTACCAACAGCATTCTGTAATTCAAACACATTGTACTCTTTGCTGATGCCTACAAACTCTTCAATATCATCTTCTGTAATATTTTTTCTGTTGCCGAGGTTGAGAATTACTTTATCTACTTCATTGGCAATACGGCTCAAGTCATTGCCAATATGATCTACCAGTAAATGAATTGCTTTTTGTGTTGGCTGATATCCTTTGGCTTCAATAAACTCCTGAGTCCAGGCAGGCAGTTCATTGTCGTACATTTTTTTAGTAGTTAGTACTTCACCTTTTTCTTTCAGCAGTTTAGCCAGCTTGCTTCTTCCATCTACTTTTTTTTCTTTATGGGCAACAACAAAAATGGTGGAGGAAAGCGGTTTGTCAATATAGGCTTCCAGTTTATCAATATCTTTTAGTTGCTGTGCTTCTTTTAATATCACTACCTGTTTATCACTAAACATGGGGTATTTCATACAGGCATTCACCACATCAGCCCAGCTTGCATCTTTACCATAAAAAACAGAAAGATTAAAAGAGGCTTCATCTTCTGTAAGAATTTCTTTTTCTGCAGTGTTTACCAGTTGGTCAATATAAAAATCTTCTTCTCCTTCAAACCAATAAACGGGTTTGAATTTTTTCTTTTTCCAATCGCTGATGATTTTTTCTGCACTCATACTTGGTTGAAGATAGCAATTCGCTATTCGGCCACAAAAATATTGGCAGCAGGCATTAATGGCAAATTTAAAAACCGAAGTAAGATTTGAGCAACAGCCACCACATCTTTTTGGCAATAGGTTGTAATTCGTTCTATATTTTTTTCTTTGTAGTACACCTCTTTTACCATGCTGCCATCAATATCATCTTTTGGAGTTTCAATTCCCAGACTGGCTGCCAGCAGTTTTAAGGAAGTATAATTTTTATAGTCACCAAATTTCCACAATTGCATTGTGTCAATCAGGTTGGTTTCCCAAGGTTTTTTACCGCTGAACTGCATAAAAGATGGCAACGGCAATTGATTTACAAGTAAGCGGCGGCTGATATAAGGGATATCAAACTCTTTAATATTATGCCCTGCAAAATGAAAGGCAGGGATTTTAATAAGAAAGTTTTCTACAGTTTCCAAAAACTCAGCTAACAGAATTTTTTCATCAGCATGGTTATATGACTTGAGCCTGAAGCAAAGTCGGCCTCCTTTATCAGTATAAAAATAGCCCGTGCTGATGCAAATAATTTTTCCAAATTCGGCCTGAATTCCTGCTCTCTGTGCATACCATTCTTCGGGTGAAAAATTTTCTGGCATGGTTTTGGAAATTTTGTCTGCCCAGAGAACTTTCCATGGTTCGGGCAACTCTCCAAAACTTGAAAATTGGGGTACAGTTTCAATATCCAGTACCAGCAAGTTTAAAAGATTGTATGAATTTTGGTTAGCCATCCTTAAATTTAGATAATAAATAAAAACAAACATCATGACTTATTCAAATTATCCTTCGGCTTCTCCGCAGGAAACTCCTCCTTCACCCAAAAAAGATAGTCGGGCCATTATTTATGGTTTATTAATCGCTGCCCTTTTAGGTACTTGGGGTTACATCATCTGGGACAAATCTAAAGAAAACCAAGAAGACGTTTTGCAAACTGCACAGCTTGCAACTTCTGACTCCAGTAAGAACGCAATTCAAACAGAATACAACGCAGCCTTACAACGCCTTGATGAATTAACATCTATGAACTCTAGCATGGACAGTCTTGTAAAAAGTAAAAACTCAGAAGTTGAAAACTTAAAGACAAGGATTAAGAGTTTAATGAGTAAGCAAAATAAAACTACAGCCGATTTAGCAGAAGCTAAACGATTGATAAATGAACTCAATTCAAAAATTAGTGGCTTTGTTCAGGAAATTGAAGTGTTACGTGTAGAAAATCTTCAGTTAAAAACTGAAAAGCAGGAATTAACTACACAAAAGGAAGTATTGCAACAAGAGTATGATCAAACAAAAGAGCAGAAGAAAGTAGTAGAAGAAAAATTAGATGTAGCCTCTACACTCAATGCAAATAATATAAATGTTGTTACCATTGATGAACGTAAAAATGGTAAGGAAGTTGAGAAAGATAAAGCAAAACGTGTTGATAAAATACGTGTAACCTTTGATGTGTTTAACCGTGTAGGTGATGATGGAACTAAAGAAGTATATGTTGTAATTACTGACCCAAGCGGAACAGTTGTAAGTAATGAAGCATTAGGCAGCGGAAGGTTTACTACCAGAGATGAAGGCGAAAAAGTATTTACTAAAAAATCGAATGTAAACTTTAGCGCAGGAAAAACTGTACCTCTTTCCCTTGAATGGAAACCGGGTACAAAGTTTTTAGAAGGTAATTATAAAGTAAGCATCTACAATAATGGATTTAAAATTGGCGAAGGAAGCAAGAGTTTGAAAAAAGGCGGATTATTTGGCTAAAAAATAATGATAAACCAATATAAAATGGCGGCAGGAATTTATTCCTGCCGTTTTATATTTAAAACAAAGCTCTCACTCCTGCCCTGCCTGTATGAATTACTTTCCCTGCTCCTGGCTTACGGCCTTCATATTGAAAGTTAATTTCCATATTATTTGCGAGGCGTTTTGTAAAATCGAGATTCCATAAAAAATTCTTACCAGGCAATAAGGCATCCAGCATTATAAATGCAACTGTAGTATTAGTAGCTCCGGTAAAATTGATATTGCTGAACTGCAAACGGCCATTAATAGTACTGCTTGAGAGTACACTATATCTTGCTTCTGCAATTAAAGAATTGATCAACGCTTTTTCTTTCAACCCATCCAGGTTTTGTTTCTTCTCATATTTGTAACTCAAAGAAAACCGATACTTAGTACTCTGCTGATAACTTACTACAGGTTCTGCAACAATTTGGTCTAATTTAAAATTCCTGTTACTAAACTGTGGAGTTTCCAATTGATTTTTTATAAATCGGATATTCATGTTGCTTGCAAACCGTTTATTAAAATTCCAACGTAAGCGGTTATTGATTTCTCTTAATGTTCTTGTCTCTAAGCCATAGGTTAAAATAGAACGGTTAATGTTACGCAGATGTGTTAACTCAAAACCCCACACACTACTGGTGCGGTTAAAAAACAGGGTGTTTGAAATAATGGAATTGAGTGAAATTAAACTGGTATCTGCACTTGGCTTTGCAAACGGGTTTAATGTATAATCTTTATCAGAAATTTCTTTCTTAAAAATTTGCATGCCTGATTGTGTAGAAATGCGGCTGATGAATTTCTGAAAACCTCCTGATTTGTTTACATCAATTACAGCTTTAGGATTTAAACCCAAGCTGTAATTAAACTGATTGTAATTTGCTCTTATAAAATCAAGGGTAGGTGTAAAAATGCGGATGTACTTTGCCTGATCTCTAAACTGTGCTATTTCAAATTCATTGATCTGCGGTACACCATCTGTGTTATAATCGTTCCATGTGTATTCGCCTTGTCCGGCAGGAACTTCTAAAAATGAATAATCTCTGCGTTGCTCCTGCCCCGACCCTACTTCATATAAAATATTACCTACAAGCAAACCCTTCCATTCATTTATAAAATATTCAGCACGGCTTAATAAAGTTCGCTCTGCTTTTTGCCCCGTGATGCTTGGATTATACACTTTCAATTCTCTAAGTGTAGCATTTAATCGAAACTGGTGATGCTCATTGTTCATGAGTTCTACATAAGCATTGTAATTAAAGCTTCGGTCAATTTGCTGAAAGTTTTTACCAATGGGCAGTTGATCTCTTCTTGTAAAAAAATTAACACCCCACTTATTTGCTTTTTCAGGTGAACGAAGAAAAAGCGTCCATGTATCCCAATTAAAACTGGTGAGTGATAAAGAGTCAGAAATTTTATTTCTGTTTTCGTTATGCTCTAAATAATAACTGCCACCAATTTCTAATTGCTTTAGTTTTTGAATTTGCTTTTTTAATTCAACCAGTGGTCGTAAGAAAAAACCTTTACCTGTAGAACTGTCAATAGAGGAGTAATTCACTCTTGTATTCCATGTCCAACCTTTTTGATTAATATAATGTTCTGCCACATGCCGCAAGCCTTTAAAATTTGTACCACGGTTATAGGTTTGCAAAGTATAGCTCATTCGGTTTTCTTTTGTTCGGTATAATTCAAAACCTGCGTTAGCAATTTTTTCTTCCTGCTGTTGTAAAAAAATAGGTAAGCCCCATTCTCTTGTAAATTCTACAGGTCGAATTCGTTCTAATGCACGGAAACGTTCCTGCACATATTCATAGCCGGTATTTATTTTGTAGTTGAGTGCATTCTTTTTATTACTGAATTTATTTTGATACTGAACTTGCACACGGCCAGCCCATCCTAAATCATTGTCTTTTTGCTTATCAGAAAATGTATTTACATCAAACCTGCTGATAGCAACTTCCGTTTTTAATGATAGATGATTGCTAAGTAAATAATCTGCACCAAAAGTTGCCATCTGTTGTGTACGTGGTGCAATTAAACGAACAACCGGAGCAAATCTTCCTTGTTTGTTTCCGTTAACCGGTGCCACCCATTGAAAGGTTCGGCCATTAGCACCTGCTGCCTGTTGTATATAATCGCCATTACCCTCACCTACATCTGTAAAAATTGCATTGTATACTTCAGGGTTGGGTGTGGTAGTGTATACCAAAACAGAATCGTACAAAACAGCATTCACCACACTATCAATTAAACGATACACAATTTTTGTAGTTGAAAATGTATCTTTTACTATTGCTGGGTACAAAGCACCATCAGGAACATCACCTGCATCGGCTAAAAATAATTTTTGTTGTGGTGTTAATTGCTGTAGAACTGATGCGTTTTTTGAATCAGCATTTGAAAATCCATTAACATGAAACGTAAGTCTTTCATTTAATTTTAAATCGTTACCAACTATAAATTGAGAGTTTAAAAAATTCCTGTCGGCATATTCAAATTCAATTTGAATACGACGGTCTTTATTAATCATTCGTTTGGGTGTGAAGGTTATTTCAGCCGTATTGTAATTAATTACATAGTCCTGATCTTCGCCACGTTGCATAATTTCTCCATCAATAAAAACCCGTTCTGTACCAGCCAGTACAATAAAAAATAATTCACCATTGGGCCCCTGCAATCGGTAAGGTCCCTGATTACCTTCCTGCCCCTGAAAAATAAATCGATTGAATTTCCCTTTAGCCACTGCACCACTAACCAAAGCTGAATTGGTTCCTTTTTTAAATACTTTATTTTCTGTACTAAAGGAAATACCCTGCAGGCGTTTAAAAAAATTAAGGAAATAAGCTTCGTTTCTTCTTACATCTATATCGCCCAAATTTAATTGCCAGCCTTTCTTTTTTAATTGAATCCATACTTGATCAAATTCATTAAGTTGCTGCGTATTTCCTTCTGCCTGTACCGGAATATTATTATCAGTTAATGCAGCAGTGAGTTGCATACTGTCTCCAATCATTCCGTTGATCTGTAAATTTAATGCACCGTTTACAACTGCATCCTGATTATTACCAAAACTGATACTACGGCCAAAACTTCCGTTATAATTTACATTGCCAAAATCAAACATACCTTTTCCAAAGCCTGCTCTACTTTCAAACGTAATGGGTTTTGCAATTAAATTATTTTGTACATCTTCAAAATTCATTCGTTGTGCCGTTGCATTCAGTTTAAATGGAAGTAAACGAAAACTTACGGTTACTGAATCAAAAGAAGGCGGAGTAAGCCAGGTTAAGGTTGAGTTGATTTCATCAAGCTTATATGAGGTTGGTGCTATGCCTGCAATGATAAATGAATTCGGAACAAGCGAAAGCGAATCAATTTTTACGGTAACAGACTTTGTAGTAATTTTTTTGGTGCGAAGGTTTGATAATATATTTTGCTGCCCCATAGCTAGGAAGCAGGCAAACAGAAGTATAAGTATTAATACAAGTTTTTGGATAAAGCAGTGGTTTAATCAGGATAAGAATGTGTAAAAATAGAATTTATTGTGTTGGCAATGCATCTTAAGATAAACAGAAGCCTAAAAAGATACTTATATGAAAAACCCCGGCTGAAATTGCCGGGGCTTGTTAATGATATTATGTTCTTTATTTTTCTGATACCAAACTGGCCCTGGTATATTCTGCATTGAGCATGGCAATATTGCTGATGGAAATTTCCTTGGGACAAACAGCCTCACAAGCACCTGTATTAGTACAGGCTCCAAATCCTTCTTTATCCATTTGAGCAACCATATTTAATACCCTTGTTTTTGCTTCCGGCCTGCCCTGTGGCAACTGTGCAAGATGCGCCACTTTAGCGCTGGTAAACAACATAGCACTGCTGTTTTTACAAGCCGCCACACATGCACCACAACCAATACACATTGCCGCTGCAAAAGAGGCATCAGCTTTTTGCTTATCAATAGGCAATGCGTTTCCATCAACTGCATTACCGGTGTTTACTGAAATATATCCTCCTGCCTGAATGATACGATCAAAAGCTGAACGATCTACCATCAAATCTTTTACTACCGGAAACGCTTTTGCTCTCCATGGTTCTACTACAATGGTATCGCCATCATTGAAAGCACGCATGTGTAATTGACAGGTTGTGTTTGCTTCCCACGGGCCATGCGGACGACCATTGATGTACATACTGCACATGCCGCAAATACCTTCACGGCAATCATGATCAAAAGCGATTGGGTCTTTGCCTTCTGTAATCAACTCTTCGTTTAACACATCAAACATTTCAAGGAAACTCATTTCCTGAGAAATATTTTTTGCATCGTAGGATTGAAAGCTTCCTTTATCAGCAGCGTTTTTCTGTCTCCAGACTTTGAGTTTTAAATTGATGTTCTTATGTTCCATAAATCAGATGAATGATTTTAGTTTTATTTATATGAACGCTGGCTCGGCTTCACCACTTCATAATTCAATTCTTCTTTGTGCAATTGCCATTCATGATCACCTTTCATTTCCCAACTTGATACATACATAAATTTATCATCATGGCGTAATGCTTCACCTTCTTCTGTTTGGTGCTCTTCACGGAAATGACCGCCACAACTTTCTTCTCTACTCAAAGCATCTACACACATTAATTCTCCCAACTCAATAAAATCGGCTACACGGTTTGCTTTGTCTAACTCAGGATTCATTTCATTAATGTCGCCAGGAATTCTTACATCACTCCAAAATTCCTGCTTTAACTGTTGTACTTCTTTTATTGCTTGTTTTAATCCTTCTGCATTTCGACTCATTCCACATTTATCCCAAATAATTTTGCCTAAACGCTTATGAAAACTTTCAACAGTTTTTGTTCCTTTAATATTCATGAGCATATGTATACGGTCACGAACTTTGCTTTCCGCTTCCACAAAAGCAGGATGATCTGTTGCAATAGATTTGGTTCTTATTTCATCAGCCAAATAATTTCCTACAGTATATGGAATAACAAAATAACCATCAGCCAAACCCTGCATTAAAGCACTTGCTCCTAACCTGTTTGCACCATGATCGCTAAAGTTTGCTTCGCCTAATGCATAAAGGCCGGTAATATTCGTCATTAGTTCATAATCAACCCATAAGCCGCCCATGGTATAATGTACAGCCGGGTAAATCCGCATAGCTACTTCATACGGATTTTCACCTGTAATTTTTTGATACATATCAAACAGGTTGCCATACTTTTCTTTTACCACATCTTTACCCATTTGGGTAATGGTATCTGCATCAGCAGTAATTCCTTTTTTACCAGCTTCAATTTTTCCATAACGTTGAATGGATGCTGCAAAATCTAAAAACACAGCTTGCTTGCTGGTACCTACTCCATAACCTGCATCGCATCTTTCCTTGGCTGCACGGCTAGCCACATCTCTTGGCACAAGGTTACCAAATGCCGGGTATCTTCTTTCTAAATAATAATCTCTTTCTTCTTCAGGTATGTCAATTGATTTTCTATCATCACCTTGTTTTTTAGGAACCCAAATACGTCCATCGTTTCTTAACGATTCACTCATTAAGGTTAATTTACTTTGATGATCGCCACTTACAGGAATACAGGTAGGATGAATTTGAGTAAAACAGGGATTACTAAAATAAGCACCTTTCTTATGTGCTTTCCATGCAGCGGTAACATTACTGCCCATTGCGTTTGTTGAAAGATAAAATACATTACCATAACCACCTGTACATAACAGTACGGCATGGCCGAAGTGGCGCTCCAACTCTCCTGTTACTAAATTTCTTGCAATAATACCACGGGCTTTCTCATCAATCATTACTATATCCAGCATTTCATGGCGTGTGTGCATGGTTACATTACCCAAGGCTACCTGTCGCTCTAAAGCTTGATACGCACCAATTAACAATTGCTGACCAGTTTGTCCGGCAGCATAAAAAGTACGTTGTACTTGTGTGCCACCAAAAGAACGGTTGCTCAATAAACCGCCATACTCTCTTGCAAACGGAACACCCTGCGCCACACACTGATCAATGATATTTGTGCTTACTTCTGCCAGGCGATGCACATTGCCTTCTCTTGCACGGTAATCGCCACCTTTAATGGTATCATAAAATAAACGGTACACACTATCGCCATCGTTCTGATAATTTTTTGCAGCATTAATTCCACCTTGTGCTGCTATAGAGTGTGCACGGCGTGGACTATCCTGAAAGCAAAAGGCTTTTACTTTATAGCCAAGCTCACCCAATGAAGCGGCTGCAGATGCACCAGCCAAACCGGTACCTACTACAATTACTTCAATATTGCGTTTGTTAGCCGGGTTTACCAGTTTACAATTGTCTTTGTACTTTGTCCATTTATCATTTAAGGGACCAGCAGGAATTTTTGAGTTCAGCATATATAATTCGTTATTCTGAAATATAAAATACAATTTTTATGTAGCCAGCTTTTGTGTTATCAATTGGGCTGTTGTTGCGTCGGACACCTCAACGTTCTGTAAAGAAGACCCCCATCCTCCATCTCCTTCTCCAAAAGAGAAGGAGCGGCGCAGCATACCATCTACAAACATTTTATCTTCCACATCAACAGCAAATCATTTATCATCAATTTTCAACCACACTGTAATTTATTTGTACTCTTTTAAAAGCGGGCCTTGTGCAACGCAGTTCTCCCCCTTTGGGGAGTTAGGGGGCCGCCTTTACTCCACCCAATTCAAATACATTGCTACAGGCATAGCCGCAAACAACAAACCCACCAGCACAGAAAAACCAACACCAATTGAATTTAATAAACCTAAATATTTTTTATTGCTTACACCCATTGTGCGGAAGGCACTTTCAAAACCATGCATTAAATGCCAGAATAAAGAGAAACATCCCAGTACATAAATAATTACAATCCACAATTCGCTGAAAGTAATCTTCATTAAGTTAAACATGTTATGACCAATTACATCTCCCTGCGAAGTGATAAAAGGTTCTTCCAAGCCCACATGGGTAAAACGTGCAGGAATCCAAAAATGGGTAAGATGTAAAATGAGAAATAATAAAATAAGTGTACCAAGCAAACCCATGCTGCGGCTGTACCATTTGCTTCCACTTTTGCCCATTGGTTTTGCATAAGCTAGACCACGGCTTTTTTGATTTTGCAAAGTGAGCATATAACCTTGTATGATGTGGAGAATAAAGCCTGCAAATAAACCAAACTCCATAATACGGATGAGAACTGTTGAGCCCATGAAATGAGCTGCCTTGTTAAACATTTCTCCGTTATCGGCTGTATCAAATATTGGAAGATCAGCAAAAATGGTGGCATTAACACCAACATGTACAATTAAAAAAGTAATTAAAAAAAGGCCTGTTAAGCCCATTACTAATTTCTTGCCGATAGATGAAGTAAACATTTGAGCAAAAGTCATAGCTGAAAAAGTTTTAATACTGCCATTGCAAATTTAGGGTAGGAAAGCTCACAAAATTCATTGATGAGAAGGAATAAAAAAAAGCCGTTAAAAACGGCTTTAAATTTATGAAAGAAAATAGTGGATTAAAACCGAATGCCAAATGTAATTCCTCCACGCAAACCAGCCCATGGGCCATCAATAATTGCTTTGGCACTATTGGAGGTTACAACAGCCGTTATTTTTCCCGCTGGCAAATCAATGTCTTCAATTTCCTGTTTAATATCAGCTTGCTCAGTTTGGGTAAAAGGGGTAGATGGTATACCCGTAAAAGTTCCATTGCTTTTTCCATAATGTGCGCCTAATATCCACCAATCAAGTGTTATGGATTTACCAAGAAACCACTGTGCTCCAAATAGCAGCCCGCCAGTGTTAGCAGTAATATCTCCGCTAAGATTTACTATTTTTTTTCCTGCATTACCATCATACTCTAGTGGTAGTGAATTTAATTTAAATTTTGCATATCTGTAAAAAGGGGCAACGTAAAACCCCCGTCCATAACCTTTTCTGCCTACATAAAACCTAAGTTCAGGAGTAAGGGCAAAATTGCCAATGCTGGCATCGTTCACAATTCTTTCAATAGCAGAATCACCATCAGCAATACTTTTTAGTGTACTTTGTAAAGGGGGTTTTCCAAGAGGCATAAAACGAACTCCTAAACTTGCAGAAACGCTTTTGCTGAGCATACGTTCATACTGAAATGAAAAATTGTTAAGCGCAAGGGAAGTAAGATTTACTTTAAAAACATTCATCTTTACTTTTTCTTTTTTTTCTTTATCTGGCTTTTCAGATGAAAGGTCTTGAGCTATACCACTATTAAAAACAAGCAGGCACATAATTGAAAGAACTACAAAAGATTTGAGGTGCATAAAATAATTTTTGCTAAGATGTATTTTTTACTGCAATAAGCAAAGGGTCAAATCATCTTTTTTAAAAAAATACCCAGTTGTGGGTAGCAAACATTAATTAAATATTAATTCGCAGGCTTAGCTCATTATCAATTTTCTTAAACAGATGAAATGGTTTATACACTCTCCAGTCTGGCAGCTCCATTAATTCGAGATAGCGGTTGAGTTTGAGTTTCTTAAAATCATATTGTGTTTGTTGAGGCATATTCAGGATTACTACCCAGCCGTTTTCATCTGTCACTTCTTCATACCATTCTTCGTAATAATCTTTTTCACTACTGTGAAAGTTCAGTACATTCTCTGCTATGAGAATAAATTTATAAATGCCATTGGCAATCAATTTATCAATTACTTCCCGCTTTAATTCCATAATGTCGTTTTCAATTGCATCATTCCACTCCCCTATTAATTCAATAATAGCATATTGCTCTTCATAGTCGGTCAATAAAATTTTAAGGTAAAGGGTGCGGCTTCCAAACTCATCCCATTGTGGATGGATGTAATAATTGTAAATGGTATGTGTAAATTCAAATTCAGAATACACTCTGCCAAAGAACGGTGAACGTTCATCTTCTTCACCAATATATATATGCCGCCAGTTGTAGAAAGGTTCAATATCCTGCATAAAAAAAGATGTACTTTAAAAGCACTGGTGCAAATTTCAAGATTGAACCCGTAAAAAAAAATTAATTAATTATCAAGTTCGCCTTCTGCAAAACCGCTTTGTAATAATAAGCGCTCACAATTAATATAGCGAAACAAACTTTTTGAAACAAGTAATTTCAATTCTGCATTGCTTTTGCAATAAGCTGCATTGTTCATTGAAAGTTTATACGACTTAATTTTGTGAAAAGCAATAAATGCTGATTGGATAAAATGGGCTTCGGAAATTTCAAACTGACCGGCAATGTATGCCTGATCATTCGATAAAAGATGGTTCATAGCAAAGGATTTTGGTTTTAAATTTGGATATTGAATTCAAATATAGGAATAAAAACTAAAAATACTACTGTTGCTGCTGTGCTTCTTCCATTGCAAGCAGTTCGGCGGTTACTACTGCTTCTGATACCTGCATCTCTACATTATTTATTTCTTCAAATATATTTCCATCTTCATAACCAACAGATACATAAACAGAAAGTGTTTGCCTTGCCAACCCTTTAAAAGTTCCTTTCATGGGTGAGCAATCATTAAAGTTTCGGCCTACTGCAAGTTTTACATGATGTGTTGTGGCCCATACATTATTGGTAGGATCAATACCTGCCCATCCATACTTTGGAATATATGCTTCTACCCAAGCATGTGTAGCACCCTCGCCACGCATTCCATTTTTGTTTGGGCAAACATAACCGCTCACATATCTGGCAGGTATTGCCTCGCTTCTTAATAATTGTAATAACACATGTGCAAAATCCTGACATACACCACTGCGGTGTTCAAGAATTTCATCAACGGTAGTTTCAATATTGGTGATTCCTTTAATATAACTGAACTCTTTATAGATGATAGCAGAACAGGCCTGCACTATTTGCATAATTGTTTTATTGGCTGTATCAAGCACATCAATCATTTCTTGTATGGCCTGCTTAGATTTAATGTCCTCAGGCTTTGAAAGATCCAGCAAATAAAAATCAGCAGCTAACTGTTCATCCAAATCCTGTCTGTTACTTTCAATCGGTTCTATACTATCGCTGCCGGTAGTACGTACAATTAAGCGGCTGTCAATACTCAGTTCTGTATGTGATTCTGGTAAACTAAAATCGGCACATCTGTTACCCCAATAATCCAGAAAGAAAAAAGGCTCCGGTGAATTGGTAATGCTCACTTCATGATTTAAGATTTCCTGTGTATGTGAAGCAACCGGATAAATGCGTATTTCATTTACACTTTCTTTTACTGCCCGGTTGTAACTGTATTTTGTAACGTGCTGTATTTTAAAAACTGGCATTATTCTTTTTTTCTAGGAATACGAGAAAAATTGTTGTCCCAAGGCATGTGAAAATTTTATAAGATCTGATGTGGTATCTTTTAAAAATCTCTGCAATGTAATTTGTTTAATAAAGTTTTCATCGGCAAACTTTACACGGCTGTTAATCCGGCCAAACTCTCTGTACAATGCTTCTTTATTTGGCGGATCCGTTTCTTCCAGCACATCTTTTAAATATTTTTCCAGCCTGCTGAGTGAATATATGATGGAGCGTGGAAAGTGATTATTAAATACAATTTGATTTACCACATTGCTGTTAGTAGCCGCACTTCTGTAATTTTTTAAATGCAACTCATAACCAGAAAGTGATAACAATAAATTTCGCCAGTAAAGAATATCCTTGTATTCATTCAGCTCGAAATTGATATGTTCAAATTGTTTACAGGTTACTTCGGCAGTTATGATAGTCCGTTCAATAAAACGGCCGATACTCATAAAGCTCCAACCCATTCCCCGGGGCATGGTAGTATCTGTTACACCTACATAGGTAAGACAATGTTTGAGCAAATCGCTTAAGGTAGCCAATGCATCTGCGCCAGCTAATTTCTTTTCAAGTAAAGGATCATTGATAGTGTGATAAATAAAATTTACTTCTTCCCAAACCTCTTTGGTAATATGATCCTGCATACCTCTTGCATTTTCCCTTGCTTTATGTATGATACTCCGTATAGAATTTTTATTTTTTGAATTGGTAATAAGGTATTGCAAAGTACCTGAGGTTGATTGATCGAGTTGTTCTATTTCAGTTTCATTTAAACTGCCATAGAGTTGCAGCACAGGTTTCCAACTGTGTACACCGTAAGGGCCTTTGTCTAATGAAAGAACATAATTGGTGTGCAGTACACGCAACAAACCTTCTGCCCGTTCCATATAACGGTTTAACCAAAACATTGAATCTGCAACTCTGCTAAGCATAAAAAAATAAGCCCCCTTCCGACTTTCCCCAAAGGGTGAAGCCATCTAAGCACAGCCCACGCTTTTTTAAGTGAATAATATATTTCAAACAGTATTATTTTTAAGTGTTACATATTTTTTACTTAACAGCTAAAACCAATACTACCTTTTTAAAACAACTTTCTTTCTTCATCAACTCTGTCCATCATAAATCATACATCTAAAATCTCACATTGTATTAATCCACCACCCATGTATCCTTACTTCCACCACCCTGCGATGAGTTTACAACCAATGATCCTTCTCTTAAAGCTACTCTTGTTAAACCACCGGGAACAATTTTTATTCCATCGGGGCCACACAAAGCATATGGACGAAGATCAACATGCCGTGGTTTAAATTGCCCATCAATAAAACATGGAACGGTAGAAAGCTGAATGATGGGCTGTGCAATAAATTCTCTTGGATGCTTTTCAATTTCCAACTTCATTAAATGAATTTCTTCGTCTGTTGCTTTATTTCCCATAAGCATTCCATATCCTCCACTTTGATTGGTACGTTTCACTACCATGCTACTCATATTTTCAAATACATGTTTACGTTCTTCTTTATTACTCATTTGATATGTTGGAACATTGGGCAAAATAGGTTCTTCATTCAAATAATATTTTATCATATCGGGCACATACGCATAAACTGCTTTGTCATCTGCAACTCCATTACCTACTGCATTTGCCAGAGCAACTGTTCCTTTTCTATAAGCACCCATGATACCCGGCACACCTAACAAACTATTTTTATTAAATAATAATGGGTCCAAAAACTCATCATCAATACGCCGATAAATAACATCAACTTGTTGCAATCCACTTGTTGTTTTCATAAAAACTTTATGATTTTCAATTAACAAGTCCCTCCCTTCTACCAACTCTATACCCATCTGTCTTGCTAGGAAGGTATGCTCGTAATAAGCTGAATTATAAATACCGGGAGTTAAGAGTACAACAGTGGGGTTAGAAATTTGCCTTGGAGATAGGGCCATTAAATTATTGTGCAGCAGTAGGGGATAATTGCCCACCATCCTTGTGTTGGTATTTGCCAGCAACTCAGGAAATAAACGTTTTGTAACTTCTCTATTTTCCAACATATACGAAACACCGGAAGGAGTACGAAGGTTATCTTCTAAAATATAAAAAGTACCATCAGCACCACGAATTAAATCAATACCCGAAATATGTACATAAATATCATGCGGCACTTTTATGTTTGCTACTTCCCGCAAAAAATGCGGACACGAAACAATTAACTCAGCAGGAATAATTTTATCTTTAATAATTAGCTGCTCATTGTAAATATCTTTTAGAAAAAGATTCAATGCTTTTAACCGTTGCTTGATTCCATTTTCAATATGCTCCCACTCTGATGAAGTTATAATTCGAGGTAAAATATCAAATGGAAAAATTCGTTCCACACCTGCATCATCGCTATACACTGTAAAAGTGATACCCTGATTCATGAATAATTCTGCTGCTAATTTATCTTTCAGTTGAAGGTTGGCTATATTACTTTCAAGTAAAGTTTGCACCATTTTAGTGTATGGCTCACGGATGGAACCAT
Organism: Chitinophagaceae bacterium; assembly: GCA_031401115.1. Lineage (GTDB taxonomy): Bacteria > Bacteroidota > Bacteroidia > Chitinophagales > Chitinophagaceae > Lacibacter. The sequence continues at coordinate 369,902 of JANNRE010000014.1, forward strand.
TGTACAGCATTTCATCAAACTGATGATGTTGCGGTGAATATCTTTTAATTAATTGGTCAACGCTCATACTTGGGTGAATATAAATAAAAAAGAGTTGTGGCCAACAAACTGTTGGGCAAGCAACTCTTGAAATGAAGATATAAAATAAATTTTAGCTGTATAAAATCTTATTGAATAGTTTTGACAAAGTTTTTTAGTGCGTCGTAATCTTTTTCAATTGCTAATGACTTTTTGGGGAGGTCAATTATCTGCTGAATTGTATAGGGCAGATCTACCATTATACCCAGCACTGGCTCCACCACATCATAAAACTTTACAGGATGTGCGGTTTCAAGAATCATTCCTTTTTCAATTGGTGATCCACCCAAAACAGCAACGGGTTCCTCACCGTTTAAATATCTCTCCAATGCACTATAGCCTACTGCACCATGTGGATCAAGCATATAATTATATTGCTGAAAAACTTTGAGCATTGTTGCTTTTGTTTCATCATCCGTAATACTATAAGCAGATAATTTTTCTTTTAACTGCGGAAATTGATTTTGAAATAATTCCAATACCCTGATAAAATTACTTGGGTTACCCACATCCATTGCATTGCTAATTGTTGCAACAGCTTTTTGCGGATGATAGATTTCTGTTTGCATAAACTGCGGAACCACATCATTAGCATTGCAAGCTGCAATAAAATGTTTTACAGGCAAACCACTTATATGTGCCAGAATTCCTGCACAGATATTCCCAAAGTTGCCACTCGGGACAGAAATAACAGGAGGATTACCTTTTTCTTTCCATTGTTTGTATGCAAAGAAATAATAAAACTGTTGTGGCAACCATCTGGCTACATTTATAGAATTAGCTGATGTAAGAAATAATTGTTTGTTTAATGCTTCATCTGCAAAGGCTTGTTTTACTAATTGCTGACAATCATCAAAATTTCCGTTTACTTCCAATGCATGAATATTATTGCCGAGTGTAGTGAGTTGTTTTTCCTGAACAGAACTTACTTTACCAGAAGGGTAAAGAATTACCACTTCTACCCCAGCTACATTGTAAAAACCATTTGCAACTGCCCCGCCTGTATCGCCACTAGTAGCAACAAGCACTGTAATTTTTTTATCAATGCCTTTAACAAACTCTCCTAAACATCTACTCATAAATCTTGCACCTATATCTTTAAATGCAAGTGTAGGGCCATGAAATAATTCTAATGATGAAATCGTTTCATTAATACGTACAAGTGGAATGGAGAAATTAACCGTTTCACTTACAATGCGAAACAACACATCTTCTGCTATTTCGTTAATGATATATGGTTTTATAACACGAAATGCAATTTCTTCATTGCTGATATGTTCGATATTCCTTAGTAAGTCACTATTAACTTTAGGAATAGTTTCAGGAAAAAATAATCCTTTATCTGGCGCCTGGCCAAGAATGGTTGCTTCTTTAAAAGAAGTGAGCGGTGATTGTTTATTTAGACTATAATATTTCATGGACAATGTGCTAATTAAATACTTCCTTCTTCTATCACCTCCACCCCATTCTGCTTAATAGTTGTAACATAAGTTTTAAATTCAATACCAAGTTTAGAAAATACATTGTTCATTATTGTTTCAACAGCTTTAGCAGTTGTTTCTTCTTTGCACAACATAAAAATACTTGGCCCGCTTCCACTGATTCCTCCACCTAATGCGCCTGCTTCTTTGCTTTTATTTTTAATTTCATCAAAGCCTGGAATTAAAATACTCCTTACCGGTTCTATAATTACATCTTCCAAACTTCTTCCAATCAATGCCGTATCTCCTTTTTCAAAACCAGCAACAAGGCCTGCAATATTGCCCCATTGTTTTATTGCATCTTTCAGTAATACTTCTTTGCGAAGTATTTGTCTTGCATCACTTGTTTTTACTTCAATTTGTGGATGAACAACAGTTACAAATAATGGCGGTGAGTTGAGCTGAATAATATCTAACGGATGAATAGAACGAATTAACGTAACACCTCCCAAAATACAAGGAGTAATATTGTCAGCATGTTTTACACCACTTGCTAATTTTTCTCCGTGCATTGCAAACTGTATTAACTCATCAGTGCTAAAACAATTCCCTAATAAATAATTAGCAGCAACAGCAGCACCTGCAGCACTGGCAGCACTTGAACCTAAACCACTTCCCGGTTTAATATGTTTTTCAATCTCCACTTCAAAACCAAATTCATTGTTGAAATGTTTCATCACCTCCAGTAATACTACACCTGCTACATTTTTTTCAGCATCAGTTGGTAAATCATAATTGTCTTTGTTGGTAATAATAACTTTGGGTTCATCAATCAACTTCAATTTCATTATATCATAAGGTTCTTTTAATGCCATGCCAAGAATATCAAAACCACACACAAGATTTGCAACGGTGGCGGGGCATATTATTTTTACTTCTTTCATTTCTTAATTTTTACTTTTGGCTGGCACGAAGTATATCTGCAAATACACCACTTGCTGTAACTTCTGCGCCTGCACCTGCACCTTTTACAACCATGGGTTGATCTACATAACGATCGGTATAAAATAAAACCACATTATCTTTTCCATACAAATGATACAAATCATGTTGTGGTGGAATATGTTGAAGCCCTACTGATGCAACTCCTTCTTTAAAACTTGCAACAAATTTTAATTTACAATTTTCTGTTTTTGCATTTTCATAAATAGTTTTGAAATGTGCTTCTTCTTTTTTCATGGCTTCATAAAAATCTGCTACTGTTCCTTTCATGCATGTATCTGGTAAAAAACCATTGCATGCAATTTCTTCCATTTCCATTTGTACTCCAGCTTCTCTTGCAAGAATTAAAATTTTACGCATTACATCGGTGCCGCTTAAATCTAATCTCGGATCCGGTTCGGTATATCCTTCATCCTGCGCCTGCTTTACCACATCGGCAAAGAGTTTTGTTCCGTCGTAATTATTAAACACAAAATTAAGTGTGCCGCTTAATACCGCTTCCATTCTGTGTATTACATCGCCACTTCTCATTAAATCATTTAAGGTACCAATGATTGGTAAGCCAGCGCCCACATTTGTTTCAAACAAAAAAGGTGCGTTAAACTCAGCAGATAAATCTTTGAGTTTTTTGTAATTGATATAAGGTGATGATGCAGCCACTTTGTTACAAGCAACTACTGCTATGCTTTTTTCTAAAAGCGAAGCATATACTTCAGCAACTGTTGCATTTGCAGTTACATCTACAAAAACAGAATTGCGTAAATTTTTATGAATGATAGCTTGTACAAATTGCTGTAAGTTTGCTTGTTCTCCATTTTGCAATTCTTCTTGCCAGTTTTGAAAGCTGATACCGGTTTCATTCAATAACATTTTTTTACTGTTGCTTAATCCGGCAATATTTACTTGTAAATGCAAATGAGTTTCTAAAAATGATTGTTGTTTCATTAGCTGCGCCAGTAGTTTTTTGCCAACATTACCTGTGCCCACAATAAATAAGTTGATCAGTTTTTTTGTGGTTTCAAAAAATTCTTCGTGCAAAACGTTTACCGCTTTTCTTACATCAATAGTTGCAACCACTGCTGAAATATTCCGTTCAGTTGAACCCTGAGCAATTGCACGGATGTTGATTCCATTACGCCCAAGTGCTGCAAACATGCGCCCGCTTACACCCGTATGATGGCGCATTTGATCGCCAACCAAAGCAACAATGGACAACTCTCTTTCTATATGCAATGGTTGTACTTTTTCTGATGTAATTTCAAATTCAAATGCTTTATCAACTGTTTCTTTTGCTTTATCTGCAGATGCAGTTTCTACACCTACGCAAATAGAATGTTCTGATGAGCCTTGTGTAATGAGGATCACATTAATTTGTGCGTTGGCAAGTGCTGCAAATAGGCGGCTGCTAAAACCGGGTATGCCAATCATACCACTTCCTTCAAGATTTAGTAATGCCAATGAATTGATACTTGAAATACCTGTTATAATATTTCCCTGTTTTGGTTTGTGTTCTATTACCGTTCCATCATCTTGCGGGGCGAATGTATTTTTAATCCACACCGGTATATTTTTATTCAGCACCGGTTGAATAGTAGGCGGATAAATTACCTTGGCCCCAAAGTGTGAAAGTTCCATTGCTTCCTGATAAGAAATGGATGGGATGATTTTTGCATTGGCCACCCAGCGGGGATCAGCCGTCATCATACCACTTACATCAGTCCATATTTCTAAAGCGGTAGCATCAATTGCAGCTGCAAGAATAGCTGCTGTATAATCGCTTCCGCCTCTACCTAATGTAGTGGTAATTCCATTTGCATCACTTGCAATAAATCCAGGAACAAAAATTACTTTGTTTGGCCGGGTGCTGAGAAATGAATTACAATGTTCATTGGTACTTTGAAAAACAACGGATGCATTGCCAAAATCAGAATTGGTGACAATCAACTCTCTTGCATCTTTCCATAAAGATGTATTGGATATAGTACTGTAAGCAGCATGAATGATTTGGGATGAGAGCAATTCGCCATAGCTCACTAATTTATCTTTTGTACGGGCAGAACATTCGCTCAATAAAAAAATTCCATTGCAGATGTCTTCCATTTCATTGCAATATTTTTTTACCATGCTTAGTACACTGCTTTGCTGCTGCACAGGAATTAAATGTTTTACAGTATCAAGGTGCTTTGTTTCAATTTGCTTGAGTATCTCTTTAAATGATTCATCTCCGCCTGCTGAAAGCGTACCGCAGTTGAGCAACTGATCAGTAGTGCCGCTCATGGCACTCACCACTACTAATAAAGAAGTATTGCTTGATTTTTCCTGTACAATTTGAAGCACCTGTTTTATGGCTTCTGCACTTCCCATTGAAGTGCCTCCGAATTTTAAAACCTGCATAAAAAAAATATAAATGAATTGAAATGGTAACCTGTTTTTGTAAGTAGCTATTAAAGCCCATGGGATGGTATGAAAATGTGCAACCCTTAGCGGGTTGTAATAGTTGTAGTGGTTGTTCCAAATACGAACAATGGGGAAATATAAATATGTACAACCTGTTTCATGAATGCACAAGATAAAGACTGCGGCTGATAGAACAAGTGTTAGGTTATGAAAAGTAGAGATACAATAAGAAAGCCCCGCTTTTAAAGCAGGGCTGTACATTACTTAACCATCAGTCATTATTGCACTATCAATTTATCAGAAAATACTGTTTTCATTTCATGATTCACCACCTTTACCATATACACACCTTTGCTAACAGAGCGGCTTAACTCCAATGCAGAAATTTGTCCGGGTCCGGAAATAGTTACCACTTTATTCATCACCACTTTGCCGCTGATATCCATTACCTGAATGGTATATTCCCCTTTTTCTGCTTCATCAAAAATTAATTGTACACGGTTTTCTGTAATGGGGTTAGGATACATACTTATCTTTTCATTCACAGAAATGGTTTGCCTTTCTAAAAAAGTTCCATTATTTACAGCCGGTTTACGCAGCAAATACTGGCTGGCCAAATCAGATGCATTCATTCCTGCAGGTGTTTGAGTAAAGGATGCTTTGGCAGTGAGCGTACTTATATCCACTTTAAAATAAGGGTGGTTGCCAACGCTGCAGGCAAGTATTAAATCACCATCTTCATTTACTGCGGCACCATTGGTAGTAAAGTTTTGAGGCAGGTCTTTTATAGCACCTAACAATGTAACAATTCTGTCTTTTGGAGAAAATTGAAAAACATAACTGCGATGCGTAATAATGTATAAGCTTCCATCAGCAGCAGCAATCATATCGCCGCCCCAGCTTGTACATCTGTTGTGAATAGAAATTTCTTTGTTAGCAGTTGCATCAACCAGACTGCCCAAATCAACAATGTTTGTTTGCTTACCCGTTGTGAACTGAATCAGATGATTGCCATCGTTTGTAAGTGCATAACCATTGCCATCGGCACCAATAGTCATTCTTGTAAAATGATTGGCATCATCATTCATATTTAATTTACTGAGTACGGGTGATGTGTGAGTGTAATAAGTAGTATTTCCTTTGCTCAAATCTGCCCAGCGCAATTCTGCGATACGCATGGGAATAAAAAAGAATTTGCTTTGTGAGCGGCTGTAGGCTGCTGCTGCCACCATGCTGCCGGTGGGCCCATTGCCTTCTTCACGTTTTAAAGCAAGAGTATTTGTTGAAGCATTTAATACAGTTGCCTGCTGATTGTTATAATCAAAAATGGTTTTCATCACTAAGCCTTTACCTGCATCTACCAATTTTAAATTAAGCCACTGGTTATCAGTTTCACTGGAAGTAACAGCATAAATTGGAAGGGAACGTTGAGAATAAATGGCAGAAGCTGTAATTGCTGATAATGCAAAGAGTAAAATCTTTTTCATGGTTTTATTGTTTTGAAGGTAAAAGTTAGAACTTTTTTGGTGAAAAAAGATGCCTTCCAAAAAGAAGGCATGTTATTTTTTTATGAATGGTTCTTATTGTTCCAGGCTTGTGAGTGCTTTTTTTACAGTGCCGTGTTGCAGCAGCAAATCTTTTGCTTTATTATAATCCTTTAACCCACTTCTTAACATGAGCATGTGTACACCTCTGTCAACTAATTTTTCATTGCTCAGTTGCATGTTTACCATCCGGTTGTCTTCTACCCTGCCCAGTTGAATCATTACCGAAGTTGAAATCATATTCAACACTAATTTCTGAGCCGTACCGCTTTTCATTCTTGTGCTGCCGGTAACAAACTCTGGCCCTACTATTACTTCAATAGGATAATCTGCCGCCTGCGAAACCGGGGAGTTGGGATTGCAACTAATACTTCCGGTAACAATATTTCTGTTACGGCATTCTTCTAATGCACCAATTACGTAAGGTGTTGTGCCACTGGCGGCAATACCTATCACCACATCTTTTTCAGAAACATTGTAAGCTTCCAAATCGGCCCAGCCCTGCTCTTTGCTGTCTTCTGCAAATTCTACTGCATTGGTAATTGCTTTTTCGCCGCCGGCAATAATACCTATGACCAAACCATAAGGCACTCCATAAGTGGGTGGGCATTCGCTGGCATCCAAAATTCCCAGTCTACCGCTGGTACCTGCACCAATATAAAATAAGCGACCGCCCATTAACATTTTATCGCTGATGATATTTACCAAAGGCTCTATCATGGGAATGGCTTTGGCTACTGCATTGGGTACTGTGTTATCTTCTTTATTAATATTACGCAGCAACTCTGCCACACTCATTTCTTCCAGATGATGATAACTTGATTCCTTTTCTGTAATTCTTATAAACTCGTTTAGCATAGTTTCATTTTAGCTGTGATACTCAAGTAATCCCTGCATTGGGTTTTTTAATACTCTTCCTAATTGCAACTCATAGCCTTCGCATAAACTTTTCAGCACATCTCTAAAAGCATAAGCTACACCTCCGGCAAAATGAATGGGATATAACCAGCTTTCTCTGTATTTGTAAAGATGATTAAAAAAGAAATCATTCAGTGAGTCTTCAATAATGTTCTCAATCATATAATGTCCACGGTTTTCTGCAAGAAACAAAGCAAAGGAAGCCATGTAGCGGTTGGGCAGCTGTTGTTTATATACTTTATCCAATATTTCAATATGACTGGTTTTGTATTTGGCATCAAACCTTGCAGTAAGATCTTCATCAAAAGTTTTGTAGAGATAGTGCTGAATTACTTTACGTCCTAAATAAGCTCCGCTTCCTTCATCGCCTAACACATATCCAAGTCCCGGGCTATTTTTTAAAATACGTTTCCCATTAAAATAGCAGGAATTAGAACCAGTACCCAAAATACAAGCCACTCCTTTTTCGTGTAAGCACAAAGCTCGGGCTGCACCCATTAAATCGGTATCAATATTTATTTTTTTGGCAGTTGAAAATACTTCTTTTAAAGCAGCTCTTATGTTCTTAACATTTTGAGGATTGCTGCACCCTGTACCATAAAAATGAATTTCAGTTAGCTGTTCATTCTTGATCTTAGGTTTTAATTCTTTCTGAAGCATTTTTATAATTTGCTCTGTATTCATTAAATAAGGGCTGATGCCGGGCGTAAAAATTGTTTTCTTTTTTTTACCCTTAAGTAAACACCATTCTGCCTTGGTAGCTCCACTATCTGCAATAAGTTTTATACCTGTCATACCATTACTCTGTTTTTAATGCCTTTACTGTAAATTATAAAAATCAACGCAATACTACTGCACAATATGGTTTATTTTCATGAAATTCGCAGCGGTTTTACCATAAAATCCAATCATGAATCAAAAGAAATTACAAATTTGGCTACCCTTACTTTTATCAGTAGCTGTTTTTATTGGAATGTTTTTCGGTTACAAGCTCAAAGATAATATGGGGCAATATGGCCCTTCTTTTTTTGGCAAACAAAAACGCACCCCGTTACAGGAAATACTGGAACTCGTTAAATCAAAGTATGTTGATACGGTGAACACAGACAGCCTCAGCTACTTGGCTGTGCAAAATATTTTGAACCAGTTAGATCCTCACTCTATTTATATTCCTGCAGAGCAGGTACAGGCAGTTAATGAAGATTTACAGGGTAGTTTTGAAGGCGTAGGCATTGAATTTGAGTTGATGAAAGATACGGTTACTGTTCTCAAACTTTTTTCAAAAGGCCCCGCTGAAATAGCTGGCATTCAAGTGGGTGATAAATTACTAAAAGCGAATGATTCTCTCATTTCAGGAGTAAAATTAGCTGAATCAAAAATTAAAAAACAGTTTCGTGGGCCGAAAGGTACCAATGTAAAAGTGGTGCTTTTACGAAGCGGTAAGAAAATGGAACTTGTAATTCAGAGAGGTGTGATACCCGTAAAATCAGTTGACGTAGCTTATATGATAGAACCGGGAATAGGTTTTATCAGACTCAACAAATTTGCAGGCAATACGTACGAAGAGTTTATGAAAAATCTGGAACGTTTGAAAGGCGAAGGGATGAAGAAACTAATTCTTGATTTAAGAGATAATGGTGGTGGTATATTAGATGATGCCATACAAATTGCTGATGAGTTTTTAAATGGGTCTAAAGAAATTGTTTATACAGAGGGTAAATCTTCACTGCGGCAGAATTATACTGCCCGCAGGCCGGGTATGTTTGAAGAAGGTACACTTGTGTTATTAATTGATGAAGGAAGTGCCAGTGCCAGCGAAGTTTTAGCAGGTGCTTTGCAGGATTGGGACAGAGCAACCATTGTGGGCCGACGATCTTTTGGAAAGGGTTTGGTACAGGATCAATTTCTGCTGAGCGATGGAAGTGCGTTGAGGCTTACCATTTCCCGCTACTATACTCCTATCGGGCGAAGCATTCAAAAGCCGTACACCAGAGGTAATGGCGAAAAATATAAAGAAGAAATTATTAACCGTTATACCAATGGCAGCCTGTATCTGAATGACTCAGCCAATCATAAAGGCAAAGCTTACAAAACAAAAAGTGGAAGAACTGTTTATGGAGGTGGCGGTATTAGTCCGGATGTGTTTGTAGCCGCTGATAGCAATGAAATTTACTTATATAAAAATCATGAGTTTTTAAAAACTGCTTTAATTGATGCTTCCTTTCAGTATTACATTTTAAACAAAATAAAATTACAGCTACAAAAAACGCCACAAGCACTTTTGCAAAGTATTGGTACTGACGTAACTCTTTGGCAAATCTTTGAAACGAGGGCTTCAAAAATTAATTTTAATACCTCTTTGTTTTCTACAGTACAAAAGCAATTAATTGAAACACAAATGCATGCTATGGTTGCCCGTTTACTTTGGAATACGGAAGGGTATTTTAAAATTTACAATCTTTCTGACTCGGTAGTGATAAAAGCTGTAACAATTGCAAAACAATAAGCCACCTTCAATTGAAGATGGCTTGTAATTGAAAGGCGTTATCGAGATTAGTCTTCTTTTTTATCAAGTGTTTCTTTCTTTTCAATTCTATAGGAAAGAAATAAACCAGCACCACCACAAAGAGCCAGCATTGAGAAATACATTACGGGGTTATCATGACCTATAGACATTACATTATCTGTGAATATATATCCCAGGAATAATCCCAAACCAGCACCCATTAACAGCAATCCCCATTTTAAACTGCGGTAAGGTGCAGGGCGGGTAGTATATTCTTTAGGGTTGATTCCTTTTTCAATTAAGGCCATATTTTCTTTGTTTCTTAAATAATAGAGTCCAAAGATGGAGGCGAATGCGCCAAGAAAAACTAATACAATTGCTACTTCTTCGTTCATAACTTATTTTTTAATGGTTGATAAATGTTATTTCCATCTAAGACTACCTGCTGAAAACATTGGTTACAGCTTTTTCAAAAAAAATTGTTTTATGCCGTAATCTTACAAACTTTAGGGTAAACTGTAACCAATTATTTAATTAGGTAGTCTAACAAAAAGAATGAGCCAAACTGTTCCATCTGACAGAGAAATTATTGACCTTGTTTTAAAAGGCGATGAGAAAAAGTATGAGTTGCTGGTATATAAATACCAGAGCTTTGCCTTTACCATTGCTTTACGTTATGCCAAAAACAGAGAGGATGCAGAGGAACTGGCACAGAGTGCGTTTGTAAAAGCCTATTTGAATTTAAAAGATTACAGGGGTGATGCTAAATTCAGCACCTGGCTTTATACCATTGTAAGTTCTTTATGTTTAAGTTTTTTAAGGAAGAAGAAATTGGAAATTCATTCACTTGATAATGAAGCAGTGTTTGAAAGAGCAGATGCTAATGAAAGTAATTTACGGAGTGATATAATAGAACAGCATTCAAGAGTAAACCTTTTAAACCGTGGTATAGAAAAATTGAATCCCGATGATGCTAAAATACTCACCCTGTTTTACAAAGCAGAGCAGAGCCTGGATGAAATTGCACAGATTTTGCATATTGAACCTAACAATGCAAAAGTAAAACTTCACAGAGCAAGACAACGCCTGAAAGAAACCATGGAAAAACATTTTACACGGGAGGTGCAGGAAATCTTTTAATTTTAAATTTCATTTACATGAACAAAGAACAACAAATAGAAGAACAACTCTGGAGTTATATTGACGGTGGCGTTACTGCAGATGAAAAGAATTTTGTGGAGCAGATGCTTGCTACCCGTGCTGACTGGAATGCAAAATATAGAGAGCAATTGCAACTTCATAAAATGCTCATGAATGAAACGGAACTTGATCAACCATCACTCCGCTTTACTAAAAATGTAATGGATGGCATTGCAGGTATGCATCCAACACAGGCAACAAATACTTATATTAATAAATACATTATCCGTTCTATTGCTGCTTTCTTTGTTATTACAATTTCTGCATTGCTTGTTTATTCAATTTCACAGGTTAACTGGGCTTCTTCATCAGGCAGCAGAATCAGTCTGCCATTTGAAACAAAAAGCATTCAATTACCAAATTATGATTTTTCAAAGCTGTTTAACTCTAACACACTAAATTTCCTATTGATGATCACAGTTGTTTTAGGGTTAATGCTGTTTGATGGCTTCATAAGACGCAAAAAGTCAGCAGCATAACAGAAACTTTGTGGCGAACCCGTAACTTTGCGTTTTTAAAACGTAAGTATGGATATTAAGAATAATATATTAGAAGCCATTGGTAATACCCCAATGATTCGCTTAAACAAAATCACTAAAAATTTTCCCTGCGAGGTTGTTGCTAAAGTTGATTATTTCAATCCTGGCAATTCCATTAAAGACCGTATGGCTTTAAAAATGGTAGAAGTGGCAGAGCAAGATGGAAGACTAAAACCGGGCGGAACAATAATTGAAGGCACCAGCGGAAATACTGGAATGGGTTTAGCATTAGCAGCCGTAGTTAAAGGTTACAAATGTATTTTTGTTACTACCGATAAACAATCAAAAGAAAAAGCAGATATTTTAAAAGCTGTAGGTGCCGAAGTAATTGTTTGTCCTACCAATGTTACGCCAGATGATCCCAGAAGTTATTACAGTGTAGCAGCAAGGTTAGCAAAAGAAGTTCCGAACTCTTGTCATATGAACCAGTATGATAATCTTGCAAACAGATTAGCTCATTATGAAAGTACAGGCCCTGAAATATGGAAACAAACAGACGGAAAAATAACCCATCTTGTATGTACTGCAGGTACTGGAGGTACAATAACCGGAGCTGCACAATATTTAAAAGAACAAAACCCCAATATTAAAATATGGGCAGTAGATGTGTTTGGCTCTTTGCTCACAAAATATTTCCGTACAGGTGAAATTGATATGGGTGAAGTACATCCTTACATTAGTGAAGGCTTTGGTGAAGATTTTGTACCAAAGAATTATGACATGAGTTTAATTGATGATTTTGTACAAGTAACTGATAAGGATGGAGCAGTTATGGCCCGCAGACTTGCAAAAGAAGAAGGTTTGTTTTGCGGATACAGCGCAGGAAGTTGTTTGCAAGGATTAATGCAGTTAAAAGATACTTTAAAGAAAGGTGATTTGGTTGTTTGCATTTTGCATGATCATGGTAGCCGTTATGTAGGAAAAATTTATAATGATCAATGGATGATGGAACGGGGATTTTTAGATCTAAAAACATTTAAAGACATTGTTTCATCCCGTGCTCACAACAGATTAATAACTGCTGATCTAACACATACGGTTGCTGAAGTGGTGGAGCTTATGAAGAAATACGATATTGAACAAATACCTGTAATGGAGAACAATGAAGTGATGGGATCTATTTCAGAAAACGGGTTGTTTAATAAACTGTTTTCAAATCCTGAACTTAAGAATGAAAAACTGAATGCGGTTATTGAACTGGCTTTTCCAATTGTAGCTTTTGATACACCATTAGAAAGATTAAGCACCATGATTAATAAAGAAACCGGAGCTGCAATGAGTAAAGATGAAGCAGGCAACTATCATATTGTTACAAAATATGATCTGATACAATCGCTTACAAAATAATTTTAACAGCATCAATTGTTATAATGCCATCAATTCAATTTGAATTGATGGCTTTTTTTTCACTATATATGCTAATTCTTTTTGTTTATCGTAGTTCTACGAACAATTTAAACGCATCAATACGTATGTTGATGTAAATACCGATGCAAATAAATTGAGAAATTGTGCTCTTGTGCAGCATGTACAGCGGGGCTACTTTTGTATCGGAAGTTGATTGATAACACAATCAACAACTAACCAAAAGAAAAACACTTAGTAACAATATCAAATACCATTGAATAACTAAAAGAAAAATCCAATATCGGTCAACTTCCAATTTTTAACAATTAATTTCGATCCGTACCTATAAGAAAACCAACAGTATCGTTGAAAAGTCCAAGAAAATCCTGAACCAGTTGTTTAACCAAAAGAAAAAAACCTAGACCAATTCCTGAAAAACCAAACCAACAGCCAACCGCATCAGATTCATCTGACTACGGAAAAAACCAAGAGAACAAAAAAGGCTTAAAAAAGATCTGGATCCTAAGAAAAACCGAAAACCAAGAATCCAATACCTTGTAAAATCCAGATCTTTTTTTCTATTTATTCAAACCAACATCCAATATTCCTGAATAAGCTGAAAAGAAGAGGTAAAATCCGGTTCACTCGTAGCATCCTTATGACTTTTTTACCTGAACACCCAGAACCGCTTTTAAAAAATTTATGTGCCTGTTTGTAAAGAGCCTAACAACTCAATAGCAAACAGGCAAATTGTTTTTAGATACTTGCTGAGTTTACAAATAAAACTCAATTTAAATTCACTCATATTTTGCAAAAATGGTAGAAAGCTTATTTTTAAGAGATGAAGCTGATTCATAAGTACAATCTTTATTTTTCTGTTCTGCTTTTTTCTGCGTTGTTTGTCATTCTATGGCCTTTATATCAATATATTTTTGATGTAGATGGTGTAGGATATGCTATGGTAGCAAGAAGACTAGCTGCCGGAGATTATGGAAACGCTGTGAACGGTTACTGGAGTCCACTGCATTCCTGGATAATTGTTCCATTTTTAAAACTTGGCATATCAGAAGCAATAACCTTTAAACTATCCAATGGGTTTTTGAGTGTGGCTACCCTTTTTGTCATCAACTCACTTACAAAAAAATTTGAACTAACCGAACATCAACGATCTGCCATAATATTTACATCCGTAATTATGCTGCTGCATTACTGCTACTATGAGCTGGCGGCTGACATTTTGCTTGTTCCACTTTTTCTTTTGTATGTGAATCTTGTTTTATCAAAAAACTTTTTTCAAAATTTGAAGCTGCAATTACTGGCTGGTTTTATTGCTGCCCTTTGCTATTTTGCAAAAACATATTCATTTCCATTATTGATATTATTACATCTTGCACTTAGCATTCACAATTTGTATGCTACGGGGAAATTTCAGTGGAAGAGTTTGTTATTATTTTTTACTGCATTCCTTTTATGTTGCCTTCCATGGATTATTGCAATATCAACCAAATATCATTTCCTTACTATTGGTACAGCCGGCAAGCTTACATGGACATGGTATTTGGGAGGAGTAGTTCATACAGAAAACTTTTTTCATATTCCTTTATATCAAAATTCTACCAGTTGGTGGGAGGATCCTTACTATGCCAGTAATCATTTCCTTACTATATTCAGCTCGACAGAAATGTTTCTGCATCAATTTCGTGTAGTGGCATTTAATGCGGTTGTATTATTAAAAACATACTCAGAAATTTCAATTTTTTCACCTGCTATTATTGTTTGGTTATTTATAAAAAGCAGAAAACTTAAAAATAGTATCTGTCAAAAACTATTTCTAATTACCATTCTTTTCCCACTAGGTTATTTATTAAATCATATTGAAACCCGGTTTTTCTGGGTATTCGGGTTTCTCTTTTTAATTACAGGCACCATTGCTTTAAAAGAGTTGTGGAGTAAAACAGATAATACCCCAATTTTAAAAATACTCATCACTACAATTTTTTATTTCAGCTTTCTTATTGAACCAATTAATTATTTAAAAGACACTGCAAATACAGGCAAAGAAGTTTTTGATTTGGCAGAACATTTTAAAAGCAATTCATTTAAAGGAAATTTTGCATCCAATACCAAACAGGGTGAATGTGAAGTCGCCGCCTTTTTAAGTGGAAGCAAATTCTATTTCAAAGCCAAACCTAATTATTCCTATCAAGAACTTAAATTAGAAATGCTGAAAAAAAACATCTCCACATTTTTGTTTTACTATACTTATGATTATGAAAAAGAATCAGCAATAATAGCGATGGGCAGTGAATTTAGGTTTACCCAACCATTGCCCGGACTTTTAATTTTTTCTTACACCCAATAAACTCATTAAAAGTTGATACTAACAACCGCTTTTGCCCAATTTCACAGTTTAACTATCTTAGCGGCTCTTAAAATTTTATAACTTACAAATCTTAAACTTACAATCATGGGTAAATACAGAGCCGGGGTGCTTTATGGCGAAGAACTTGAAGCATTATTGAATGATGCCAAAGACAATCAATTTGCAATACCTGCTGTAAACTCCATTGGTACCAATACAATTAATGGCACTTTAGAAGCAGCAGCAAAGGTAAACTCGCCTGTTATTATTCAGTTTTCAAATGGAGGTGCACAGTTTATTGCTGGTAAAGGAATGCCAAACGATCAATTACAGGCAAATATAAGTGGAGCAATTTCCGGTGCATTGCACATTCATAACGTAGCAAAATATTATGGCGTACCTGTTATATTGCATACAGATCATGCAGCAAAAAAATGGCTGCCCTGGATTAGCGGATTAATTGATGCCGGCGTGGAGTATAAAAAAGAAAAAGGCCATCCGCTTTTTTCATCGCACATGTTAGATTTAAGTGAAGAGCCTCTGGAAGAAAATATTCACACATCAGTAGAATTTTATAAACGTATGCACCCATTGGGTATGGCAATTGAAATTGAATTGGGTGTTACAGGAGGTGAAGAAGATGGAGTTGATAACAGCGATGTGGAAAATGATAAACTCTATACACAACCCGCACATGTGGCTTATGCTTTTACAGAGTTAAGTAAAGTTGGAAAATTATTTACTGTAGCTGCTGCATTTGGTAATGTGCATGGTGTTTATAAGCCGGGCAATGTGGAATTACGTCCGGAAATTTTAAACAACAGCCAGGTATATATTGAAAAGGAATTAAAAACCGGGCCTAAACCAGTGTTCTTTGTATTTCATGGCGGCAGCGGTTCACCTCAACATCAAATTCGTGAAGCCATTGGATACGGAGCTATCAAAATGAATATTGATACTGATTTGCAATGGGCATTTTGGGAAGGTGTGTTGAACAATTATAAAAAGAACGAAGCATATTTACAGGGCCAGCTTGGAAATCCAGAAGGTGCTGATAGCCCCAATAAAAAGCAATACGACCCAAGGGTTTGGCTGCGTAAAGGTGAAGAAACATTTATCAAGCGTTTAGAAATTGCATTTGAAGATTTAAACTGTATTAACAGAAATGCTTAATTTTTTTTGTAGAGCTTTAAATAAAAAATTGAATGTCGAAAAAAGAAGAAGATATAGAAAAGAACTTAACGGGTGATGATCTTCCTCAAACAGATGCTGAAAGATCAAATTGGTTTAAGCGTGTACAAAAAGGTATTCTCACTTCCACTTCTGATAAAAAAGAAATTAAGGAAGGATTGTGGACCAAATGCCCGGAGTGTAAACACACGGGTACAACACAGGAGTTGGTAGCAAATAAATATGTTTGCCCTGAATGCAACTATCATCATCGCATTGGAAGTTTTGAATACTTTGATATTTTATTTGATGGTGATGAATACACAGAGTTGTATGACAACATCCGTTCTAAGGATTTCTTAGGGTTTACTGATTTAAAACCTTACGGCAAACGGTTAGAAGATATCTGGAAGAAAACAGATATGCATGATTCTATACGTGTGGCGGTGGGCAAAGTACAGGATCATGAGTTAATCATTTGCTGTATGGATTTTGATTTCATTGGCGGGTCGCTGGGAAGTGTAATGGGCGAAAAAATTGCACGTGCTGTTGATTATTGTTTGCAGCACAAATTACCCATGCTCATGATTTGTAAAAGCGGTGGTGCCAGAATGATGGAGAGTGCTTTTTCATTGATGCAACTTGCAAAAATTTCGGGTAAGCTTACACAAATGAGCGATGCGAAACTCCCCTATCTTACTTTATTAACCGACCCTACTTTTGGTGGAGTTACTGCATCTTTTGGTATGCTGGGCGATTTAAACATTGGTGAGCCCGGTGCCTTAATTGGTTTTGCCGGCCCACGGGTAATTAAAGAAACCATTAAAAAAGATTTACCCGAAGGTTTTCAAAGAAGTGAATTTTTACTGGAGCATGGATTTCTTGATTTGATTGTTGATAGAAAGGAGTTGAAACAGAAGTTAAGTACTATTTTAACTTTGTTCAACAGTTAAGTAAACTATAGCACCAAATGAAGAAACACTTGTACACAGGAATTTTTGTTCTTCTGATTTCTGTTTTGGCAAATGCACAACCATCAATCATTTTTAATTACGCTCCACCTAAAGAAGCTTTAGCATCAAACATAGAAACCTATTATGTTGAGGATATCAAAAGTAAAACTCTTACAGTCTCTATTCGTAATAAAAACTCTATAAAACGCTTTTTGCTCTTTGCAGATGGCAAAATACAAAAAGAGTTTTTTCAAACTGTAAGTGGATATATCAGTGCTGATGAAGCATTTCATAAAAAATCAGTTATTTCGCAAGAAGCTTTTTCAATTTATGAAACGACAAAGTATATTGGAGGTACTAGAACAAATAATTTGATGATAGAAACGTTCTGGAGTGAAAAAAATAATAAATATTTTTTTTTAGAAACAAATATTGAAAACGGATCCACAAACTCATCCTCTGCACTTGAATGTCGTCAAAAGGAAAAATTATTAGCATCCTTTGCAGAGGAAAATGAAATATGGTTTATTACCTATTTTAACAGAGTTGATTCGCTATTTTTCTATAGAAAAGTATTTGGAAAAGATGTAGAAAAAAAAGTTCTTGGAATTAATCTGGGTGATACGTTCAAAGGGGTTTCCCGTTTAGCCCCCGGAATAGCATCATCTTTTAGTTCATTTTTAAAAGAAAAAGGTTCTGCAACTTTACAAAGCAATAGAGATTACCCATTAATTGTAAATTCAACCTCAAAGAAAATCATTCAATCAAAAAATTCGATTACATTCTTAGTTACATCTCTCAATTATAAAACATATACCGTAACTGTTAAGCTTCCAGAATTTACTTATGTATCTATATATGATCAAAATCCAAAAGAAATAAACCCTTATCAACATTCACTTGTGAGTAGATCTTGTATAGTTGACAACAAAATAATCTCATTTCATGTTGTGGCTGAAAACAAACTGCTTCTCAATTTTTTTGACATAGAAACAAATAAAATTATATCCACACAGTTATTTTCAACAGATGATGTAAATAGAATTGGAACAAAGCCTGTAACAAAAATTGGAACTTTTTCATCCATAGATGAACTAAAGGTTGCAAACATAAGTACAATGTTAAATAGAGTTGAGCAAATTGGCATTTCTGCTTCTTTAGATAACGGAATAATTTATGTAACTATCGGGGGTATGTATAATAGGCTTTCGTTTGAGGAAGTTGCTTTAAGTATTGCAGGTTCTGCGGTAGGTACTTATGCCATGAATGCCATTCCAACCAATAGTTCCTGGCTAGTTATAACAGGTATTGACATTCTTGATCCTAAAAATACGGTTTCTCTGCAACTTGCTTTTGATCAGAATAACTTACAGCTGTTAAAAACAAATCCAAGAATAAATCCGTTTGAACAAATTGGAAGGTTTCTTAAAAACAATCGTAAAACATTTAGTAAAGAGCAATTAATTTACTTTAACGAAAAATTTTATTTTGGAGCTTTAACAGAGAGAGCAACAAAATATGTCATATATCGCTTTGATAAAAAATAATATGGAACTAAAAAACCGATCTGCCTTTCATGAATACTACTTTGATGATACATTGGTGGCAGGTATGGTATTGGCTGGAACAGAAGTAAAATCAATACGGGCGGGCAAGGTTAGTTTCAGCGATTCCTATTGTCTTTTTCATAAAGGTGAGCTATGGCTGAAAGGTTTACATATAGCTGAATATATTTTTGGTACTGCCAACAATCACATGGCGGTGCATGACCGAAAGCTGTTATTGAATAAAAAAGAAATTAAAAAATGGGAAGGAAAGATTAAAGAAAAAGGATACACAGTTATTCCGCTCCTCATTTTTTTTACTGAAAAAAATATTGCTAAAATTGAAATTGGGCTGGGGCGTGGTAAAAAGTTATACGACAAAAGAGAGTCCATTAAAAGCCGTGATGTGGAGCGGGAAATGAAACGATACATCAAATAATTTTCTGTATGACCAAAGAACAATTGCTTCAAGAACTGGCAAACGATACATGGGTAATGATGAAGCCCTCTCCCATTCATGGAAACGGTGTGTATGCTTTACGAAAAATACCAGCCGGACAGCGTGGAATCTTTTCTAAAAATATTGGTGAATGGATAAAAGTAGAGCGTACTGAAGTAGATGCTCTACCTGCACACAGCAGGCAGTTGGTAGAAACCTATTGCCTCTACGATGAAACCCATTACTATATTCCTGATTACGGATTTAAAGTAATGGATCTTGTAAATTTTCTTAACCATTCAGATACACCCAATATTAAAAGCATTAATGATGGCGAAGATTTTGAAACCTTACGTGCAATTGACGAAGGAGAAGAATTGTTTATTGATTACGGAGAAATTGTAGCAAGTGAAGAATAAAAACTTTGGCAAAGCTGCTGATGCTTTGCCAAAGTTGAAGTGTCTGTTTAAAATTTATAAGTAAACCCTGCTTTTATTCCTTCATTAAATACTTTAAAATTCTGATTCTTATCCAGGCGGTTAAATCCTTTTTCATAACTAGCCGCAATTCCAAATCCACCTTCAAATTCATAACCAATACCTCCAGTTAATCCTACATCGAAACGATTGAATTGATTGGTAATATCTAAGTCTGTATTTATTAATGAAAATCCAAGCAATGCCACATCTGCTTGTAAATTATTTTTTATCAAGTAAGAAATTTGTGGCCCCGCAAAAATGGTTAATCCACCAGCAGGTTTTACTTTTATCAGAACTGGTACATCAATATAATGCATTTGAGAAGTAGCTCTGGCATTTAAAGCTTCAATCTTAAGTTGATTAATGGTAAGATTTCCTTTTAAGCCGTAACCTCTTTGTGTGTAAACTAATCCAGGCTCAATACTCACCATGTCACCTAAAGGAATATCAGCACCGGCGCCAATATAAAAACCGGTTCTTTTTCTTGGCTCAATGATGCCGTTTGTTTGATCAATAACTGATGTAAAGGTTTCCTTGGCCTCTCCTTTCCATGTAGCATTAATGATACCTGCTTTAAGTACAGGTTTAATTTGTGCAGTTGCTGCAATACTTATAATTGAAAGTAAAAATGCAGAGGGTAAAAATTTTGCTTTCATATAATTGGTAACAGTTTGTTTATTTGCTGTTACCAACTAAGAAGTAAAAAGTTTGCTGATGGTTTCAGCAAGGTTCTGAAGATTTTGTTAATGAATAAAACATCCACTACTCAAACAATTCTCCCTGTGCAGTTGGTTCTTCTTTCACCCACTCCATTTCAATGCTCTTATTAAAATCAGTGAGCTTGGCTCCTACTGCTTTCCATCCCATCACCTCTGCAACCTTTGCTAATTTTATTTTTGCCTTACGCACTTGTGTACCTCTGCCGCTTTGCATGGCCAATACAGGTTCATCATCCGTAGTTACAGCCTCCACATAATTCTTATCACCTTCTTTAATAAAAAAGAATTTACTCTTTAATGTAGTGGTTTCAATTTTAAACCTTTTTACATTGTATTGTAGTTTATCGTTATCTAAATAAACAGCAGTAACAATTTTTTCAGGTTTAAACAATTCTATGAGTAATACATTTTCGGGATCAAAGCGCTGTGTTAATTCCTGATCAGTAATTTCATAATTACCATCTTTATAAATCACCAAAATTTTATCTTCCGGTTCAAACTTGCCGAGGTATTGGCCTTTTTCTTCTGTATTAATTCTGCCAAACTTATCATCAAACCACATTTTCTTTCCACTTAAAGTAGCTTTTCCTTTTTCTTTAAACTTAATCGTCTTAACCTGATACTTTGTTACCTGGTTGCCCATACTGCTGCGACCTTTAATATCCAGTTCTTCAAAATAAAAATCAAACTCTTTAATACGTGCAGTAGATGCGGGGCTTAATACTACTCTTACTACTTCAGCTTCACCATTGGGGTTTACAGTAAAATAATGAACCTTGCTTTTATCATCACCTCTTGTTAAATCATATTCCTTATCTCTTGTAATACCTGTTACATTAAAACGCTTGGCATAACTCACACCACCTTTTCCATCGGCATAAATCATATTGTACGTAGTACGCTCATCATTTTTTTGAAACACAGCAGCATGAATAATATCCTTGCCGATATATGCCTTCTCACCAACCTTAACCACTTTCATTATTCCACGTTTTGTAAAAACGATGATGTCGTCGAAGTCGCTGCAATCAAACAAGTATTCATCTTTTTTAATACTTGTGCCAATAAATCCATCTTCACGGTTTACATATAATTTAGTATTGGCAATAGCAACTTGTTTTACCTGTATGGTTTCAAAAGGTTTTATTTCTGTTTTGCGCTCTCTGCCCTTGCCATACTTCTTTAACAGGTTTTCATAATAGGCGACTGCGTAATCGACCAAATTATCCAAATCATGTTTCACCTGTTTAATATCCGCTTCCAATCCTTTGATTTGCTCATTAAGTTCATCAATATCTAATTTGTAAATCCGGCGAACAGGTTTTTCGGTAAGCTTTACAATATCTTCTCTTGTAATATCCCGGCGTAATTGTTTTTTAAAAGGAGTAAACGCCACATCAATTGCAAGCAATACTTTCTCCCATGTTTCATGCTTCTTTTCTAACTCTTTATAAATCTTTTCTTCAAAGAATATCTTCTCAAGCGAAGTGTAATGCCATTTCTCCTGCAATTCACCCAACTTAATTTCTAATTCTTTTTTCAGCAAGTCTTTTGTTTGATCAGCAGAATATTTCAACAAATCACTTACCGTAAGGAACTGTGGTTTGTCTTTTACAATTACACATGCATTGGGACTAATAGAACCTTCACAATCTGTAAATGCATATAAGGCATCAATGGTAATATCAGGTGAAATGCCGGGAGCCAAATCAATTTGCACTTCTACTTCAGCTGCAGTATTATCTGTAACTTTTTTTACTTTTATTTTTCCCTGATCATTTGCTTTTACAATACTCTCCATCAATTGAGTGGTAGTAACGCCATAAGGCACATCACGAATGGCCAGTGTTTTTTTATCTACCTCTTCAATTTTTGCACGCACTCTTACTTTACCACCACGCTTGCCATCATTGTAGTTAGCCGTGTCAATCATTCCCCCTGTTTGAAAATCAGGGAGAATTTCAAAACGTTTCCCTTTTAAATGTTTAATAGAAGCATCAATAAGTTCACAAAAATTATGCGGTAGAATTTTTGTTGATAAGCCTACTGCAATTCCATCGGCACCCTGTGCCAATAACAATGGAAATTTCATTGGTAAAACAACAGGCTCATTCTTTCTTCCATCATAACTCAGTTGCCACTCTGTTGTTTTATTGTTGAAGGCTACTTCCAATGCAAATTTTGAAAGTCTTGCTTCAATATAACGTGGTGCTGCAGCATCATCACCTGTTCGCACATCACCCCAGTTGCCTTGTGTTTCAATTAGTAAATCTTTTTGCCCGAGGTTTACCAATGCATCTCCAATACTTGCATCGCCATGCGGATGATATTGCATTGCCTGCCCAATGATATTAGCTACTTTATTAAAACGGCCATCATCCATTTCTTTCATGGCATGGAGGATGCGTCGTTGCACAGGTTTCAAACCATCTTCCATTGCTGGTACGGCACGTTCAAGAATTACATAAGATGCATAATCTAAAAACCAGTTTTTATACTGGCCTTGCAAACCACTTTCATTGTCAAAAACATTTTCTTTCTTTTTTACGGCACTCATTTTCTTATTATCAATTTTATTCCTGTTTGAATAATACACCAGCCTTCTTCTTCACTTCAAAATCTTTCATATTCTTTACTTCACCCTGCACATCGTAAAAATCTGTAGCCAGCAATTTTTTTAAACGCCATAACAAATACAGATCACCCGTAGTATGTTTGGCTTTGCTTAAAAACTGGTGAATGATTTTACTGCCTTTTATCCAATCTGTTGTAATAAACGTTTTTAGTTCGGCATCATAAAAATCAGCATCATGCTGAGAAAGTTTTTTTCCTCCTTCCAGCAACCTCACCATTTTTTCTTCAGTACAAATTCTTGTCCACTCATCTGGATCTACTTCAAATTCACTCGGTGTAATTAGGCGAGACAATTTTTTAGCTTTCAACATTTCTTTTGGCTGAATATGACTGATCCACTCAGGATAAAAAATATTTCCCTTTTCATTTATAAAAGGAAGATTATTCAGGTAAAGAATATAAACTCTTCCTTGAAAATTTTTCAACTGACTCATCAGCCAATAATAACCACTTACATCATGTTTATTCTGTGCAGCCCATATCCAAATTTTTTCTTCGGCAGCTGCATTGAGTTTTTCAATCAGCTCTGCTACGAGTTTATTATCATCCACAATTCCTTTATCAACACCTCCATCACCATCGCCACCTGCAAGTACTTCTCTCCACCAGTTTTTTCTTGCTTCAATTCCTTCTTCGGTATAAATTTCTTTTAAAGGGCCAACCGCATAATCGTCTCTAACCAATAACACTTCGCCTCCAAGTGTTTCATCTAACTCAATTGCCAGTTGCAATACCGTAACATCGGGTTCATTAAATACAATATGAATCATCTTGTAAAATTTATTTATTCTAAAAATAATCGGAGGGTTAACAAGTCCCCCTTCGGGGATTTAGGGGGCTGCCTCCTCCACCAAATCTAATTCCACTTTTAAATTAGCAATAATAAATTCCTGTCTGTCTGGTGTATTCTTGCCCATGTAATATTCTAACACTTGTTGAATATGTGTTTCAGGCAATAACATCACAGGTTCTTTCCGCATCTCCGCACCAATGAATCTGCCAAACTCATCCGGACTTATTTCACCCAAGCCTTTAAACCTTGTGATCTCAGGTTTACTTCCCAGTTTTTTTACTGCAGCCTGTTTTTCTGTTTCATCATAACAATAAATGGTTTCCTTTTTATCTCTTACACGAAACAATGGTGTTTCCAAAATGTACACATGCCCATTCTTCACCAAATCAGGAAAGAACTGCAAAAAGAAAGTCATCAGCAATAAACGAATATGCATACCATCCACATCAGCATCTGTTGCAATTACAATATTGTTATAACGAAGGTCTTCATAATTATCTTCAATGTTCAATGCATGTTGCAATAAATTAAATTCTTCATTTTCATATACTACTTTTTTGGTTAATCCAAAACAGTTTAAAGGCTTCCCTCGCAAACTAAACACAGCCTGTGTTTCTACATTTCTGCTTTTGGTAATGCTTCCACTGGCACTATCTCCTTCTGTAATAAAAACGGTAGTTTCTTTTTGCTTCTCCAGAATTTTATCCTTGTCTTTTCCACTGGCTTCATCGTTATAATGAAACCGGCAATCTCTTAATTTCTTATTGTGGAGATTTGCTTTCTTAGCTCGTTCATTCGCCAGTTTTTTAATGCCTGCTAATTCTTTTCGTTCTTTTTCATTTTGCTCAATCCGTTTTTTCAACGCTTCTGCAACAGATGGATTTTTGTGCAAATACAAATCAAGATCACGGGCTAAAAAATCACCAATGAAGTTTTTCATACTTTGTCCGCCTTCTGTAACAACAGTAGAGCCAAGTTTTGTTTTTGTTTGGCTTTCAAATACAGGCTCCTGTACTCGAACGCTTATAGCAGCACAAATACTTCCTCTTATATCGGCAGCATCATAATCTTTTTTATAAAAATCACGAATGGTTTTTACATACGCTTCTCTAAATGCAGCAAGGTGTGTACCGCCCTGAGTAGTAAACTGTCCGTTTACAAATGAATAATATTCTTCGCCATATTGGTTTTCATGTGTAAGCGCTACTTCAATATCCTCACCCGTTAAATGAATAATGGGATAACGGATTTCATCTGCATTGGTTTTGCGTTGCAATAAATCAAGCAATCCATTTTTAGAAATATATTTCTTGCCATTAAAATTAACGATGAGTCCTGCATTTAAATAACAGTAATTCCAAAACTGGTTATCCATGTACTCATGCAGGTAGTGATAATTTTTAAACACGGTATCATCCGGAATAAAAATTACTTCCGTCCCATTAGGCTCGGTTGTTTTTTCTTCTTTTGAATCTTTCTTTAAAATTCCTTTTTCAAACTCTGCTGTTTTCGATTTGCCATCTCTAAAAGAGGTTACTTTAAAATAATTGCTCAGGGCATTTACTGCTTTAGTACCCACACCATTCAAGCCCACACTTTTTTGAAACACTTTACTGTCGTACTTGGCACCGGTATTAATTTTACTTACAACATCTACCACTTTACCCAACGGAATACCACGGCCAAAATCTCTAACTGTTACCACACCTTTTTCAATAGTTACATCAATGTGTTTTCCATAGCCCATGGTGTGTTCATCAATACAGTTGTCAATCACTTCTTTCAGCAACACATAAATTCCATCGTCGGGGCTGCTTCCATCGCCAAGTTTACCAATGTACATTCCGGGGCGCAGGCGAATATGCTCCTGCCAATCCAGAGTGCGGATGGAATCTTCATCATAATCAAACAAATTCTTTTTTTCCTCTGCCATAGAATATAAGTTCTTAGTTCTGTTTACTTATTGTTACCCACCCCTTTTAATCTTTGATTTTGTGAATCTTGTTGCCGCCCCCGTCCGAACGAATTCATCCGGGCAGGCCTCCAAGGAGGGGATAACACTATTTCAATTTTAACCAATACAATTCATTGCTGAATGAGGGTGAGGCTGGCAAATATAACGATTGAGATTCCCCACCCTACGTATTAAATTGTTCACACCCCTGTGAATAATTTTTGGCTTATAACTTATTATTTCTCATTTTCGCATTCTCAAATCAACTCGCATGGATAAGAAGATTTACGCACTCCTCACCATTTTCATCATTTATTTTACAGTTGCTGTTTCAATGGTACTTTCAAGCGGAGCACAAAAAGTACTAACTGCATTGCTTTTTGGTGGTACAGGTATTGCACTTTTTCTGGGTGCTTTTTTTATATGGGTACTCAATAGAAAAAACGAAGGATAAATCTCTCCTATGGCTACTGTCTTTGACAGCTATGAACAATTCTATCCCAAAGACCGAACTGCCTGGCGTAACTGGCTTAAAAAAAATCACAATAAATCTCCCGGAATCTGGCTTGTTTTTTACAAAACGGGAACAAGCAAACCCCGTTTGCCGTATGATGATATGGTGGAAGAAGCTTTGTGTTTTGGATGGATTGACAGCTTACCCCGTAAATTAGATGATGAGCGAAGTATGCTGATGTTTACCCCCCGCAAACCAAAAAGTGTGTGGAGTGATTTGAACAAAGAACGTGTAACCCGGCTTATTAAAAACGGATTGATGGCTGCACCCGGGTTAGAAAAAATTGAAATTGCAAAACAAAACGGAAGCTGGGATACATTAACTGCCAGCAATGCTGCAGCAACTAATAACGAACTACCGAAGGATTTATTAAATCTGTTTACAGGCAAAAAAGAAGCACTTGCAAATTTCAAAGCCTTCTCTCCTTCTATCCGCAAACAGTTTATGTATTGGATTGATAGTGCAAAAACCATTGAAACAAGAATGAAGCGTTTGCAGCAAACGGTGGCGGTGAGCGAAGCAAATAAAAAGCCGGGGGCAAAGGGTTTTAAATTGTGATGTCTTTTCAACCTCAGGTTGACTGCACATCATGCTAATAATAAAAAAAATCCTATTTTTATTTTATGAAAATCCTTCTATCCTCAATCCTTCTATTTTTTGTTATCATTACAAATGCACAACAACAACAAGAAACAATTTTCTTAGACAGTTGCAATCAATTTGCACAAAAAGGCAAAGATGGTTTTGATGAAATGTATGTACGGGTGCAAAAATCTGCTCAATGGAACAACAGTAAAACCAGCATGGATGATTTTTTTGATAACTTCTTTCAGGAGTATGTACAAAAAAGAGCAGGCGGCAGAATTACCATTAGCTTACTTATAAACGAAGAAGGCAAATGTTGTTTTTACAAAGCACAACCCAATAGCAATGTGCGTCCAGATTTTAAAGAGTTAAAACGATTACTCGATCAAACTGCATGGAGTGCGGCTGTACAAGACGGTAAAGTGGTAAAATCAACCAAAGTACTTTTTCTAAATTTTGATGGAAAGAAAATTGATGTAGTGGATATGGAAAAATAAAAAAGCTTGAAGCTATTTATTTAAAAAAAATTTATGAAAAATTATCACTTCGTTTACGAATGTACAACGTACATCAGTATCTTTAAACAGTAACCAGTTAACCAAAACAATATGAAACGTTTAAACAGCTTTGTTGTTCTTTTTGCATTTTCATTTCTATGTGCATGTAATAACCAACCAACAGAAACCACCACTAACAAAGACAGTATTAATCCACAACCTCCGGTTGCTACCTCCATAAAAAACTGTTATGCATCAATTTCAAATACAGATACATCGCTGCTTGAAATAACGGTAGAGGCAGATAATCATGTAACAGGTAACCTTCAGTATAAATTAAGTGGTAAGGACAGTAACACTGGAACCATAAAAGGATTACTTAAAAACGATACACTTATTGCTGATTACATTCTTATATCAGAAGGTAAAGAAAGCAAAAGACAGGTAGCGTTTATTAAAACAGGCAATACGCTTACAGAAGGTTACGGATCTGTGGAGGAGGTAAACGGTGCTATGCAATTTAAAAAAGATGCTGTGATGGACTACAGCAAAGGCATTAAATTTGTTTTAGTGAATTGTAAAAACTAAGCAGTGTTCTTTTCGTTTTTGCAATCGCTTCATCATTTGCTTCAAAATTTTTTTATATGAACCAGCTTCTTTTCAGGCTAACAATAGCAACACTTCTTTTACAAGTAACATCCTGCCAAAATACTAAACCCTCAATTGCTGCTAACAATGCTCCACTTATTGAAAAAGATACTGTGGTAAAAAATACATACTAACTCAAACAAATAAACAAGATATAAGTGAATGATACTATCTTTCATTATCACCAACCATAATTGATTTCTTATGAAGTACAAACTGTTATTATTTATTACAACAATCTCTTTTATCAATCAATCTATCGCCCAACTATTACCGGGCTTTGATAAAGCAGAATACATTGAACTCATGAAAGTTTCTGCAAGAACATCAGCACAGGAAAATTATTACAAAAAAATTGCTGAGCCTGAGCGGTTTAAAATGATGTACCAATCGCCGGCAATTGGTTTGGATAATTTATGGGATCTATGGAACGATGGTAAAGGAACAGCGGTGCTGAGTATACGGGGCACAACTACAAATGCTACGAGTTGGCTCTCTAATTTCTATGCAGCAATGGTGCCTGCAAAAGGGCAACTGCAATTATCAAAGGAAGATGTATTTGATTATGAACTTGCAACTAATCCTAAAGCTGCTGTGCATGTAGGTTGGTTGGTAAGCACTGCATTTATTACAAAAGATATGATGCCCAAAATTGATTCAACGTATAAAAGCGGAACAAAAAATATGATCATTGTTGGGCATAGCCAGGGCGGTGGTATTGCTTATCTTGTTACCGCTTATTTGTATAACCTGCAAAAAACAGGAAAGCTGCCTGCTGATATTCGTTTTAAAACCTATTGCAGTGCAGGACCAAAACCCGGCAATCTTTATTTTGCTTATGAATATGAAGCGATGACGCAGAACGGCTGGTCTTACAATGTTGTAAACGCTGCTGATTGGGTTCCCGAAGTGCCTATCTCCATTCAAACATTAACTGATTTTAATCCTTCCAATCCGTTTATACATGCAAAGGGAATTATTAAGAAACAAAAGTTTCCTACTAACCTTGCATTAAAGTATATGTATAATCAGTTAAGTAAGCCGCCAAGCAAAGCGCAGAAAAGGTATCAGAAATATCTTGGCTCAATGACTTCTAAAACTGTACAAAAAATATTGCCCGGCTTTGTACCTCCGGCTTATTACGCCAGCAGTCATTATGTACGTACAGGAAATATGATTGTGTTGATACCGGATGAAGAATATTTTAAACTGTACCCTGAAAGTAAAGCAGCAGAAAATTTATTTCCACATCATTTACATCCGCAATACCTGTATTTGGCAGAAAAGTTAAAATAATTATTTCTTTATACTCTTGAGCACATCCGCTGTTTTACGTTTAACAGCGGATGTTTTATTAAAGTTATAACTGAGTGAAAGCCGATAGTTTTTTGTTTGTGTTCTGTTATAACTTTCCAAATTAAAATTAGTGCCGTAAGTAAATGTTCTGTTCTGCTGTTGTGTAAACGGATCAACGGCATTGAGTGTAAGTATGATTTTCTTTTTAAAGAGTTTGCGTTGTACACCTACATTCATATTTACATTACTGCGCACAGTTCCCTGTGGGTTTGCAAACCGGTTGAAGGTAAAATTTCCGGTAACAGTCCATAAATCAGTGGGGATATAATTCGCATTCAGGTTTGAGGTAAAAGAACCTCCATCTCTAAACTTTCTTACATCTTTATCAAAACTTCCGTATTTATTAAAAATATAGCTGGCACTAAAGTTTGCACGGAGTTTTTTTGACAGGGTTAATCCACTCCAACTGCTAATTTCATATTCCTGTCTTGCACTTATATTGTTCCAGGTAATTACTGTTTTTCCATCGGTAAGCAAAGTGCGTATCTGGCTAAAAATATCTTCTACCAAATTATAACCAGCTCCTACATTAAAAAAGAATTTCTCTTTTGTTTTACCTGCTACCAAATCAAACGTATGGGCAAGTGTTGGCAACAAATCAGGATTGCCAAAACGAGTATTATACGGATCGCTATAATCAACAGCAGGATTTAGTTCATTAATACCCGGCCGGCGGATAGTGCGGCGGTATGAAAATGTAAGGTTGGTTTTGTTTTTCCAGCTTCTGTTGAAGTTAGCAAATGGCAAAAAGTTGATATAGCGGTTATAAACGGTTTGGTTAAGTTGCAGCAATTCAAAATAAATATTAGTTTGCTCCACTGCTGCACCGGCACTAACAGAAAAGCCGGGTTTAAAAACATGTTTAATGGATGCCCTGGCATTTAACACATCCTGATGAAACTTAAAATCATTACTTAATAGCATCACTTTAAAAAAACTATTATCTGGTTTCTTTAAAAATTCAGTATTTAAAAGTATATGGCTGTTGGTTCTGTTATAAGTAGCACCTGTAGAAAAAACTGTTTTCTTATTATTCAATTGCTTATCAAATGCAGTACTAAAATTAAACCCATTGTTTTTTGTATTTGTAGTTTGCCGTTGTGTGGAATCAATGCCTGTTGGTAATGCATCTGGTGTTAAAAACTCCTGAAAAAAGTTACGAGTATTTTTATTCCAACCGCTATTGATGCCTGCAACAAATCGTATTTGCTCTCCCGGCTTTTTTCCTTTACGTGTGTAGGTAAAAGTGATGCCGGGATTTTTGTTATATCCTTCCGTTGCAATTTCCCGTTCACTCAGTCTTGAAATAGTTCCAATGCGGTTGATATTGGTAAAACGGTTAAAGCCATTATTATCATAAGCATTTTGATTGTACTGTGCCACAAGGTTTATAATATTCCTTTTGTTAATATCATAATCCAAGTTCAATCGAAAGTTTGGACGAACATTTTTATTATCAGAACCATTAATGATGTTGAGTTTATTTGATGAGTCAGCATACAAATTTGTACGGTTACTGTATCCATCACTTTCAAAACGGTTAAACCCGGCGCCTGCATTGAAGTTTATGGCAAAGCCCTGTTTGCGATAATTGAAGTTAGCACTCATGCCCGCTTCGCCTCTTGTACCGCCGTATACATTCACTCTTCCACCAAAACCCACTCTTCCTTTTTTGGTTACAATATTTATTACTCCGCCCTGTTCATTGGCATACTGTGGCGGAGGATTGGTAAGCACTTCAATTTTTTCAATGGTGCTGCCCGGCATGCTTTCTAATAAATCCTGCAACTGTTGCATATTTAATTCCACGGGTTTATCATCTATTAAAATTTTCGGCTCTTTACCACGAACCAATATTTTTCCATTAGGATCAGTAGTAACAAGTGGTGTTTGTTTTAAAAGTTCTGTAGCGGTACTTCCGTTGCTCAATGCACTTTCGCCCACATTAAAAGTGATGTTACCTTCTTTACTTTCAATTAAAGGTTTTTCAGCGTAAATGACTACTTCTGTTAATTCAACTGATTGATTGCTGAGTAAAATATCATTCAAATTAAAATCATAACGTTCTGTGCGGATATGAATACTATCAATTTGCTTAGTTCTGAAACCAACGGATGAAATATATAAACGGTAATACCCTAATTCAAGTTGGGTAAATTGAAAGTTTCCATTTTTATCAGTAAGGAATACTGATTTTTTTGTAGAATCCTTAAAGGGAATGATTGCTACAGTTGCTCCTACAATCGCTTTTTGATTGGCACCGTCTAATACAGAACCCATAACAACACCCAGTTCTTTCTTTGAAGACTGGCCTATTGCTTGAAAACCAATGATTAATAAAATGACCTGTAACAGAATATATTTCAACGTGAAATAAGAATTGATACAACAAAAATAATCTTACAGTAGTTACTTCCAACATGTATTCTATCAACGGTAAGTTTGCTGCCAACCTGTCACCAAATCATCACAAATCACTTAACTTTGCCGCTCAATTGTTGATAGATATGGTTGACTTGATGACAGATACGAAGGTTCATAACGAAGCAAAGCAAGGGGAGGCCTACGCTCCTTTTGCAAATGATCCCAATCAGTTTCAAAAGAAATTTTATATTGAAAGCTATGGCTGTGCCATGAATTTTAGTGATAGCGAAATTGTAGCCAGCATTTTAAATTCTTCAGGCTTTGGAGCCACCAGAAATACGGACGAAGCCGATTTAATTTTACTCAACACCTGTTCCATTAGAGATAAAGCTGAGCAAACCATCCGCAAACGACTTACTGAGTTTCGGAAATTAAAACGCACCAATCCGGCGATGCTTGTGGGTGTGCTTGGCTGCATGGCCGAACGGTTAAAAGCCAAATTGTTAGAAGAAGAAAAATTAGTTGATTTGGTTGTGGGGCCGGATGCATACAGAACTTTGCCTGGTTTAATTGAAGAAGCAGAGAGTGGACAAAAAGGAGTAAACGTTTTATTGAGTAGAGATGAAACCTATGCAGATATTTCGCCTATACGTTTAGAAAGTAACGGAGTGAGTGCTTTTATTTCTATTATGCGAGGCTGCAATAATATGTGCAGCTTTTGTGTGGTGCCATTTACCAGAGGAAGAGAACGAAGCCGTGATGCACATTCAATAGTTGCCGAAGCACAGGATTTATTTGAGAGAGGATTTAAAGAAGTAACACTTCTTGGGCAGAATGTGGATAGTTATTATTATACCGATGGAATAAATGACAAGCCGGTTTCATTTGCTGAGCTGTTAGAAATGGTTGCACTTGTTTCGCCACAACTGAGAGTACGATTTTCCACTTCTCATCCAAAAGATATTACAGATGAAGTTTTGTTTGCAATAAAAAAACATCACAATATCTGCAATTATATTCATTTGCCGGTGCAAAGTGGAAATACAAGAATTTTACAGTTGATGAACAGAACGTATACCAGAGAATGGTATATGAAAAAAATTGATCGTATAAGAGAAATCATTCCTGATTGCGGCCTCAGTTCTGATATCATCGCAGGCTTTTGCAGTGAAACTGAAGAAGAACATCAGGATACTATTAGTATTATGAAATATAGTAACTACGATTATGGTTATATGTATTACTATAGCGAACGGCCTGGAACTCTTGCGGCAAAAAGGTATGCAGATGATGTGCCGGAAGAAGTTAAGAAAAGACGCCTGCAGGAAATAGTAGATGTACAATATGATTTATCGCTTAACAGTAACAAAAGAGATGTAGGCAATACCTACGAAATACTAATTGAAGGCAACAGTAAAAAAGATAACAACAGTTGGATGGGCAGAAGTTCGCATAACAAAGTAATTGTTTTCCCAAAAGGAGAAACTGATTTTAAGAAAGGTGATTACGTTATGGTGAAGGTGTTGAGCTGTACAAAAGGAACATTACTTGGAGAAATTGTAAAATAAAAGAATGGAACTGCAATCAATAAAAAATAGATTTGGCATCATTGGCAACTCGCCTGCTCTTAATCATGCATTAAATGTGGCAACACAGGTTTCTGCTACTGATTTAACCGTATTAATTAATGGAGAAAGTGGTGTAGGTAAAGAAGTATTTTCACAAATCATTCATTCTTTATCTGGCCGCAAGCACAATCCGTTTATCGCTGTAAACTGCGGAGCTATACCCGAAGGAACCATTGACTCAGAATTATTCGGTCATGAAAAAGGATCGTTCACCGGAGCAGTAGATGCAAGAAAAGGATATTTTGAAACCGTAGGTGGAGGCACTATTTTTTTAGATGAAATTGGTGAAATGCCATTGGGCACACAGGCAAGATTGTTACGTGTTTTAGAATCAGGCGAATTTATACGGGTGGGTTCTTCTAAAGTTTTAAAAACAGATGTACGTGTAATTGCTGCTACTAATAAAGAACTACTAGAGTACACACAGAATAACAAGTTTAGAGAAGATTTGTATTACCGTTTAAATACCGTTCCTATTCGTGTGCCTGCGCTGCGAGACAGAAAAGAAGATATTCCATTGCTTTTTAGAAAATTCTCTGCAGATTTTGCTGAGCGTTACAAAACAACTCCTGTTCAGCTGGAACCCGATGCCAAAAATCTGTTAATCAGTTATCCTTTTCCCGGCAATGTGCGTGAATTAAAGAATATTGCAGAACAAATTTCAGTTCTTTCAACTAATAAAATAATTACAGCAAAAGAGTTGAGTCCATTTTTACCGGAACGAAGCTTTAACCGATTGCCTGTTCTTGCTCATCAGGCAAATGGAAATGGTCCAGAATTTTCCAATGAACGTGAAATTTTGTATAAGCTCTTTTTTGATATGAAGCGTGATGTTACAGAATTAAAAAAAATGTTCTTGGAAGTATTGCAAAACGGAACATCACAGGTGCAAATGCCGGGTGGATTTTTTACTGAAACCATGATGGGAGAAGCCAAGCAGGTGGAGAACAATCAACCTGTACTTAGTTCTCCGCAAGTTCAACCAATGATTATTGGCAATGGCAATATTCATGAGCATGTGGAAGTGGAAGAAAGCCTTAACATTATGGACAAAGAAAAAGAACTCATCATAAAAGCATTAAAAAAACACAGGGGCAAACGCCGGGATGCAGCACTCGATTTAGGAATCAGCGAACGAACTTTATACCGTAAATTAAAGGAATATGATATTGAAGACCTGTAATAAAAAAAGATATAAGAAACAAAAAGCTAGTTCCAACAGCAACCTTGTAAATTTGGCTTCTTGTTTTTTGTTTTTTATTTTTTTCTCTTCCTGCTATTCCTTCAAAGATGTTTCTATACCACCTGAAGTAAAAACAGTTCGTGTTCAATACATTGATAACAGGGCAAGAATTGTAAACCCACAGTTAAGTCAAAAGCTTACAGATAAACTCCGGCAGAAGATCATTAACCAAACAAGACTTTCGCAAACCAATAACGACGAAGCACATTATGATATCAGCGGACAAATTACTGATTACTATGTAACCACATCAGGCATCAGTTCACAAAGAGCAACCACAAACCGTTTAAATGTTACCGTACATTTAGTGTTTAAAAACCGATTGGATGATACCAAAAGTTTTGAAACCGATTTAACCCGGAACTTTGACTTTGATGCTTCGCAGTCTTTAAACCAGGCAGAGAATAGTTTAACTGAGCAGATAGTTCAAAATATGACAGACGAAATCTTTAACCGCATTTTTTCTAACTGGTAAATAGTAAGTACTTTGTTTTTATGAATGCTGAACAATTCAACAATTTACTTCAACATCCTTCACAATTAGATACCATTTCTATTGATGAGTTGGATAGGTTAACCAACACCTATCCATGGTTTGGAGCAGCACATTTCTTATCAGCATTAAAAAAACAAAAAGAACAACATGCATCTGCCGATGCTCAACTTCAAAAAGCATTTCTGTATTTCTCTGATCCTTTGTGGATGAATTTTCAACTTAACAGATTTGAAAACAGGAGTGAAATTTTTGAACCAGCCATTGAAATTGCAGAAGCGAGTGCAGCAATTGCAGCAGATGAAACAGATGCAATACTCGACGCAGAAATAACCATAACTGCTGCAGAGGCGGTGGAAGCAGCAAACGAAATTTCTATTCCGCTTCCTACCCTGCTTAAAAATATTGAATTGAAACAAACAGAAACGGAGTTCAGCTTTGAACCGTTTCATACGGTGGATTATTTTGCATCGCAGGGAATAAAACTAAAAGAGGAAAAAGCAGCCAACGATAAACTGGGGCAGCAGGTAAAAACATTTACCCAATGGCTCAAAAGCATGAAGAAAATTAATGTGGAAGATCAGCCTCAAATTACAACTGTGGATGAAAAAGCCATCGAAAAAATAGCATCTGAAAGCAATACGGATGCTGAAATTATTACCGAAGCCATGGCATCAGTACTGGTACAGCAGGGTAAAACTGCAAAAGCCAAAGAACTGTATCAGAAATTAAGTTTGCTGCATCCCGAAAAAAGCGTTTATTTTGCCACCCTAATTGAAGAATTAAAATTATAAACAAATGACTTGGTTATTCATCATACTGGTACTCTTGGCCAGTTTCTTACTCGGATTTGTAGTGTTGGTTCAAAACCCAAAAGGCGGCGGCTTAAGCGGCAGCATCGGTGGGTTTAATACTCAGTTTATGGGTGTAAAGCAAACAACGGATGTGTTGGAAAAAGGCACTTGGATTTTTGCTGGCATTGTTGGTTTACTTTGCCTTTTCTCAAGTTTATTTATTTCTAAGGATGGTGGCAGCAGCTCCCCAAACAGAATTGAGCAGGTTCCCACAAAATAAATTAGTAAATTCTTTTTTAACCCTGCCCTAATTGGCAGGGTTTTTTATTTAATTTGAACCATGATCAAAAACATCGGTAAGCTTGTTTTCTTTTTGATAGTGGTAATTGTTATTTATTTCAGCTGGATTTTCTTTGGCCCAGCTACTAACTTTTCTGAAAAACAGAAATACCTCTATGTTTCCACCGGAAAGACCACGAAAGAAGATATAATGAAAACCATTACGGAAAATTCACTGCTAAAACATACAAACTGGTTTCAATGGCTGGGCAATCAATGGAAAATATGGCCACGCCTCCGCCCCGGTAAGTTTGAAATAAGTAAAGGTGCCAGTCTTTTTTCTATTGCAAGAAAATTAAAAAACAATCAACAGGAAGAAGTAAATCTGGTGATTAAAAAAATCAGAACGAAAAATGATTTTGCATCGCTGGTTGGTAAGAAGTTTGAAACAGATTCAACAAGATTTCTTCAATTCATTTCTCAAAACGATTCACTTAAAAAATTTGCGCTTGATACAAATACCATTATGACCATGGTGATGCCCAATACCTATTCCTATTACTGGAGTACAACACCCACACAAATTTTAAATAAGCTTGCTGCACAGCATAGAAAATTCTGGACAGAAGAGCGGAAGCAAAAAGCTGCTCAATTAGGCCTCACAAAAGAGCACGTGTATATTCTTGCATCCATTGTAGAAGAAGAAACGTTGCAGAATGATGAAAAGTCAACCATCAGCAGTGTGTATCTAAACAGACTTAAAAAAAGTATGCCACTCGGGGCAGATCCTACTGTAAAATTTGCAGTAGGAGATTTTACAATTAAACGGCTTTTGTTTGGTCATATTAACTCAACTGCTGCATCCCCTTATAATACGTATAAAAATAAAGGATTGCCTCCTGGCCCCATTTGTACACCTATGCCTGTAACAATTGATGCGGTTTTAGATACAAAAACAACTGAGTATCTTTTCTTTTGTGCCAAAGTAAATGGCAATGGTTATCATGCCTTTGCTACCAATGAAACAGATCATTTTAAAAATGCAAAAGCTTATCAGCAATGGTTGAATGAGCGGCAGATACACTAAAATGAATTATTTTCGGCAACAATGAGGACAGTCATTAAAATATTAAGACTTCCGGTATTAAAAACGATTGTTGATTACAGCAAACGATTAAAGCTTCCCGGCTTTGAAGGAATTGCTTTGTATGATGTAATTCGGTTTTTTATGATACAGGTACAAAAAGTTGGTTTTACTGAACGTGCTGCTGCGATCTCTTTTAATTTTATTATGGCTATTCCGCCGGCATGTATTTTTTTATTTTCATTGGTACCGTATTTCCCTATTGCAGATCAGTTTAATACAGAAGTGATGAGCCTTGTAAAAGATCTTACCCCTGATCAATCAACCCGTAGCCTGATACAGAGCTTTTTAAATGATTTTTTAGGCCGGCCGCAAACCAGTTTACTTTCTTTTGGTTTTTTGATTGCCATTTTTTATTCATCTAATGCCATGCTGGGTATCATTGATGGGTTTAACCGTTCTATACATGAAGCAAAAAATAAAAGTTTTTTTGCTGACAGATGGAAAGCCATCAAGCTTACATTTATTATTATGCTGCTCTTTATTGCCAGCATGATCATATTAATGACACAGGGTGTTCTTTTTACAAGGCTGCTTAACTTATTAGGTATTCAAAATGAATTTGTAAAATTTTTAATACAAACTGTAAGGTGGGTTGTTATTATTGCCTTGTTTTTTTATTCTATTGCGTTTATTTACCGACATGCACCATCTGTAGAAAAAAAGTGGAAGCTTGTATCTCCCGGTTCAATTCTTGCCTGTACACTTTTAATTTTGTTTACTTTTCTTTTTTCTTTTTGGATTAACAATTATGCTACTTATAACAAAGTATATGGCCCTATTGGAACTATCATGATCATTATGGTACTGATTTATATTAATTCGCTGGTACTGCTTATTGGCTTTGAATTGAATTTAAGTATCAGGTCCTTAAAATCAGAATCTGATAAAAGGGCAAAATAGAGTCCAAACGGGTTCTGTGCATTTCAATTTCTCTATAACTTTAGTAAAAATTTTTAATTATGAAAAAGCTGTTTTTTTTACCAGTTGTTGCTTTGGCAATGATTTCAATGACGCTGCTTCCCGGTGAAATTTCCATTGGATCAAAAGCCCCCTCTCCCGAAGTGAAAATGAAAGATGTTACCGGCAAAGCCTATTCGTTTGCTGATGTAAAAAAGAAAAACGGATTGCTGGTTGTTTTTAGTTGCAACACCTGCCCGTGGGTGCTTAAAAATCAAGAGGTAGGTACAGCAGCATACAATTATGCGTTAAGCAAAGAAGTGGGAGTAATTGTTTTAAACTCCAATGAAGCGCAAAGAAATGATGCTGATTCAAAAAACGCCATGCTGGCTTATGCAAAAGAGCAGCAGTACAAATGGCCTTATGTAATGGATGATAATTCAACAATGGCTGATGCTTTTGGTGCAAAAGTTACGCCGGAGTGCTACTTATTTGACAGTGAGTTGAAGTTGGTGTATCATGGTGCAATAACAGACAATCCAAAAACACCTGCTGAAAGTTCAAGAGATCATTTAAAAGTGGCGATTGATGAAATGGTTGATGGCAAAGCAGTAAGCATGAATACATCGAAAGCGATGGGATGCAGTATTAAGCGGAAATCGTAAGATGAAAAAATAAGGAATTATAAAGCCATGCAGTTTGTGTGGCTTTATTCTTTTGTACCAATCAACTTTTTAATTTCCGTTTCCAGCTCCATTGGTTTTATTTGAGCTTCAATAAATTTTCGGTACTTGGTTTTTGAGTTTGCAAACAGAGTGGCTGGCATAGCCCCACTCCAGCTACTGTCAATCTTCGGGCAAAAATCATCAGGCTTTTCTTCATCTAAAAAAACAATTTGTGCTGTGTACCTTCTTTTTTTTGCAAAAGCTGCAATTTTTTGCGGATAGAATTCTTTAAAATCAAGACTCACCAGCAACAACTTTACTTTTTGATTTTTATATTTATTGGCAATGCTTTGGAAATAAGGAATCTCCTCAATGCATGGCCCGCAGAATGTAGCCCAGAAATTAATGATCAATGCAGAGTCGCTGTTTTCAATATACTGCAGCAGGTCGTTCATCTTCCAGCGTTTTATTTCCTGTGCGTTAATATGTGTACATACAAAAACAAAAACTACTAAGAATACAATCCTCTTCATGCCGATAAAATTAAGTTGATTCTTTTTCAAGTTCAGTTAAATCATCATCTTTAAAACCCCACTCATCCAATAAAGTAGTAAATGTTGCATCATCTAACCTTTGTTGCTTATAATGCCCTGCTTTTG
This sequence comes from Chitinophagaceae bacterium, assembly GCA_031401115.1. Lineage (GTDB taxonomy): Bacteria > Bacteroidota > Bacteroidia > Chitinophagales > Chitinophagaceae > Lacibacter. The sequence goes on from JANNRE010000014.1 coordinate 409,670, forward strand.
TTTTTTGCCGGAGAGCTTCATAAATACTTACTGCACATGCAACAGAAATGTTAAGCGATTGAATAATACCCATCTGCGGAATTAAAAAATTACCATCGGCCATTGCCCGTATTTCATCACTCACTCCAGAATGTTCATTGCCAAAAACAAGCGCCACACTATCAGTAAAATTTATATCATACAAATTCACCGCATCGCTGCTGAGATGTGTAGTATAAATTTTTGAATACTTTTTCCTGATGGCTTCAAAACATTCCTGTGCATCTTCATACTGATGAACGGTTAACCATTTCACAGCACTGGATGAACTTTTTGCTCCCCACTTGGCATGCTTTGGAATTTTATTGTTAAGTACATAAATTTCCTGAATACCCACTGCATCGCAGGTACGCATTACTGCAGAAATATTATGCGGATCAAATACATTTTCAAGCACCACTGTTAAATCAGGTTGTCGCTTGTTAAGTACAGATAAAAGACGGGAGCGGCGTTCAGGAGTCATGAAAATGAATTATTTTGTAAATATGCTTTATAAAAATAAGTAAAGCGAAGCCTGAGCTTCGCTTTATAAGTCGGGACGACAAGATTCGAACTTGCGACCACCAGACCCCCAGCCTGGTACGCTACCGGACTGCGCTACGTCCCGAACTTTTTTTCTTCGGGCAACAAATGTAAGATTTAAACACATTTGTTTCAAAATCAACAAAAAAAACGAACTTAGCGCCGCAATAACTACATCAAGTTACATGACCATTCTCATCAGGCAGGCAACAATTATTGATCCCGGTTCTACTTTTCATTTATCCAAACAAGATGTATTGATTGAAAACGGGCGGTTTTCAAAAATCGGATCACTCCCAAATCAAACTGCTGATACCATTATTGATCAACAAAACATGCATCTTTCGCCGGGCTGGGTTGATTTATTTGTTCATTTCTGTGATCCCGGCTTAGAATATAAAGAAACAATTGAAACAGGAATGGCGGCCGCAGCAGCAGGTGGTTTTACTCAGGTGATGGTGTTGCCCAATACCAATCCTGTAGTTGGGGGTAAAAGCCAGGTAGAATACATCATCAACAAATTAAATGGAACTGCAGTTACTGTTCATCCGCTGGGTGCCGTAACCAAACAAATTGAGGGAAAAGAACTGGCAGAAATGTATGATATGAAAGCCGCAGGTGCTGTTGCTTTTACTGATGGAACAATGCCTGTACAATCGGCTGGTTTATTATTAAAAGCGTTGCAATATGTAAAAGCATTTAATGGAACCATCATTCAAATACCCGATGATAAAACAATTGGCACTTATGGTTTGATGAATGAAGGCATCATTAGCACTCAATTAGGATTGCCCGGCAAACCTGTGCTTGCAGAAGAAATACAAGTGGCAAGGGATATTAAACTAACCAAATATGCAGAAAGTAAACTGCATTTTACAGGAGTTACTTCACCAAAAAGTATTGAATACATTAGCCGGGGAAAACAAGGTGGCACAGGTGTAAGTTGTTCTGTTACTCCGGCGCATTTATTTTTTTGTGATGAAGATTTGCAAACGTATGATACCAATTTAAAACTGTACCCACCAGTAAGAACAAGAACAGAAAGAGATGGTTTGAAAGAAGCGGTTTTAAATGGATTGGTTGATTGTATCACATCACACCATCAGCCGCACGAATATGACAGTAAGGTTTGTGAGTTTGAATATGCAAAGCACGGTATGATTGGTTTAGAAACCTGTTATGGTGCAATTGGTGCAGTGTTTGGCAATGATCTATCAGCAGAAAAATGGGTGGAACTGATCAGCATCAATCCAAGAAAAATTTTGGGCTTAGCCATTCCATCAATAAAAGAAGGTGAAGCGGTGAATGTAACAATCTACGATCCGCAGACGACCTATACGTTTACAGAAGATGCCATAAAATCAAAATCTAAAAATTCAGCTTTCATCGGCAAAGAATTAAAAGGAAAAGTAATTGGCGTCTTTAATAACAATCAACTAAAACTAAATTAAAGTTTATGGAAAAGAAAATTACAACGCATATTACGAAAGGCGTCATTATTGGTCTTGCAATGGTTGCAATTGGTCTTGCATTTCAAATTTTTGATATTTATGAAAGCTGGATTCAATGGCTTGTTTTAGCTCTTTATTGCGGGGCAATCATTTGGGCATGTATTTCTTTCAGCAAAGAAATGGATGGTGATGTTACATTTGGAAAAGTGTTTGGCCATGGCTTTAAAACTGCAGCCATTGTTACATTAATTGCTATTGCAGCTTTTGGCCTTACCTATTTAATTATGCCGGAAATTAAAGACAAAGCAATGGAAAAAGCCAGAGAATCAATGGCAAAGAATCCACAAATGACTGAGGAAACAATTGAGAAAGCGCTTGAATGGACAGGGAAATATTTTGTACTGTTTGGTATTATTGGTTCCTTATTCAGCTATGCTTTTTTTGGAGTTATCGCTTCTCTCATTGGTGGTGCAGTTGCCAATAAAAATCCTAACTCGGGCATGCCCCAATCCATGTAACTCATGAATATAAGTTTAGTTATACCACTTAAAGACGAAGCCGAATCATTACCCGAACTCTGTTCATGGATTGAACGTGTGGTAAATGAGCATCAGTTAAGCTATGAAATTATTTTAGTTGATGATGGAAGCAGCGATGATTCCTGGAAAGTAATTCAGCAATTACGTTCTGCCAATGCAAATATCAAAGGCATAAAATTTCAACGCAACTACGGAAAGTCTGCTGCACTAAATGAAGCATTTAAAGCTGCGCAGGGAACTGTAGTAATAACAATGGATGCCGATTTGCAGGACAGTCCTGATGAAATTCCTGAGCTGTACAAAATGATTGTAACCGACGGTTATGATTTGGTAAGTGGCTGGAAAAAGAAACGATACGATAATACTCTTACCAAAAATATTCCTTCAAAATTTTTTAATGCAGCTACCCGGAAAATGAGCGGCATTAAACTGCACGATTTTAATTGCGGATTAAAAGCCTACAACAAAAAAGTGGTGAAGAGCATTGAAGTGTATGGAGAAATGCACCGCTATATTCCTGTATTGGCAAAGTGGGCAGGTTTTAAAAATATTGGCGAAAAAGTAGTTGAACATCGCAAACGGAAATATGGCACTACTAAATTTGGCTGGGACAGATTTGTAAATGGATTTTTAGATTTAGCTACTATTTCATTTGTTGGCAAATTTGGAAAACGGCCGATGCACTTTTTTGGATTGTGGGGAACGTTTTGCTTCTTAATTGGTTTTGGAATCAGTTTGTATCTTATAATTTCCAAAATCATCAATATAGAATTCACCATTACCAACCGGCCTACATTTTTTATTGCTCTTGCTGTTATGGTCATCGGTTCACAGCTTTTTTTAGCAGGGTTTATTGGCGAATTAATTTCCAGAAGTTCAGTAGAAAGAAATAATTACTTGATTGAAGAAAAGGCGGGATTATGAATATCGTAATCATAGGCCCCGCTCATCCTCTTCGTGGAGGTTTAGCTTCTTACAATGAAAGACTGGCAAGAGAATTTCAAAGAGAAGGACACACCGTAACCATTTATACGTTCAGTTTACAATACCCGGAGTTTTTTTTTCCCGGTACTACACAATATTCCAGTGAACCTGCTCCGGCTGATCTCAACATCAAAATAAAAATCAATTCCATCAATCCCTTCAATTGGATTTCTGTTGGCACTGAACTTAAAAAGCTCAACCCCGATTTAATTATTGTACGTTTCTGGCTGCCATTAATGGGACCAGCTTTAGGAACAATTTTGAGAAGAGTTAAAAGAAATAGAAACACAAAAATCATTTGCATTGCAGATAACATTATTCCGCATGAAAAACGTTTTGGCGACAAACCCTTTACCCACTATTTTATAAAACCCGTTGACGGGTTTGTTACAATGAGCGAAAAGGTTTTAGCCGATCTTCAGTTGTTTGATGATAAAAAGAAAGTACAGTTTGTTCCTCATCCTTTGTATGATAATTTTGGAAGCATCATCAGCAAACAGGATGCCAGAAACCATTTGCACATCAACTCTAATGAATTTATATTTTTATTCTTTGGTTTTATAAGAAAATACAAAGGCCTGGATCTGTTGTTGCGAGCAGTAGAAAAATTAAAGAACCTTCAACCTGCAACCATCTCCTTTAAACTTCTTATTGCCGGAGAATATTATGAAGATCGAAAACCGTATGATGATCTCATTGAACAACTCAACATCAAAGATCAACTGATTTTAAAAACAGATTTCATTGCAGATAGCGAAGTAAAATATTATCTCTGCGCTGCTGATGCGGTTGTGCAACCCTATAAAAGTGCTACTCAGAGCGGCGTTACTCCCCTCGCCTATCATTTTGAAGTGCCGATGATTGTTACCAATGTGGGAGGGCTACCATCGCTTGTACCACATAATAAAGTGGGCCTTGTTTGCGAACCCAATGCAGATGCAATTGCAGAAACAATGCATCAACTTATACAAACAGGAACTGAAACTTTTATCCCCCACTTGCAGCACGAAAAAAAGAAATATGCATGGAGTAAAATGACGGAGGCCATTTTAAAAATGGCCGGCATAAAAGATTAATACAATTACACTTACTTTTGAGCATCATTAAATTCTATGATTTACAGAAGTAAAGCTCCTCTTCGTTTAGGTTTGGCCGGTGGTGGTACCGATGTGAGTCCGTACAGTGATTTATATGGCGGTGCTATTTTAAATGCAACTGTTTCCTTATACGCATCTGCCAACATTGAGCCCATTGCAGAACATAAAATTATTCTACAAGCATTAGACAGAAAGGAAGAACAAGTTTTTGATTGGAATATTCACCTGCCATTGAATGGAACATTAGATTTATTAAAAGGTGTTTACAATCGCATACAAAAAGATTATAGCATTCCCCAAAAAGGGTTTCGCTTAAGTACACATGTAGATGCACCTGCGGGCAGTGGACTCGGTACTTCATCTACTCTTGTGGTTGCAATCATCGGAGCATTTGCCGAAATGCTGAAACTACCTTTAGGTGAATATGATATTGCACAATATGCCTATGAAATTGAACGGAAAGATTTGCAACTGGCGGGTGGCAAACAAGATCAATATGCCGCTACATTTGGCGGTGTAAATTTTATGGAGTTTACTGCAAATGATCAGGTAATTGTAAACCCGTTACGGATTAAACAGGAATATTTAAGTGAACTTGAAAATAATTTAGTACTCTACTTTACAGCTACCAGCAGAGAAAGTGCCACCATTATTAAAGAGCAGCAAAAAAATGTAACCGCAAACAATGAAGCATCTATTGAAGCCATGCATCAACTAAAAGAACAGGCAAGAAGAATGAAAGAAGCTTTGCTGAAAGGAAAACTAAATGAAATTGGAGAAATTCTTGATTTTGGTTTCTTACAAAAACGTAAAATGGCTGCTAATATTTCTAACAGTCGTATTGAAGAAATTTATGAAGCAGCAAAACAAAGTGGAGCAACCGGCGGAAAAATTTCCGGTGCAGGTGGAGGGGGTTTTATGATTTTTTATTGCCCAAATAATACTCGTTATCAGGTTAGAGAAGCATTAGAAAATTTTGGCGGTAGTTGCAGAAATTATCAATTTACAAATCATGGTCTTAGTTCCTGGACAGTTAATTAAATTACATTTACAACATGAGTAATCATATAAAAAAAATTATTGGCGAATCCATTTCTGTAAAGCAGGAGTTGTTAACCAATGAACAACTTATTACCAAACTTGATGAGTTGAGTAATATCATTGTTACGGCTTTTAAAAATGGTAATAAAGTTTTGTTCTGTGGCAATGGTGGCAGTGCCGCTGATGCGCAACATTTAGCAGCAGAGTTTAGCGGAAGGTTTTATACTGACCGTGATGCATTACCAGCCGAAGCTTTGCATGTAAATACTTCTTACTTAACAGCAGTAGCCAACGATTACAGTTACGATGTGGTGTATGCAAGATTAGTAAAAGGTATTGGAAAAAAAGGAGATGTGTTGATTGGGCTTTCCACATCCGGCAATTCAAAAAATATTGTGGAGGCATTTAAAGTGGCCAAAGAAAAGGAAATGATCACTGTTGGTTTTACAGGTGAAAGTGGCGGAGCAATGAAAGAGTTGAGTGATTATTTATTTAATGTGCCATCAACCAACACTCCACGTATACAGGAAAGTCATATAATGCTGGGGCATATCATTTGTGAGTTGGTGGAAGAAAGGTATTTTGCCAGCCCTCTCTAAATCTCCTCCAAAGGGTAGACTTGAAAACAAACAGTCTTTATGAGAATTTCAACTGCAATTATTTTAGCAGGAGGTTTAGGAACAAGATTACGATCTGCAGTTCCTGATTTGCCTAAGTGCATGGCACCTGTAAACAATAAACCTTTTTTGGCTTATGTAATTGAGTATTTAAAAAAAGAAGGGATCACTCATTTTATCTTTTCTCTTGGCTACAAAAGTGAAGTTGTCATTAGCTATCTTAACAAAAAACATCTATCACTCAATAAAACTTATGCAATTGAATCTGAACCCTTAGGTACTGGTGGCGGCATACAATTAGCCTGCAGTAAAACACTGGAAGAAAATGTAGTGATCGTAAATGGAGATACCCTATTCAATGTAAATATTTCAGAAATTATCTCGGAACATTTCAGGCTTAAAGCAGACTGTACTATTGCTTTAAAACACCTTACTGATTTTTCAAGATATGGTTCAGTAGAATTGAATACCAATTTCTCCATCAAAAGTTTTCATGAAAAGAAGTATTGTGCAGAAGGATTTATTAATGGCGGTTTATACGTTCTGAATGTTAAAAAATTTAGTGCACAAAAACTAAAACCCCCTTTCTCTTTTGAGAAGGAGTTTCTTGAAAAGAATATCAAAACACTAAAGTTTTATGGCATTGAAAGCAATAGTTTTTTTATTGATATTGGAATTCCTGAAGATTTTGAGAAGGCCGATCGGGAACTTTCAGAATCAATTTTTCAAAAAAATAAATTCGCAACTATTACAAAAGACTATACACTTTTCCTCGATAGAGATGGTGTAATTAATGAAGAAGTAGTGGGTGATTATATCCGCAACTGGCAGGATTTTATTTTTCGCCCCGGTTCTTTAGAAGCTATTGCGATGCTCACTCCCTTGTTTCAAAGAGTTATAGTTGTTACCAATCAACGTGGGGTGGGTAAAGGATTAATGACTTTAGAAGAACTCAATTTTATAAATGCAAACATGTTTATAGAAATAGAAGCTGCCGGTGGTAAAATTGATAAAGTTTATTGCTGCACTTCTACTGATAATAACGACATCAACCGCAAACCAAATCCCGGCATGGCATTACAAGCAAAAACTGATTTTCCAGAAATAGATTTGAGCAAGTCAATTATGGTGGGGAATATGCCAAACGATATGCTGTTTGGAAGAAATATTGGAGCCATAACCATTTACCTGCCAACCCGTGCAGAAGAAAATCCATCTCAGTCAACAGTTGATGCTGAGTATAAAACTTTGTTATCCTTTACCAGAGACTTTATTGCAGGCAGGTAAAACACAATATTTTTGCACTTAAACTGTTAATAGTTCTAATGAAAAATCTGTTATTCATCGTTTGTTTCTTTTCATTGCTGCAATTAAATGCACAACAATTAACTCCAGCTGAAGTAAAACAGTTTAAAACACGGCAGGACTCCTTAAAAAAATTCGGCTACGAAATTATTAATGGCAAAGATGCAGCGGTGAGGTTTCGGAGCGATAGTACTTTTACCAAAATACTTGTACGGGCAATTATTCAAAACAAATCGTTTCAATTTCCTTTTGATTCTTTAACCACTATTTCAAAAATTTATAGTCCCGATAGCAGCTTTCGCATTTTTACATGGCAGGTAGTTAAAGACGATGATTATTGCAGACAGCGAGGTTTTATTCAGCTTAGAAATCCAGTGGGCAATCAAAAATTTATTCCTTTAAGAGATTACAGTGAATTTACAAGTGCAGATACAGATACTATTGCCGATAATATGGCATGGATCGGTGCTGTGTACTATAGAATCATTTTAAAAGAACATCTGGGTAAAAAATATTATACACTTATCGGTTATGATGAAAACAATACCCGGTCAACTAAAAAGTGGATTGATATTTTATCATTTAATGAAAATGGAACTCCGGCATTTGGTTTACCTGCTGCTTTTTCCTACGCAAAAGACAGTATTGTAAAGCCAGATATAAATCGTTTTTTACTTGAATACAAAAAAGATGCAAGAGCAAGAGTGCAGTATGATGAAGAGATGGATATGATTTTATTTGATCATTTGATTTCTGAAACCAACGAGCCTAACAAACGATACACTTATATTCCTGATGGCGATTATGAAGGTTTTCAATGGAAAAACGGGCAATGGCTGCACATTGATAAAGTATTTGATTTTAAATTAAAAGATGGGGAAGCACCTGTACCTGATGGATTGAATGAGAACAAAGAAAAAATAAAACCTGAGCCTAAGAAACCTGTTGTGCCAGTGAAGAAAAAGCCGGGCGGTGGAGTGTAATAATCACCTCACATCCACCAAAAAACTTCCCAAATCAACTACATCTCCCTCTCCCATTTTAAACTGTTGAACATCTTCCAAGCTTAATTCTTCCAAAACTTTTGTTGTATAAACAGCTTGCCCATTTTTAAGAATGATAAAATAAAAATCGGGTTTGGTTTCTGTAAACGCATTATCATTTACAAACGAATCATGAGCAAAAGCAATGCGAATATGCCCCTGTTCATCCAAATGACTTTCACCTAAAAAACCATCATCTGCAATATCCTTGTCATACAATCGAACTGTAAATTCATCACCCGTTAAAGCCTTGTCTTCACCTTTTTCAATAAAACGGGCCGTTACAACTAAATCTGGCTCTTTATTCAGCATAAAATCGTTCATGATCTTAAGTTTGGTTTGTAGAATTATTTCAAGTTAAATCAATTTCTGAACCGGAGCAAAACAAAAGGCACAAAGCAATTATACTTTATGCCTGAATGATTTTTAAATGTTTTGAATATTGTTGATAAAGTCCAAATTTTTGAAATGGAAGAATCTAAAGCCTGGTTTGTTTTCTAAAGCACTTACTTTTCTACTTTAGGAGGAGAGAAAGAAGGGATGGGGTTATTCATCCAACTTCAACACCGCTAAAAATGCTTCCTGCGGTACTTCTACATTTCCAATCTGGCGCATACGCTTTTTGCCCTCTTTTTGTTTTTCAAGAAGTTTGCGTTTACGGCTTATATCGCCACCATAACATTTGGCAGTAACATCTTTACGCATGGCACTAATAGTTTCTCTTGCCACAATCTTGGCACCAATAGCGGCTTGTATAGCAATTTGAAACTGTTGGCGGGGAACCAATTCTTTCAACTTCTCACATAACTTCCGTCCAAATTCATTACCACGGCTACGGTGAATCAAAGCACTCAATGCATCTACCTTATCACCATTCAGCAATATATCCATCTTTACAATATCTGCATCACGGTAACCGATGGGGTGATAATCAAACGAAGCATAACCTCTTGTTTGCGATTTTAATTTATCATAAAAATCAAAAACAATTTCAGTTAACGGCATTTCAAACGTAAGCTCTACACGAGTGGGTGTTAAATAACTTTGATTGAGTAAAATGCCACGCTTGCCGAGGCAGAGCGTCATAATGTTTCCAATATAATCAGGCTTGGTAATGATTTGAGCTTTAATAAACGGTTCTTCAATCCGATCCATAGCTGTAGGTTCTGGCATTTGCGCCGGATTGTTTACCAATACTTTTTCACCCCTTGTTGTATACGCAATAAAACTTACGTTGGGTACCGTAGTAATTACAGTTTGATTGTATTCCCGCTCTAATCGCTCCTGTATAATTTCCATGTGCAGCAATCCTAAAAAGCCGCAACGGAAACCAAATCCCAATGCCTGTGAAGTTTCTAATTCAAACGTTAGAGAAGCGTCATTGAGTTGCAGTTTATCCATACAATCTCGCAGCTCTTCAAAATCTTCTGTTGCCACAGGAAAAATTCCGGCAAATACCATCGGCTTCACTTCCTGAAAACCCTGAATGGGTTCTTGAGTAGGATTAGCAGCTAATGTAATTGTATCACCCACTTTTACTTCTTTTGCATTTTTAACGCCGGTTATAATATACCCTACATCGCCACAGGTAACTTCTTTCTTCTCCGTCATCTTCATTTTTAAAATCCCCACTTCACTTGCTTCATATTCCTGGCCAGTACTTACAAATTTCACCTTATCACCTTTCTTAATCCGTCCGTTTCGTATGCGGTAGTAAATAATTACACCACGAAAACTATTGAACACACTGTCAAAAATTAACGCTTGCAAAGGTTCATCAGGTTTTCCTGTAGGTGCAGGAATGCGTTGCACAATGGCTTCCAATATTTCTTCAATGCCAATACCTGCACGGCCGCTTGCTAATAAAATTTCTTCGGGTTTGCAGCCAATCAATTCTACAATCTGATCCTTTACTTCTTCAATCATGGCCCCGTCCATATCAATTTTATTAATGACGGGAATAATTTCCAAATCATTATCTATTGCCAAATACAAGTTGGAAATTGTTTGTGCCTGTATACCCTGTGCCGCATCTACCAATAATAAAGCACCTTCGCAGGCTGCTAATGCACGGCTCACTTCATAACTAAAATCCACATGGCCGGGTGTGTCAATGAGGTTGAGGATGTACTCCTGTCCATCTTTATGTTTGTAATTAATCTGGATGGCATGGCTTTTAATGGTAATGCCTTTTTCACGTTCCAGATCCATATCATCCAACACCTGATCCATCATATCTCTGTCGCTGATGGTGCCGGTGGTTTGGAGTAAGCGATCTGCCAGGGTGCTTTTTCCGTGGTCAATATGTGCAATGATGCAAAAATTTCTGATATTCTTCATGTACTGTTTGCCTCTGTTTTCGAGGGCGCAAAGATAAAGGAAAACCATGAGCCTCCGGCAGCGGTTTAAGACTCTGTTGGCGGGTGTTGAAAAAAATATAATGATGGTGCAGGCTTGGGAACTATTTATCGTTTATCAATCTTAATTTCTTTTGAATTGATTATTCTTACCACCGCATCTACTTTCTTTGTTGTAAAAAGATATAAGCGAAACACCTCGTCACCTGCTGTTACTTTTAAATAAGCAGTGTTGGGCGGAATAGTACCCAGATTATTTGCAGCAATTGCTACATCCTTTGTTTTTTCATTTGGTAAAAACCCAAGCTTTAATTCATAAGGCTTTATATCAAGCCGCACCTGTGTTGCTACCACCATCCCGTTTACTGAAATAGTAATAGTATCACCATCAACTTCGCCATTATCGTAAAAAAACAAACTCAAACTATCAGTATGCACTTTAATTGTTTGAATAATAAACTCTTTTTTTTCTTCTGCAATGCTTTCAGCCGGTTTTATTGTAATGCTGGGTGCTGATGCGGAGTCTGGTGGAGGCAGTTCATACTTAAATGTGTAAACATAACGGCTCCAGCTAAGTGGCATGGGCGCAGTATTTTTGTTAGAGGAGGAGTTGCGGTAGGTATCATACCTGTACATTAAAAAATCATACCGTAGAATGGATTGCAGGGTTTGATGATAACGCTGCGGCAGATTACTTTTTTCCCTCACATCAATCTGTTCATTATGGCTGAAGCTTACTGCACAAAGCAGGTTAATAAGATTGACGGATTCTGTTGAAAAAAAAACTGAATCCACTTTATCTGTATAATCATTCTGCTGCCTGTTGATCTGAACTGAAATTTCTTTCAGGTTGTTGGAAAGTTTACTATGTACTACTTCATTAAACGGAAATATATGATGCCCTGGTAATGCATCATTATTTCTTCTGTAGATGTATTCATTTTTTAAATAGGCCTGTATGTTTTCATTTGCTTTGCGTAATGAAGCAAGGGCAGCTTCCTCATTTTCTTCATTTTTCAGTGCAAAATAACTGTTCACATGTATCGTAACCTGCAATAAATAATCAATGGCATCGCTGTAAATGGAAAGCGGATATTTTTTCTTCGCCAGCATTTGTTCATAGTAGAAAAGTGCGGTGGCGGTCATACTGTCTCGTATTCGTTGCAGTTCATTAAGCCTATTGTGATATTCGTTAATGTAAAGATGAATACGGTATACATCTTTTTTCTCATACATCGGTGCCTGATTGTATTGTACAATTAGCGCAAGCAGTTCATTTGCAATACGGTTTTGGCTGGTGGCAATTGTATCTGCTTTTACAATCCATGCTTTAAACAGTTTGCTTATTGAATCGGGTAATAGTTTGTTTTGGTTGTTGTATTGCAAAAAAAGAACAGCATCGTATTTATTGTAAACAGCTTCTGATAGGTTAGTAAGCTGCTGCCTGTATTTTGTTACAGGAACAGGTTCGTAAGCAGACCAATTAGTGTTGCTGAAAGATGAAGAATTTTTTTTTTGATAGTTAATGCTCATTTCTTTCATCATATGCGTAGCCTCCTCATGATAAGAAAGTAAGTGATCCATGTAAAGAAGATAATAATTCAATACTCTTACGGTGCGGTTGTAATCAGTAAATTGAGAGGTGGCATAGCGAGGCAATAATTGCACAAAAAGTAAAATTATTCCGGCCATCCTGAAAGTGTTTAACGTTTTACCCATGGATATATAATAGTTTTTGACTGTGCATTCATATAATTCGCAGTGTTTTACTGTTTTGAAACCGATACTACTTAGTTGATAGCAGAATGAAGTTAAGCTTTGCAAGGTTGCAGGTGCAGCAACTGTATAACAAGTTTTGTGCCGCTGTTAAACCTGCCGGGCCTACCCGGATTTATAAAAATTTAATTCAATAAAATTAACCACTATTCTGTGACTCAGAGGCGTGAAAAGACCTAACAATTACTTATCTGTGTAAACAATCACAACATTACAAATCTGAATATTTTTTTAATTTTCAATAAAGAAAATCTATAAAAAAATCCCGCCTTTTCAGCGGGACTTTCTTTATTCAGCATCTTTCTTTTTCTTTTGTGTTTTGGGTGCAATAATCATGAGCATCCGTTTGCCTTCCAGCTTTGGAAAGCCTTCTACCTGTCCGCAATCTTTTAACCGCTCTGCAAATTTTAAAAGTACCAATTCACCACGCTCTTTAAACTGTATGGCTCTGCCTTTAAACTGTACGTAGGCTTTTACTTTATTACCTTCTTTTAAAAAGTTCTCGGCATGTTTTGCTTTAAAATCAAAATCATGATCATCTGTATTGGGAGTAAAGCGAATTTCTTTTAACTCGGCTGATTTACTCTTGGCCTTCATTTCTTTTTCCTTCTTTTTCTTTTCATACAAAAACTTATTGTAATCGGTGGCCTTACAAACTGGTGGTACAGCCTGCGGAGAAATTTCTACAAGATCCAATCCTAAATCCTGTGCAATTTGTAAAGCTTTTGAAGTGGGATAAACGCCTATCTCAACGTTATCGCCTACCAATCGTACTTCCGGTACACGAATGAAATGGTTAATGCGATGTTCTGCTTCCTTGCGGGGTGCAAATCGTCCTCTGGGAGGTCTCGGTGGAAATGCCATATTTAGTTGCCCTCTTCCCCAAACGGAGGGCTTCTTCTTTTTAATTTTTATAATATACTCTTTGGGGGAAAGAGTAGTTAATCCGATTTTCGTTCGCTGATTTCTGCTACTGCTGCTGCAATAAAATCATCTACTAACATGGTACCTGCATCGCCTTTGCCCTGTTTCCGTACTGCTACTTTTTCTTCATTCACTTCCTTCTCTCCTATTACCAGCATGTAAGGCACTTTTGCAAGTTCAGTATCTCTAATTTTCTTGCCAATCTTTTCACTGCGATCATCAATCTCTGCACGAATATCAGCTTTTTTCAATTTACTCAGCAGAGTTTTTGCATAATCCATAAACTTATCGCTAATGGGCAATATTTTTACTTGCAATGGAGCCAGCCATAATGGGAATTTTCCGGCATAATGTTCCAGCAAAAAGCCAATGAAACGTTCATGTGTTCCCAGTGGTGCACGGTGAATGATCAATGGAATTTCCGGCTGATTATCTTTATTAGTAAATGATAAATTAAAACTCCTGGGCTGTGCAAAATCTACCTGATTGGTTGCCAGTGTAAACTCCCGGCCAATAGCACTCCATATCTGCACATCTATTTTAGGGCCATAGAAAGCACCTTCGCCTTTTACTTCTACAAAAGGAACTCCGGTTTCTATCAACACATTTCTTACTAATTCTTCTGTTTCAATCCAAAGCTCCGGTTCGTTTACATATTTCTGTCCCAGTTTTTCAGGATCGTGTAAACTCAAACGCATTACGTATTTATCAATACCAAAAATTTCAAAATACTTCAGATACATTGCATTTACTGCTTTAAACTCTTGTGCAAATTGCTCTTTGCTGCAATAAATATGTGCATCATTCATGTGCAGACAGCGTACACGCATCAATCCAAACAATTCTCCGCTTTGTTCATAACGGTAGCAGGTTCCATACTCTGCAATGCGGTAAGGAAGTTCTTTATAACTCTTAGGTTCAGCATCAAATATTTTATGATGGTGCGGACAGTTCATTGCTTTTAAATAAAATTTTTCGCCATCCAGTTCCATTGGCGGAAACATACTATCAGCATAATACGGAAGATGACCGCTGGTGATGTATAAATTTTCTTTGGCGATATGTGGGGTTACAACACGTTTGTAGCCGGCATCATTTTCTGTTTGCTTTGCAAGCTTTTCAAGCTCTTCAATAATTACAGTTCCATTAGGCATCCAGAGAATTAATCCTTGTCCCACATCATCATTAGTTGTATAAATGCCGAGTTCTTTCCCCAGTTTGCGGTGATCTCTTTTCTTTGCTTCTTCAAGCATCAACAAATATTCATCCAGTTCCTTTTGCGATGGAAAGGTTACGCCATAAACTCTGGTAAGCTGTTTGTTTTTTTCATCGCCTTTCCAGTAAGCTCCTGCAATGGAAGTAAGTTTGATGGCTTTTATAAAACCTGTGTGCGGAATATGGGGGCCACGACATAAATCAGTAAACGCTCCCTGCGAATAAAGTGTAATGCCACCATCATTCAAATTTTGCAGTAAGTCTAATTTGTATTCATCACCCTTCTCACCAAAATATGTAAGAGCATCTGCTTTTGAAATTTCTTTGCGAATAAATGGATTGCTTTGTTTGGCAAGTTCATTCATCTTCTTTTCAAGAATGGCAAGATCTTCTTCGTTTAATTTCCGGTCGCCCAGATCCATATCGTAATAAAATCCTTTATCCAATGCCGGGCCTACCCAAAATTTTACTCCGGGAAACAGAGATTCTACAGCCTCAGCCATAAGATGGGCGCTGGAATGCCAGAATGTGTTTTTTCCATCAGCATCATCCCAGGTAATTAGTTTTAAAGATGCATCGGTTGATATTGGGCGGGATAAATCCCACACATCACCATTGATATTGGCGGCCAATACTTTTCTTGCTAAACCTTCGCTGATAGATTTTGCAATGTCCAGGGCTGAACTTCCATTTTCATAGTCCCTTACTGCACCATCCGGAAAACTGATCTTCATATAATTTAGTATTCGTCTTTTTTTAAAGAAGGGCAAAGGTAACAAATAAGCTAAGGCAAACAAAAGAGAACCAATCTGTAGTATAAATTTAAAAAGAAACAAAATGTTTAATTTGCAAAAGAATAAATGAGCTATGAAAAATATTTTAGTGATTATACTCTTGTTTTTTACAGTTTCAGTTTCTGCACAAGAGATAATAGGTAAATGGACAGGCTCATTTAATGATCAAAGAGACAACAAAACGAGTTATGTAATAGAAATAACAAATGAAACCGGTGTGTTGAATGCAACAACAACAACCATTTTTAAAATCAGCAGCACCTCTTATTTTATCGTTTGCTCAACTAAAGTAGAATTAGATTCAGCAAAGCAAAAGATTACAATCACAGAACTAGAAATTATAAAGGCAAATACTCCAGAGTGGTTTTCTAATTGTTTACAAAAACACGTTCTTACATTCTCAACTGATACTAAAAATGCATATTTAAAGGGCAAATGGGAAGCTATTAAACAAAAAACTATTTTTTGCGGGGGCGAAGGCGATACCTTTTTAAAAAAAGGAAGTAAATAAAATTAACAAACTCTTTCTCCAATAAATTTTTATCAAATCACTAATTTGCAGGGTTGATTTGAAATGATATGATGAAATTATTACTCTTTACACTACTCAGTTTTTTTTCCTTAACCCTCAACGCTCAAAAGTACAGCGGACAATGGAGCGGAAGCTTTGATGCCAAAGGCCAGGACGGTGCTACTGAATATGTACTGGAAATAGAAGCAAAAGGAAATAGTTTTGAAGGCACTTCCATTACTTACTTTATTTATTCCGGTAAAAGATATTATACCATTTGTGAAATAAAAGGAGCCATTGACCCGGGAAGCAAAACACTTACTTCAACTGAAATAAAAGTAATTAAGAAAAATACACCGCCTGAACAAACGGATTGTCTGCAAACGCATATCCTCACTTATTTCAGAAAAGGTGAAACTGAAGAACTATCAGGTGTTTGGAAAGGTGCCAGAGTGGAAGATAAATGTGGTACAGGCAGCACTACACTCAGCCGCAAGCAATTGGTAAAAAATTTAATTACATCCCCTGCACCTCCTACAAATACGGTGCGGATGAACACCACTATAAAAAAACCAGCTGCACCCGTTGCAAAAAAACCAGCGCCTTCGAAACCAACTACTACCAAACCTGCTGTTACAAAACCTCCAGTTGTAAAAACAACTCCTAAAAAAGATTCTATAGTAAAACCAAAACCTACCATTACAAAAATTGATAACAATACCAAACCACAAAACAGTCCCACTACAAAACCTGTAATTGCTGCACCTAAACTTCCCAATGGTTTGCAACAAAGGGAAAATAAAATTTTTGAAACCATTGCTATTGATGAAGTGGAAATAACCGTAAATATTTTTGACAATGCTGAAGTAGATGGAGATATTATTACCGTATTGTTTAATGGTGAAGTAGTAGCCTACCAAAAAACGCTGAGCGAAAAAGCAATTACATTAAAACTAAAAGCTATTAAAGGAAGAGATAATACACTTACTATGTACGCCGAAAATCAGGGCCGAGTACCTCCTAACACTGCTATTATGCGTGTACAATGCGGTGATGCTTATTACAAAGTATTTTTAAGTGCCGATGATAAGAAAAACGGAAGTGTAGTGTTTCGTGTGAAGTGAGTTTAAAGTTTAAAACTTAAAATTTAACGTAACACTTGGTATCACCGGAAACAAAGAAACCTGTCTTGCCTCCACTTCTAATGTCCCCTGCAATGGATTTCCATTTTGATCGTAGTAAATAAAATATGGATTTTGCCGGCTATACACATTGTACGCACTAAACACCCATTCTGTTTTTATCTCTCTTACTTTCTTTGGCTGCGGTGTATGAATGGCCGCAAAATCTAAACGGTGATACGCAGGTAAACGGTACTGATTAATTCTGCTGTACTGCTGGGTTAACACTCCATCAACCAAAAAAAAACGCTCTGGTAATGTAAACGAACTTCCTGTGCCGTAAACAAACACCGCTGAAAATTTCCACTTTTTTGAATTTTGATAATTGGCTACTACACTCAAATCATGACGGCGATCAAAACGGCCGGGATATTTTTCACCTTCATTCAGTTCAGGAAATTTCCGCCATGTCCAGGATAAAGTATAACCGATCCACCCGGTAAGTTTTCCTCTTGCTTTGTTTACATAAAACTCAGCACCATAACTCCAGCCTTTTCCAAAAACAAAACTCTGTTCAGGATCGCCGATGCCCGGTGTGTATCCTTCATTGTACTCAATTTGGTTGGCCATAGTCTTGTAATACAGTTCAACTGATGTTTCCCAAATATTATCATTAAAATTTTTAAACACACCTGCTGCATATTGCCAACCAATTTGCGGCTTTACAATAAACGTGCTGGGCACCCAAATATCTGTGGGCAATGTTGTGCCGGCATTACTAACTAAATGAATAAACTGTAAATTTCTTGTAACAGCAGCTTTAATGGATGTTTCTTCATCAATCGAATAACGCAATGTAATTCTTGGTTCTAAGCCGCCATAAGTTTTAATACCTTCTCCCCTTTTGTAAACGGTACTGTCTAAATTATTTCCATTGGCATCCCGTTCATATTTTATATAAGGCCCAATTTGATTAAAGAAACTGTAACGTAAACCATAATTGATTTTCAGTTTACTGTTTACTTCCCAATCGTCCATCAAATAAATACCTATTTCATGTGCAAACTTATTGTTTACACTCAACGGGTTAAAAACCTGATCGCCACTTCTGCCAGATGTTGTTTGCGGATTAAATTTATGATAGGTGTAAGTGAAGCCGTACTTTAACTGATGCCCGGTGAACGGGTAATAATCAAAATCAATTTTTGCTGTAATATCCCGTACCGCTGAATTAAAATTTACTTCAAAATTATTTTGTGCACCGCTAAACTCAAATTGATAATCGTTCCAAACTAAAGAAGTGTTTGCAAACAGTTTGTTGTTGAACACATGGTTCCAGCGAATTGTTCCAGTAGAATTTCCCCATGGAATTTTTGCACTGAAAGAACGCTCATTGTTTTTAAAGTTAAATACATCTCTTCCAAAATAACCACTTGCATACAAGCGGTCTTTTTCTGAAAACTTATAATTGAACTTAGCATTGAGATCATAAAAATAATAACCCGAACCGCTGAAGTTGCTGGTTGATTTTATAAAAGGTTTTGCCAGCACATCAATATAAGTTCTCCTTGCAGAAAGAATGAACGAAGCTTTTTCCTTTACCAATGGTCCCTGAATAGAAACTCTTGATGAAATAGTTCCGATGCCACCTTCTACCTGAAATTTTTTATTGTTGCCATCTTTCATGGCAATATCAACCACACTGCTGATTCTTCCCCCATAGTTTGCAGGCATGCCTCCTTTTATTAAGGTTACATTTTTTAATGCATCGCTGTTAAACACAGAAAAGAAACCAAACAAATGTCCGGGGTTATACACTACTGCATCATCTAATAAAATTAAATTTTGATCAGGACCGCCACCACGCACATACAATCCACTATTGCCCTCTCCTGCATTTCGAACGCCGGGCAGTAGCTGCAACACTTTCATAGGATCTACTTCACCTGCCAATGCAGGAACAGACTTAATTTGATTCATACTCAGCTCAAACTTGCCCATTTGTGCACTTGTTACATTCAAATCCCGTTTCTTACTGTACACAATGATTTCCTGTGCAATGGCAATACGTGGACTCACATCAAAATTAAATTGCAGATTTTCTTTAAGATCAAAACTCAGTTCCTTTGTTTGATACCCTACATGCGAAACAGAAAGAGTGTAGTTTCCTTTTTCAAGTGTGATGGAATAAAAACCGTATTGGTTAGAAGTGATTCCTTTTGTTCTTCCTTTTACTGTAACCGTTGCGCCGATAACTGTTTCGTTACTGGTGCTATCTTTAATATATCCGCTGATTGTAAATTTCTCCTGTGCATTTGCAACAGAAAAACTCATCATGAATAAAAAAATAAAAAGGTGCTTCGCAATATGTTTCTTCATTACCCGTCTTTATTGTCAATCTATCTCAGCTGATTTTTTCTTTTTGTCTTTTGCTATTTGTATTTTTTCTTTCTAATACTTCATGGTTTCTTTTACTTCACCACAAGTGAGCATTTTTTTACCAAAGTATGGGTTGCGAATGCTATCTGCATTACTTAACCAATAAGCTCCTTTATCATTAAATGCCATAGGGCAATATTGATAATAAATGGTTGTACCACCCGGACGAATGGCACGCATCATGTCGTAAAAACCATTGCTGATGAGTTCAAATGATTCTCTTTTCTTTTCAAGTTCTTTTTCGCCCAGCATTCCTGTAATTTCTGCTGATACATCGCCGGGGCGGCCATTAATACTTGCAAAAGCTAAAGTATCTTTTGCATAGAGTTCATCCAGCTTTAAACTATCAAGTAAGTTTTTTAATTCAATTCCGGTTGCATTTATTTTTACTGTATCGCTTGCAACAAAGGCATCTTTTAATGCATAATAAGAATTGAGCGTAGTATTGATTGTTTGCAAAAAAGGTTCTGAATATTGAATACCATTTCCTTCTTTCTTTACAACTGGTTCTTCTGCTTTTTTATCTTCTTTGTTTTTACATGCTGTAAAAGCAACGGAAAGAGCCAGCACAAGGAGCAAATTCTTCATGATTATATTTTTGCCAAATATAATTCATTTGCTTTTTGTTGATTTTAAGTTTTGATGAATCAATTACCTTTGCACCCAATTTTAAAATTATGTTAGCAGGTTTTCAGAATCTTACGTTTGAATTTGGGGCAAGAGCAATTGTGGAAGATGCCACCTGGCATATACATCCTAATGAACGAATCGGACTTATTGGTTACAATGGCACGGGTAAATCTACCCTTTTGAAACTTTTGGTGGGCGAATACCTCCCATCAAAAGGTGAAGTAATCCGCAGCAAAAATACAAGCATCGGCTATTTACATCAGGATTTATTGAGTTTTGATACCAACGAATCTATTTTACAAGTGGCTTTAGGTGCATTTGAAAAAGTGTTATTGCTTGAAAAAGAAATTGAAACACTCGGTTTGCAGTTAGAAAAAAACCATGAAGATGAAGCGCTGCTGCATTTGTACAGCGATAAGCTGCACGAAATGGATACACTGGATGGTTACAATATCCATCACAAAACAGAAGAAATTTTACAAGGGCTTGGTTTTGCCAATAAAGACTTGAGCCGTCCGTATAAAGAATTCAGTGGAGGCTGGCGCATGCGTGTGCTGCTTGCCAAGATGATTTTGCAACAGCCTGATCTTTTGCTGATGGATGAACCTACGAACCACCTTGATTTACCTAGTATTGAATGGCTTGAAAAATATTTGTTGCACTATCAGGGCTCAGTTGTTATCGTATCACATGATCGTTGGTTTTTAGACAGGATGGTTACAAAAGTGGTGGAAGTGTTTCAACAGGGTTTACATATTTATGGGGGCAACTATTCTTTTTATCAAAAGGAAAAAGAAATACGCATGGAGCTGCAGCAAAAGGCATTTGAAAACCAGCAGGATTTTATTCGCCAGCAGGAACGTTTTATTGAACGTTTCAGAGCCAAGGCAAGTAAAGCTGCTGCCGCACAAACCGCTATTAAAAAATTAGAGAAGTTAGATGTGCTGGAAGCACCAACCAATGACCGGCCGAATATACGTATCAACTTTGCAGTAGATAAAACTCCCGGCAAAGTATTGTGCGAATTAAAACATGTGAGGAAGCATTTTGGAGAAACCAGAATTGTTACCAATGCATCTGCAGAAATTGAGCGTGGCGATAAAATCGCTTTGATTGGTGCCAATGGAAAAGGAAAATCAACCTTGCTGCGTATTATTGCAGGCACAGAAAAATTTGAAGGCGAACGCAAATGGGGTCACAATGTAGATGAAAGTTTTTATGCTCAGCATCAGTTAGAAGCATTGGATTTAAACCATACGTTGATTGATGAATTAAAAAGCTGTGGCAGTCAGAAAACAGATCAGGAATTACGTACACTGTTGGGATGTTTTTTATTTAGTGGCGATGATTCTGATAAGAAAATTAAAGTACTAAGTGGTGGTGAAAAAGCAAGAATTGCACTGGCAAAAACCATCATCAGCAAAGCAAATTTTTTATTGCTCGATGAACCTACCAACCATTTAGATATGCATTCAGTAGAGTTACTCATTGAAGCATTGAACAAATACCAGGGCAGTATTATTCTTGTAAGCCATGACCGTTTCTTTGTATCACAAACCGCCAATAAAATTTGGGAAATTGTAGATGAAGAAATAAAAGAGTTCAAAGGCACTTACACTGAATATTTAGAATGGAAAGAACGAATGGCAAAAAAACAGTTAGCCGATGGTAAAGAGCCGGTAGTGGGTAGTGAAAAAAAAGTGGAAGTAAAAAAAACACCTGAAGTAAAAGTAGTGGCAGAGCAGGCAAAGCCCATTGAGCCAAAACAACCCATCAACAAAGAATTAAAAAAAGAACTGGGCAAACAGCAAAAGCAATTACAGCAGATAGAAGAAAAAATTAACAGTGTTACAATAGAAAAAAACAATACTGAATTACAGCTATCTGACCCAAACACCTACTCCGACAGAGAAAAATTTGTAGAAACAGAAGCTGCTTACAAAAGTTTGAGTAAACAACTTTTACAATTGAATAAAGAGTATGAAGTGTTGTTTGATAAAGTAATGGAGTTGGAAGAAAAGGCGCAGTTATAAGATTTTAGTTCTAAGTTTTCAGTCGGAACAAAAAAAAGCCATCCCCAAGAATGAGGACGGCGTATTTACCTATAAGAGAACCAACAGAACTTTGAAGTCTATTTATACAGATCGTTCACCCACTATGCGGTAAGAACCATCTTGTTTTAATTGTTTAATGCGATACACTGCTTTAACTGTTTCGTTTTTTTGTTCAAAAAACTGATACGTATAATTCTGATTGTTTGCACAACCTCCCAGTATTATTGCTACAGACTTAAAATGCACACCATCTGTACTGCGCTCCACTTCATAATACACATCTTTTGGCTCAGCATTAGCCACCCAGCTTAATGAAACCTTTGTAGTTGTGAGTGCAATTTGCACATCAAAAATTTGAGGCCAATCAGCGGTATTTGATTGAGAATTGCTGTTTGCCTGTGAACAGCTTATGATAAGAAAAGACAATGCGGTAAGTAAACTTGTTTTCATACATCAAATTGATCGGGTTCTGGCTTAATTCGGATTGAATCAATTTGGCTTGACTTAGTAATTGGAGGGTTCCCGGATATATGGGTATTAAAAGAAATTGAAAGCGGGGGTAATTGTTTAGGGCCGGGTTCAATTAGACCGTAAAAATACTGTTTCATTTCAATTATGCAAGTTTTTGGCAAATTATTTTTAAAAGCCATTAAAAGAATCACCCGTTATGTTTCTATGTTTCAAATACGCTTTTGGAAGCAAGGCTTCAAAAATTTATATTTGCAAATTCTAATCAAAAGCGGGTCCGGTAGCTCAGCTGGATAGAGCATCAGCCTTCTAAGCTGAGGGTCATTGGTTCGAATCCAATCCGGATCACTCAAGGAACAAATCATTTTTGATTTGTTCCTTTTTTTTATTAAAATTCACGTTTAGCTTTCATTTATTACCTTACCACTTATTATTAATTTTTGTGATTGCAAATTAACATACTTTAAAAACTTTTATGAAAATTGCTAAAACTTCAAGTACAAAGTTAGAACAAGATATTAACCTTTCTCATTTCACATTTGAAAACCTCCACGAAGCTGTTTTTTGTATTAATTCCAAAGGATTTTTTTTTTATGTAAATGATACTGCTTGTAAAATGACGGGTTATTCTAAAGAAGAATTGTTACTAATGCAGTTTACTCAACTCAGCCCAATTAAACCGAAAGCAGATTTGAATAAGCCCTCGAAAGAATTAAAAGCTAAAAAAAACCTAACTTATGGAACAAAATACAAGCATAAATCTGGTTATTTATTTGATGTTCAAATTAACACAAATTATATTGTATATGACGGAAAGGAAATTACATGCAATATCGTTCGGGATATACGTAAACGAAAATTAGAAGAAGAAATGCTTCGCACAGTTTCTGAAGCTACATCCGGTTTTACCGGAAAAGACTTTTTTAGAGAGTTAGCAAAACAAATTACCATTACTTTATCTATGCGTTATGCACTCATTACCGAATGTGCAAACGAACAAAGGACAAGATTACGCACTCTCTGCTATGTTGATGGAAATACATTGCTGGATAATATAGAATATGATACTGCTGAAATACCCTGTGAAATAATTATGCGGGGAAATGATTTTTTTATGCCTAATGGAGTGCAAGCAAGGTTTCCAAAAGAAAAAGGTATTGAATCATATATAGGTGTTCCTATTTACAGCCCTGCTAACGGCGATATAATGGGTCATATTATTGCAGTGGATCCCAATCCCATCACTTCAGAAAACAATCAAACGGCCATTCTTAAAATTTTTGCAACCCGTGTTGGTGCTGAACTTGACAGGATGAACAAAGAGAAAGAACTTGAAATTAAAAATAGTGAGTTGAAGAAAAGACTGAACGAGATTGAATTGTACCATGCCACCATGAAGAACCTGCCCGATCAGATTTTCTGGATGGATAAAAATGGAAAATTCATCCGGGTTAATGATTCAGTTTCAAGAGAATCGGGTTATAGTATGGAGGAACTAATGTCCATGACTGTTTTTGATATTAACCCTACCATTACAAAAAAAGAATGGAATGCCGGCTGGATCAAAACAAAAAAAGAAGCACAGGAAATTTTAGAAACAGAGCACAGGCACAAGAATGGTAAATTATACCCAATTGAAGTAACGAATAATTTTATTGAATTTGAAGGAATAGAATATTTCTGCAGTTCAGTGAGGGATATACGTAAACGAAAAATGGAGGAGGAATTATTACGTATCATTTCTGAGCAAACAGCAGGTATTACCGGCGAAGATTATTTATTACAATTGGCTAAGTTTGTTACTTCCTGCTTAAATATACGGTATGCCGCCGTAAGTAAATATTCAAATCCGGAACTTACCCGTATGAAAATGCTTTCATATATAGAAAATAACCAAGTAAAAGATGGAATAGAATATGAACTTGCTGGCACTCCTTGCGAATCTGTAATGAAAGGCAATGATTTTTTTTGTGCAGATAACCTGAATTTATCTTTTCCAAAAGAAAAAGGTATTATATCGTGGATTGCCGTACCCATCTACAGCCCTACTTCCGGCGAACCCATTGGTAATATTAGTGGTTTTGATGTAGTGCCAATGACCAAAGAGCAAAATCAATCGCACATTCTTAAAATTTTTGCAGCCAGAGCAGGTGCCGAAATTGAAAGAATGGGTGCGGAAGAAAAATTGAGGCAGGCCAATTCAAAACTGAAAACTCTTTTAAGTGAAAGTGAAGAACGTTTCAGAGATCTTTTTGAAGAAGCACCGATTGCTTATGTTCACGAAAGCCTTGATTCAAAATTTATTAAAGCAAACAGAGCCGCTTTAAAAACTTTAGGGGTAAGACCCGAAGAAGTAACATCAGTTTACGGAAAATCACTTACATCAGATACTCCTGATGCCCAGCGGCGTATGCAGGAGGCTTTTGACTCAGTAGGCAGGGGTACTCATACCAGTGGCGTTGTTCTTGAACTTAAGCGCAAAGACAACGGTAAACCAATATGGATACAATGGTGGAGTAATCCCGATGTAGGCGGGCAGTTTACCCGTACCATGTTTATTGATATTACTGATAAAGTGCTGATGGAAAAAGAACAGGCTAAGTTAAAAGCTGAAAATAAATATCTGCAGGATGAGATAAAAATGAATAACAATTTTGAAGAAATAATAAGTAAAAGTAAAATTTTTCATAAGGTATTAAAGCAAATAGAACAGGTTGCTTCTACCGACGCAACCGTTTTAATTACCGGCGAAACCGGCACCGGAAAAGAATTACTGGCCAGAGCCATCCACAAAATCAGCAACCGCAGTAAGCGTCCATTAATAAAAATAAACTGCGCCACATTGCCTGCAAATTTAATTGAGAGCGAATTATTTGGTCATGAAAGAGGTGCTTTTACGGGGGCAATGGAAAGGAAGATAGGCCGTTTTGAACTAGCTGATAGTGGAACTATCTTTTTAGATGAAATAGCAGAATTACCAGTGGAATTACAGGCAAAGTTATTAAGGGTTTTACAAGAAGGCGAGTTTGAACGATTGGGTAATCCAAAAACATTGAAAGTAAATGTAAGGGTGATTGCTGCCACCAACCGCAACCTGGAAGATGCAATTGCTAAAAGAGAATTTAGAGAGGATTTGTTTTACAGGTTGAATGTTTTTCCTATTATTTCCCCGCCCCTGCGTGACAGAAAGGAAGACATTCCGATGCTGGTAAAACATTTTGTAAAAAAATATGAAGGGAAAATGGGGAAAGTTATTACCGATATTCCAGTAAAAGTTATAGATGCATTGATGCTTTACGATTGGCCGGGCAATATCCGTGAACTGGAAAATTTAATAGAAAGAGGTTTAATTTTATCGAGTGGCAATGTATTAGAGTATGGTAGCTGGGTTCCATCTGAAAAAATGAGAACCCCGAATGCAAATAATAAAAAACCATTGCAAAAATTAGATGACGTAGAAAAGGAGCATATTTTAACCGTACTTGAAAAAACAAATTGGAAAGTGAGTGGCGAAAAAGGAGCTGCAAAAATGCTGGGCTTAAATGCTACAACATTGGAAGCCAGAATGAAAAAGCTTGGAATTGAAAGAGAAAACTAAACCGCTTTACTTTTTACTACAAGTAATTAAACAAGAAGTAATTTTATGTTCGTGTTTTTATAAACGAATTGCGGATATCCGGTTTATACTTTCATTTTTGTTCATAAAGAATTATCCAAACACCCTCTCCCACTACCCTTGCTTCCAGTTCTACTGGTCCTGCTGCATAATTCTAAACAGTTTCATTCATTTTTTCTCTGTTTGGTTTCATAAGCAGGTAATAATTTTTCTCGCCTTTTTCATTCACACCGAGTTTAATAAACGCAATGCTGAATTGGGTAACCAAAGCCCAGCCTACGCCTTAATTTTCTGGAACTGTAACAACCGAATTTATGGCTGATCAATTAAAATCAACAAAGCTGTACTGCAGTTTTATTGATGATCTCTTTTGTTTTTTAAATCAATTTCTATGGTGATGCCAGCAATAAAAAAGTGTTCATTCCTGGTGCCAATAGCATAAATATATTCAAGATGCGGTTTAACTGTTTTGGTGTTGAGCAAAAAACCGGCACCTGTATTTCCATACCAATTTCGGTCAATTTCTATTTTATCCGTTTCTTCTTTTTCTATGGAATAGCTTACACCCGCAACGGAGTAAACATGAAGTTTTTTATAAAATGGAATGTAATAGTGAATATTAAATTCATAATCCCAAGCAGATAAAAAAACCTTGCTGTTTTCTTTTGTTGATTGATGAACAAAAAAGCGGTTTACTTCCAAACCACATGAAAACATTTCAGTAAAATGATAAAACAAACTAAGATTGCTTCCATTTAGTTTTTGTGTTTGATTTCTTGCTCCAGCAACATCTATACTGATACGCTGTGCCGATGCAACAGAAATCATTACTGATAATACTATTGAAAATAAACTGGCTTTCATTGCTATAAAGTTTGTTCCTTTACTTCTTTTAATTCTTTGCCAAGAAAATAGTTTAATCCTGTACGCAGCACAGCAATAGCTGCAAGCTTTCCAATATCATCCCAACTGGGTGCAACGGCTGTGGCTAAAACATCTGCCCCAAGTAATAATTCAAGTGACACGGCTACTGAACTTCCAAAACTGATCCTGATCTGCTCTTTGGTAATTTTTGAACTGGCAGGTTTAAGTAAATTAAAATAATGATACATTGTTCTCAATACTGCGATGCCAATGATGATTGATGCCAGTATCTCTACTGCATGGCTTATATTGGTGGTTATTTGTTTTGCAATCTCTTCCATATTCTATGAGGATAATAATTCAAGTGTTTCAGTAGTTGCTAATTTCTCAACATGAGCATGCGTTTTCGTTTCCACATTACTCAAAGTCAATGCATGATTCAATGCCACTGTTTGAGCATAGGCTTTTGAATCTGTTAAATCAGGAAAGCCATCTACAACAAAATATTTGTTGTTATTAAAGATGCCCGTATCAAACAATTCGTATTTCTGCGCATTTTTGTTTCAGTTTCTGTTTGTGTTCAACAGTTGTGCATGTTGATATTCCGCCTGCGGATATTTATAGAGGTGTTTCATGTATGCATGCGTGGATGTACTATCCAAAAGTAATATAATTCTTGTTAAGACTTTTATCCATTGTCTTCAAATCCCGGATACAACGTCATTCCGCCATCAACAAACAAGGTAGTGCCGTTTACATAATCACTATCATCACTTGCCAGCCAAACAGCAACTTTGCCTATATCTTCTACCTGGCCTACTCTTTTTTGAGGAATCAGTTTTAAGAGTTCCTGTAGATGCGCCTGTGTATCCCAAGCATCGTGATTTATGGGAGTAGCAATAGCACCCGGGGCAATGGAATTGATGCGAATGTTTTTTGGTGCAAATTCCTGTGCTATGGTTTTCATCATCAGCATTACCCCGCCCTTACTAGCTGCATAATTTGCATGACCCGCCCATGGAATCACTTCATGCACACTACTCATACAAATTATTTTTCCGACAGCTTTTGATTTATCAGTAACACCCCGTCTCAAAAATTCTTTGATGGCTTCCCTGGCACAAAGAAATTGCCCGGTAAGGTTTACACCCAAAACAAAATTCCACTGGTCCAATGTCATTTCGGTAAAGGGGGCATCTTTTTGTAAGCCGGCATTGTTAACCAGTATATCAACCGTGCCAAATTGTTTTACAACATCTGTAAACATTTGTTGTACTTCTGTTTCTTTACTTACATCGCATTTGTAAGGAACTCCTTTGCCGCCTTCCGTTAAAATTTGAGCAACAACTCCTTCTGCCATTTCTTTCCCTTGTGGCATCGGATAATTTACAATTACAGTAGCACCGGCTTTTGCCATTTCTAAAGCGCATCCTGCACCTATGCCACTACTGGCTCCGGTGATGATGGCAATTTGTCCTTCTAATTTTCTTTTTTCCATTTTTTTTAGTTTAATAAAGTGTTCCTATTGAAGATTGCTTATAATTGATTTTTTTATTTTTAAGTGATTTACCAATTACCCTTAGTTCAAAGCCGGTCAAGATATTACTATAATTTTGAAATGCTTCTTTTGGTGTGCTGAAAGGGTTGTTAAGTTTGTATGAATCCCCTTCGCATCTTTCCGTATCCCCCATGAAATAAAAATTATCTGCTTGTTGTAGCATGCCCCAAGTGCTGATGGTCTCTTTATCTTCACTATCCATTACCAGTTTTTCTAAGCTGTAATTTTTTTTTATTGTATTATTCTGCATCATATTTTCACACCACACACAACACATACTATTTTTATCACGCCATGCGGTTACTTGCGGGGCATCATAAATCCCTTTTGGAAAACTATTTTCAATAGCTTTAGTGGGCGTTTTAAAACTGTAGCCATCATTTGCCAATATCGCAGCAGGCAGGCTTTCTAAAAAATTGAATATCCCCGTTTCTGTATTTTTATGCATACCAAATGTTTCATAATCAAACAGGATATTGATATTGCTAGTATCTTCTACAGGATGCTGGTGCAGCCACTCTGCAAATTTTTCTGCAGTGAGTGGATGCTGACTCCAACTTGATTCGCCAAACCTGAAAGCAATATCATCAGACAATTCAGTATTACGGAGCAATACTCCAAAATCCTCATTGCCTTCTGTAGCATAGACTTGATTGGGAGTACGGCCATCCAATACCTTACTTATGCCCTCACATAAAATACCCTTGTACCCCATAGAAGCAATAAACCTAGACAGTTTGTTATCAAAAATAAGTTCAGTGTTTCTGAAAACAACCGGCTTTACTTGAAACAATTCATTCACCAACGCACCATGTAGAGCTACTTGTCTGCTAAATTCCTTTACAGAATGAAGCCAGCTTAGCGAATTGTAATAGGTTTCTGCCAGTATCTCCACGCATCCGGTGTTTACCAACTGGCGAAAAGAATTGATTACATCCGGGCGGTGTTCTTGCAACAATTCCAATGTTATTCCACTAATAGAAAAAGCAACTTCAAACTTTTTATTTGTTTTTAAAATCTGTTCCATTAAAATTTTATTGGCTGGCAAATAGCAATTGTCTGATAATTCATTGATTGCTGCCTCCGTTGCAGCAACATTTTTATAACTGAACCCATCGCAAATATCTCCCTTGCCCATACGCTTAAAAATAAATGGCTGGTGTACTCTGAAACAAAAACTTACTGATGGCATAATTAATAATTTCTAAAAATGAAACTTGTTTGTTATATAACTCCAGTGCTCAATTAACAAAGTGCCTGTCGTTAAATTCAATGTACTTACGATCGTAAAATAAAACACCTCCCACTTTCAATTCATTTAAAAAAGTGGTAACACTTTGCCTTGATGTAGAAATAATACAGGCAATATCGTTATGTGTTAAATAATTGTTTACTTTAATTTTATCTCCCTCCTTGTTACCTTCTCTAATAGCCCAATCTTTGAAGAAGTTAATGAGACGGCTTTTAGCGTCTTTAAAAACAAGACTTGAATGGCGGCTTTCCAAACGGCGGAATTTGATGGATATTTGTTGTACAAAATTAATTGCTAATAAAGAGATTGATGCCAACAGCATTTTAAAATCTGCTGAATTAAATGAACAAATAATTGTATTATCAGTAAATGATTCGGCAAACTCATCATTTGAAATACCGCCGTTAAGCCCAATATCTCCAAAAATATCTGTGGCTGTTAAAACTTCTTTAATCAACTCAACTCCACGATCGTCAACTTCAGATATTTTTATTTTTCCTTTTACCAATAAATATATTCTGCTCTCAAAACTATCTGCCATATAGATACTTTCTCTCTTATTGATGTTCTTAAGCTTGGCAAATTCCGCCATCTTCAGAATCTGTACATCAGTTAACCCACGGGTTACTTCATGCAGTTTTAAATACAAATACTTACTTTTTGTGTTCATAATCTATTTTTGAGTTGGTTAAAGAATAGCTAGTTGTGTTGTTTATTAGGCTTTCAAATTTATTTATCAAATCATTTTTTGAGATCATCCCACTTATAAAATCAACGAGTACACCATGGCTATAAAAAAGGGTAGTAGGTAAATCAATAATTCCGAATTCCCTTTTTGCTAATGGGTATAGTTCAATATCAATAAGAACAAAATTTGCCTTTAACTTATAATCAGTTGACAAAGCCTTAAAAACAGGTGCCATTATATGGCATGGACCACTCCAATGAGCATAAAATTGAACTACCTGCAATCCGGGTGCTTTTAAGACTTTTGTGCTAAAGCTTTTTTTATTTGTTATGATGTTATGGTATTTACTGTTTGGCATAATTCTTATAGCCAAACCCGATGCCAGAATTGACACTTCGGATAAAACCATTTGCTGTATTGCATTTGAGCGATTTTTATAAAAAATTAAACCACTATTTTTTAGTAATTTTTTCCCAACATACTGGGAGTTTCGCAACATGTTGGGAAAACATAAAAAACTGAAATGAAATCTGTAAGGATCCTTATTTATTTCTCTGGAGGCGATATACTGAATAAATAAGGATTTGAAGTTGCAAAAAAAACTGCTGTTCTGAATATATCAGGCAACAGTTATCTTGAACCAAAAAAATAGTATTCTAATTAAGCTTTATTATAAACTTTTATCAAGGGTTCTCTCAACACCGCAGCTGCTTCTGTGCAATAAAAATAAATAGCGTCAGCAACATTTTCTGCTTTTACCCAATTGTTAAAATCAGAATCGGGCATTGCTAGTCTGTTTTGAGGAGTATCAATTGTACTTGGTACAACAACGCTGGTTACTACGTCATGATCTTTGGCTTCATCATTCATTAATTCTGCCATTCTAAAAACTAATGATTTCCCCAACCCATACGCAATCATGCCCTTTGCTTCTTTGGCACTAATACCAGGCCTAGATCCGATCAGAAATATTCTTCCATTATTTGCCTGCATCATTTGTATAAATGCAGGGCGGGCAATATTATATGCCGTTTCAAAATTCAATTTGTATTGTTTATGAATATCTGCTGATTTGGTTTCGGCAATGTTACCCATGGCAAAACCTCCAACGGTTAATACGGCAGCCTCAATGCTTTTGTATTTCGTAATAACTGATTTTACAAACTTCTCTGACTCTTCTTCATGTAACAGATCAACTATCACTTTTTCCAGTTTTGCATCCTCTAGTTCAAAAGGAACAAGATCGTTAGGAGCAATTGCACCCACCACATTATATCCTTCTGCTAAAAATTTTTTTATAATTGCCTGTCCTAAATTACCAGAAGCTCCGGTTACGATGACTGTTTTGCTACTAACTACTCTTGAAATATCCGAGTGAGGTAATGCGGTATTTTTATTTTGCATTTTTACTTTTTTTATTTTCGATTAACTTAAACTTTTACTGCCAGCTAAATTTACCACCTTTAATTACACTAATATTATATTAACGGGTATGCGCTGTAAAGATCAAAGCTTGTCTTAATCTATGAATTGCATTTTCCAGTAATGAAACTCAACTTATTTGATGTTACTTATCTTGAATTTAATTTTTTTTAAGATCATTAGAGTTTTTGAAAATTGTTTCATGATTCATTTTTTTTGAGTGTAAAATAACTCCCTGTTCTATGGTTTAACTGTCGGATACTATACATATTTTTTTAAAAGGGGAAAAAATCTTGCGATTGTCGGTTACTTTACGAATACAGTTGTTTTTGCTATACCCTATAGCATAAACAGTTAAATGAAGGCGAGTTTGATAGGAACTCTAGAATGAATTCTCCAAAATCAATTCATAAAAGCCTTTTAAAAAGGCTTTTTTCTTTTACTTTACGTTTCAATCAAATATTTTTTATGGAAGTTAAGATGGAGCCCGGCTGGAAAAAAGTATTGAAAGGTGAGTTTACTAAAAACTACTTTCAACAGGTAGTTACTTTGCTCAAAACAGAAAAACTACAGAACAAAATTATTTATCCGCCCGGTTCACAAATCTTTCATGCATTTGATTTAACACCATTTGAAAATGTAAAAGTGGTGATCCTCGGTCAGGATCCTTATCACGGAGTCGGTCAGGCGCATGGTCTTTCCTTTTCAGTTCCCGATGGTGTGAATCCCCCACCCTCTTTAATAAATATTTATAAAGAAATTCAAACTGATCTTGGCATTGGTATGCCTGCCCGCTATGGTAATCTTACCAAATGGGCAAAGCAGGGTGTGTTATTGCTCAATGCTTTTTTAACCGTTCGGGCAAATGAACCTGCAAGCCATGCAAAAAGTGGATGGGAAGATTTTACCAACAGTGTAATTTCCAAACTATCTTCAGAAAAAAAAGGAATTGTTTTTTTGTTATGGGGAAAGTTTGCACAACAAAAACAAGAGTTGATTGATGAAACAAAACATCATGTTTTAAAAGCTGCACACCCATCGCCCTTTAGTGCAGAAAAAGGTTTTTTTGGATGCAAACATTTTTCAAAAACAAATGAATTATTAATGAAACAGGGAATTGAACCCATTGATTGGAAACTGCCATGAACATACTTAAAAATATACTCGGACGAATTTTTGCAGTATGGGCCATCCTCTGGTTTATCAGCACCATGATCCTTATCATTCTCATTCCTGCATGGTTTTTAGGATTGGTAAAAGAACCAAGGCGCACATTTATTTTTATAAATCTGTCAAGAATATGGATGGGAGTTTACCTGCCACTGGTAGGTGTTCGTTTAAAAATCAGAGGCAGGGAGCATTTTAAAAAAGGTGAAAATTATGTAGTGGTTTGCAATCATAATTCATTAATGGATGTGCCGGTAACATCGCCGGGCATACCGGGCGGTAATAAAACCATTGCAAAAATTGAGATGGCAAAAATTCCATTGTTTGGATTAATTTACCGCAGAGGAAGTGTATTGGTTAATAGAAAGAGTGAAGAAAGTCGATTGAAAAGTTATGCCTACATGCGTCGGGTGCTTGAGATGGGCTTGCACATGTGCATTTATCCTGAAGGAACAAGAAACAAAACCAATCAGCCTTTAAAAGAATTTAAAGATGGTGCTTTTCGACTGGCAATAGAAACACAGAAGTCCATCATACCTGCTGTACTGTTCAATACAAAAACGGTATTGCCTCAAAACAAAAAATTCTTTTTTTGGCCATCAAAAATTGAAATGCATTTTTTAGAACCTGTTTCAGTTGATGGTTTGCAAATAGAACAGGCAAAGCATTTAAAAGAAAAAGTGTTTGAACTGATGTGGAATTATATTGAATCGCAGAAATAAATCTTATTGCGGTAGATTATAAAAGAACCTTGTTCTGTTAATCCGCAAATCTCTAAGCAAACTCGATTTTGGATTGATGGTTACACTAAACGTTCTGTAAATACCTACTGGTGTAACATTAATAGCCAGTTGCCAACAATGCAAATCACGGGCAATAGACGTAGTAATGTATTGCAGCTTTCTTGTTTGTATATCAAAAGTACCCTGCGCCTGTATCTTCCATTTTTCAGTTAAATTAAAATCGCCGTTAAAATTAACTGATTGATTCAATTGCGTTGTAAACCCCGAATAATCCAGTTTTGTTATTCGGGCAAGGCTGAGTGAATACGCCAGGTTTAAACTCCAGGGCACATTAAAATCTGCAAACTCATCAGGATTGTTTTGTACTGATGATAGCTCTCTCCCCAGCTCATCGTTTTCATAACTTCTGTTGCGTTGCAAGTCTAATTTTTCTTTTTCTTTCTTTTCATCTTTAGGCTTGCTCTTAAATTGTGTACTTATTGAAAGAAACCCAGATGTGAATCTTCCTAATGAAAATTTTTCACCCTGCCAGGTATATTTGGATATGCGCTGACCTGTAGCTGTTTGCTGATAAGGAGATATGTTTGCCGATGCGGTAATACTTATTTTTTCAAATAAATTACTGCGCAGGTAAAAACTAAAATCGCTTAATGCAAACGAATCCAATACCAAACTGTAACCTGTATTAAATCCAAAACCATCTATCAACCTTACTTTTTTTATTCCTTCGGAAGTAGTGTCTTTCTTACTTCTTGTTTTCATTTCAATATTGTTATCAAAACCCAAACTGATATATCCGCCCGTAGCACTTGGTACTTCAAATGCACTTTGTCCGTTAAACTGATCGAACCACAATTTATTTCCTAAAGAATCATTTTGCACCTGTGTCCATCGGCTTTTATTGAGGTCGGGGCTGTAACTAAACCCAACGGTTGGGCGAACTACATGCCTTAATGCCTGTATGCCTGTTTTTCGTTTAAAATTTAAGGACCCAAACAGAGCAGTACTTAAGTTTACTCCAAAGCTTAATTGCCTCTCTCTGTAAAATCCTTTTACAGATCGGGTGTCAACTGTTTTTGTAACATCGTTCCACTCTCTTCCGTAAGCACGGCTGATCCATGACTCACTATAACTGATGGCCGGGCCAATTTGCAAAGGCCCAAGTGGCGGCAATGAAAGTTGAATTGGAATGCTGTGCCTTGCCCTCCAATCGAACGTATCTAATAATTTCTGTACAGTTAATGCACTGTCATAAAACGAAAACTGATTGGTAAAATTTCCATTGTAGGAAATACCCAGCTTTTCATACCACTTGGGTGTACCAACAAATGTTTTTTTCTGAAACGGATAAATGGTATTTACAGTAAAACCAACATCGGGAAGGTTTACATTAAACAATCTTGTTTCTACATTTTGATTATGGTTAGCTGTAACCGTTAGGTTATAAGGTTTACCGGCCCATGATCTTTGGTAAGCAATAGATGAACTTAGTTGATTATTAAAATTCTGCTGTGCATTGTTCGGGAAAAACTTATTAAACAAACTAGTGGCAACGTTTACACTGGCGCTGAAATTCGTTCCGGGTCTTGCCTTTCCATCTACACTGTGGCTCCATTGCAGTCCGAAATTTCTGCTGGGTGGCTGGTAATCAGGATCACCTTTTACACCAATCTTATTATTCATATAGGTAAGGTTGAACGATCCGCTGTAGCGGTATCGTTTTCTATACGATGGCTGTAAAAATAAATTATAAGAACCGTAAGAATAGATATTGGCACGTATGGATGCGTCCCAAATATCACCAAAGGTTTTATAATAACCGATTCCTTCCAATCCAAAACCAAGCTGCTCATTGGCTACGGGCTGCGGTGGTAATAAACCGGTTCTTCTGCCCTGCTTCAGCGGAAATAATCCAAATGGTAAACCAATTGGAATAGGTACTCCTTCAAACTCCGGACGAACCAAACCGGTTACTGCAACTTTTCCTGTTATGAATTTTATTTTATTGGTACGAAATGCAAAATGCGGGGTATCATAATTACAGGAAGTGAACCTTGCCCTTTCACCAAAAAAGACAGTTGGTGAAATTCGTTTTGATTTTTCCATGTACACAAACATTTCATCCTGCTGGGTGTAAGTTCCTACCGTTCTGCCCTTTTGTGTTTTAAAATTATATCGGATGGTATCGGCAGTTAATGCACTTTCACCCTGTTTAAAGGCCGGTATTCCTATTCTGTTACCAAGGCTGTCTTTTGTAAAGTAAGCAGTAAGTATTTGTGTGGGTTGATTTAATTCTACTACTGATGCATCTAAACTGATGTCTTTAAATTTTATTTGAGCCTTGTTATAGAGATATACTTTGTCTCCGGGTATATCAATCACCATTGAATCTTCTGCTGTAAAATCTACAGGAGCATCAATTGAATCCTTTGAAACTTTTAAATTAAATGTATCAATTTTTTGAATCACAGAATCAGTTGCCATACTTGAATCAACAACTGATATTGAATCTTTTTTAACGGGCACGGTATCTTTAACAGCTACTGTTTGGGTAATTCTTACAGGCATTTTTTTGTTTGCAGTCTTACTAAGCGGCGTATCTATTTTCAAATCTGTTAAAAGAACACCAAAATTTTCTGCGTAACGTAATGCTTGTTTGCCCTCAACCGTTAAACTATACAGTACAATAACTGCCAGTGCAGTAAGTAAAAGGTATTTATAATTAACTTTGTAAGCGAGGTTCATAATTGAGGTGCGGCAAAAATAGCCACATTTGCATTAAAGAACTGTGAATGTTGTTTGATGATTTCTAACCCAAATGTTATTTTAATGAAGAATCAATGGATATTTTCTACAGCCTGTTTGTTTTGTATAACTATGGCGGTGCTGGCTTTTACAAATAAAAATGAACACAATATCCGGATTGCAAAAATAAATACAATTGTAGTGGATGCCGGGCATGGGTTTAAGGGTTCACTTACTGCAAGAGATGGAACGGTGGGTGCCGAAATTACAGAGGATGAAGTTTCTTATGAAGTTTCAAAAAAGCTGGTAGAAAAATTGAAAAACGAAATGCCCGATGTGAAAATTATTGAATCCAGACCTACTCCTTACTTTGTTGGCTTACGGGAAAGAGCAAATTTTGCAAATGCCAATAAAGGAAGTTTGTTTGTTTCCATTCATTGTAATTCTGCTCCCAAACTAAGAGAAGTGAGAAGAGAAGGAACAAAAACAGAGACCTATTATACTTACACAGGAAAAGGGAAAAAGAAAAAAAGAATAAAGAAAACAAGGCAGGTTGGTATTTACAAAACCTATTATCACCCAAACCCTGCACATGGTACAGAAACTTTTGTGTTTGGTGTAAATAAAACGGATGATAAAGAGGATATACTTATGGAAAATGGCGAAGTGTATGAAAATGAAAAAGATGATAGCACTTTTACTCCTAATATCAACGACCCTATTACCAAACAAAGAGTTGCTCTGTGGACAAAGCAGTTCTTTTCTAACAGTGTAAAACTTGCCAGCTTTGTAGAAGAAGAGTTTACAGTACTGGGCAGGTTTAGCAGAGGTGTAAAACAACGGCAAAAAGGTATTTGGGTTTTACAGGCTACGGCTATGCCAAGTATATTAATTGAGCTTGGCTTTTTATCAAACAAATCTGAGGAAGATTTTTTAATGAGTGCCGAAGGACAGCAACAAATGGCAGAAGGCATTACCAAAGCAATAAAGCGTTATAAAGAAATTGTAGAAAAAACTCCCATAACGCAACCAATTGAGGGAAAGAAAAAATAAACCATGCAATGCATGAATTAACGTCTGTTTTAGGTTCGTTTCATTGCAACGGAAAAACATTTCCTATTTTTGAACCCGACGAAGCATATTACAACTGCTTTTCTAACTAATTCTTATTTACATGAATCTTTCAAACGAATTTAAAGTTGGCGCCCTTACGGTAATTGCTGTTGTTTTATTGGTACTGGGATATAATTTTTTAAAAGGTAAAAACCTGATTCGCAGATCGGATGTGATTTATGCCCGTTTTCCTGATGTGGGTTCGCTTGAAATTTCAAGTCCCGTAAAAGTAAAGGGCTATAAAATTGGAAATGTGTACGCCATTGAAAACCTTGATGCAAACATCAGCGAAGTAGTAGTAGCCATTAACTTAACTGAAAAAGTAAATATTCCTATCAACTCAAATGCGGTAATCACCAATGTATTAACTGGTGGAACACTTCTTAATATAACACCGGGTGATGCAAAAAACTATTTAAAAAAAGGCGACACTTTGAAAAGCAGCTATACACCAGATATGCTAACCAAGTTTATGAACAGTGTGGATCCTGTGCTTGTAAATGTAAAACAGGCAATTGATTCCTTAAAATTAGTATTGGGAAATTTAAACAGTGTGTTTGATGACAATACAAAAGCAAATTTAAAATCAGTAATTGCTAATTTAAAAACATCTTCTTCTAATTTAAGCATAATGCTTAACAGCAAGGATGGCGCATTGGCTCACACACTTACCAATGCTGAAACATTTACCAATAACCTCAATAAGAATAATGACAACTTAAATACTGCCATCACCAATTTTAAAAATACATCACAAAAACTTTCTGAGCTTCAGCTAAATGAAACAGTTGCTAATTTAAACACCACCATCACACAACTGCAAACTATTTTACAAAAAGCAAACAATGGCAATGGTTCTTTGGGAATGCTTATAAACGACCCGAAGCTGTATAACAATTTGCAAAACACAATACGCAGCATGAACATATTGCTCGATGATTTGAAAATGCATCCCAAACGCTATGTAAGCATTTCAGTATTTGGAAAAAAAGATAAGAGTACTCCACTTAACGCACCACTTGCAGACAGTATTAACAATCAAAAATAAATAACCATAGTGCCACGCATTGTTTTCCTGTGCAGTTTACTATTCTGTTTCGGCTCTGTGTTTGCACAAAAAACACTACCTCCCCGCCCATCGCAAACAAGCGATACGGTTCGGCTGGTGCAAATATTAAATGCAGATGTATTTTTATTCAAAACAATTGACTCTGCCACGCAATTGCAAATTTTAGTGGGGCGTGTAAAAATTAAACAGGGTGCCACATTGTTTGATGCTGACAGTGTAATTTTTAACGAGCAGAATAACTTTATGGAAGCCTTTGGCAATGTACATATCAATGATGCTGACTCTATCAACATTTATTCGCAATACATGCGCTATGAAGGTTCAAAGAAAATAGCCTTCTTTAAAAACAAAGTAAAACTTACTGATGGTAACAGTATTTTGTTTACTGATGAGATGGATTATGATATGAACGGAAAAATTGGTACTTATAGAAATGGTGGCCGTATTGAAAGCAAACAAACTACGCTTACCAGCAAGCAGGGTTTTTATTATGCAGATATAAAAGATATTTATTTTATAGGCGACGTAAAAATGAGTGATCCTGAAATTGCATTGGCAAGTGATTCTCTATTGTACAATACCAGCAATGAAGTGGCTACATTTATTGCACCTACCACAATAAAAACCGGCAATACCATTTCCAATGTACGGAGTGGTTACTACGATTTAAAATTGAAAAAAGCAAAATTTGGAGGCCGGTCTATTATCAGAGACAGTACATCAACCATTATTGCCGATGATATGGCCATAGATGATAAAACGGGATATGGCGAAGCCAAAGGAAATGTGCAATATAAAGACACAGCACAGGGACTCTTGCTTTTTAGTAACCGGGTTTTCTTTAATAAAACAAAAAAGAATTTTCTGGCTACAGAAAAACCGGTGATGGTTGTGGTACAGGAGAAAGATTCCGTTTATATAGCTGCCGACACCATCTACTCAGGTTTAATGAAAGATCTGGAACGGATTAAAAGCGGATACATCAACGAATTTGATACCGTAAAAGGAATAAAGATTATTAAAGTTGATTCTTTATTAAATACAGATTCAACTGTTGCGGCTAAAATTGCTGACACCATAGTTGTAACAAGCACTGTTGTGCAAAAAGCTGAAACAAAAGACAGTGTTGCAGTTATTGAACAACCCGTGTCGCAACCAAAAAACAAAAAAACATTTGCTCCTCAAATAAAAGACAGTATACGACCTGTAGTAAAAGATTCAAGCACTACCAACAAAACAGAACCGGTTAAAAAAAGACCGAAAGCTGAAACAGATACCATGCGTTTTATTACTGCATTCAGGAATGTGCGAATTTTTAATGACTCGCTTCAGGCTGTGGCAGACAGTATGTTTTACTCAGGAGTTGACAGTATTTTTCAACTTTACAAAGAACCCATTGCATGGAGCAAGGGAAGCCAGATTACAGGCGATACCATTTTTGTTTATACCAAGAATAAAAAGCCATCAAGACTGTACGTATATGAAAACGCTTTGATGATTCAGAGCATCAATGATAAAAATGAATTGTACAATCAACTGAAAGGAAGAACCATCAACGGATATTTTATTGATGGGCAATTGGATTTTGTAAAAGCCAAAGGAACAGCAGAAAGTATTTATTATGCACAGGATAGTGACAGTGCTTTTGTGGGTATGAACCGAACAAGCGCAGATATGATTGATATGTTTTTTGCAAACAAAGAACCAAAGAAAGTAAAATTCACCAGCTCAGTAAAAGGCACAACCTATCCTATCCGTCAATTACCACAGGATCAAAAAAAGCTACCCGGCTTTCAATGGCATGAAAAAAAGAGGCCCAAGAGTAAGCTGGAATTGTTTTTATAAAGGAAGAACACACTCACCTTTCTCT
This sequence comes from Chitinophagaceae bacterium, assembly GCA_031401115.1. Lineage (GTDB taxonomy): Bacteria > Bacteroidota > Bacteroidia > Chitinophagales > Chitinophagaceae > Lacibacter. The sequence goes on from JANNRE010000014.1 coordinate 450,704, forward strand.
TTATCTTCACACCATGCCCATTGCATTTTTAAAAAGAAATTTTATTTCACCATTGCTTGAGTTTATACATGATAGCCGTGCGGTGGGTATAGCGCTCATCATTTGCACAGCCGTTTCACTTTTACTAAGCAATTCAACATGGAGCAGCAGTTATATTCACTTTTGGAATGCAGAAATATTCATCTCCCATTATCTTCCGCACAGTTTGCTGCATTGGATCAATGATGCATTGATGGCTGTTTTCTTTTTTCTGGTGGGTATGGAAATAAAACGGGAGTTAACCATTGGCGAACTATCATCTTTTAAAAAATCAATCGTTCCAGTTATAGCCGCTTTTGGTGGAATGCTTGTACCTGCCGTGATTTTTATTTTCTTTAATGCCGGTACTGCCTATCAAAAAGGATGGGGAATACCTATGGCAACTGATATTGCTTTTTCTCTGGGTGTTGCATCTTTACTTGGCAAACGGGTACCTGTATCTTTAAAATTATTTTTAATGGCCTTAGCTATTATTGATGATTTGGGAGCTATTGTAGCCATTGCAGTTTTTTATACTGAAACGATCAATTTGATTTTTCTGCTGAGTGGCGCTGGTGTTTTTTTAGTTTTGCTTGTCTGGAATTATTTCAGACTGCCGTTTGGGTTTTGGAATTTTCTGCTGGGCTTACTGCTTTGGTTTTGCTTTTTTAATTCAGGTGTACATGCTACCATTGCCGGAGTTTTATTTGCATTTACAATTCCATTGAATCAGCTAAGCAAACTGGAACATGCACTGCACCACTATGTAAATTTTTTAATCATCCCCATTTTTGCTTTGGCTAATACTGCCATTCATATTCCGGCAAATTTTACTCAGCACATTACCAATAAACTAAGCCTGGGTATTTTGTTTGGATTATTAGCGGGCAAGCCGGTAGGTATTGTTTTCTTTTCTTATCTGCTCGTAAAACTGAAACTGGGAAGCCTGGCAAAAGGTACTGAATGGAAACACATGATTGGTTTGGGTTTACTGGCCGCCATTGGTTTTACCATGAGTATTTTTATTTCAATGCTTGCTTTTAAGGATTCTTTCACACAGGATATTAGCAAAGTGGCCGTTATCATTGCGTCACTCATTGCAATGGTACTTTCTTATGCATGGTTTAAATATTTCATAAAAGAACCCCAGAAAAAACCACTGGCATCATTTTAGAACATTGCTTTGCAATACTGAAATTATGAACCTAAAAATCAGCTTCGTTTTCATTTTCATTATCCTTATTTTTCATTTGCATTCAAACGCACAATACAAACATCAAATCGGTGTGCGTTTAGGAAGCAGTGAACAGGCAATCTCAAGTGGATTTAGTTACCGTTATCTGTTTAATACAAACAAAGCAGTAGAAGGTATTGTGAACTTGCGTAACGATGCCATTTCCCTTGGTGCTTTGTATGAAATTTTTAATCCCATTGCTTCAGTTGAACATTTGCAATGGTATTATGGCGCCGGTGCCTATGTTGGGTTTCAGGGTTTTGATAATTTTGGGGTGATGGGTATTGCAGGTTTGGATTATCAGTTTACAGAAGTTCCTGTGAATCTTTCTGTAGATTGGAAGCCTGAATTAAATTTAATTGAAGGAGTAAACTTCAGGGCTTCTACCGTTGCCGTTTCCATTCGTTTTGCCATTGGTAAAAAATAGTTCGGTTCTCTTGGTTTTTGCAAGGTCTGTTTTGCAACAGGCCTTTTTTTATATATTAATCTTTGCCACTACCCACCCGTTTTTTCTTCTTTTCCCCACCACTTCACAGCCGCCACATTTTTATCCTCATTCCCCTATCTTTGCCCACCTTAAAAATTAATAAAATTTTTAGTTTATGCTTAATGAGAATCTGATTTATCTCGTTCCCCTCATGGCCGTAATTGGTCTTATCTACACTTTTGTAAAATTTAACTGGGTATCTAAACAGGATGCTGGTAACGACCGCATGAAAGAAATCAGCAATTACATTGCTGAAGGCGCTATGGCATTCTTAAAAGCTGAGTGGAAAGTACTCGGCTACTTTGTGGTAATTGTTGCCATTCTTTTAGGAGTAATGAGCATGGCCAATGAAAACAGTCACTGGAGTATTGCCCTTGCTTTTATCATTGGTGCTGTATTCAGTGCAACTGCCGGTTATATTGGTATGAAGATCGCTACCAAAAGTAATGTACGTACTGCACAGGCTGCCCGTACAAGTTTAAGTAAAGCATTGAATGTTTCCTTCACGGGAGGTTCTGTAATGGGTCTCGGCGTTGCCGGACTTGCAGTGCTTGGCCTAGGTGGATTGTTTATTATACTAAAAGCCATTTTTGTTCCGGCAGGTGCCAATGTAAATGGCGATGAAATGCTCCGTACCATTGAAGTACTTACCGGTTTTTCATTAGGTGCCGAAAGTATAGCATTGTTTGCCCGTGTAGGTGGAGGTATTTATACAAAAGCTGCTGATGTGGGTGCTGATCTTGTAGGAAAAGTAGAAGCTGGTATACCTGAAGATGATCCCCGCAACCCGGCAACCATTGCAGATAATGTAGGAGATAATGTAGGCGACGTAGCAGGTATGGGTGCCGATTTGTTTGGATCTTATGTGGCAACTGTTTTGGCTACAATGGTGCTGGGACAGGAAACAATTTCTGTAGATGCATTTGGCGGCATGGCTCCCATTTTATTACCAATGATGATTGCAGGTACAGGTATTTTATTTTCTATTATGGGTACATGGCTGGTTCGCATTAGTGATAATGCAGGCATCAGTACCGATGCGGTACAAAAAGCATTGAACATGGGCAATTGGGGATCTATCGTTCTCACTGCAATTGCTTCTATTGGATTGGTCTATTATATTCTTCCTGAAACTATGAGCCTTCGTGGTGCTGAGTTTACCAAATGGGGAGTACTTGGTGCTATAGCAGTTGGTTTAATAGTGGGTGCATTAATGAGCATCATTACAGAATATTATACAGCTATGGGCAAACGTCCTGTGCTGAGTATCATCCGTCAATCTTCTACCGGTCATGCAACCAACGTAATTGGTGGTTTGGCGGTTGGTATGGAAAGTACCTTCTTACCCATTCTTGTGTTAGCTGCCGGTATTTATGGTTCATTCTTATGTGCAGGTTTGTATGGTGTGGCTATTGCTGCTGCCGGTATGATGGCAACAACTGCAATGCAACTGGCTATTGATGCCTTCGGACCAATTGCTGATAATGCAGGTGGTATAGCAGAAATGAGTGAACTGCCAAAAGAGGTTCGTGAAAAAACTGATGTGCTTGATGCTGTTGGTAATACTACTGCTGCAACAGGTAAAGGTTTTGCCATTGCATCTGCTGCTTTAACAGCGCTGGCATTGTTTGCTGCGTTTGTGGGTGTTGCCGGTATTAGTGGTATTGATATTTATAAAGCTGATGTATTGGCTTGTTTGTTTGTAGGTGCAATGATTCCATTTATCTTTTCATCACTTGCTATAAGAGCAGTGGGTGAAGCAGCCATGGCGATGGTAGAAGAAGTTCGCCGTCAGTTCCGCACCATTCCCGGTATTATGGAAGGCACAGGCAAACCTGAATATGATAAATGTGTTGCTATCAGTACCGAAGCATCTATTAAGAAAATGATGTTGCCCGGTGCTATTACAATTGCTTCTCCATTAATTATTGGTTTTGCATTTGGTCCTGAAGCATTGGGTGGATTTTTAGCTGGTGCTACTGTAAGTGGTGTGTTAATGGGAATGTTTCAGAACAATGCTGGTGGTGCTTGGGATAATGCAAAGAAGAGTTTTGAAAAAGGAGTGGAAATAAATGGAGAAATGTTTTACAAAAAATCAGAGCCGCATAAAGCATCTGTAACTGGTGATACAGTAGGTGATCCGTTTAAAGATACCTCAGGCCCATCAATGAATATCTTAATTAAGTTAATGAGTATTGTTTCATTGGTAATTGCTCCTACTCTTGCACAGGTGCATGGCACTGGTGGCCATAAAGAAACCATTGAAGTTAAAATAGAACAGAAAACAAATGCTGAGGGTGAGAAAGAAGTGAAAATGGAAAATCCTTTTTTAGAAGCGTTGCAAAAAGATGGGTTGATAAGTAACCGCAGTTTTAAAGTGAGTTTAAAAAACGACAGCCTCCTTATTAACGATCAATTACAAACCAAAGAAACTTTAGATAAATACCGTTCTTTCCTAAACGGAAAAACAGAATTAAATATGGAAGTGAATTTTACAAAGCAGTAATGCTTTGCAACTATTTCCTTTAAGAAATCGACATTAAAAAGTCTAATCAGACCATTTATCATTGCCCCTGCATTTCTATGCGGGGGTATTTTTTTGTATACAATAAAGAATATGGAAAGTATAGCTTGGCACTACATCTTTTCTTTAGCCTGGAATTTATCTTAGGTAAAATGGCTAAATGATTTGTCGTCTTTTGAAAATCACTAATACAAAGAGAGGTGTTAGCAGATTTTGAAATTCAATGAACTGTAAAATTTGGAATTGTTCGGAATAGTACATAATTTGTGATTAGCTGCAAACTAATGACTGCTATGCGAGAAATTATCACTAAAATGTGCGAAAGACTGTTTCTGCACTCGATGGGGACATAAAATTTGTTTTATGGAAATGAAAATTGTTTTATCAGTCTGCATTTTATTTACTCTGGTAGCCTGCAAAAAAAATTATTCTACGACTACAACTGTTCAACCACTGTTGCAAGATGGCCCGATGAGCGCTCAACTGGGCAAACTAATTTATCTCGGTGAGAATGGATATAGTAGGTCCTTACCGGTTTGGGGCAGAAATTCAGATGAGCTTTTCATTACAGCATCAAGGGGAATTCTTCGGATAGATATTCCTGCCAAAAAGGTTGAAGTAGTTGAAAATTCCGGTGGACTGGTTACTGGCAAAACGAACGAAAACAGCGGGATAATTTTTATAGGAAACATTAATACTCAACATGGATATTATGTATATAATTTCAGTAGCAACAGTACAGAAAAAATAATTGCAGTTCCTTATAACCAGAGCACATTGATAAATATAGCAAATAATAATATTTTTTATTCCCTGTCTCCGGTTACAATACCTAGTACTCCTTGTAATGGTTATTGTTGGCCAATACCAGGGCCTTTCGTGCCAGCAACATTTTACCATTTAGACAAGCAGACACAACAAATAACATATCTAAAAAACAAACAGTTCAAGTTTTTTTCAACTGATGGTTCCATAGCAATTTTATCCAGCCAACTGGAAAGGCGAATGTATATGTTTGATAATACCAGCAGAACTATTATTGACTCATCTGACCTGAATAGTACATCTTCTTTCGGGCTATTTTTCTATAAAGGAGTGTTGCAATCTTTTGAATTTGATATACTCGGTAATATCACAATTAAAAAATTTAATACAGGTCAGATAATCCAGCAATATCACACAGATATTATTACATTGAATGACTTACGGGTTTCAGCAGATGGCACAAAGCTTTATTACAGCGGGGGTATTTTAAATGGAAATTCATGGAAGATTTTTTTGTATGACATAGCTACCAATAAGGAAAAAATAATTGCAGATCTCCCTTTCCAGCTCGGAGGTGCTTTGCCATTTCAATCTTTTGTATTGTCAGATGATAATACAAAAATGGTAACGCAATCTGGAAATGATCTCTATCTTAAAGTGCTTAATTAATTGATGTTGGGGATACGTACTAAAATAGTCTAAATTATCGGAATTCAGAATTAGCAAAATAGCTTGCTTTGCCATACACGGGACACACCCTGCCATTTTAGCGAGACCGACCAACAGAGTAGTCCTTCGCCTTGGTTCGTGGCACACGAAACAAAACACTACTACTCCCATTATAAAACGTTATAAAAGTTTTCTGTTGTTGGGGTACCCGCCAATATCAAAAACCCCTCACTCATTCTTTGCCTTTACAAAATCGCTCACCAAATAATAGCTCTGAGAAGTCTCCAGACTTCGCAATTTTATGCAACGAGTTTCTTCGCCTTGGTTCGTGGCACACGAAACAAAACACTATTACTCCCATTATAAAACGTTATAAAAGTTTTCTGTTGTTGGGGTACCCGCCAATATCAAAATCCCTCACCCACTCTTCGCCTTTACAAAATCACTCACCAAATAATAGCTCTGAGAAGTCTCCAGACTTAGCAATTTTATGCAAAGAGTTTCTAACTATTTTTCCAACTATTTATCCTGTAATAAACAGGGTGCATAATTCTTTAAAGCTTGGAAATTTTGAAGACCAGTACTATAAAATTGATATTAATAAATTTAGAAGGGTCATTCATATCCAAGAATATCTGCGAATCATTGATTTATTCAAAAATGCAAAGAAATGTCGTAAGAATGTCGTTAAAATGCCCGTAAATATGAATTATCATAATTGTAAATTTACAAAAGCATGGACTTGAAATTTTCATCAGAAAAATTGATAACGCAAAGGAAACTACAGGGACTCAGTCAAGATAAACTGGCTGAAAAAGCGGGTATAAACATTAGAACCTTGCAACGCATTGAGAAAAATGAAGTAAAGCCACAGCCCTATACACTTAGCTGCCTTGCAAATTCTTTGGGTGTGAAGATTGAAGACTTAACGAATCCAACTGCAGTTAGCTTAACGGAAGAAAAGTCTCCACGTCAATTAAGCTTGCTGCATTTTTCTGCTTTGGCAGGATGTGTAATTCCTTTGGGTAATATTATTGCACCTCTCTTTTTATGGCTCTATAAAAAGCAAACAAGCGATACTTGGAATAATCATGCACAAAAAGTGATTAATTTTCAAATTAGCTGGTTGATCTACCTGTTTGTGGCACTCGTTTTATATTTTACAATCGAACAGCTTGCTTTTCTTGTGTTTCTATTCCCGGTTATTACAATTCTACATATCATCTTTTTCCCTGTTTATTCAGGCATTCGTGTTATAAATAATAAGCAACCTTTTTATCCATTAAGCATTCATTTTTTAAAACTTACATATGAAAAAAACATTTAAGTTGTTGCCCGTTTTATTATGTACCTGTACATTTATTTATGCCCAAAACAAGCAGGTTATAAGACTTGACGGAAGTAAAATATCAGAGGAACAAATTGACAAAACTGTTAAACGTTTAATGGATACAGCAAATGTTCAAGGGCTGGGCCTGGCTGTTCTCAATAACAAGAAAACAATTTTTATAAAATCCTATGGATATAAAAACAAACCTAAAAATGAATTGCTGGATACAGCCTCAATTATGTATGGCGCCTCTTTTAGCAAAGCTGTTTTTGGCTATCTGACAATGAAATTAGTACAAGAAAAAGTATTGGATTTAGACAAACCACTCTACCAATATTTAAGTAAACCCATTGCAGAGTATGAATATTTTTCTGACCTGAAAACTGATGACCGCTGGAAATTAATTACTGCGAGAATGTGTTTAAGCCATACAACAGGATTGCCTAACCTAAGATGGTTTCATCCAACAACTGGAGTTGAAGACAGTCTTGGAGTTATGAAAATATATTTTGAACCAGGTACAAAATATGCTTATTCAGGTGAAGCGTTTAAGTTATTGCAATTAGTTGAAGAAGAGATCACCAAAAAACGGATTGATGAGTTGGCAGTTGAGAAAATCTTTAATCCACTCGGTATGACAAGGACTGGTTATGTGTGGCACAATTCTTTTGGTGATGATAATGTAGCTGTAGGACACATGAATAACGGCGCTATTGATAAAAAGAAAAAACGCACAGAAGCTGTAGCTGGTGGTTCATTAGTAACAACCATTGCAGACTATTCTAAATTCATTGAACACATAATGAAGGCTAAGGGATTAACAAATAAGTTGTTTAATGAAATGATAAGCCCTCAGATCAATATCCATTCAATAACTCAATTTCCGCCCCTAACATCTGAAACAACAACCGAAAATGACGCTATTCATTTATCATACGGCTTGGGATGGGGGCTTTTAGATTGTCCAAATGGCAAAGCTTTTTTTAAAGAAGGTAATGGCGGTGCATGGAGGAATTACAATATTAATTTTATTGACAAAGGTATTTCTATTATCATTTTAATCAATAGCGAAAATGGAGAAACAATATTTCAAGAACTCATCGAAACATTAATTGGCAAGACCTGCATTCCCTGGAAATGGCAAGGATATATACCCTACAACGGTACAGCAAAGTAAACAACAATTCACTGTCTGTACAAAGCCTGTTCCTTGTTCGTAATTTTAAAAAAACTCACTATATGAAACCTTGTTTTTTCTTTTGCTATTGACAGCTTTAAGCTTTAATCTGTTTGGACAAATCCCATTATCAAAATATATAGAGCTGAAAGTTGAACAATATGAAGAAGACAATGAAAAATATATTGGAGTTTCACCAAAAATAAAAGACAAATTATCTGGTAAAGAGGGTAAATTAATCAATAAATATCACAGGCGTTTTGATTACCTACTTCAAAACAAAACGCAGTTCCAAGGGATTTATGACAAACTATACCCTGACACTAACAAAATAAACATACTATACATTGACAGCATTTCTAATGACTCAAATTTTGTTTCATACTTTACTGATTTTAATAAAGCGCTGACTTCTAATGTTGTTAAGAAATCCAAATTTAGCAAGGCTGAGCTAATGACTGTTGCTTCAAAATTCTTTTACTGTGATGGCATAAAACCTGACTCTACAATTAGTTCACATATTTGTATTGCCCTAAATGGTGTGACAGAAGCAAAATGGAGTAAGGATTATACTTTACTTGAAGCATTTTGTTTTGAAGCCATTTTTGAGAACTATTATGTAAAAGATAAAATAAGAAACAAATTTGTTGACAATTTTGTAAAATATATAAAGGAAGGCGAACAAAATCAAAGTCAACTTTAAATGAGCCTAAGGTCTTTTTAGAAAGTGTAAGGAAATATTCATTTGAAAAAATGGAAAAAGATGAAGATTTACTTACAGTACTTATGACTTATTTTAGTAAAGTACGACAGACACTTCCGTTTGAAATCCAATAAAAAATTACATACCTCAGGTTTTGTGCAATTGGGGCTGAAAGTAACTACAACCATCTGCTATTTCAACAATAAGAATTCGCCCTCTGACGCATAGTGTTCTGTAGGGACAATTGCCTTTCCTTTTGTGTATGCAAGCATAAAAAAATAAATGCTGCCCATAAGAGTAAAAACATTTTATCGCTTTTCCTGTTAATAGAATATGGATTCACTAAAACAATTCATAGAAAGGTATACTTCAGTTTCTGAAGCAGATTGGAAACGAATTGCTCTCTGCTTTGAGCAAAAAGATTTTGAAAAAGATGCAATGATTTTAACGGAAGGTAAAATCTGCAGGCATCTATATTTTATTGAGAAAGGTTTGCTGCGCTATTTCATTACTAAAGAAGGCAAAGACATTACCAAATTTTTTACCGAAGCACCTTACTGTTTTACATCGCAGGTAGGTTTTACCTCAGAACAACCTGCTAAAGAAAATATTCAGGCCATTGAGCCATCCATAATTTGGCAAACAACATTGAAACAGGCCAATGAACTGCTCGAACTAAAATCATGGAACACCTTTATCCGCAAACTGATTCAGCAGGTACAATCTTATACAGAAGATCTTTTAGAGGTAATGCAAACTGAAACTGCAGAAACCCGTTATGAACAGTTGCTTAAAAATAATCCTGCGCTTTTACAAAGGGTACCCTTGAAGTATCTGGCCACTTATCTGGGTATTGCACCACAATCACTAAGCAGGATCAGAAATAAATTACAAAGCAAAACGGGAACTTAACATAGGTGAAGTGATTGCTAAAGAGAGAAGTAGAATTTTGCTTTAGAAAACAAATAAAGATGAAGCAATTATTTCTATTGATCTCAATTCTATCTACTATGACCAGTTTAGCCCAGCAAACCAATTTTCATTTCAGCCATACAGACAGTACGCTTGCAAACAGTAAAAAAATATGGAATGTATGGACTGATGTTGCCAACTGGAAGCAATGGGACAAAGGGTTAAAGGATGCAGTTCTTTACGGCGAATTTATAAAAGGAGCAAAAGGTAAATTAATACCGGAAAAAGGGCTAAAATCAAAATTTGTAATCAGCGAATTGATTCCCAACCAATCCTACACGTTCAAAACCAAAATTCCATTCGGATTCCTCATCATTAAGAGAACACTGGAAGTAAAAGAAGGAAGAACTTATTTTACACATGATGTTCAATTTACAGGGCTACTCAAAAAAACATTTGGTAAAAAATTAGGTAAAAATTACAAAGCAATGTTGCCGCAGGTACTAACTGAAATTAAACAGATTGCAGAAAAAATATGACAGCCATTCAATTGGTTTATACCGCTAATATCATTGTTGCAGGATGGATTGGTATCAGCTCCTTATACAACCCAAAACATTCTTCGGCCACCATTTTTTCAAATACTTATCAACCTACAGAAGTAATAAAACTGGTAGGTTGCTTATGGCTCGCAATTGCTGTATTATCTGCGCTGGGTATTTGGCGTCCTATCACTTTTTCACCTGTGTTGTTACTGCAATTTATTTACAAATTCTTATGGCTTTTATTTGTTGTGGTTCCTGCTATTAAAAACAATCAACCCTATCCATCAGCAATGGCTATTTTCTTTTTGATATGGGTTTTGTTTTTGCCATTTGTAATTCCTTGGGCTGTGTGGGCTAAATAAAACCTCACCCACTCTTCGCCTTTACAAAATCACTCACCAAATAGCTAATGAGTTTACCCACGGTATCGCTCTTTCTTCCATCCAGTAAAAAACTGGCGCCCTCGCAAATATGCACATAGGCAGTTTTGGTATCTACGGCAGCAAAGTTTAAATATTGCCTTGCATGTAAACTGGTAATACCCGTGGGAGAAACAGCACTGCTGAGTGTATGTTCTATACAATCAAGATCAAGTTCAATACCTGTGTACGTGTCATCTGTAAAACCGGTAGCATGTGCCACGCTTTGTATAAAATTCTTTTTTTCGTGCAGAAAAATATCTTCATACGTAATTAAATCAATAAACGGGTTGTTTACAATATCCATCCACACATTCTGCGGTATATAATTTTCATGTACGCCAATGGCACAATATTTTTGCAGGTATCCATCTTCTTCTGCATAGCGAAATGCATTGCCGCTATGTCTTCCTTCCATTGGTCGGTAATCTGTATGTGCATCTAAATTGATACAATTGATCTGTGCTAAGTTTATAAGTCCGGCTTTGTACAAACCTTTTGCTGTACCTTTTATAAGCGGATAGGCATTGTTATGACCGCCACCAATTACAATTGGAATTTTAGAAGTACTTGAAATGATTTTTGCAAGCTCTTCCACTTCTTCATCAATCATGTGTACTGCATGACGGTAAGCTTCCACTTTTTCTTCATAACTGTGTGCATTGGCTTCTATTAAAGATTCTGCATTAGTAAAATCAAAATGACCGAGCAAAAGAATTTCACTTCCCTCAAAAAAATCATTGCTCTGTACATTTAAAAATGAATTGAGAAAAGGAAACCATGCAGTATCAGTTCCGCCCATTCCATAGTTTGCACGCACACCAATATCTTCCGGCACACCAAATAGTACATACTTCGCCTTTGATTGCAGCAGCGATTGCTCTAATTGATCTTTATTGGTAATTACCTGTACACGTTCGCCCAGCTTGGTTTCAAAGCGGCGGATTTTTGTGAGTGTAAGCACATCGTCTTTGGTGTAAAAGCGGAATCGTTGCATATCCGAATATAAGAATTAAATGATTGCTCCATTGATCATCACCTTATCAATATTGTTTGTACCAAATGCGTAAGGCAGATAAGCCAAAGACGGAATGCGTTTGGTAAAAATGAGATTGGCTCTTTTTCCAATGGTAATGCTGCCCACTTCGTTTTGCAGCTCCATAGCAAAAGCTCCATTAATAGTAGCGGCATTAATGGCTTCTTCAGGTAACAATTTCATTTGGATGCAGCTCATACTTACTACCGTATTCATATTGCCACTGGGCGATGAACCGGGATTATAATCACTGGCCAATGCAATGGCACAACCGGCATCAATTAATTTTCTTGCCGGCTGAAAAGGCATACGGAGAAAATAAGCTGCACCAGGCAAGAGTGTTCCGATGGTTGCAGATTGTGAAAGCCTAAGAATATCTTCTTCTGTCACCGTTTCCAAATGATCGAGTGAAACTGCATTTAATTTTATTCCTGCTTCTATACCACCAATAGAGTTGAGCTGATTTACATGCAGCTTTGGTTTTAATCCATAGCTGATGCCAGCTTTACAAATCAATTCCATTTCGGCAACAGAAAAAAATCCTGTTTCGCAAAACACATCAATATAATCAGCCAGATTTTCTTTTGCAATGGCTGGCAACATTTCATTGATGATACTATGAATATATGCCTCATGGTTTTCTTTAAATGCAATCGGATAAGTATGAGCGCCAAGAAAAGTTGCTTTCACAGGAATAGGCGCAATTTCTTTTAACCGCTTAATAACACGCAGCATTCTTAATTCGCCTTCTGCAGTTAAACCATATCCACTTTTAATTTCAATGGCACCTGTCCCGAGTTGCATTAGCTCCTGCAATCGGGTAAATGCAAGTTGATAGAGTTCTTCTTCTGTTAACGCATTTAGTTTTGCTGCTGAGTTTAAAATACCACCGCCTTTTGCAGCAATTTCGGCATAGGTTAATCCTTTGAGTTTATCTACAAACTCTTCTTCTCTGCTTGCTGCAAAAACTAAATGGGTGTGACTGTCGCACCAGGTTGGTAAAATAGTTTGTCCTGAAGCATCAATGATGTTTTCAATTGAAGATTTGACATTTTGGATTTGAGACATTGATCCATAACCAGCTATGTTTCCTTCTTCAATATGTATATACGCATTTTCAATTGTGTTCAATTGCGAAAGTGAATTACCACGCAGCAATTCGTTTTTTTCACTTATGCCTGCAAGCAGTGTAATATTGGTGATGAGTGTAGCCACGGGTTAAATGTAAAATTTTATTTTAAGACAAAACAAAGAGTGTTGATTGAATAAAAGCAGATACTTAAGTTTGCAGAGACATTCTTTTATGATTACGTTTACAACCTCTATAAAAAAATTTGAAAGCAAGGGAGAAAAAACCGGCTGGACCTATATTGAAATCCCCGCCGATCTTGCACAGGAATTAAAACCCGGTAATAAAAAAGAATTTAAAGTAAAAGGTAAGTTAGATGCGTATGTTATTAAACGGGTATCGCTGTTGCCAATGGGTGGCGGCATTTTTATTATGGCCATCAATGCAAATATGCGCAAAGCAATTGGCAAAAGAAATGGAGCTATGCTTACGGTAAAACTAACTGAAGATAAAAGTGAATTTGTATTTGATTCCGATTTTATAGATTGCCTGACCGACGAGCCAAGGGCTAACGAATACTTTCAATCATTAACCGGCTCTCACCAGCGATACTTCAGCAAATGGATTGAAGGTGCAAAAACGGCACCTACCAAGGCTAAACGAATTGCACAGGCTGTAAATGCACTGGTAAAAAAAATGGGCTATCCGGAAATGATCAGGGCAGCACAGGAACTGAGACGAAATTAAACTGTTCTTCGTACCTTATTCAGCATCAATACTGGTAACGGCAGGCGTACTCCGTACTTTTCACTTTTTTTATAAGACTGGGCTGGCTAAATAACCTGCGTTTCTCCTCAATAAAACTCCTTTTATAAACAAAAACACGTGTTAGTGTGTACAATTGTGCTATTATATTAGTGTAAACATGGGTTACTTTTTTAAACATGTTTGTATTAACTCATGATTCGGTCGTTCTACTTTAGGTAAAACACAAATTGATTAATTTAAGCAAAAAAAATGGTACAAAAAACTTACTACAAAACAAAAGATTATTGCAAGGTAAAATTTGCGTTTACAACTGAAAATGCTGAAACAATTGAAATATTAGGGTTAAACAGCGATTGGGAAAACTCAGTAATTATGAAGAAGAAAAAAGACGGTACGTTTAGTGCCGAAGTGAATCTTCCGAAAGAAACAAAGCATGAGTTTAAATATTTAGTAAACGAAACTTTGTGGATTAACGAACCTGAAGCTGATGGTCATGAAGCGAATGAATTTGGCGGCAGCAACAGTTTGCTGGTTATCTAATCTCTAACAATATTTATTTCCCGAAAAGCGTTTCTTAATTCAGAAGCGCTTTTGGTGTTTCTGTTAACAAATGATATTTTAACACTCCAACTATGTTTATACGAAGTTTGATTTTACTTGCTATTGTTGCATTATTTCTTGTGCCTCTCTCATGCAAAACGGTAGCCCGTGCAGCAGCCCGTTACTGGACAAACAGACAGATAAAAGAGTTTATCAATAACTGCGAAGAGAAGTCTTCAAAATTAATTGGTGATGAAAAAGCAAAACGTTTTTGCGATTGTGCAGTAGATGCAGTGGCTGAAGAATACAAAAATTATCAGGATACAAAAACTATTTCTGCCGTTCGTTTACTTGAAGTGGCACAGGATTGCAGATAAAAGTTTGTGTTTTACAAATAAAAAATCTGCTCTTTATTTATTGAAATAAAAATGCTTTCACCAATATGATGTTTCATTTCATTAGTTTGTATTTTCAGTAACTCCTCACCCGCTTTTACCAACAATAAATGATGAGTGCCGTAATAAAAAATTTGTTGCACAACTGCTTCTACTGAATCATTGCCAGACCTGATACTAAACCCTGCTGGTCTGATACATGCTGATTTCTCCTGTACATCAATTTGAAACTGCATAGCAAGTTCTTTGTTTAGCATAGTAAACTCACCAAAAAGCCCGGCACAATATGCATTGATGGGCTGCTCATATATTTGCTGAGGTGTACCCTTCTGAATCATGCGGCCATCTTTCATTACAAAAATTTCATCGGCCCAGGAAAGTACATCTGTACCATCATGCGAAACTAAAATGCACGAAATATGCAACCTGTTGCTGATAGCCTCAATCACTTCTTTTATTTTTCTGGTATGAATGCTGTCAAGATTAGAAAAAGGTTCATCTAATAAAAGCAGCATTGGCTTTTTTACCAATTGCATTGCTAAAACAATCCGTTGTTTTTCTCCTCCTGAAAGCTCATTGGTTCGCCGCCTGAGCAAATGAACAATATCGCATACTTCATAAATCTGTTCTGCTTCCTGAGTAGTTGTTTTCTCAGCCATTTCCAAAAGCTCATACACCCAATAATTATTTCTTAGTTCAAACTGCTGACTGTGATAGGCAATTTGCGGATGGCCGGGAATGAGTTGATCCATTGGACCCATAACAGCAGAATGATTGAAAAAAATTGTGCCTGCATCGGGCTGCACAAAACCACCAATCATTTTTAGAAGTGTGGTTTTACCGGAACCTGTTTCACCGGCTATGGCAATTTTTTGCAGTGGCTGCTGCTCAAAGCTTATTGCATCAACAGCAATTTTTTCTCCATTGATTTTTGTAAGTGCAGCTACCTGTAATAAAGCCATCCTGCGAAATTAAGGTTTGAATTGTTCAGAATAAATTCATGCGTCATTTAAAAAATAGTTGAAACTGGGTTTTAGTAATAAATTTAAACCCTGAAATATAAACAAACCCATTACACACTCAACCATATTTCTACTTTTGTTTTATGAACCCAAAACAATATTTTTTAAAATTTCTCAGCATCAGGCAAATGGCAAAATTTATACCCGTTATTATTTTTTTTATTTTTTCATGTACACTTTCATTTGCACAAACTAAAAAAGCTGATAGCCTTGCTGCATTGCTGGCGGTAGAAAAAATTGATTCTAACAAAGTAAATTTAATGTGGCAGCAGGCAAGTGAAATAACCAATAACAAAACGGAACAGGCTATTCTCTTATCACAACAAGCCGTTTTTCTTGCCAAGCAAATCAACTATACCGAAGGACTTTCCCGTTCACTCGGAGTACTTGCTAATGCATTTACAAACCTCAGCAATTATCCCCGTGCATTAGAATACAATCTGGAGAAATTAAAGATTGAAGAAAAAAGAGATAAGCCCAGAAACCTGGGAAGTGTGCTGATGAATATTGGTGTGGTGTATGTAATGGAAGAAGAATATCAAAAAGCAATTGTTTACTTTAGACAATCTGATTCGGTTATTACAACAAACAAGGTAGAAGACCTGATGCATTTTGGCAAAGTAAATTTGGGTGATGTATATGACCGTTTAAATATTCTGGATTCAGCTTACTACTATTACAATCTTTCACTTCAACTGGCTATAGCTCAAAAAAATGAATATTACGAAGGTATTTCCCGAATTGGGCTTGGGCACTATTACCGCAAAGTTTCAAAATTTGATTCTTCGGCTGCTAATTACAGAAAAGCAATCAGCTGCTTACAGGAAGCAGCTGATGATTATTTGCTTTGCGAAACAACGCTGGGCTTTGCAAAGCTGTTTCAGAATTTTAAACTGTACGATTCAGCAGCAGTTTACGCAAACAAATCATGGGTGGGAGCCAGAAACGGCATGTTTATGAGTTACGAATTAAATGCTGCTGAATTTTTAAAAGATCATTACCGTCTCTATCAAAAAAATGTGGACAGCGCTTTTCAGTATTTAAATCTTGTAAACTCACTCAATGATTCAATAAACAGTAAAACTAAAATCCGGGAAATTCAAACCATGTCGCTTAATGAACAACTGCGGCAATTACAAGTAGAGGAAGAAAAGAAAGTAGCTGCTAAAGAACGGTCTCAACAATTGCAGATGCTTATTATTGCATTATTCATACCGGCTTTTTTTGTTTTAACCATGCTGTTAAGCCGTGTAAGAATTCCTGTGAGAGTGATTAAGATACTGGGTATTTTATCGCTGTTGATTTTATTTGAATTTTTAACCTTGTTCTTACATCCTACAGTAAAAGAACTTACACATCATACACCTGTACTGGAAATGCTGGTTTTTGTATTGATTGCTTCAATACTAATTCCTGCACATCACCGTATTGAACATTGGCTAGTGCAGAAATTAGTACAAAATAGAGATCGTGTTTCTATCTCGAAAAAGAGAAACAAAACTATTGAAGAAGAAACTACACCTCCTGTAATTGAGGAGTAACTATTACTGTGGTACGTTTGGTTTTGGATTTGGCTTTTGCTCGCCTGTTGTATCCATAACTGCGGTTGTGTCAGCTGCAACATTCGGCTTTGGATTTGGCTTTTGCTCACCTGTGGTATCAATTACATCTTCAGCTTTTTTTTCAGCTTCATTATTACATGCAACTGCAAAGAAAGAAGCAAATGCCAGCATTGCAAGCATACCTTTTAAGGACTGATTCATTTTTTTAAACATAAGTTTTAGTTTTAGGGTATAATTCTACGATAAGTTTTGAAAATGAACAAATTTTTAATTAGTTAATCACTTCCTGACTTTATAAATTCTAACTGAAAAAAATCAACTTGCACACTTAAAATATATACCTGTGTTAAAAAAATATTTTAGATTTAGCCAACAATAATTGTACAGTATGCATACAAAATCGCTTCTTACTCTTCTGATAGTGCTGTTTATTTTCAGTTTTGCACATGCCCAATCTATTTACCTTTTTAAATTTAAAAGTAATGATGCTATCGAGGCAACCGTTTACGAATCTTTTTTTTACAGCAATCAAAGTGGCTCGGGTACCTTACGTATAAGATATATTTCACCCATAACAAAACAGTTTGAAAATATAGATGCAGAGCTAAAAGAAGATTTCCTGAAAGACGAAACAGGGTTTAGTGATGCCAACAATATGATTTACCATACCGTTTCCCCTAAAATGTATCCTGGCAAAAGTGAAATGCCTTTTAAAAAAATAACCTTTCTATTTACCCTCAACCCACAAACTAATTATTTAGAACCATCAAAAATTATTGTAACTGGTAACAATAATATTGAAGCAGATGCTGTATTGCAATCAGCAGAACTCTTAGATAAAAAAACCATCACTCCAAAACTGGTATCTGATTTTTATAAAGATTATGACCCTGATTCGGTAAGTGCAAACCTGTTCAAAAAAACCCGTGGACTTTCTAGCTTTCAAAGAGACAGCCGCATTCATTTAATACTTGTTGCCAATACTACTGATAAAAAAATAGGCATCAATGGTGCATCGGATATTAAAAAAATGGAAGAAACATTTACTTTAATTGAAGAATACCTTGGAAACAAAGAAATGAAAGTAATTCGCATTGAAGGAGAAAGGTTTAATAAAAAGAACGTAGAGCAGGTGCTAAAAGACAGTTTGAATCCAAAACCAAATGACATTGTAGTATTTTATTATACAGGCCATGGTTTTAGAAAGCCCGGCAAAGATTCTATAAGACCCTACCCTTTTTTAGATTTCACAACAAAAGAAGGAGCTGATTATTTTAAAGAAAGCATAAACATTGAAGACATTTTTATGCAAATAAAAAGTAAGGGCGCCCGTTTTAATCTTGTGTTAAGCGATTGCTGTAATGCTGACTATGAAAATGTACTGCGAATTTTAGGGCTTGACCCAAATAAACGCAGCTCACAAATGGACTGGAGTATTAATCATATTGGGAAGCTTTTTGTTAGTCCGCAAAAACAGTCAATACTTGCTACTGCTGCTGGTAAAAATCAATTGGCAAGTACCAACCCAAAGCTTGGAGCATTTTATACCAATTATTTTTTAGAAGCGTTGCAAGCTATGTTTGACAGAAATGCAAAAAACATCAGTTGGAATCAGATATTTGAAACAGCAAGAAGCAAAACTATTTACAAAGCTGCCAGAACAAGATGCAGCAAAAACCCTGATATAGGTTGTGAACAATACCCGCTATACAAAATTGTGAGGTGAGTATTAAGAATGTATTTCAGGATCTTTTGTTACATAGGTTTTCATTTTGTATTGGCCCAGCAGTTTTTTCCATTTTGCATCTTTACGGTAATCATCCCAAATGGTATCAAATCGTAAAACAAAATCGTATAAAAACCCATGATCAATCGCAGCCTTTAACCATTGCCAGGCTTCTCTTTTATTTCCCTTTTTAGCATATAGTTTTGCAATACTGTACATTACTTCATGATCATTCGGCTGTAACAATAAATATTCTTTGTAATTAATAATTGCCTCGGTTGGCTTGTTAGATAATAAGGCAAGCCGCCCGTAAAGATTCTTAATCTCAGCCATTTTATAAGGATGAATACTTTCAGCATTTTGCAAATGCATTTGTGCCAGTTTAAAATTAGAAGCATGGACATAGTATTTAGCAAGCAATACTTCCTTTGCATAATTGAGTTCTTTTTTTGCAGCCAAATTTTCCAAATGAACCAATGCATCAGTAAAATGATAATTGGCATCATGTACATCAATTGTTTTTAAACGAATGCCTGTGTTTAATGGTTGCAAACCAATTGCTTTTTCATAATGCTTGCCTGCCAATTCCTTTAAACCCTGCCATACGTACAAATCGCCCAGATGATCATTTATTTCAACAAGCTGAAATACATTTTTTTCTTCATCTGGGTCGCTGTTGTCAATTAACGAATCAGCTTTCAAAAAAAACTCAATAGACATTGAAAACGGAGTATGAATTTCTTTGGCCAGCCAAAATGACTTGTGTGCATAAGGTAAATACACAATTAGAGTACCAGGATATCTGCTTCTATTGGCTACTGTAGGTATAGAGTCATCTGGCAATATTCGCTTTAAATCGCTTTTGAATTTCTCAGGATTGTCTGCTGCTAATTGATACAAAAAACTTCCTGCTCTAAAAAACCATTCCTGATTTGTGGGGTACCGTTTTGTTACCCGCTGATAAAAAGAAAGGAGTTCTCTGCTACCCCAATCTTCATTTGCGCTTTTATATTGATAAATTATTTTTTCAGTTTCTTCATAACGATTTATTTTCTCCAGCATATTCCACAAATAATAATAACCACCAATAAAATTGGGAGTTTGTTGAATGATTGTTCTATACTGGGCCTCAGCCTCTGTAAAATGATTCCATTCTTCATAAAGGGTTCCTAAATAATAATGATCTTCAATTGAATTGTAATAACTGCTTTTAAAAATGCTTATAGCACATTCTTTTACTTTTGAATTTGGAATCATTCTTTGTAAAGAATCAATATAGGCTGTAAACAAAGAATCGGTGAGATAGTAATTTACTGCAAAGTTAAAAATGAGGTCTCCCTCCTGCCATCTTTTTTGCTCGTACAAAATTTTACCAAGGTGGTGAAACGCTAAAGGGCTATTCTTGTTTAAAGCAATTGATTTTTTAAATTTTGCTTCGGCACCCGTAACATTACCCGTTCTTTCACTTATTATACCCCAAGCGAAATAGCCAATAGCATCAGTTTCCTCAATGGCAGCCGTATCTAAATTACATAAAGCAATCACTGGAAGATCTACAGAAAATGCAGGCTGCACATTAGGAATAAACTTAGGATTAAAATGAAAACCCCTTTTTCTTATATCAGCTTCATAAAAAAAAGAATCAGCTTGTGCATAGCTTGTGGTATTCATATACAGATAACCCAGCCGTTCAAACGGTAGATAATGCCGGGAATTTAATTTGATGCTCTTTCGAAACATCTCCTCTGCAATTAATAAATTATTTTTTTGCTCATTCAAAAAACCAGTATTAACAATCAGCCCTTGAAAATTAGGCTGCAATGTTTTAGCAGTTGCATAGGCCGCCTGAGCTTTAGTGGTATCTTTTAAACCAATGTACAAACCCATAAGATTTGCCCATGGCAAAACCCAATCTGGCGAAATACTTGTAGCCTCTTTATAATGAGTTTCTGAGCGAGTATATTCTTTTTTATACAAATACAATGTACCCAATTCATTATGTATATAAGCGGCATTGGGTTCAAGTGCTACTGCTTTTTTTTGCATGGCAAATGCTGAATCAATTAAAGAAAGCGGGTTTTCTACTAACGGAATTTTTATACGCAAAGCAACACCTGAAAAATAATAAAACTTAATTTTAAAGATATCAAACAGCGGTTTGTCATTTGCTGCAAGCTTCATTGCCACCTGAAACATACTCGGGTATTCATCATATCCATTATTGGCAACATTGTAATAACGTCTCCGTTCCAGTTCTGCTTCATCGCCTTCTAAATAATCATTAATTACTTCCTGTGTTTGTTCATCAATTAATACAATCAGGTCGTAATTAAATTGCTTCCAAATCGAAGCATCCTTATCTAATCTATTTTCTAATTGCTTAATATATTCCAGAGTTGTTTTTACATCAGATGGGTAATAACCATTTTTACTTGAATCTATATACATTCTGTTTTTAGTCTGTACTAATACCTCTTTCAATATCTGTTCAACCGGAACTTGTAACAGCTTTGGAAAGTCAATATAGCTTTGAATGGGTTCATTTTTTAAAAACTTTATTATGTAAGTAAGCAACTGAGTTGCACTTAGCTCGGCTGCATCCTCTGCTTTGGTTACAATAGGTGCAGTAGCCATCATGATCATTTGCTGTGCAAACTTTGGTTTATCTATTACCGCTAATTGAACAGTGTCATCTCCATTAAATACCGGGTTTTGTTTATGCTGCTTTGCAATAAGAAATGAATCTTTAGCAAATGAGGTTTCTAAATACTTTTTAATTTCACTAATTGAAACAATTCCATCGTTGTTTTTTTCTGCAAAGCCAAGCATTCCATTAAGAAAGTAATAGGTAAACACACCCTTACCTCCTCCCCAGAATGCATCTTCCATTGACAACTGATCGGCTCGGCAGGAAGCAATGCGAATTGCTTTTGATTTGCCAGCACTTAGTTGATTGTTTACAACCGTTCGCAACTGCCTATTTGAAGAAATTAATGAACCTGAATGACAAGCATCTGTAATTACAACCACTTTTGCTTTAAGAGCTAATGTATTTGCATAATTGTTTAAGTCTTCAATACGGATGGCATTGTTAATAAAAGTTCTCCTTGGTGTTTGATAGGTTAGTAAAAAACCAAGCTTATAGGCCGTTTCGCTTTCCATATCCCCATGGCCTGCAAAATAGATATATACCAAATCATTTGGCTCTACTGTTTCCACAAGCCAGGAAAAGGAGCTGTAGATGGCGGCATTCGTAGCGCTTTCTTCAACAAATAATTTAATGTTTTCAGCAGGTACTGAACCACCGGCTTTTGATTTTAAAAAATCTGCAAATGCCATAGCGTCGGTATTGGCAAATTGCAAATCTTCAATGCCTTTGTTTTCATAATTGGAAATACCGATTACTACAGCATAGGTATTTGGGACCTTTTGTGTTTGAGCCATAGCAGTAAAGCAGGAACTGAAAAAGCAGATAAAAGCAGCAAGTTTTCTCATGTTTATATAAAGCAAAAAAGTTACAGCAATTTAATGAAAACAGAAAAAGATTATCAAACTATCTCAATTCATTTAATCAAAACAGCCATTGGTTTGTAAACGGTTGATAGTTTGGAATGAAAAGAAATACCAGCAGCCGCTAAATAAACCTTACCTTTATTTGGATAATTTGAGTTGTATTGCTCTTGTAAGACGATGAAACATTTTTTCTGCTTTACTTCTTTACACCTGCACTTTTCTCATTTTCAATTAAATTTCAAAAAAAATTGTATGACCATTTTTGTTTCCAACTTAAGTTTTAAAGTAACTGATGACCAATTGAACGATTTATTCTCAAAATTTGGCGGTGTAAATTCTGCCAGAGTAATGACCGATAAAATGACTGGCCGCAGCAGAGGTTTTGGTTTTGTAGAAATGCCGGATGATGCAGCTGCACAGAAAGCGATTGACGGACTTAACGGAACAGATCATGACGGAAGACCTTTATCTGTAAACATTGCAAGACCTAAAAAAGAATATTAATTCTTTTTTAGATGTCTTTTTTGTGCCGTAAACATTGTTAAAAACAAATAGTTATTTTAAATACGAATTATGACGAACGAACAAATTGAAAAGTATATTACCAATCAAAAAACAAAAGACAATTCGGTAAATATATATTTCAAAGACCGGAATATGGTAACAGGGGTGTTTATTCAGGATGGAGATTATTCCGAATTAAAATCAAAAAACCTTTGGCGTATTGTTAGTGGTATTAATTTAGAAGAATACAGGAGAACCCGCAATTCGGGTTTAAGCAGAATTTTTAACGGCATTTCTTTTACCCGTTTATCCGAAGTACAATAAATGAATCAGTGAGCAGCTTACCTGGCTAAACATTTGCAAACAACATTATTCACTATAACATGCTAGCAGGTATGTTTCGTACAGTAATTACAGGCACCGGTTGTTACATACCTCCGGTAATACAATCAAACAGCGATTTTTCCGAACATCTTTTTTATACAGAAAATCAGCAACCTCTGGCTACTCCGCCACAGGAGGTTGTAGAAAAATTTAAGCAAATAACCGGTATTGCAGAGCGGCGTTATACTACTGATGATCTCAACACATCAGATATTGGAGCCATTGCTGCAGAAAAAGCAATTGTTGACAGCGGTATAAATCGTGAAGAGTTAGATCAAATCATTGTAGCACATAATTTTGGTAATGTGTATAAGCACACAATACAAAGTGATGCAGTTCCATCACTGGCAGGTTTAATAAAACATCAATTGGGTATTCATAATCCTAACTGTGTAGCCTATGATTTATTATTTGGTTGCCCCGGTTGGTTGCAGGGTGTAATTCATGCCGATGCCTTTTTTAAAGCGGGTATTGCAAAAAAGGCATTGGTAATTGGTACCGAAACATTGTCAAGAGTTATTGATATGTATGACCGTGACAGTATGATCTTCAGCGATGGCGCAGGAGCTACTGTTCTTGAATATCAAGAAACCGGTGACAATGGCCGGGGTGTACTCAGTGCTTCTGTACAAACACATGCAATAGATGAAGTGAGTTATATTAATATGGGCCATTCCTTTTACCCCGGCAGCGACCCTGCCATAAGATATATTAAAATGAAAGGCCGTAAAGTATATGAATATGCAATGAAGCATGTACCTGCTGCTATGAAAGATTGCTTAGATAAAAGTGGCGTTGCCATTCAAGACCTCAAAAAAGTATTTATACATCAGGCCAATGAAAAAATGGATGATGGAATTATAAAGCGCCTGTATCAATTATACGGAATAGCACAGGTACCGGAACGTGTAATGCCTATGAGTATTCAATGGCTGGGCAATAGCTCAGTAGCAACCATTCCTACGTTATATGATTTAGTAATAAAACAAGAAGTAGAACACCATCAACTAAAAGCTGGCGATGTTCTGCTATTTGCTTCGGTAGGTGCGGGCATGAATATTAATGCTGTTTGCTACCGTTATTAACGTTGAGAAAATACTTTCCCTCTTCTTCCACCACCGCTTCTGCCAGCACTTGGAAAACTTCCTCCACTTGCACTTGTTGCAGTATTTGTTTGCATAGTAGCTGCATGCATGGATGAGATATCAAACGGATGATTTTTTATAACAGGTATAGTTTTCTTGATCAACTTTTGAATATCACTCAAAAACGTTTTTTCACCCCAATCACAAAAAGAGATGGCTGTTCCTGCTGCACCCGCTCTTCCTGTACGCCCAATTCGGTGTACATAAGTTTCAGGCACATTGGGCAATTCATAATTTAATACATGAGTTAACTCATCAATATCAATTCCTCTTGCGGCAATATCCGTAGCTACAAGTACTCTTGTTTTACGTTTCTTAAAGTTTGATAAGGCAAGCTGTCTTGCATTTTGAGATTTATTACCATGTATCGCTTCTGTTCTTACACCTGCACGGTTTAAACTTTTAGCAAGTTTATCAGCCGAGTGTTTCATTTGTGTAAACACTAAAAGTGTTTCAATGGTTTCGTCTCTCAGTAATTCTAAAAGCAGCGATTGTTTTTGCATACGCTCAACATAATAAACTGATTGCTGAATCATATCTACTGTAGATGATGCAGGTGTAACTTCTACTTTAACGGGATTGTTTAAAAGCATTTTGGAAAGTTGTTGAATTTCCAAAGGCATCGTTGCAGAAAAAAACAGGGTTTGCTTTTTTGCAGGTAGTTTGGCAATGATGCGTTTTACATCTTGCACAAAACCCATATCAAGCATTCTGTCTGCTTCATCTAAAACAAAAAACTGAACATCGCTTAAAGATAAAACACGTTGCTGCATTAAATCTAATAATCGGCCGGGTGTGGCCACTACAATATCCAATCCATTGCGGATTGCCTGCACCTGTGCATGTTGTGATACACCACCAAAAATTACATGATGCTTTAGTGGAAGAAAACGGCCATAAGCTGTAATACTTTCACCAATTTGAATAGCAAGTTCTCTCGTGGGTGTTAAAATGAGTGTACGAATTCCTTTATGTTTTCCATCGGCATTTTGCAAATGCATGAGCTGTAAAATAGGAATGGTAAAAGCTGCTGTTTTACCAGTACCGGTTTGGGCGCAACCCAATAAATCTCTTTGCTGTAAAATAGCGGGAATAGATTGTTCCTGAATAGGTGTAGGGATTGTGTACCCTTCTTTACTCAAAGCCTGCAACACAGGCTCAATGAGCTGTAAATTGTTAAATGACACTTTAAAATATTAAGTTGAATAAATGTGATAAGGCTATCAGTGAGTTACTGATACATTATCTGCCTTAGGTTAGAACATCACGGTATTTGGGGAGAAAAAGGCCGCACAAACAAAGAGAGCTTTAACTGTAAGAATTACAAAACTAAGGTTTAATAGCCGTACTATCTAATTTAATAATTGCTTACTGCAAGCAAACAGTTACTACTTAAGGTGAGTAGTATATGTGCATTGAAATAATACACCTGTAAAAAAAGCAAAAATAAAAGCCTACCTTTAGGGCGTTTAAAAAACTCAATTCTTCGTCACTCATAAAAAATAAGCAGAATAAAAAATCTGAAATACTAAATTAATATGGCCGAAACCTGGAATAAAAAAGAAAGAGAAAAGAAAAAGCAGCAAAGCAAAAAAGAAAAAGCTGAAAAAAAACAACAGCGCAAGGAAGATTCAAAAGGAAAAAGTTTTGATGATATGCTGGCTTATCTTGATGAGAATGGAAATCTTTCGGCCACACCTCCCGATCCTAAAAAAATGCGTAAAGTAAAATTGGAAGACATTGAAATTGGTGTTCCAAAACAGGCAGATGTTGACCCTGCTGATCTTATAAGAGCTGGTACAGTTACCTTCTTTAATGAATCTAAAGGCTATGGTTTTATAAGAGATAATGTTACCCAGGAAAGTATTTTTGTTCATATCAATGCATTAGCTGAGCCTGTACAGGAAAGAAGCAAAGTAACTTTTGAAGTGGAGATGGGACCAAAAGGAGCCAATGCAGTAAATGTAAAACTGGCTGTATAACTTATCGTTTCTTTTTATTTTTTACCTCACTTTCTTTAACTGCGGGCATTAACTTAAAATAGGTAACCTTAAAACGGTTAATGCTTGTATCGCCCTGTAGTTGTACTTTCCGTATTGAATTGCAAAAGCCATCATCAGAATGAGCATCGCCATGATCGTCAATTGAAGTGCCATCTGTAAAATATTCCTTGCCATTGATGCGTACAGCTAAATTACATCCCTTGCCTTTCATTTTAAATTGGCACTCACCGCAAGCTGCCTCTGCAAGAAGCAACTTTTTTGTTGTATCAACCTTTGTAGAATAGGCTTGCTTATTTTGAGCAATTGACAGTATTGATAAAAACATAATAAGAAGAAGCAGAAAATATTTCATAATAAAAATTGAAGTGCTAAATTAATCATTTGCATATTTAAAACGCAGGATATCTGCCGCTCCGTCACTTGCCTCATTGGAAATGTATAGATCACCATTCTCAGCAAAAGCTAAACCTTCGGGCTGTGGAAAGATGCTTTTCTTTAAATCGAAAGCAGATATAATTGAACCATCTCTTGCCACTTCAAGCAATTTTGCTTTTGATGCAGAAAGTACAAAAATGTTTTTTGTAATTGGGTGTACGGATATACCCGATGGTTTGAAGTTTTTTTCTTTAAACTGTAAATAGGGTCTTTCAACAATTTGTTTTGTTTCAATTTGAAACTGATACATATTTTTTACATCTTTGTCATCCACGGCATTTCCCTGATCTTCTTTGCATACAATTAAAAATGATTTGGTTACTGAATCATAACACAAACCTTCAACATCATTCTTTTGAGATAAGCTTGTATTGAATTTTGCAACCAAAGGGTTTTGTAAATAATTGGTTACTGAAACTACTGTGCCTTTTGAATTGATTAAATACACTACACCATTTAACATCGATATATCTTCATAATCATCTGCATTGCCAAAGGAAATAATCTTATCAACTATTGATGTTTTTAAATTGTACAAATAAATTATCCCCCGTTCATCTTCCTGGCACAGCATTACAGAATCATTCTGTAAAAAAATTCCTGAAACTTCATTAAGCGATGATGGGAGTTTCCAGATTGCATCAGTTTCATTAAAATTATATTGCCCAGCAGCAGTTGTACTTACTGTTTTCTCTTCTTTCTTTTTTTGCTCTTTTTCTTTACACCCGTACATGACACAACAAAAAACCAATAAAATTATTTTCATTGTAAGGTCTTTAATAAGTATGCAAAGCAAAGCTTATGATAAAAGTTAAAATGGTAATAATAAAACCATACATAAAGGTGGTGTATGCAACTTTCATGTACTTGTATTTCCACTTAAGAATAACACCTTGATAATAGATATCTTTTGACAAACTATCATACAAAGCATTTTTATTCTTATAAGTATCTGACATTGCTTTTTTATATTCATTTAAAGTAAGACTAGAAAAATCACCAAAGAAAATTAAATTTAACTCATGATCATCTGCATCATGGTCTTTAGAATTACTTTTTATTATTCTGGGTCTAGTAGAAATAATTGCAAAAATAATTGTAGCAGTACAGGAAATAACAAGAAATAAAGTTGGCAGCAACAGGTATTTATTATCATCCAACTTAGTAATTAATACTGAGAGCACAATTGACATTACAATCGAGTTTACACTAATTAAGAGACTTGCTTTTTCATGTGCCATTGTAGAAAGTTCCATGTGTCTGCGCTCAGTAATTCGAAAAAAGGTTTCAACACCACGAAACAATTTCACATCATGCTCTGCCTCAGCCGAAGCTTTTTCAGAATGATCAGAAGGTAATTGAAAAGATGCCTGAGCAGATTGAAGTTGTGAAGATTGAAGCATTTCTGCTTTTGTTTGCAATGCCAGTACGTTTTTAGCTTTCGCTTTTTGAAACATTTGTTTTGCTGCGCCTGTAAAATAAGCATGCTCATTATACAGCTTATTAGTTTCCAGCACCCATTCCTCATCAGTAAATTCTTTATTTAAAACTGCAGCATATTCGGCACGCAGCATATCAAAAGATTGCTGAACAGATTTTTCTGCCAGGTAATAAGCACTTGCATCACAAACTAATTGTGAAATAAGAGAAATGGGCTGCTGCGGTGCTTTGGTTGAAAGTATGGCTTCCAGAATCAGTATGATTTTTTCTTCATCCAGTCCTTTTATTCTAAAATATTCTGCTGCAAGTTCTGCTGACTTCTGCTTCGGATTTATATAATCAACTGCATATCCAATTTCTAAAAACAAGGATGCCAAATGTGCAAGTTTACTCTCCTGCCCACCTGCATCTGCCCCGTTTGCTAACGCATCACAATTTCTTACAATACTAATGGTACGGTTATAATTGTGAAAACAATGCTTCTCTGTAAAATGGGTATTGTAAAAATTCTGGATATAAGCTGCTGTTTCTCTCAATAATTCAGTTGTAATTTTCATTATTCCTTAGTTTTCAAGTGCATTATCAATAAATGTATATTTTATCGCTTTCTTATTCTTTATTTCTGTAAAAAATTCTTTTAAAAAACTGATCATTTCTTTTTTATTGCCTGCGGAAAGTAGGCTAAAGCTATTAATGAATGTATACATGGATTCTTCTTTGGCAAGAAATTTTTTAATTTCAGTTTCCAATTCCTGCTCTGTTCTTGAATAGCCTCTGTACAACCGTTGCGTAAGATTGGTAATGCCTAATTCCGGTGGCGGGCCACCATATGGTGGGTTGACCAAGCCACAAATATCAAAATCATAAGCTACCGGGTAAGGAATAGACATTGTATCTTTTTTATCTACAATTAATTTCATATTGTGATAAAAAGGAACAGACCAATCTGTATTGCCAATCATGTACTGAAAAAGAAACAGCAATGTGCCCTGCTCCCGATTAACAGCATTTGTAGTAAACCGAACACCTTCTTTTTCCTTACATTGGTTGCGTTTGGCCATGTCGTCCACATCTTCTATAACAAAAGCGTATTGTGAAAACGGCTTTATCTTATCCCTGGTATCATCATAATCAATGTGCAGCAATCGTACTCTAAAGCTCATATCGGTTAACATGTTGTACATCTTATAAACCAAATACTCTTTTAATAAATACTGTTCATCAAAAGATGTAAACGCACAACCACCTACCATTTTTAAAGTACCCAATTTTCGTAATAGAGAATTTGAGTCCACTTTAAAGTCAACTGTTAAAGATGCTATTTTACATTTCTCTTTTCTGAAATTTCCTCTTGGTTTAATACGTACGGCAGAATTGATACGGGTGCTGTCTGCAAACTCAAAATTTATGTTGCCATCAATATAATTCAAACTCTGTTTCTCGGCCATCAGCCGCCGTAAGTCAGTTGATAATTTTACTTTAATCGGATACTCATCCTTAAAAAACTTTTTATCGTCAATTGGTTTTTGTTGTGCAAAGCTGATACCTGTAAAACAGAACAAAAAAGGAAACAGCATCCACTTTTTAAAATTCATGTCAAATAGTTTTGGTTTTTTTAATTAACAATCAGGTATATTGTTCATCTTATTACTTCTTCAATCACTTTCCCTACTGATCCGTTTGGTGCCTGAATGTGCAACAAAGCTGCAAGTGTAGCAGCAATATCAGTCATATATACTTCCCTGTTCAATATTCCCGGCTTAATGGTAAATCCATACCATAATAATGGAATATGTGCATCATAAGGATTCCACAAACCATGTGTAGTGCCACCGTTTTCAAATCCTTCCAGCCATTGAGGTTTTAAAATAATCTGAATTTGACCGCTACGTATTTTATAATATCCATTTGCCACCATATTTTTTAGTGTGCTGTTTAAAGGCGCAGTTCCAAGTTCTTCTAATGAAAAGGCATTTAAAACACTTGGTTCATTTTCTAAAAATTGTATGATCTCTTTCTCTATTTCGCTGATTTTTAGTCTACGATTGGCCTTTAATTTTGGCAAATTTAAAACAACTTGAAAATTAATAATGTCTAAAATTAAATCTGGTTCTCCAAATTTTTCTCTCAACTTTCCATTAATGGTTTCACCTATTTTTGAAGTAAGCACATTTCCGGCAGGAATTTTATTTTGGTGTAGAAATTTTGGGTTATGTGCGGCACCATGATCGGCAGATAAAAAAACTACATACTCATCTTTACCAACTCTGCCATCTAAATAATCAAGCAGCTCACCTAGTTCTTTATCTAATCTCAAATAGGTATCTTCTATTTCAATTGAGTTTGGAGCATAAGCATGACCCACATAATCAGTAGATGAATAACTCAGTGCTAAAAAATCAGTAATTGAATCAGCACCCATCTGTTCTTTTTCTACAGCAAGTTTTGAAAATTGTGTTGTAAGTGTATTGCCAAAAGGTGTACTTAATATTAGACTGTAATTTTTTTCAATTAAAGGTGAAAGCACATAAGGAAATGCTTTACCAAGTACCTGCACTTCAAAATTATTTTCATCAGGTGTACTTTGTGTGTAGGTGTTGATGGGGTACATTGTGTTCCAACCCTGTTTGTAAAACTCATCCACCATTTTCTTTTGATTAAATGCTGTTACCCAAGCCGGCAACGTATTCATGTAATAAGTTGAAGTGATCCAGTTTCCTGTTTTATTATCATACCAGTAAGCAGCGTCAGCACTATGTCCGGCGGGAAGAATACCACCCCTATCTTTTAATGCCACCCCAATTACTTTACTTCTGAAATTAGTAGCAAGTTTTAATTCATCACAAATTGTTGTTGTAAACATATTTGCCGGGCTCATTTTCCCAGCTTCTAAAGTAGTGCTGCCTACAGTTGCCCTGCTTGTATCATCAGTACAATAAACATGCTGCTGCTTTTCATTATCGTACCAGTTATTTCCTGTAATACCGTTTATAGCAGGAACTGATCCAGTGTAAATAGATGCATGGCCACATGCAGTATATGTAGGCGTATAAGGAATAAGTGTGTTATTGCAATTAAAACCCTTTGACATTAGGCGTTTAAACCCTCCGTTTTCTGCATAACGTTGCTGATAGCGATAAAGATAATCCCAACGCATTTGATCTATCACTATACCTACTACCAATTTTGGACGTTTTGGTTGCTGAGAAAAGCAAGAAACTGAAATGGTACTGAGGCATAAAATCAAAAAATATTTTTGCATACACAACATTTAAAGTTTATAAGTTAAGTTTATTTTTGTGGATTCTAAAATTTTGAACTGGTATCATGCAGTTTGTTTATATACCAAAACATGCATGTCTCAGCATCTGCATATAAGCCACTCCTTTTTCACGGGCAAACTCAATATTACGCTCCGGAATTTCTTCGGGATTTTTATAATGCTGCAATGCCTTTTCTATATTTTCTTCTCTCAGCAAATGCAGCATTGGATAAATGGAACGGTTAGTAAAATTTGCAGCATCATTTATATCAGAATCTTCAAATTGATACAGAGGATGGAAACTGGCAACCTGATAAATACCTTTATATACTTCCTGTTTAAGAACCTTTTCAGCTATTGAAACAAAGTGTAGATAATCAGGAAAAAGTTGAAAATAATTTGGATAAATGATAAAACTTGTTTCAATAGATTTATCCTCATCTAACCTTGTAAGCTCATTTAAAAAACCAATAAGACAGGTTGCAATGGAACTGTTTTCTTCTACCTGATAATGCACATGCTGTTGCTTAATAACCTTGGCTGCAAACGGGCAAAAATTACAACCGATTACAACATCGGTGATCCACCTTTCTGTTTGTTCAATTATTTTTTCTGAAGGTATCATTGAATCGCTTCTGTTTTTTCTGTTCCTTTATTTTTTTGTTTAAAATAATAATAAAATGGTATGCCAATGGCGGTTAATAACAAACCAAATACAGAGTTGATGATGGGTGAGTTTCCTGTAGCATAATTGGAAATATCATTATAAAGTGTTGTAGCAATATAAACAGCAGTGAAAAGTAAAAAAATCAATGGAACTAAAGGAAATCCCCAAGTTTTATACGGTCTTTCTGCATCCGGCATTTTCTTTCTTAAAACAAAAAGACCCCAAATAACCAAGCCATAAAAAATCCAGCTTATAAATATAAACATATCTGCAAGCAAATCAAATGAACCGCTTAGTACAAGTAAACTGCTCCATACACCCAATAAAATAACTGAATTGCCTGGTGTATGAAATCTTGTATGAATTTTTCCTGCCCACTTAAAAAATATTTTTGAATCGCTCATGGCATAGATAACCCTTGAGTTAGTAAGCAAACACACATTGATCGTACCAAATGTTGATACTACTATTAATACTGCTATGATTGTTCCGCCTACTGAACCGAAAACAATTTCAGTTGCTTTGCTGGCTACCAACGGCGAATTTGCAATTACATCAATTGGTAATACATACATATAAGCAAGAGTTACAAGTGTATAAATCAAGATGCATGTCCATAAACCCATTATCAAACTTTTAGTAATTGTTTTTGAAGGGTCTTTAATTTCGCCAGCTATCATATTTAAATTGTTCCAACCATCGTAAGCAGCAAAAGCACCTGTGGTAGCTGCCATAAAACCTGCCAGGAGTTTCCAGATGCTCAAGTCAAAACCGGGAGCGTTTGTAAAAAAGTTATCTATACTGCCCTTTCCTGAAAATAAAATACCAATTACCAATAATAAAATAGCACCGGTTTTTAATACAGTTGCAATAAACTGTACTGCGTTTCCCGATCGAACACTAAGATAATTCAATACACTTAAACCGGCAATGATGCCAATTGCAAGCGCTTTTATACCAAAATTTTGCAGAGGAAAAATATCTCCCACTAAAGGAATGTGGAGTAAAATTGATTGCTCGGTAGCTAAACTGAATTGTGGAAGCGGTATAAAATAATTTGTATAAGATGCACACACAAAACCAATAGCTGCAATAGAAGCTGTATTAATAACAGCAAAACTGCTCCAGCCATACAGGTAAGCAACTAAATCACCAAATGCATAACGGAGATAAACATACTGCCCTCCCGTTTCTGGAAACATAGCACCAAGCTCAGCATAAGCCATAGCGCCAAACATGCTAACAATACCTGCCACAAGCCATACAAGAATAATCATGTAAGGCGAGCCAAGTTGTGCAGCCATTGTTGCCGGCTTCATAAATATATTTGAACCTATAACGCTGCCGATTACCAATGTAACTGCAGACCATAATCCGATTGTTTTTTGCAGCTTGTAAATTGCCATGAAGTTCGTTTGGTATTAAAAGTTTAAATATATTGTATTGAGTGATGAAATACAATTCTAAATGGCCAGGTAAATAAGCAAGTTTCTAAACTGTATTATTCAGTAACTTTAAAAGCCAAAACCAAAGCTGTTCATGTATCACACCACAAAAAAGAAGATTCATATTCTCCTGCACCCCGAATTAGGAGAAACAAAATGGGATAAGATTGTAAATGGGTTTATTATTACCCTCATTGTACTGAATGTAATTGTTGTTATTCTTGAAACAGTACAATCTATACATGACAAATACCTCACCTTCTTTCATTATTTCGATTTAATATCTGTAATTATTTTTTCTATTGAATATGTACTGAGGGTATGGAGCTGCAATAACGACCCCAAGTATCAACATACATTTTACGGCCGTGTAAGATATATGTTTTCAGTTGATGCCTTGATTGATTTGGTGGCTATTCTCCCTTTTTATATTCATGCAATTGTTGGGCTTGATTTAAGAGTTCTCCGCATTTTACGGCTGTTGCGCTTCTTACGTTTATTCAGGTTAACTGCTTACATGAAATCGGCAAAAATGATTCGAAATGTTTTTCTAAGACGTGCAAGTGAATTAAAACTCAGCGTAGTGCTTATTCTCTTTTTATTAATCATTGCATCAAGCATCATGTATTTTGCTGAGCATTTAGCACAGCCAAATGTATTTACCAGCATACCTGCTACATTTTGGTGGGCAATTGTAACACTCACTTCAACTGGGTATGGAGATATGGTTCCAATTACAGTAGTGGGTAAATTAATGACAGGTATTATTATGCTGGCAGGTGTTGCTATTTTTGCTTTACCTGCAGGTATTATTACAGCTGGATTTTTAGAAGAAATGCGGAAAATAAAAGAAAAGAAATTACATAAATGCCCACATTGCGGAGAAGTAATTGATGATTGGGATCAGCACGACTCACATTGAGTTTGCAAAGCGTTAAAGATTTTTTAGCTGCTTTAAATAATCATACTGCAAATCTTCATGCAAACTACTGATTACTTTGTTTAGTTTTTTTATTTGATTGTGATAAATGTTATACAATGCCGGATTATTGGCAAGGGGCAAATCCAAATCTTTCATAAGTTCACAAAAATAAATACCCGTTTCAATTTCCACCGCTGCCAATCCGCAATACCGATTGTATTTGTTGATGGTTCGAATTATTTTTCGCAACGATTTTTTTATAAAGTAAAGGCTGCTTTTATTAATACCTTCAAATTGGTGCTCAATTTCCTGTTTTATACTTTTAATATAAGATTCCGTATCATGAGCTTCAAAAAGCAAATAAGTTAACAACTCTTTATTTTCTTTTTTAAAACGGGAAAGACGTAAACAAAGTTCAACTAAAGCAGAAGGTGAACTGTTTGCCAACTCCTGTTTTAATTCGCTGATGGTAGCTGCTTTCATTTGTAATTTAATTTCTATTTGCTGATCATCCGGATATACAGGTCTTCCACTTTTTTTCTTGCCCACGGAGTTTTGCGCAAAAAAGTAAGGCTCGATTTAATACTTGGGTTACTGTTAAAACTGTTGATACGTATTCGTTCTCCCAAGCTTTCCCAGCCATAATGTGCTACCAGATCAGTAAGTATGGCTTCTAATGTTTTGCCGTGAAGTGGATCGTTTGATGTCATTGCTTCTTATTAATAGAATAACAAAAGTAAATATCTTTTACTCCGCTTCCATTTTTTTATAAACTTCTTCCGTCCTATTTTCACCGCATGCATCCGCAGATACAACAATTAATTCAATGCATAAATCTGGAAGAAAAAGAACAGTCGCAGCGATATAGTTTAAATGAAACACATTCGCTCAAGGCTTTAAAAGCAGAAGGACTTGCATTGCACCCCATCATTGTTCTTAAAAAAAACTTTGGCTATGCCGATTACCCTGAAATTAATTTTAAACTGAGTTTTCCACCCGAAGCAAATTTATTTAAAGATGGTGCAGCCATTGAATGTTTTGTTACGGGTGAAGAACCTGTAAAAGGTGTATTGATTAGTTTGGATGGGAAGAACGGAGAGTTTCGATTATTTATACCAGACTTTCCTGATTGGATAGAAGATGATGGTGTGGGTATTAAGTTAGCACCCGATACCAGAACTACTGGCATTATGAAAAAAGCATTGATTGAACTGGAACACAACAAACCACTGTACAATCTTTTTTTACAACTACATGATGATACAACTATTCAAACAGCATCAACTCATATAGAAAATAGAATTACATTCCGTAATCAACAGTTAAATGAAAGTCAGCAACAGGCAATTAATGAAATTGTTCAAACCGAGCAACTCACTATTGTACATGGCCCGCCCGGAACAGGAAAAACAACTACATTAATTGAAGCTATCATTCAATTAATTAAAGCAGGAGAAAAAGTTTTAGTATCGGCGCCTAGCAATACGGCTGTTGACAATATAAGCAAAGGCTTACTACAGCAGGGTGTAAAACTTTTACGAATTGGCAATACAAGCAAGGTAGATGAACTTGTTTTTGCACATACACCCGAAGGAAAGCTTAACAATAGTAAACAAGTAAAAGATATTAAGCAATTAAAAATAAGAGCCGAAGAATTTAGAAAGATGGCGTTAAAATACAAACGCAGTTTTGGAAAAGCAGAAAGGGAACAACGAAATCTCTTATTTATAGAAGTTAAAGACATCCGTACAGAAATAAAAAAACTTCAGGCATATAATGAAGAAAAATTATTTGCCGAAGCTGATGTAATTGCAGGTACACCCATTGGATTGCATGATTCAAAAATCAATCATCTAAAATTTCAAACACTTGTTCTAGATGAAGCAGGGCAATGTATTGAACCTTTGGCATGGACTATTTTTCCTTTGGCTGATAAAATAGTTTTAGCAGGTGATCACTGGCAACTGCCTCCCACTGTTTTAAGTAATGAAGCATCTCAGCTTGGCTTTAACCGTTCTATTCTAGAAACAGCCATTACTAAATTAAGCAACACATTTCTGCTCAACACACAATACAGGATGAGAGAAGCCATTGCAGGTTTTAGCAGTAATTATTTTTATAACAGTTTGTTACTTACTGCTGCACATTTGCAAAACAATGGTGTACATCTCACATTTATTGATACAGCTGGAAGCGGCTACAACGAAACACAGGGAGCAGATGGAAGCAGTTTGCAAAACAAAGGCGAACTGGAGCTCGTAAAAAAACTAATGGAGACAGATGAATTTAATTTACCTACTACAGCTTTTATTTCTCCTTACTCCGGCCAGGTAAACGCTGCTAAAGAATTACTATCAAAAAAAATTCGCATCAGCACTATTGATAGTTTTCAGGGGCAGGAACAGGAAACCATCATTGTATCATTGGTAAGGAGTAATGATGAAGGAGTTATTGGTTTTTTAAAAGACTATCGCCGCATGAATGTAGCTATTACCAGAGCCAAAGAACAATTATTTGTTATAGGTGATAGTGCCACCATTGGCGCAGATGCATTTTATAATTCCTTTTTGGGCTATGTTGAAAAATTTGGGAATTACAGAACTGTTTGGGAGTTTGGGATATAGTGCACATTCAGAAAGAAGTAACTTCACCTCCTTATTTAAAAATCAACACATGAAATTACAGGATCAACTGATTCAAAGAAGTAAAAATAAATGTGAACTCTGTAAATCACAACTCAATCTGCAAATATATGAAGTACCACCACAGGATAATAGCAATGCGGATAACAACATATTCGTTTGCAGCAAATGTTTAGCTCAAATTGAAAAAAAAGAAGAATTAGATAATAAGTATTGGGCTTGCTTAACAGAAACTATGTGGAGCGAAGTACCTGGTTTACAGATTGTAAGTTGGAGAATGCTTAATCGCTTACGAAACGAAAGCTGGGCAGCAGATAATTTAGATATGATGTATTTATCTGATGAACTGCTTGCATGGGCCAAAGCTACAGGCGATCATGAAAATGATGCAAGTGTTGATTTGCATAAAGACTATAATGGTCAGCAACTGCAAACAGGTGATACGATTGTATTAATAAAATCATTGGATGTAAAAGGCTCATCCCTTAATGCAAAAATGGGAACGGTTGTAAAAAACATTCGCCTCGTTGAAAACAATACCGAACAGATTGAAGGAAAAATAGAAGGCCAAACCATTGTAATACTTACAAAGTATGTGAGGAAGCAGAATTGAAAAGCAGATTAAAATGAATAAAAATTATCTTCAATACAAGAAGAGACTTCCAACATCATCGGAGATTTTACAGAAATAAAATTTTATTCTTTGTTACTCCCATCTACTACTTAGTGTATTTTTTTGAGTTATCGAATTAATAGTACAAAACCTTTTCGGTCATACCTTATGCCATCAATACCCGTTCCGCTAAACTGCCATACGTATGTTCCCGGATCTTGTAATATGTTTTTATAAACTCCATCCCACCCCGGCCTCAGAGCAGACCATGAAAAAACCTCATTA
Source organism: Chitinophagaceae bacterium (assembly GCA_031401115.1). GTDB lineage: Bacteria > Bacteroidota > Bacteroidia > Chitinophagales > Chitinophagaceae > Lacibacter. The sequence goes on from JANNRE010000014.1 coordinate 488,865, forward strand.
CCTAAACGGTTAAAAACTTTAAACACCTGTATGGTTTCAATGCCAATAGTTATTGGAGAAAACAAATCATTTATATGATTATTATCAGGGGTAAAAGCATTGGGCAAAAACACTTCTACTTTTGAAATAATTTTTACCTGCTGTGTATCTACTGATACGCAACCACTCTGTGCTACAATTCGAACAATGTATGTGTATGCGCCCAATCGGGTGGGTGTAAATACTGGGCTCATTATCTGTGAATTGTTTAGAAAAACAGGAGGCCTCCATGCAAATGTATCTCCAAGATCTCTTGCATTAAATGTAACAGAATTATCAACAAAAGTGTAACGTAGGGGATAAAGAATACCCACTTGTGGAATATCAATTTTCACAGTTACAGAACGAGTGCTTAATGTACAACCTAAATTACTTTTTACTAAAGCATAATATGTTCCTGAACTGTTTACTTTGAAACGATTATTGGTTGCCCCAGGTAGAGCAACCCCCTCTTTATACCATTGAGTGTTTACACCATTCTGAGTAAACAAAACAGCACTGTCTCCGGAAGTGGAACAAAATAAATTCTTGCCCAGAAAAAGCAGGGTTGTATCGGGCAACAAAGAGATAACAGTTACTTCATCCCTATCAATACACCCACCACCATTACTGCTTACTGTAAGAACATAATTTGTTGTTTGGCCCGGAGTGGCCAAAGGATTAGAGATTCGGGGATCAGAAAGACCTGCCACAGGCGACCATGAATAAACTCTACCTGTTTTTGGAGGTTCGCCCAAAATAACTGGATCGGTTCCGCAATAACTGGCATTCTTACCTGCTTCTGCCTTCACAGTTAATGTATCAACAAGTTTTGTATAAATAGTATCCTTACATCCAAAACCGGCAAAGGGCGTTACTTCAACAGCTATAGTAGTACCGCTTGAAGGTGCAGGTGTAATTGTGAGGTCAATACTTGACCCGAGTACTTGTGAAAAATCAGAACTAAACCATTTGTATGATGCAAAACCAAAAGGTGCTGTAACTTTTACAAACGCATCATTCGGACAAAAGGCTGCACCAGGAAATTCACCATTACATTCTGTATTTACATCTATATAAGCATAACCAAAATGACGTACAAATGTGCAATCGGCTGTTTTAAAAAACAAACGAATTGTTTTTCCTGCCATACCATTGAGGTTAATAGTTACTGGTGTCCAATCTTTATACAAAACAGTAGCATTGTCATTTACTTGTATAGGTGAAATTTCAAAACCGGGTAACCCTGATCCATAAGATATAAATGTAAAAGAAGAGCAATCAATTTTTTTATTGTCTGATATATTCATTACTTCAATTTCAAGACGTGGTTGCTGATGCTCCTGATGATTGGGCCCTTCAAACACTATTGCATAGTAGTAAGTAAGTGAATACTCATTTCTGCTGGCAGGGATGGTAAACTCGTAAGAAAGGCCTTCTGCACGACCGCCACCAGAAGTATTGCCCAGTTTAACGGAATGTCCACTCCCATTGGGACAAACAACAGGAAAATTTCCAAATTCATCTTTAAGTAAAGAATGTAAAGCCCTTGTAAATATTTGATGGCTCGCCTGAGACTCTCCTTCTGTAAGCGAAATAACATTCGCCCCTGCTTGTGCACTCACACCGCCAGTATAAGCCCTCCAATTAATAAAATTACCTTGCTCAAAATCAATATTGGGCGGACATATCTGTGCATGAATCTGTAACCATACAAATATTGTTGTTATAGTTAGAAGCAGTTTCGATTTTATTGATTGCTGATTTAACCTATCCATGCAGAAACAAATAGCTACGTTACAAGCAATTTACTCAAAAAAAAAGGTAGCGTTTCATAAAACTGTCTGAACTGGAAATTAGAGATTTTAGATGGTATTTCAATGCACAATTCAGTACGTCAAGTTGATTTGGGTTTCTGGCAAACAACTACTTTAATGATACTTAATTTATAAATCAATCGAGTTTTAAAACAGCCTACTCTGCATCCAATCTTTTTTTCAAATCAAGATTGGGTTGGTTAATGCGTGGCAAATCACTTTCAGTTTGATTAATACGAAAAAGATAATTGGCAGTAAACTTATTGAGAAAATTTATCAGCTTGTGCAAGTCTCTGACCTTTGCAAAAAAATATTTAGTTTTAAATTACAAAAAAAAGTTGATTTTTTTTGCTAACATGTATTTCTAAATTATTGAAACAATAAACCGGGTTTTCATAAATAAAAATCCCCCCGAAATAGTTCAGGAGGATTGAATATAAATTAAAAAAAATTATGCTTTTTTAGCGTACTTCTTATTAAACTTATCAATACGTCCTGCAGTATCCACCAAAATATTTGTTCCGGTAAAGAACGGATGGCTGGTACTAGAAATTTCTAATTTAATAAGAGGGTATTCGTTACCATCTTCCCACTTTACAGTTTCTTTAGAAGCTGCAGTAGAACGGGTTAAAAATGAATAGCCGTTACTCATGTCTTTAAACACTACAAAACGGTAATTAGCTGGATGAAGATCTTTTTTCATGACTTTTCTATTTTTTTACAGCACGAATTCAACCGTGCATTTTATTAAAAGAGAGCGCAAATGTAAGGCTAAAACCTGTACTGGCAAAATGAAATTTCAACTATAAACAACAGGCCTACGAACGCATATTCTCAAATTGCAGTGGAATGCCCAACTCCCACCCTTTACTAGCATGAATAACTTCCTGCAGATCGTCAATTTTTTTACCTGTAACCCTTACAATATCATCGTTAATAGATACCTGAACTTTAAGCCCGGAGTCTTTTATTTGCTTTACAATCTTTTTAGCATCTTCCTGCTTTAATCCGTTACGGACTGTAACTTCCTGCTTCACCAGCTTACCACTCTGAAACGGCTCTTTGCTTAAATCAAATGCTTCGGGAGCAATACCCTGCTTGTGCGCCCTGCTTATAAGAATATCAATCAACTGCCGCATTTTCATTTCATCTTCCACCTCAATATTTAATTTAAACTCCTTTTTATCGAGTTTAATTTCTACATGGCTTCCTTTAAAATCGAAGCGGTTTGTAATTTCTTTGGTGGTAACATTTACCGCATTGTCCAATGCTTGCGCATCAACTTTGCTTACAAAATCAAATGAAGGCATGTTGAAAAATTTGAAGTAAGAAATAAGATGTAAGAACAATACAAATGTAAGTAATGAAGCTTGTAAAAAATTAGAAACAGCGTTGATTATACTTGGAGTTATACTCCTCTGAGGAGTTAGAGGGGGTAAAAGAGACCCCTGTAAAAACAGGGGTCGATCTATCAACATGAGAAATTATAGAGAGTCTTTAGTTTTAATTTTCACCACCTTTTACACGGTTTTGCTCATCGCCTGCACCGCCAGTTTTACGTTTGCTTCCGTTTACTTTTCCTTTGGTTAAACGGTAAGTGAAGTTTAATCCTACTGTTCTTGAGTCATTAATATTTTGGAACGATGCATCTATATCGCCATATTGAATGTTTCCTTTTGCTCTTTGAGTCCAAAACATATCTCTTACACTCAGGCGAATTGTTCCTTTTGTTTTCATTACTGGCACACTCACACCCCAATTAAACGCACCCATTCCTCTGATGTTAAAAACACCTTCAAAGCCCGGTGTTCTGTAAAATCCATTTACTTCTGTAGTAATACCTTTTTTAAATTTGTAATTAGCAGAAGCACTGAATACGGCCGTTGTGGCACTAAGAGTAACGAATGAGTTATTTACCAAGCCATCAAACTTATTGTTGTAAACATTTACATACAGATTACCTCCAAAACTTTTGATTTGTTTGTATGCACTTACTGCAATACCTAACTGGCGTTGATTGGCAATGTTGGCTTGTTTCACAAAAGTTTCCTGCCTGTCAGTATTCTGTTCTAACACCTGCTGAATAATATTATTTGTTTTTGTATAGTTCAGCGTGGTTGTAAGAAATCCGGCATATGTATGAGACAACTCAATGTTATGACTAAACTGCGGACGAAGATTCGGATTACCCTGCTCAAACGTATAGATATCTAAAAACTCAACAAACGGATTGAGGCTTTCATAGTCTGGTCTGCGGATACGACGACCGTAATTCAACACCCAGCTGTGTTTTTGACTTGCAGCATATTGCACATAAGCAGTGGGAAACAGTTGCGTATAGTTTAGAGTAAATGTTGTATCAAAATTTTGCCATCCATTATTTCTGTATACTTTGCCGCTTGAGTTACCATGTGCCGTTGTATTTTCAATACGTAAGCCAAGCTGCGCACTTATCTTCTTTGATAGAGGGCGGCTGTAACTTGCGTAAGCAGCGTTAATACGCTCATCATAAATAAAGTGGTTGCTTCTGCCATAGTCACGCATAAGAATGTTGTTGTTTACTGTATCATAAACAGCATTGGCATCAGATTTTACAGAAGCGATTTTAAAACCTGCTTCAAATTTTGCACCTTTTTTCAAAGGGTGAACATAGTCTGCTTTAGCAGAATAAATGTTAATAAGCTGTGGTAATGCACCATAAAGCGTATCTGCTTTACGGCTTATAGAACCAAGAGCATCAAAATAATAATTGCTCAGGTTTTGTGTATTATTTGCGTTATAGTGAATGTAATCAACGTCAGCAGTCAGCTCTCTTCCTGTACTGTCAAACACATGACGAAAGTTTGTATTGGCACTGAAGTTTTGCCAAAGATTTCTGCTTTTGGAATTTGCATACGTTTTTCCGATCAATACATTATTTGCATCTGACCTAAAGATATCGCTGGTATTATTAAATTTACCTGGGTTATAAAATCCATTTACCACAGCACCTATTGTTGTTTTTTTAGAAACGTAATAATCTGATCCGAGTTTCACGCTGTTGGAAGCATTCCAGTTTTTCATATTGGAAGTTTGCTTAAAATGGAATTTTACATTTTTGGTATTGTTCTCCAAAAACTTTCTTTGAATGGATAACTCTTCCATTCTTGTTCTTTCATTACGGCTTAGAGTGCCAAATAAATTCAATTTATTTTTACGGTAATTGAAGTTGATGTTTTGATTGTTTCTTGCATACACACCCTGTGTATAACCTGCCTGTGCGGTTACATTATAGCCTAACTGCTTGGTTTTCTTTGTTTTGATATTGATGATACCACTATTACCTGCTGCATCATATTTAGCTGGCGGGTTGGTCATAATTTCTATCTGGTCTAATTGAGCACCACTTAAATTACGGAGATAATTTATCAAGTCTTGTCCTGAAAGATAAGCTGGCTTTCCATCCATAAATATCTGTACACCTGCTTTTCCTTTTAGGCTGATGTTGCCGTCTTTATCTACCGTAATACCGGGAGATTTTTCTAAAATTTCCAAAGCGTTGGCCCCGGCATTTGATGGAGATGCTTCTACATTCACAACCATTTTATCTGGCTTCTGTTCAAACAAAGGCTTTTTAGCCTGAACAGTTACATCTTTAAGACCTTTTGCTTCAGTTGCCAACGAAAAGGCAGGAACTATTATAGATCCACCATCCGCTTTTAATACTGCGCTTAAGGAACGTTGATAACCAACTGCAGATACCCCTACTATATAATTGTTTTCTTTTACTCCTTCAAAGGCAAATTCACCGGCTTTGTTGGTAAAGGCAGCTTTTACAAGTACTGTGTCTTTGGCTCGGTAAAGTGATACCGTAGCTCCTGCGTAGGGTTTTTGATTTTCGTCTTTCACTTGCCCACTAATAGATATGGTTTTTTGTGAAAAACCCGCCAGCGATAAGGTTAATAAGGCGGCAGTTAGAATTGTTGCGAACTTTTTCATGATGATTAAGATTGATGATAAGGTTTAATGATTGCTGAATAACTGTTTTAATATTACTGGCCAAAAGTAGGTTCTATGTTTTGCATAGTACAATGTTTTGTGCCGAGTGGCTGATATTGTTGATGATTGGCCAATGCCTACAGCAGATGAGACGGCTTACCTTAAAAAATGTTACAGAAACATTTCTATAGTGTGATAAATGGATACTAACCGCTTATGAGCGGAAAGAGATAGAAAAAGAAAAGATATTAGGCTGAAATAGCAGTTGCCGCCTTCTTTTTACAAACAAAATAAAGTACAATCCCTAATAAAATTAAGGTGAGGGAAATCAGCTCAGCCTGAGTTGGTTGAAAAGGAAGATCATGATACTTTGTATTCACCCTGATCTTTTCTACAAAAAAACGTTCAAGGCCATTTAGAATAAGATAGAGGCAAAACAAGGCACCAGGCAGCTTTATTTTTTTTCTGAAGTAGATAAGAACACCAAATAACAAAGCACAAACTATGGTTTCATAAAAAGGGGTAGGAAAAACAGGAAGCGGCAAATAATTACTGTGTGGGCCGGTTTCTGTATCAGCAAGTTTTACTCCAACACCATTTACATTATGTGGATAGCTGTATGCAACCATCCAATCAGGTAAAAAAGAAGGTGCTTTAAAAGATGCATGTGGAATGTCTTCGAGCTTTGCATCTCTAAACTCTTGCTGTAAATAAGTTGTATTATTTTTTAAAGCCAGTTGAAATTCTCCGGGTTCAGCTAAGCGAACAGTAGATGTTGAATCAGCTATATAAGCACTGTTAGGAATTCCCCAATCACCATCACCTGCCACTTGGCATCCAATTCTGCCTATGGCATAAGCAATCATCATTGTTGGGCCCATTGCATCTGCTAAATGCCTAATTGAAATTCCTTTAAGCTTAGCATAAACTATAATAGCAATTGCTGCACAAATTAAACCTCCATAAAATGTTAATCCGCTAAAAGAAATTAATGCTTCAACAGGGTCTTTTATAAACTCATCCCAGTTTTCGAGATTATGAAAAACCTTTGCACCGGCAAAACCAAATAGGGCTGCCATAATTGTTATATCCCCCACTCTTTCATGCGGCCAAACCCGAACCATTCTTTCTTCTGGGCTTGAGGCTTTGTCTTTATTTTTTTCATACCACTTTAACCCTGTGAATAACAGAGCCAGTAAAATACCTGCAGGCCAGCTTCCCTCACTTGAAAAAATAAATGCTTGTGGATCTACCCCATCACCGGCTTTCATAAAAGCCCCAATAATTTTATAGCCCATTAAAAAGCCAAGTAGCCCGTTTAAAAGTAATTCTCCAATGGTGGCAGGTTTTCCAAATACACGTTTTTCTTCTTTTGGTTGAAGTAATCCTTTCTTCTCTTTTATCTGCAACCCTTTTGTAAGCACTATGGCACCTATTATAAAAGCAATGGCCACAAAAAAGCCAAAGGAGTTGAGAAATTTTGTCCACTCAGGAGCGCCACCAAAAACGTCAGCAAAGAAATAATATAAGTTGGGATACATACTGCAAAATTGAGATGCAATGATACTTTAAAAAAATTGGATTGCTATTGCTACATTATGAAAGGTAGTAAAACAAAAATCCCCAGAAATTTGCCGGGGACTTAAAAACTATTTTCCAAAAGGATTAGTTGCAATACTCTTCAAAAGCACCAATCAAATTCTGAGCAATCATTTGTGCAGGGCGGCCTTCAATATTATGACGCTCTACAAAATGTACCAACTGCCCGTTTTTAAACAAAGCAATGGCTGGTGAACTTGGAGGATAAGGCATTAAATGCTCTCTTATTTTTTTAACTGCGTCAGTATCAAAGCCTGCAAAGCTGGTGAGTAAATGATCAGGACGCTTGGTACTGTTATTTACAGCCATCAATACACCTGGTCGAGCACTGCCTGCTGCACATCCGCAAACAGAGTTAATAAATACGAGGCTTGTTCCTTCTTGTGTTAAAGCTGCATCTACTGATTCTGAAGTTAATAACTCATCAAAACCACCTTCTGTCATTTCTCCCTTCATTGGGATTACTATTTCTGCTGGATACATAATGTAATTTTTTAATTGAGTACAAAGGTAAACCAAAACAGAGTTAGAGTATCAATTGCAGAAATATTGTCGCATATCATTGCTTTTACCTGACTTTATTTCACAAATATTCTTCCATATCAGAAACCTTGGCTGAAAAAATAGTGTAGGAACATCATTTGATTATTGAATACCAAAATTAAAAACAATGACAATGATAAAAGTTCACAACCCAGTTCAGAAAAACATCAACCATTTGTTTGATGAGTTTTTCAACGAAATTCCTTCTTTTGGTAAAGCTGTAAACAATTTGTTTGCCCCGGCGGTAAACATTGTTGAAACTGCTGATGCTTATCATCTGGAGTTAATGGCTCCCGGCCGCAGCAAAGAAGATTTTACACTTGCAGTTGATAAAGGTTTATTAACAATCAGCTACGAGAAAAAGGAAGAAGTAAAAGATGAAACTGTAAAATCAGTTCGTAAAGAATTCAGTTATCAAAGTTTTAAGCGCAGCTTTAATCTTGATGAAAAAATTAATGCAGATGCAATTGAAGCAAAGTATGAAAATGGATTGCTTAAATTATTACTTCCAAAAAATACGGAAGTAAAACAACCTGCAAAAAACATTACTATTCAATAATTGAATTCTTAAAAGGCTAGTTATAGCAGTTGGTTTTGGTTTATAACTCCGTTGTTTTTACAGCGGAGTTTTTTATTTACAGTTTTCTTTTCGCCGGGTATCAATAATATATTGAATCTTCCACTCACCATTGAGGCGAACGAGTTGAAATGAGTTTACACCACAATGACTGAACTGTCCTTTAAAATAAAACTGATAAGGCGTCCATACACTTGCTAAAGCACCATCAATATGTACAGCACCAAAACTAATTTGTTCATCGGCATCACCAGTTGTTAATTTACCAATGGAGGAAGCAAAGTTTGCAATTACTTCTGTTCTTACAACTGTTGCACCTTCTTTAGTACGGCTGATGGTTTGCAAAACTGCAGAAGGAGAAAATATATTTATCAATGCAGTTGAGTCTGCATTTTTCATAGCTGCAAACATCGTATTCACTGCTGCTTGTACAGAGTCTTGAGTTGTTTGAGCTTCAACATTTATTAAAATACTTACTGTTAATAAAAATGTAAGAAACTTTTTCATGTTGTTGTTTTTAAGTTTTTGGCAGGTGGTTTGAAATACAAGTATAAAACATTACAACTATGCCTACTAAAAAACTTTACCAGTGGTTATTGCTGATAGCCGTATTTTTTTCAAGCTCTGCTATTGCTCAACAAATGCCTAGGGATACAAGAACGGGCGGCATATTTGGCCCAAACAGAGAGCCCAACCGCCCGGTTTATAATCCTGATGGGAGTATTCGTATGCCAGATGGCTCTATTCAATATCCTGATGGAACAATAATTTATCCTGATGGAACGGTGCGTTACCCTAACGGTAAAACAGATCAGCCGAAGCAAAATCGCCGACCTGTTTATGGTAATGAACAACATCAACATAACGGAAATACTTGCAATTTGCCTCCTGGCCAAGCAAAAAAAATGTATGGAGATAAATCAGCAAAAGGCTATGCACACGGTAAAAAACACTGTAAACAAAAAAATAAAAATGATCGCTACGATGATGACAGATACGATAACCGTAACGTTAAAAGGTATCCGCAACAATATCCTCAATCTTACCCTCAGTATCCACAATACCCAACGAAAAGAAATAAGAGATTTTAATACTATAGAAGAAGAACAAAAAAAAGTCCCGCAGTTGCGGGATTTTTTATTTGTATTAGTAACCAAGTATTTTTAACATGCTTTGTGCCGTTTGTTCTTTGGCATGCACCCAATCTACCAGTTTGCCATTTTTATCATGACCAACAATAATATGTTTTGGCGATGGTATCATACAATGTTTAATACCTCCATAACCGCTTATTTGATCTTGATAGGCACCTGTATGAAAAAAGCCTACATATAAAGGTTCAGGATTTTCTCCATTTAGTTTGGGAAGAAACACTTCATTAATATGTTCTTCTGAATCATAATAATCATGACTGTCGCAAGTAATGCCTCCAAGTACTACACGCTGATAATCATTTTCCCATTTATTTATAGGCAACATCAAAAACTTTTCTCCTATGCCCCAAGTATCAGGCAATGTGGTAATAAAAGAAGAATCAATCATATACCAGTTCTCTCTATCGTTTTGTTCTTTTTGGGCAAGTACACTGTAAATGTGTGCCATACTCTCTCCTACTGTATAACTTCCAAACTCTGTATAGATGTTGGGCATTGGCACACTGGCTTTTTTGCAGGTTTTTTTAATAGTACCCACAATTTCATTAATCATAAACTGGTAGTCATATTCAAAACCAAGTGAATGTTTAATAGGGAAACCACCGCCAATATTGATTGAATCAAGCTCAGGACAAATCTTTTTTAACTGGCAGTATAAGTTAATTACTTTATTCAACTCACTCCAATAATAGATATCATCCTTAATTCCTTTGTTTAAAAAAATATGAAGCATCTTTAATTGAAAGCGATCTTCATTACTTTCAATTTTATCTACATAAAATTCTAAAATATCTCTTGCCCTTATTCCAAGGCGTGATGTATAAAAAGGAAAATTAGGTTCTTCTTCTGCCGCCACTCGAATTCCAACTTTAAAGGGAACCTTTACAGCCTTTTTTAGTTGCTGCAATTCTTCTTTATTATCAAGGATAGGTGTAACATTTTTAAAGCCTGTATTGAGAAGCTTGGCAATACGGGCAATGTATCCTTTTTGCTTGTAGCCATTGCAAATGATTTGTATGTCTTTTGTAATCTTCTTTTTTTGGTAGAGCTTATTAATGATTTCAATATCATACGCAAAAGAAGTTTCTAAATGTACTTCATGCTTTAGAGTTTCTTCTACCACAAAAGAAAAATGGCTGCTCTTGGTACAATAACAATAAAAATACTTGCCTTCGTATTTATGTTTTTTATAAGCAGTTTCAAACATTCGTTTTGCTTTTTTTATTTGCATACCAATTTTAGGCAGATAAGAAAGTTTTAGTGGTGTACCATATTTGTCAATCAATGCTTTTAAATCAACCCCATTAAACTGGAGATATCCATCTACAGTATTAAATCCTTCCTGAGGAAAATTAAATGTTTGTTGAACCAGATCGCTGTACGTAGCGTTACTCATCTGGTATTGGTTGCCGGGCTTTGTCAATTGCTTAATTTTTAGGTGCAAACATATTATAAAAAACAAAGCAAGTAGATGAAGTTTTTTCACAAAAAAAAACCGGATGAATTTTCATCCGGTTCAAAGTAAATATTTGAAAGTTTCTATTTTACTGATTCAACTAATTTCTTAAAACTTTCAGGTTCGTTCATGGCAAGATCTGCAAGAACTTTACGGTCAAGATCAAGATTTTTAACTTTCAATTTATTAATGAATTCAGAATAAGTAATTCCTTCAGCTCTTACGGCTGCATTTATACGTGCAATCCAGAGACGGCGGTATTCTCTTTTCTTAAGTTTACGACCCACATAACTGTAAGTCATCCCTTTTTCAACTATGTTTTTGGCAACGGTATAAACATTTTTACGTTTACCATAAAAGCCCTTGGCTTGTTTTAAAATTCTTTTGCGGCGTGCTCTTGAAGCAACTGCATTTACTGAACGTGGCATATCTAATTTTTTTTAAATGAATGATTGTGTTTACAAATGATGCGGCTTATTTAAGACGCAATAAACGTTTTACAAAATCAACATGCGATTTTGCCACTTGTCCATCAATACGCATATTACGCTTGCGCTTCTTTGATTTTTTTGTGAGGATGTGACGTTTGAAACTTTTCTGGTGGGTAATTTTACCCGTGCCAGTTACCTTGAACCTTTTTTTGGCACTTGAATTGGTTTTAACCTTTGGCATTAGAATGCTCTTTAAAATGATACCCTGCTGGCGGTTCTGCACTGGCAAAACTCTTATGGAGCCGTTTGGGAAATGTTTCGCTTTATCAGCGCCCTGCTATGGGGGTACAAATGTAGGCAAAATGAGTTATAAAACCGGTAAAATCAATTAAAAAAGTTGAAATAATACAGGAAATGAGTTATGAACAATTCGCAATTACCCATTTGTATTATTGTGCTTACGTAATGTATTATTTACCTTGGTGAAAATTTTAAAACATACACAATGAAAAAAATCATCTTTTTTCTTATTGTACTATCAACTTCTGGTTTTGCAGTTGCGCAATTAAATCCTTTGGAAAGAGCTAAAGAAAGAGCGAAATGGAAAGCTCAGCAAAAGATTGATCAAAAAGTAGATCAATCTGTAGATAAAGTGTTAGACCCAGCTCTTGATCCTAAAAAGAAAGATAAAAACGCAAAGAATTCAAAAGACAGTTCGGCTACAAAAGATGGCAATTCTTCATCGGGTTCAAAAAATGGGCAACCATCTCTGGAAACATACAGCAAATTTGATTTTGTTCCGGGCGAAAAAGTAATCATGTTTGAAGATTTTACAAAAGACAATGTTGGAGATTTTCCTGATAAATGGAATACAAACGGAAGTGGCGAAATTGTAACCGTTAATAAAGCTATGGGAAGATATTTAATGACTAAGAAAGATGTGGTGATGTACCCGGAATGGGTTAAAAACCTTCCCGATAATTTTACTTTGGAATTCGATTTAATGACAACCGATAAATTCAGTTATTACTCGGGTTTTTTTGTTGTTGGGGTAACAACTTACAATGAAATAGGTAAAAATTTCAGAAGTTTTGCCAGGTTTGGTGATGGCAGAATTGATAATGGCGGAGGATTTGAAATTGGATTTCATCCCGAAAACGCAGGCGGGCAACAAGGAATAACCTCAGCTTATGGTACTAATAACAGACAGGAAGTTTTAAAAAATGATGCAGATCAAAACCAATTGATGGTGCCCGATAAAACAATTTGTCATATTTCTATTTGGCGGCAAAAAAACCGGGTTCGGGTTTATATGAATGATAAAAAAGTATGGGATTTGCCTAAACTGGTAGCTGATGGATTACAACTAAATTCAGTTTACTTCAGAAATGATGGTGCCAGCAATGAAGAAGATGCTTTTTATTTTGGAAATATAAGAGTTGCAATTGGTGCACCTGATACCAGGAATAAACTTATTACTGAAGGTAAATTTGTAACCCGTGGTATTTTGTTTGATGTAAACAGCGATAAAATAAAACCTGAATCCTACGGTGCTGTAAAAGGTATTGCTAATGTTTTAAAAGAGAACGGAGAAGTAAACGTACAGATCATTGGCCATACAGATACCGACGGTGATGATGCTAAGAATCTGGAACTTTCCAAAAAAAGAGCAGAAGCCGTTAAACAATTTTTAATAAAAGAATTTGGTATTGAAGGAAGTAGAATGACAACTGACGGGAAAGGCGAATCGCAACCTTCGGATAGTAATGCTACACCCGAAGGAAAAGCTAATAACCGCCGGGTAGAATTCATCAAAAAATAATATTGTTTTTTTTGTATAGCTTAGCCCTAATGAGTATTCTACATTTTTGAACATCTTAATCATATAATCATCTTAAAAATCAAATATGAAACATCTGTTGAACATTTTTTTGGTTTTTACTTTATTGCTTGCTTCTTGCGGACTAGGTAAAAACAAATCAACCATTAAAACAAAGGATGGCGAAGTGAGCATCAGCGATCTTAAAAATGCCGGAGAGCAAGTAGCCGAAGCAATGGATGAAGCTCAAAAGAAAAGAGAAGAACGCATTAAACGTGGCGATACTTTAGCAATGAATTATAAAGATCTGCAAGCTTATTTACCAAACCCTGGCGGATACGAAAAAGATGGGAATCCTGAAGGAGAATCTGTGAACATGATGGGAATGGGAAACTGGAGCAAAGCAGAGCAGCGTTATAAAAGCGGCGATAAAAATTTAACGGTTGAGCTAATGGATTACAATCAATCTGCTATCGGTTATTCAGGTGCGGCAGCAATGTTTGGAATGAACATACAGATTGAAAATGACAACGAAAAATCAGGCACTTTTGAAACTGGCATAAGCGGTGTAAGAGGCTATGAACAGGTATATAAAAACGATAACCGGGCTGATTTAACTTATAGCATTGCTCACAGGTTTATCCTCACACTTCGCCTTAACGGAAGCAATGATATTGAGGCCTTAAAGAATATTGCTAAGTCTATGAACCTTTCAGAGCTTGCTTCAAAATAGAACTTCAAATTTAGCATTAAAAAATCCTGTTTTCAAAACAGGATTTTTTTTATTTATATATTTTCTTTGTCTGTTTACTTGACAAAATGATTTAAAATAGATAGCTTCGAACCATCTTGTCCCTTTAATTCTTTCTTTAACCGAACTCTTTATTCTTTTACTTTTAAATAAAAATCAAATGAGAAAAATTTTCTTCTGGATCATTGTATCCACTTTCTTTTTAATTGCCTGTAACAATGAAGGAACAAAAACCAGCGATGCTGCTGCTACAGAACCAGCCACAACCGAAACCAAACAACAACCTGCAGAATTTGCAGATGCTAAGTATGCAGCTGTTGGTAAAGATTTCCTTGCAAACATGAGCTCAGGAAATATGGATGCATGGGGTAATTCACTTGCCGATAATGTAGTATGGCAATGGAACAACGGCGACAGTATTGCAGGTAAAACGGCTGTTCTTACTTATTGGAAAGACAGAAGAGCCAATGCTATTGACTCTATTTCCTTTTCAAACGATATTTGGCTGCCTGTGAAAGTAAACCAGCCACAACAAACTGAACAACCCGGCGTATGGTTGCTGGGATGGTACCAAATAAAAGCAAAATACAAAACCGGCAAATCAATGAGCCAATGGTCGCATATTGATTACCACTTCGATGCAAATGATAAAGTGGATCGAATAATCCAATATTTAGACAGGGCTTCGATTAACGCAGCCATGCAAAAATAATTACAAAGAAGCCGTTCAAATTTTGAACGGCTTCTTACTTTACCAAATATTTCAATTCAGTCAATAGTTTATTTCTTGCCTTTCACATACTTCTCCAGCCACATATGTTCTTCCCAAAGTAAATGTAAAATATTTTCTTTACCACGGTAGCCATGTGCTTCATAGGGCAGTGTTACATAACGTACATTGCCTCCATTGCCTTTTAATGCCTGAAACATGCGTTCACTTTGTATAGGAAATGTTCCGGTATTATCATCAGCTTCACCATGAATTAACAAGATGGGTGTTTTTATTTTATGTGCATAGCTGAAAGGGCTCATATCAAAATACAATTGAGGCGCTTGCCAATAAGTACGGTCTTCATTTTGAAAACTAAAAGGAGTTAATGTTCTGTTGTAAGCTCCGCTTCTTGCAATACCCGCTTTAAACCAATTGGTGTGTGATAATAAATGAGCTGTCATAAATGCTCCGTAACTATGTCCACCCACTCCCACTCTGTTACTGTCGCCCACCCCCATGTCAGTAAGTTTATCAATGGCAGCTTTTGCATTTAACTTCAGTTGCTCAATAAAATCATCATTGGGCTTTTTATCAGGGCTGGTACTTACAATCGGCATTTCTGTATTATCCAATATTGCATAGCCTTGTGTTACCCAATAAATAGGTGATCCCCAGTTGATTCTTGTAAACATATTTTTTGAACCTCGTATCTGTGCCGCATCTCTTGCATTGGTAAACTCTCTGGGATAAGCCCACATAATAACAGGCAGTTTGCCATCTCTTGCCGCATCATAACCTTTAGGCAAATACAAATCACCTGTAAGATCAACACCATCTGATCGTTTATAAGAAATTTTTTGTTTGCTGATGCCCTCTAAAGAAGGGTAAGGATTTGTAAAGTTTGTAATCTGTTCCTCCTTCTGCATACTGTTGGGAACTTTAATCCAATAGTTGGGAACAACAGTTTGTGATTCTCTGCGGGTTAATACCTGTAATGTTTTTGGATCGAGTACATCAATAATAACTTCATACACATCTTCACTGCAACGCCAGAGAATTTCATTTTTCTTTGTACCCAAATCAAAACGGGAAAGAAAAGGTAAATCACCTTTGGGTGATGCTCCTGTTGTATTATTCATTAGCAGTTGATTGTTTTCAGGTATCACCACTTCCCTACCGAATTGATTTTTACTGGTAACAGGACTTCCCAAATCACTATACTGATCATTCAAACTTCTTTCTAGCAACAATTCCATTTCACCAGTTGTTGGATTTACACGATTCACCCATGTTTTTGCTTTACCTCGTAATACCTCATACACGAGTGCAAAATTGCTGTTACCCCATGCCACACCTGCATATCTGTTTTTTGTTTTGAAGATTTCTTTTGCTTCGCCTGTAAATGGAGCAGTTAAAGAATAAACCGCATCACGAAAATCAGCAGTGTTTTTTATCAACCCACCATCTAAAGGCTTGCACCAAACAACAGTAGCTGCTTCATCATCTCTCCATTGAATGCTTCTTGGCACATCCTGCACATTATCATTTCCTCCAGGCGCAGTTTCGGCTGATGGAAGTTTTACAAGATCCTTTATCAATTTCCCATTGCTTTCGTGAATGGTAACGGTTGAATTAAATCCATTGGCAGGTACTGCATAAGAGAAAGGTTTGCTGATTGTACGAACCATTAAATATTTTTTATCTGGCGATATACCTGCCAATGTATAAATAGCAGGAGCATTGATTTTTGTTTCCACACCATTTACATTTTTTACCAATTGTGCTTTGGTAAAAAACTCAAACAAACTCTCGTCGTACGGACTTTTAATTAAATCCTGAAAAGTAGGGCGAGGTGATGCACTTCCATAATTTTCCTGTACTGTTGGCCCTTTGGGTGTAATGGGTTTCTTTGGCATGGCAGATGCAGGTGCAATAGTTGTTCTATAAAGCAGGGTATTATCATCTGCCCAACTGAAAGCGCCACCCATTACTATATTCAATGGGCTTTTGTTTACTCTTGTTGCTTTTTGTGTAGCTACATCAATTACATATAAATCAACCTGCGATGCGGATACATTGGTAACGGCAATTTTATTTTGCTTTTCATTCCACACAGCTGTAGTCGAAAGTAAGTTCATAGGCAATCCGTTGATTTTATATTCCTTGCCAGTTTTGATATTCTTGAGTGTAAAATTGTTGATGAAGTTTTGACGGCTCAGGGAAAAGTTGTTCGGATTGATACGCATACCCGCCACTCTAACTTCCGGCTGACCAAGTTCTTCAACTGTTGGATAAGAGTTGCGTTCAATTATGAGCATCCACTCGCCTTTGTTATCTACACTTACTCCGGGAGTAGGTTTGGCCAATGCCAAATCCATAATAGTTTTTGGTGGAAGCTGATATTGCACTGCATCCTGCGCCATTAGATAAACTGAAATGAAACAGGCAATGATTGTAAATAATTTTCTCATGTTTGTAAATTTATGGTTGTTTAGAAAACACAATCCAAGAGCAATTGTTCATACGAAAGTAATAGACTAACAGTCATTTTTATTCACCGCTCAACAAAATGTTTGCTATTTCCAATTCTGCCCTTATTTTTGCTGCATGAATTTAAATACACATACACATCACCAACATACTTGCCCCCACAGGTAAGCCGGATGATTGTACGTGTTTTACAATATTTGAAGGAAGGCTTACTTAGGTAAGCCTTTTTTATTTGTTTTAACTAAACATATTTGAAACGAAAATTTTGAAAGCAGTATTAAATATAAACATGTTATGAAACAGGAAATAAAATTTACCCCTTTGAGTGAAATTAGCGGAGGTGGCAGCACACAAACAAAGCTTCGTATCGCTATTCAAAAGAGCGGACGACTGTATGATGAAAGTGTAAAGCTGCTGAATGAATGCGGTATTGAACTCCGTAATGTAAAAGACCGTTTGAAAACAGAAAGCGATACGTTTCCGATGGAAATCTTTTTTTTGAGAGATGATGATATTCCGCAATATGTGGAAGATGGTGTAGCGGATATTGGTATTGTTGGTGAAAATGTATTGTTTGAAAAAAACAAGAAAGCAGAAATTGTAGAAAAACTGGGTTTTGGTAAATGCAGGTTGAGTATTGCCATTCCCCGCAGCCAAACCTATGAAGGCGTTCAAAGTATAGATGGCAAACGCATTGCAACCAGTTACCCTTTTTTGGTATCTGAGTTTTTGAAGAAGAATAAGATCAGTGCCAAGATACATGAAATCAGCGGATCAGTAGAAATTGCTCCGGGAATTGGATTGGCAGATGTTGTGGTGGATTTAGTAAGCAGTGGTTCTACCCTCCTCATAAATGGATTGAAAGAAGTAGAAACCATTTTACAGTCACAATCGGTATTAATTAAAAATAAAGGCTTAACAAAAGACCAGGAAATTTTGTTAGACAAATTGCTGTTTCGTATTCAGGCAGTGAAGAAGGCCAAACGAACCAAGTATGTGTTAATGAATGTGCCTAATGACAAACTCAAAAGCATAATTGAACTATTACCGGGTATGAAAAGTCCAACTGTATTACCATTGGCAGAAACCGGATGGAGCAGTGTACACAGTGTGTTGAGTGAAGATGAGTTTTGGGAAAAGATTGAACAGTTAAAAGCAGCGGGTGCCGAAGGAATATTGGTTGTACCGATTGAAAAAATGGTAATTTAAAAATAATGCAAATTATAAAACATCCAAAGAAATCAGAATGGCCAAAGTTATTGCAGCGGCCTGCAATAGATTCATCTTCATTGGAAGCAACAGTAAAAAATATTTTGCTTGAAGTAAAAGCAAATGGTGATGAAGCACTCAAACGATTCTCCACCATTTTTGATAAAGTGAGTAGTGATGAGTTGAAAGTGAGTGAAGAAGAAATTGAAAAAGCAGTTGCAACAGTCAGCAATGAATTGAAAGATGCTATTTCGGTTGCTAAAAAAAACATTGAAACATTTCACAACAAACAAATAGCATCTGTTGAAAAAATTGAAACGATGCCCGGTGTAATTTGTTGGCGTAAAACAGTTCCAATAGAAAAAGTGGGTTTGTATATTCCTGGAGGTACTGCTCCCCTTTTCTCTACGATTTTAATGTTGGTCATTCCGGCAGGTATAGCTGGGTGTAAGGAAATTATTTTATGTACTCCGCCTTCTAAAGATGGAAGCATTCATCCGGCCCTATTATATACTGCACAATTATGTGGCATTACAAAGATTTATAAAACTGGTGGTGCGCAGGCAATTGCTGCAATGGCTTATGGAACTGAAACGATTCCAAATGTGTATAAAATTTTAGGGCCGGGTAATCAATATGTAACTGCTGCCAAACAATTGGTGCAGAAAGATGGTGTTGCTATTGATATGCCCGCAGGCCCCAGTGAAGTTTGTGTAATGGCAGATGACATGGCCAATGCTAGTTTTGTAGCAGCTGATTTATTAAGCCAGGCAGAACATGGAGTTGATTCGCAGGTATTGCTGGTGAGTACAAGTGAACAGATGATTGAAGATGTAATGAAAGAAACAGAACTTCAATTAAATGAATTACCAAGAAAAGAATTGGCTGCAAAGGCTTTGGAAAATAGCAAAGCAATCTTAGTATCATCAGTTGATGAAATGATTGAACTGGTGAATGAATATGCAGCCGAGCATTTAATCATCAGTTGTAAGGATGATGAACTGATTGCAGAAAAAATTATCAATGCAGGCTCTATTTTTCTTGGTAATTACTCACCTGAAAGTGTAGGCGATTATGCAAGCGGCACCAATCATACATTACCAACGAATGGATATGCACGTGCTTACAGCGGCGTAAGTGTGGATAGTTTTGTAAAGAAAATCACCTTGCAAAAGTTGAGCAAAGAAGGATTGATTCAAATTGGAAAAGCGGTAGAAGTGATGGCCGAGACAGAGGGATTGATTGCGCATGCCAAAGCAGTAAGTATCCGTTTAAAATCATAATAAAAATTCAAAAGCTGATAATAAATTTTATATGTCGTTTGATTTAGTTAATTTACTCAGAGAAAATATCAAAACATTAGCTCCCTATTCTTCGGCCCGTGATGAATTTCACGGCGAAGCAAAAGTATTTTTAGATGCCAATGAAAATAGCATCGGTTCGCCATTAACCAAATGGTACAATCGTTATCCTGATCCACATCAACTTAAAATAAAAGAAAAGCTATCTGTAATTAAAGGCGTACCTGCCAATCAAATTTTTATTGGTAATGGAAGCGATGAATGTATTGATTTGTTATTTCGTGCTTTTTGTAATCCTGGCAAAGACAACGTTATTATTTGTCCGCCTACCTATGGTATGTATGAAGTAAGTGCCAATATTAATGATGTTGAAATTCGCAAAGCACCATTGCTTGAAAATTTTCAACTGGATTTAATTCATTTAGAAACCTTGGTAGATATCAATACAAAAATCATTTGGCTTTGTAGCCCAAATAACCCCACAGGTAATTCTTTACAACGTGAGGATATTGAAATGGTAATGAATAATTTTGAAGGGCTAGTGGTTATTGATGAAGCGTACATTAATTTTTCAAGGCAACGTTCTTTTCTTCCAGAATTAAAAGAGTATCCTAATCTTGTAGTACTTCAAACACTCAGTAAAGCATGGGGACTTGCAGGTTTACGTTTGGGAATGGCTTTTGCCAGTGAAGAAATTATTGCTGTTTACAACAAAGTAAAACCACCTTATAACATCAGCGAAGCCGTGCAGGAATTGGTATTAAAAGCGTTGGATAATATAGAAGATGTAAATGCAATGATTAAAGAAATTGTTGCAGAGCGTACCCGATTAGAAACAGAATTGCCCAAATTAAAATCTGTTGTAAATGTGTTTCCATCAGATGCGAACTCTCTTCTGGTAAAGGTGGTTGACGCAAAAGCTATTTATGAATATTTACTTACCAGGCAAATTGTGGTGAGAGATAGAAGTAAAGTGATTTTATGCGAAGGCTGTTTACGAATAACAGTAGGCACTGCAAGAGAAAATGACGAATTGATAAACGCTTTACTTAGTTTTATAGTTTAATGGTAACTTTAAAAATAATAATTATTATATGTGTAAACTAATAACATCACTGGTATTCATTTTTGCAACTTCGTTTACAGCTTGCGCTAATGACTCTACAAAAAATGAAACAACAAAGAATGCAGCTTCTAGTTTAAAATTACCTGCTGGTTTTACAGCTACATTGTTTGCAACCGATGCAGGCCGTGCAAGACATATTGTTGTAAACACTAATGGTGATGTATATGTAAAACTAGAAAGATTGAAAGATGGAAAAGGTATTTTAAGATTGAGAGATACCAATGGTGATGGAATTGCAGATGAAACAATTTCTTTTGGAAATTTTGGAGGTACGGGCATTGCAATTAAAAATGGATATTTATATGCTTCATCCGATTCTCAAGTTTTTCGCTATAAGTTTAATAGTAACAACGATATTGAAAACCCTGATGCTCCCGAACTAATTATAACTGGCTTGGTTAATAAACGACAACATGCATCTAAGTCTATTACGCTTGATGACAAAGGAAATATTTATGTAAATATTGGTGCGCCTTCAAATGCTTGCCAGGAAAAAGATCGTACTGCTGGTTCACCTGGACAAACGCCCTGTCCTATTTTAGAAACTGCTGGTGGAATTTGGCAATTTAGAGTTGATAAATTAAATCAAAGCTATGCAGATGGCATTCGTTATGCTACAGGATTAAGAAATGTAGTGGGACTTGATTGGAATTTTTTAGCAAATGATTTGTATGTTACCATGCATGGCAGAGATCAAATGAATCAACTGCATCCTACAAAATATACAACAGAACAAAGTGCCGAATTGCCTGCGGAAGAATTTTTTCTTGTAAAAAAAGGAATGGACTTTGGATGGCCTTATTGTTATTACGATCCTGTTCAAAAAAAGAAAGTACTTGGCCCTGAATATGGTGGCGATGGAATTACCGAAGGACAATGCAATACCAAAGAAAAACCCTTGTATGCGTTTCCTGCACATTGGGGGCCGAATGCATTGCTATTTTATACGGGAGAAAAATTTGGTGAGAAATATAAGAATGGAGCTTTCATTGCTTTTCATGGTAGCTGGAACAGATCACCTTTAAAACAAGGTGGTTACAATATTGTTTTTTTACCAATGAAAGATGGTAAACCTTCTGGTGACTATGAAATTTTTGCAGATAATTTTGCTGGTGGCGATGAGAAATTAAATCCTGCTTCTGCCGATCACAGACCATGCGGATTAGCAACAGACAACAATGGTGCACTTTATATTTCTGATGATAAAGGCGGAGCCATTTTTAAAGTAACTTATACAGGAAGTAAATAATCAGTATGCAAAAAATTCTTACAGTAGTTGTTTTTTCAGTAGGGCTGCTGAGTTTATCTTTTACTCCGAATCAGAAGGATATGGCCGCTTCTATTAAGCGAGGCAAAGTTGTTTATGAAAAAAATTGTCTAGCCTGTCATCAGGTTAATGGTGCAGGTGTACCACGCATGAACCCTCCGCTAATAAAAACAAAACATTTGTTGGGCGACAAAGTAAAATTGATAAACATTGTAATAAAGGGGTTTAATGAAGAAGTTGAAATTAATGGTGAGTTTTATGACAACCCTATGCCTGCTCAGGTACAGTTAAATGATCAGCAGGTAGCAGATGTGTTAACCTATGTGCGTAATAGTTTTGGCAATAAAGCAACTGCTATAACACTTGAGGAAGTAAAAAAAGTAAGAGCAAAAAAATAATTTTAATGAAACGCATTTTATTTATTGACCGTGATGGTACTTTAATTAATGAGGCTCCTCCCACTTACCAGTTAGATACATTTGATAAACTTACTTTCTATCCCGAAGTGTTTTTTTATTTACGAAAAATTGCAACCGAGCTGGATTATGAATTGGTTATGCCAACGAATCAAGATGGGTTAGGTACAACTATTTTTCCTGAAGACACTTTTTGGCCACTACACAATTTTGTAATTAAGAGTTTTGAAAACGAAGGCGTGCATTTTAGTGAAGTATTAATTGATAAAACTTTTCCGCATGAAAATGCACCAACAAGAAAACCGGGTGTTGGAATGTTTACCAAGTACATGAACAATCCGGAGTATGATTTACTAAACTCATTTGTAATTGGTGATCGTATTACAGATATTCAGCTTGCAAAAAATCTCGGCTGCAAAGGTATCTGGATGAATAATGATGCACATCTCGGTGCTGCTGAAATAAAAGACAAAGTAGATGAACTCCGCCAATCAACCATTGCCTTAGAAACTCCGCATTGGCAAGAGATTTATGAATTTTTAAAACTTGGCTTACGAACTGTACATCATCAACGTAACACCAACGAAACAAAAATTTCAATTGATCTGAATATCGATGGCAGCGGTAAAGCAAATATTGCAACAGGTCTTGGTTTCTTTGATCACATGCTTGAGCAAATTGCAAGGCATGGTAAAATGGACCTCAGCATAATAACAAAAGGCGATTTGCATATTGATGAACATCATACCATTGAAGATACAGGCATTGCACTGGGTGAAGCATTTTCAAAAGCATTGGCTGATAAGCGTGGAATGGAACGCTATGGTTTTGCATTGCCTATGGATGAAGCCGAAGCAAAAGTGCTCATTGATTTTGGCGGTCGCAACTGGATTGTTTGGAATGCTTTGTTCAAACGAGAGAAAATTGGTGAAATGCCAACAGAAATGTTTTTCCACTTTTTTAAATCCTTCAGCGATGCTGCTAAATGCAATTTGAATATTGAATGCCATGGCGATAACGAACATCATAAAATAGAAGCCATCTTCAAAGCATTTGCTAAAGCCATTCGCATGGCTGTAAAGAGAGATGCCATGAGTAATTATTTACCAAGTACAAAGGGTGTGTTATAATAAGCATCATCTTTTTTTAGACAAACTAACTTGTTATGTTTTCAAACCTGAATGATTAATAGTTGTTGATGTTATGACCACCATCATACAAAAAAAAAAGATGTCCAATTAGTTTTACAAAAATTATTTATGTATGAAAGCAATACTTGTCCCTGTTGATTTCTCTTCCACCTCTCTTCATGCTGCCCACTATGCACAAAAACTTGCAAGACAGGTTGGAGCAAAAATTATTTTAATTCATGCCTATGAGCCACCACCCTCTTTTCCTATGGTGGAAGGAATGCTATATACAGATGAACCGTTGCGCCAGATGATGACCGAAAAAATAGAACAGCTTGCAGTGGAAATGGATAAAGAAGACTCTCTGATTAAAATAGAAGCAATGATTATGGACGGTAACTTAAAAGATGTTACTAAAACAATCACAGATGCTATGCAGGTGTATCTTATTGTAATGGGTATTACAGGTGCCGGAAAAATAAAAGAAGCATTTATTGGCAGTAATACATTGGATGTGGCTAAAGCAAATGCAGTGCCTGTGCTTATTGTGCCGGAGCAGGCAGATTACACCAAAATCAATGATGTTGGTTTAACAACAGATTTTCGTGAGGTGGCTGAAACCATTCCTCATCAAAAAATTTCTGAGTTGATTGCTTCCTTAGGCGCAAGGCTTCATATATTGAATATTGATTTTAACCAGCAAAACCTGACAAAGGACACATTAATGCAAAGTGGTATTATAGAAACTATGTTTGAACGCCACTACCTCACATACCATTTTATTGAAGGGGAAAATGTAGCTGAGGAATTAAGCAACTATGCCTTAAAAAACAGTATCGAACTGTTGGTAGCTGTTCCTAAAAAACATAACCTGATACAAAAAATTTTCTCAGGAAGTCATACTAAAGAATTGGTCTTTCACAGCAAAGTGCCGGTATTGGTAATGCATGAGTAAAAAAAAATTATCTCACATTACTCAAACCTCAACGCCTTTACAGGATTTACCTTTTTTACAAACAATGAAGGAATAAATAAAAAAACAAAGCAGGCTAAAAATGTAAGTACATCCACTAAAACTACCTGCCACCAAATTAATTTAACCGGGGCTTTTGCTACATAATAAGAAGCTTCATCTAAACTTATAAAGCCGGTATATTGTTGCAGTAAACAAATACCCACACCAAGCACGGTGCCTAAAATAATTCCTGTAAATGAAATCATCAAAGCCTGGTTCCAGAAAATAGTTTGCACTTGTGCATCAGTGGCTCCTACTGCTTTTAATAAGCCAATCATGCGGCTGCGTTCTAATACAAGAATAAGCAAACAGGTAATGAGATTCATTAACGCTACTACACACATAATGATGATAATAATTTTACGATTGGTGTTTTGCAAATTTAACCAATCAAAAATGTTTGGATAAATTTCCCGTACAGGCGTACTGTACCAGCTTACAGGAATTGAATCTAATAATTGATTGCTTACGCTGCCATCTTTTCTATAATCATCTAAAGTAATTTCATACCCTGCAATTTGTTCATCCGTCCAGTCATTTATCTTTTGAATGAGTCGCAAATCAACCAAAGCAAATAGTTTATCATACTCTTCAATGGATGTTTTATACAAACCACTAACAGTAACAGGTCTTACTCTTGGTAAGGTGCCGCCGCTTTCAATAAAATAAAGAAAAGCTTTATCCCCCGGTTTTAATTTTAAACGTTTGGCGGTATACGTTGATACTACAATTGAATAATTACTGGCAGTGGTATCAAAATTGAGCCAGCTGCCTTCTGTAATGTAAGGGGCAATGCGTTCTTTAGAAAAATCGGATGCAACCCCTTTCAGCAAAACACCTTCTATTGACTCAGTGGTTTTGAGCATGGCCGATTTTGTTGCAAACACATCAACTGATTTTATCTGTTTCTGTGTTTGAAATATTTTGAGGAGGGTGTCGCTTTTATAACTTGGTAACTCTTCTGCCAAACCTGATACAGAAGGCAATTGCTGCTGTATTCTGATATGGCCCCAAAAGCTGAACACTTTATTAGAAATTGTTTCCTGAAAGCCTTCAACAAATGCCAATGCAAGAATCATAATAGCAACACTGATAGCGGTGGCTGTGGCAGACAGACGGATAATGAACCTTGAAAAGGACTGATTCTTTTGAAAAACGATTCTGCGGGCTATGAAGGAAACAATATTCAAACCTTTAACTTTGAAGTGTTGTAAAACTAATGGTTTATCAAACATGATGCTCAATAGAATTCTTATAAGTTATTTTGTTGCAGTTTTTATTTCTGCTTCAGTAAATGCACAGGCAGGGGATAAAATTTTTCGCAGCAATATCCATTCAGTAAAACTCCATTTGTATGGAGATCAATTGTCTTATCCAATTGTTCGGCTAAACACAGCTGATCAGTTAGAACTTCACTTTGATGATTTGGATGGTGATGTAAAATATTATTCGTATACGTTTATTCTTTGCAATGTCGATTGGACTCCGGCCATGCTGAGCCAGTTTGATTATATGCGTGGCTTTTCCAATGTACGTATCAATACTTATCGCAACTCTTCAATTGTACTTACACGATACACACATTATATGGCCAGCCTGCCGGATAAGAATACAGTGCCTACAAGAAGTGGAAATTATCTGTTAAAGGTTTTTACAAACGGAGATACTTCACAAACAGTATTTACCAAACGTTTTTTAGTGGTTGATATGAGAGTAAATGCAGGAGCAAGCATTATTCAACCTTTTAATCCATCTTTTGCAAAGTCGCACCAAAAAATTCAGTTTAGTGTAAATGTGCAAAATATTAAACCCACCAATATTTTTCAGCAAATAAAAGTGGTGATTCTGCAAAACAACAGATGGGATAATTGTATTGCAAATGTTCAACCCACTTTCATACGACAAAATATTTTAGAGTACAATACTGAAAATGATGGGTTGTTTAAAGCACAAAAAGAATGGCGATGGGTGAATCTTACCAGTTTGCGATTGCAAACAGACAGAATTGAAAAAGGTGATTATACCAATAAAGGCCAAACACTTTATGTAAAGCCTGAAAGTGAACGAACCAGTTTACGCTACACGTATTACCGTGATATGAATGGGATGTATCAATTAATTAATCTTGAAAATAATAATCCATACTGGCAGGGAGATTATGCTACTGTTTGGTTTCAGTACCTAACTCCAAACAAAGAAGCATACACTGATAAAGATGTGTATGTTTTTGGAGAACTCACAAACTACGAAATTACTGATGCTAACAAAATGACCTTTAATGAAGAGAAAAGTATGTATGAAAACAAGCAGTTTTTAAAACAAGGCTTGTACGATTATATTTATCTTTTAAAAGATAAAAAAACAAACACACTTAGTTTTGACATAACCGAAGGAAACTGGTGGGATACAGAAAATAATTACACAATTCTTGTGTATTACCGTGCTATGGGTGGCAGAGCCGATGAGTTGATTGGTATAACTCAGGTTAATTCTTTAGCAGGCAGGCCTAATATGAATCTTAGAAATGAAATAAGGAGTTTATAATGTAAGCAATGTGTGAATTAACTCTCTACTATTTTTCCTCCATTCCCCTATCTTTGCGGCTGGCAGGTCTTGCACGACCAGCTCCTGCTGAACTCCCCCAGGGTGGGAACGCAGCAAGGGTAAGCGGTTGTAGCGGTGCGATGTAAGTAACCTGCCTTTTTTTATTTCCTATCTCCGTCAAAGACCGGAGAATTTTAATTTTATACACATGAAGTTTTTTATTGACACTGCAAATCTTGTACAAATTACAGAAGCAAATGAGTTAGGAATTTTGGATGGTGTTACTACCAATCCATCTTTAATGGCTAAAGAAGGAATTAAAGGTGAAGCTACTGTAATGAATCATTACAAAACAATTTGCGAATTGGTTGATGGTGATATCAGTGCCGAAGTTATCAGTACCGATTTTACAGGCATGGTAGAAGAAGGAAAAAAACTGGCGGCTATACATCCAAACATTGTAGTAAAAGTGCCAATGATTAAAGACGGAATAAAAGCATTAAAATGGTTTACTGATAATGGAATAAAAACAAACTGCACCCTGGTATTTAGTGCTGGGCAGGCAATACTTGCTGCAAAAGCAGGAGCTACGTATGTATCTCCCTTTATTGGAAGAATTGATGATAGCGGTTGGGATGGGATGGCTTTAATTGGCCAAATTGCAAACATTTATTCTTTGCAAGGGTTTGAAACAGAAATTTTAGCAGCGTCTATTCGCACACCATTGCATATTGTACAAGCTGCTGAGCTAGGCGCAGATGTTTGTACTTGCCCGTTAGATTCAATTCTTGGTTTATTAAAACATCCTTTAACGGATATTGGACTTGCTAAGTTTCTAGAAGATGCTAAAAAGTTTCAATAAAAAATATCTAAATAGTTAAACGGCACTTCATTGAAGTGCCGTTTTTGTTTCAAGGGGTTTAATTCTTTTTCTTTGGCTTCTTTTGCTTATTGTTGATTTGCTTTAAAAGCGAATCCTGTACCGGTGCATTTAACTGCAGGTCGTATTTCTTAACCCAAATATCAATTCGTTTACTTACGGTGTGGTTTTCTTTTAGTTTTACTTCAATGCTCACAAAATCAGGTTTAAAATCCCAATCGAGCCAAATACTGTTTCCTTCAAGTTTACCTGCTGTTGTACTGATGCTTATTTGTTGATTGTTCAAGGGTAAATACTTCCCGTTTGATAGTTTTCCCTCTACATTAATATAATTCCAGGAGCCTTTTTTTAAACTGTCTGTGTAAAGATTAAAGTAAAGGCTATCTACTTTTTGTGCTTTCGCATGATAGCTAGTAGCAAACAGTAAAATTGCAAACAGTGATATGCTTAATTTCTTCTTCATTGAGTATAAGACTTGTTAACAGTTAAAAAGGTTGCCAGGGTTTTTTCTTTAATAAAGATGGCACTAAAATTTACAAGCATGCTCAAAAGCTTTTCAGCATATTATCTTTTTGCTTCGCTAATTTTACAAACAGTATCTAAACAAAATCAAATGAAACTTACAGTTTTTGGAGCAACCGGACAAGTAGGAATTGAAATTGTAAAACAAGCCTTATGGCGTGGCTATGAAGTGATAGCGTTTGGCCGCAATGTATTTGACTTAAAACTGGAAGATGAGCATTTACAAAAAATAAAGGGTGCTTTGTTTGATGAAGGAGAAGTGCTAAAGTCCATTAAAGGATGTGATGCAGTGCTGAGCAGTATTGGTGGTGCTTTTGATGGTGCAGATAAAACACGCTCTCTCGGAATAAAAAATATCATTGCTCAAATGAAGAAGGCAGGTGTAAAAAGAATTCTTGCTGTAGGTGGTATGGGTATTTTAAAGGCAGATGAAGAAACCCTGTTAATTGACACTCCTTCCTACCCTGCTGAATATATTCCTGTGGGAAATGAACATAGAAAAGCGTATGAATTTTTAAAAGCTTCGGAACTTGACTGGACTTTTGTTTGTGCACCCAACATAGTTAACGATGGCCCAACAGGAAGCTATATTACCAGCAAAGATTATCCACCTATTCCCAATAAATTTAAAATTAATGCCGGCGATCTTGCACAGTTTATGCTCAATGAACTGGAGAAAAATGAATATGTGCAGGCAAGGGTTGGTATTTCTGCGAGTTGATTCCAATTACATCTATCTCTTTATTTCCCACAATAAAATACCTGTTGCCACTGCTGCATTTAAACTTTCGGCACCGCCAAATGAAGGGATAGAAATCTCATTGTTTACAAATTTTAATAAATCATCGGCCACACCCCTTGCTTCATTTCCAATGAGCAAAGTACCAGTTTGCCCAAAAGAAATTTTTTGAGCTGCAGTTCCATCAAGAGTAGCTGCATAAACAGGTTGCGGACATTGAGATAATAATTCTTTTAAATTGCCTTCTAAAATATGCACACGCATAATACTTCCCATACTTGCTTGTACAGTTTTGGGGTTATACACATCTGCACAATCGGCAGAGCAAAGGATTTGCTGTATGCCAAACCAATCTGCAATACGAATAATTGTTCCCAAATTGCCCGGGTCTCGTATGGCATCCAGGGCAATTAACCATTTGGTTTTATCAATAATAGCAGTGGGCATTTTCTTTACAATAGCTACTGCTAAATGAGGTGTTTGCAGTTGAGAGATTCGCTCCAGTTCAGTTTCAGTAATCAATAAATACTTAACAGTATCCGGTTTTAAATTGGCATCTTCATAAAAACTCGCTGTGCCGTACAAACGAATTATTTGATGGGGAAATTCCGTTAAAACTTCCTTTACCATCTTTTTTGCTTCCAAAAGAAACACATCTTCTGAATCTCTACTTTTTTTATGGCCTAAACTTTGAATATATTTGATTTCTGTTTTACTGAGCATTGAATTCAATTTATGAGTTTTAAACAAACGGCACCATCCATTCTTATTCTTTTTGCAAGCATTTTGTTACTTGCATCCTGTGCTGGTAATAAACTTTCTAAGTCAAGATATTCCAAAGTAAAAAACTATCCTAAAGAATCTCCATTTGTTTATTACAATCAAATAGAAATTGAAAGTAAAGAATTAAATGCCGAAGAAAAAACCATACTCACCGGAAAACTTAAAACGCAGCTCGACGACAGTATGCAAGTGAGGGTAAGAGGACGGTTCTTAATTTTTAAACAATTAATTGACCCACCTTCTTTTGACTCCATAGCATCTGGGCAAAGTGCTGCAAATATGGAACTATTTTTAAAAACAATTGGTTACTACTACGGAACAGTAACTGATTCAACAAAAATTGATACTGCCAATGCTGATGACTTTGAAAAAAGACAATACCATGCATCAACCATTTTTAAAGTAGTTACGGGCAAGCAGGTAAAAATTGATTCTGTAAATTTTTTAATATTTGATACCAGTCACCCGGTACTTACAACTGCTTTGCAAAAGTTAACAGATGAACACCGCAGCGAAACACTTTTAAAAAAAGGGGTGCCATTTACTGAATTTATTATTTTACAAGAACTGGAACGGTTAATTGAATTGTACAGAAACAATGGGTATTATAAAATTTCCCGTGAACAATTAATTGCAGAAGTAGATTCTTTTTATCTTCCATTACTCAATCCATTGCTCGATCCGTTTGAACGCATACAGGTATTACAGGAAGCCCGTAAACGAAAAGAAGATCCTGTGTTTAATGTGTTTATCAGAACCCGGCCTAAAATGGATTCTACCGCTTTGCAGCAATACAATATTGGAAATGTTACAGTGTATCCTGATTATTCAAATGCAGCTTTCGATACTTCGCAATATACAACGGTAGAAAAAGACAAAGTACTTGTAAAATATAAACAACTAAAGTTTAAGCCTTCCTTTGTTGCTTCACATATTTATGTAAAGCCCGGTGCTATTTACAAGCTTGATAATCTAAATAAAACCTTAGATGACTTAAATAATCTCGGCATTTGGCAAATAATAAAAGTAGAGCCAAAGGAAAAAAATATGAAAAATGGAGATACCTCAGAGGTTGATTTTGATTTCCGTTTAGTGCCTTCAAAAAAATATACGTTCAGTGCCGATTTGGAAAGCGTTTTAAACCAGGTCCAGCAAACATTGGTAGGTACTGCGGGAAATCTTGTGGGCTTGGGTATTACACTTGGTTTACAAAACAGGAATTTTGCAAAGCAGGGTATACAAAGTACCAATACCATTCGTGCAGGAGTAGAAAGTGGTATCGGTGGTTTCAACCCCGGCTTACAGGCGTTAGAAATTACCTATAGTAACAACTTTAATTTTCCAAAACTGTTGCTATTAAATCCCAATTTTTTAAAATCAGCCAAAAAAAGAAGAAGCTTTGTTACTACAAACCTTTCTTACATTGATCGCAACTTAAATGAAAATGGATTGTACAGTTTAAACAATATCAACTCTACTTTTGGCTGGCAGATTGTTACAAAAAAAGATAAAATTTTTACCTGGCAACCCTTGAATATTGAGTACGTTCGGTTGTATAATATTTCCAATGCGTTTCAAGCACAGCTCGACACTACTGATTTTTTAAAATTTTCTTTTACTCCCGGTTTAGTTATGGGACAGGTGTTCTCCTATGTAAAACCGTATAAATCTCAAACTGGAAATTACTTTAGAGTGGGGCTTGAGGAATCGGGATTAATTTTTGGAAGACTGAAAGGGATTGTTCCTTTTATTGATAAAGAATTATTTGAATTTGTGAAAGCTGAAATTGAATACCGCTACCAAATTGGTAAACCAAGATCAGCTTGGGTATTCCGTGCATTGGCTGGTGCAGGTTTTTTATATGGCGACACAGTTAGTATGCCTTTCTTTAAACAGTTTACGGGTGGCGGACCAAACAGTATGCGTGCATGGCCTTTAAGAAGTATTGGCCCTGGCTCCAGACCATTAGACCCAAGAACTGCAAGAGGGCAATTTTTTAGCAGAAGCGGAGATATTATTTTTGAAACCAATGCAGAGTACCGTTACACTATTGCTACATTAATACCCAATACGGCCATTATACGTGGAGCTTTTTTTGTAGATGCAGGTAATATCTGGAATTTCAGGAATAAAAGTAATATTGGTAACGACACTGTTGTATTGCAACTAAAAAATATTTACCGTGATCTTGGTGTAAGTGCCGGTTCCGGTATCCGGATTGATTTAGTTGGCTTGTTTTTACTGAGATTTGATTTTGCTTTACGAGTTAAAAATCCATCATTACCCTTTTCAGAAAAAAATAATGGATGGAGGCTACCAGTTATTTCATTTAATAATATTTTCAGCAGAAGAGAAGCAAACCGTCAATGGAGATATGAAAACTTTAATTTTTCAATTGGCATCAACTATCCGTTCTAAGGATTCTTTTGTTTCATTAATCCATTTTAAAGTATCTTCTAAACTCCTGCCCTGCTCTAAAGTAAACTCACCAATTCTTGTTCGGCATAAACTGCTTAAATACGCACCGCATCCTAAAGCTGCTCCATAATCATTTGCTAAACTTCTAATATAAGTACCCGTTGTACAAACTACTTTAAAATGAAGCACAGGTAATTGAACGGAAGTGATTGTAAATTCCTTGATGGTAACTGGCCTTGGCTCTAATTTTACATCTACTCCCTTTCGTGCCATTAAATAAACAGGCTTTCCATTTTGCTTAATGGCAGAATGTGTGGGAGGTACTTGTAATATTTCTCCTGTAAATTTTTTTAGAGTTTCATTTATCAGTTGCTCTGTAACAAAGGAATAATCTTTCACTTGTTCAGGTTCACTTTCAAGATCATAAGTAGGTGTAACTGCTCCTAAAGTAAATGTTCCCGTATATTCTTTTTCACGGGCCATGTATTCATTTATCTTTTTTGTAAATTTTCCTGTACAGAGAATGAGCAAACCGCTTGCTAAAGGATCAAGTGTTCCTGCATGGCCTACTTTTTTTATTTTAATAGTGTTTCTAACTTTTGCCACCACATCATGCGATGTCCATTGCAAAGGTTTATCAATAAGTAAAACCTGCCCTTCATTAAAAATGGTTTCTTGTTCTTGTTTCATTGTGGCGGTAAAGATAAATCTATTGATATGATGAACCCAACCCTGATAGTTTAGATTTTTGATGTAAGATTTGCAAAAACACCTACATCTTAAATCTTACATCCTCCATCTCATATCGCTTGCCTCGTCTTAATCTCGATGTATTTATTAATTGCATTCACTGTCACCTTTTCGGGGGGAGATAGAATGCTGAGGATTCCTGCATTGTTGAGTTCACGAACGATTAATTGCTTTTCGTGCACATATTTACCGGCAATGGTTTTGATGTATAAATCTTCAAGGTCATCCACATCATCGGCAGCTTTTGAAGTGAGCTCTGTGTTTTCAAAAAAAACAACAAGCAGCAAATGATATTTTGCTAATCGTTTTAAATAAGGCATCTGTCTACGAAGCCCTGAGAGCGATTCGAAATTTGTAAAGAGTATTAACAAGCTTCTTTGTTTTATAAGAGATCTTGTTTTGGTATATAGCAATTCAAAATCACTTTCAAGAAAAGATGCCTGCTGATTATACAATAACTGCAATACTTTTTCTAATTGAATTGGCTTTTTATCAGCAGCCAGTGCAGAACCTGCTCTGTTATCAAACGAAATCAATCCAAACTTATCCTGTCTGTGAAGCGATACGTTGCACAAAACCAAACTGGCATTAATGGCATAGTCCAATAAAGTTAGTCCGTTAAAAGGCATCTTCATCAATCTTCCTTTATCTATCAGGCAATACACCTGCTGACTTTTTTCATCGGTATATGAGTTCACCATCAATGCACCTTTTCTTGCAGTAGCTTTCCAGTTTAGTGTTCGCATATCATCGCCCTGCACATATTCTTTTATCTGTTCAAACTCCATACTATGCCCAATCTTCCGCATACGTTTGTTACCAAATTGTGCTGTTTGCGCCGCTTCTGCTACCAATTGAAATTTTCGCATTTGTAAAAAAGATGGATACACCGGCACCATTGTGTCAACATCTACAGTAAAACGTTTCTCTACAAGTCCTAACAAGGATTGAATATACACATGCAGTTTCCCAAAATAATAAGCGCCACGTTCTACAGGCCTCAGAAAATAAGTAACTTCTTTTTCCTCCCCTGCTTTTAGCAGTTGCATTATTGAAAAATTTCTATTTTGAAATTGAATGGGCAACTCATCAATTATTTCAGTTTTTACTGTAAAGGAATAGTTGTTTTGAATAATAAGCAGCACTTTATTTTCATCACCATTACTAAACCGCTCCGGTACTTTTCGTTTCAGTACAGGTGTACGGTTTAACAGAAATAGAAAAATAATATCTGCCAGCACGACAATCATGAGCAACCAAAAATAAATCCAGGGCAACTGTGCCATCCATTCAAAAAAGAAACGGAAAAGAAACACTACAATACCAATACCCAGCAAAAGGTAGAGGCGGTTGGTTACGTAAAATGCTTTTAGAAATTGCTTTAGTAATTTCAAAACTATCTTGGTATTTCTATTGATTTAATGATACGATCAATGAGTTCATCCGTTGTTAAACCTTCCATTTCTTTTTCGGGAGTAAGAATAATACGATGACGTAATACATGCGGAGCAACTTCTATTATATCTTCCGGAGTAACAAAATCTCTGCCCATCATAGCAGCAAAAGCCTTGGCTGCTTTTGTAATAGCCAATGATGCTCTTGGTGATGCACCCAGAAATAAGGAAGGATTGTTTCTTGTTTCATTTACAATTTTTGCAATAAATTCCAACAGCTTTGGCTCTACCTGCAAACTTCTTACACTTGCTCTGTAAGTAGCAATATCAGCAGCAGTAAGAAGTTTTGTAACATCATTCAATAAATTTCTGTTATCAAATTGATGTTGATTGGTAAGAATCGTTACCTCCTGTTCTAATGTAGGGTAACGCACTTCAATCTTAAACAGAAAGCGATCCAGTTGTGCTTCGGGTAAACGATAGGTACCTTCCTGATCAATTGGATTTTGTGTGGCCAAAACCATAAACGGTTGTTGCATTGGGTAGGTAGTGCCATCAACTGTTACCTGCCGTTCTTCCATTACTTCAAATAAAGCAGATTGTGTTTTTGCAGGAGCCCTGTTTATTTCATCAATTAAAATAATATTGCTGAACAATGGACCACGTTTAAATTGAAAGCTTGCTTCTTTAGGATTAAATATTGAAGTACCCAGTACATCACTCGGCATTAAATCAGGTGTAAACTGTATGCGTGAAAAATCGGCATCAATTAATTTTGCCATTAGTTTTGCAGCTAATGTTTTTGCTACACCAGGTACACCTTCAATTAAAATATGACCATCGGCTAAAATACCGGCAATCATTAAATCAATCATTTGCTCCTGACCCACAATAATTTTTCCCACCACTTCACGTATGGAATTGATTGCGTTGTTTAATTGGGTGAGATCGGTTCTTTGCTCAAAAATTTGATTCTCCATATTTTAATTTTTAAAGAAAGGAAGCATTTTATTATGAAGTTCCAGCAACTGCATGTCTGAAATTTCAGGGGCTTCCTGTAATTGATTGATGTATTGAAAAAGATATTTTACTTCTGTCTCCACTACCCCACTCTTTCGTGAAAGTGATGAAAAAAATTCACTTGTAAATTGAGAGGTGTTTAAATAATAATGATTACGTACCCTTTCTAAAAAATAAGTAACCATTTTGTGTACAATATTATGATGATCTTTCTTTTGTAAATATAACCTGCCGATGGTTTCTACAAACGAAACACTTGAATTAGTGTTGGGCATAAGCACAGGAACAGATTTTTGTTTTCGCTTGCTGCCAATAAGTATGTACAGCAAAATAGTGGCAAGCGCTAAAAATAAAGCCCATTTCAATGGAGGATATTTTAAAAATACACTAAAGGCTGAAAAATTATTTTCAGGAAATAAACCCAGTCTATAAAAATTGTCCCAGTAAACTGTTTTGCGGTTATAGTTTACATAACTCATCATTTTTTCAAAATACTCTTTATTGTTTTGTGTTAACAAAAAATAATTGCTAAATACTTCCGGGTGCAGATGAAGAAAAATAATACCATTGCCATGTTTTACTGCTACATAGTTTGGTTTCAGTAAATCATTTACTCCAAGTACGGTTGTTGCTGAAGAATCATAACGTTGAAAATATTCTGTGAACGGATAATAAAAAAAACCATAGCTATCAGTTCCATGCAATGAATTATCTTTTAAACGTACAGATGAGTAACGCATCAAGTTGGCGCTATCTGGATTTGTAAACAAACTGAACACGCCATTATCAGCTTTGGGTACAAGTTGTAAGGTATCCAGTAAAGACCCGTCAATATAACTGGCTGCAATAAAAAGCTGATTGCCCTGGCTCACATAGTTGAGCATGGCTTCCAGATCATCTGATTGCAGTAACACTTCATCTGCTACTACAACATAAAGATTTCTTGTACCATCAATTTGTTTTACCTGCTCAGTAAAACTCTTTTCTGTTTTGTAAATCCAGAAAGAATGAAACTGCCATTGAAACATTTGGTAAGCGGCATAACTGCCCATTGGCTTTTTGCTGCGCATTGAAAAACTCCTTGCCATATCGGGCAGCTTTGTTTTCTTTTTTCCACAGGAAGAAAAGACAGCTGCAAGCAGTAAAATGAAAATAATATGTGTGCTGAGTTTACTCAAGATTGGTTTACTGTAGTTTGAAAGTTTGCAAACTCTTTTTTTATAGTTTGAAAAATAGCCGCATCTATTTGAAAATTTCCATACCATGCATATTCATAATGCAGGGTAATCCGGGCAAAATCATTTCTGATTGCTTTATTACTTAGTTCTCTTACGTATTGATAATTTGTTTTGTCAGGTGAAAGCAGCAGCCAACCTTTTTCAGCAATACTTGTAAGCGCATGTAAATAATGATAACGAATAGCCAATCTGTAATTGCCTGCGTGTTCTGCTTCTCTTGCTTTTCTACCAAGCGAATTTTCATCAACCAGTTCTTCCTCCTTGGTACTACGATGTTTATTACGTACGGAAGCTGCAAACATTCCTTTTTCAGAAAGAAACAATCGGTAAATTAAAAACACAACCGCAGCAATTACAATAAACCATATCAAGTATTTAATGAAATAAAATATCCAGCTGATATCCTTTGGCGGTTTTTGTTTTTTTAACTGTTGCAGTTGTTCTTGCTGCACTTTCTTTAACAAAGAATCAAGATTGCTGATATAAGCAAATTCTTTTTGCTTGAGCAATATCCGCAAACTGTCTTTAGGAAAATAATTGATGTTAGAAAAAAGAAGTGTGTCTACAACTTCTTCTTCATCTGTGTAATCTTCATCTGAATAAGTTGTGTCCACAACAGGAGCTTCTACAACTTCTACTGCTGTGTCATATTGCTGCGCAGAAACCAATAAGGAACTACAGGTAATGCAGATAAATAAAAAGAAACCATACAACGCCTTTGGTACACTCATCTTGCGTTAATTTTTTGAGCCAGTTCAGGATTGTTGGCTACTCTTTTTTCTAACAGAATAGGATATACCACAAAATACCAAAGGATGAATGCAAGCGAAATAGCAAGAATAGAAATACTCACTCCCGTTGATAAAGAAAAATTACTTGTTTTATCAAAAGCATTTGAGCTGAGGTAGGTAATATAACTTTCAAAAAATGCAGCAGTAATAGTTATAGGAATTAAGCTGATGCAAATTTTCATAGCATCCTTCACTCCTTTTTTAAAGGAATACCAACGGGTAAATGTGCCGGGAAACAAAATACTTTTCCCAATTAAAAAACCAGCACAGGCTTCTATTATCATTCCCGAAATTTCAAGTGTGCCGTGTATCCATATTACCAATACAGATTCCCAGCCGAGGCCTTTTGCAAAAAACATGTATTGAAAACTGCCCAGCATCATACAGTTTGTAAAAAGTACCCAAAGCGTACCTAGGCCAAATACAATACCACCCGCCACCATTAAAAATCCCACTTTAATATTATTAAAAGCAATACGAACAAACATTGCAAACCTGCTTTCATCACGGTATACACCAAAGGGATCGCCTTTTTCAATATTGTCTTCCGTCATGGCCACATATCTTCTGCCCAAAACACCTTCTACAAAATCATCTTCTTTCATTGATGAAAAAACAGACATGGCACAAAACACAAAAAATAAAAGAAATGTGTATAGAAAAAGTTGATGATGCTTGCGAAATAATAAGGGCAACTCATACCTCCAGAAAATAAGTATTCTTGAAAAGCGTTGTTTCTTATTTCGGTAAACGGTTTGATAAATAGTGATGGCCAAACTATTAATCCACCTCGTTACTTTGCTGTGCGGATAAAATGTTTTGGAGTAAGAAAGATCATCGAGCAGGGTAATAAAACGGTCGGCCAGTTGATCAGGGTCTTCTGTCTGGAGATGTTGATACTCATTCCACTTTTTGGCGTTCTTTTTTATAAATAGTGCTTCTCTCATTTTATATAGAAAATGAAAATAACAAGTAATTTGAAACAACAAACACCATTAGCAAAAAATATTCATTTATTTTACAACTATAAACAGGTATATGCCCGCAGTACAAATAAGCACTCCGTTTAATATTTCACTCGATTTTGATATTGCACCCTTTCACAAAAGATTGCTGGCAACAGTGCTTGATTTGATAGTGCTGGTACTGTACTCAGTTATTATGAAATATTTTCTGGGGCTAATGTTGAGTGCGGAAAGCGATCTCAGGTTTGCTGTTGATATTTTGTTGGTATCTATCCCCATGCTTTTGTATCATCTTGTTTGTGAAATTGCTTTTCATGGACAGAGCCTGGGTAAAAAAGCAATGGGCATTCGTGTTATGAGTTTAGATGGCGGCGACCCCAGCATGAGCCAGTATTTGCTCCGGTGGTTTTTTAGAGTATGGGAATGGCCATTGGTTTTTTCTTTTGTTTATCCCGGGTTTTTTATTCTGTTTCAATTATTCTCCGTTGGTTTTTTTGGGGTGATTGTTGTAATCATTATTGCAGTTACTGCAAAAAATCAACGGCTGGGCGATTTAGCTGCCAATACTGTTGTAGTAAGTTCGGTTTTTAACAGCTCCATACATGATACTATTTTTATGGAAGTTACTTCTAAAACCTATGAAGTACTTTTTCCACAGGTAATGAAGCTTAGCGACAGGGACATTAACACCATTAAAACGGTTTTAAACGATTTGTATAAAACCAATAAGTTTGAAACGGCTCACCGTATTGCAGGGCGAATAAAAAATGTATTGAACGTTCAAAGCGATTTGGAAGTTGATCTTTTTTTAGAACGATTGATTGCTGATTATAATTTTTTGGCTACAAAAGAATAAAGCCGCTCATTACAAGCGGCTTTATTCTTTATTTAAACGAATCGTTTATTTTTTTAAATCGTTTATGCGATCCATTAATTCCTGCGGATTACCTAAGGTACTAACTCCAAATGCAGCAATTAAAACTATATAAAAAAGAACATAGAGGGCAGAAAGTATCAGCCCAATAACTGCACAAATTCTGCCGGCATTCATATTCTTAAAACTTGCTTCTGTATATGCTCCGGGAAATTCAGTATAAAGTTTCTTGTCTTTTTTTGCAAGTACCAATGCAACAATACCAAGAATTAAACCTACAATTCCATAGCATAAGCAAAGTACAATTGATAAGATGCCGAGAACAAGAACAGCGGTAGCATTTGGTAGCGGTTTTTGCTCCATTTGGTTGTTGAGTTGATCCATAATTTTAAGAATGATTTTTTATTGGTTAATTATTAAATCCACCTGAAGCACCGATAGCACTCACAAAAAATACTGCCATGGCTATATAAACCAAAAGCCCGATCCCTTGTAATACAATTCCAATAATTGCACAGATGCGTCCGGTCTTTACACTATTGTAAGAACCTTCAGAATACATTCCGGGATTTGCCTGGTATAATGCCATTTCTTTTTTAGCCATTACCAATGCAATAATTCCGGTAATAAAACAAATAACGATTGAAAGAATACCCAGCACCAAAATGGCTGTTGCATTTGGTAGTGGCTGCTGCACTTGCGGTTGTTGTTGCTGATCCATAGTAGTTGAGTTGGTTTTGATTTATGAATAATATTTTAATTTTTAAAGCCATTTGAAAAAGCAAATGCAAAAACAAAAATGCCGATATAAAACAGGATAATGAGGCTTGATAAAATAATGCCAATAATAGAACAGATTCTTCCGGTCTTTGTATTGTTATGAGAAGCTTCACTATAAACTCCGGGATTGTTTCTGTACATAGCCAAATCTTTATTGGCCAGTACAATACCTATAATACCCAGCACCACCCCTATTCCACAAATTACAATTGACAAAATACCCATTACCAGCACTACGGTTGCATTAGGCAAGGGAGGTTGAAAAGTGGCGTTAGGGGTTAGATAATCTCTCTGCTGATTTTGATCCATGCTTTAAAATAGTTGATTGGTTGCTACTTTGTAAATATAGTTGATGAAAATAATGCCGCTGCAAAATAGAAAAAGAAATGTAAGATTCCTTGCTCCATTGTTAAATTTAAAAATAAGATGCCCGGCTAAGTACACAAACATTAACAGCATGGGAACAGTGGCAGGGTAAATTTGAAAGCTTTGTACAAAATCGCCTTTTAGTAAAGCTACAAAGCTACGTTGCAAGCCACAGCCGGGGCAATCGATATGAAATATTTTTTTGCTTGGGCAAGTAACCATGTGTTTATCCAGCCATTGTATAGCATTGGTATAAAAATTAAGGAGAATGGTATGGAGGAAACGATCAATTATCAATGATCAATTTTTAGATGGATTATACAACTCAACAACTTTAATTTACGTGATTGCGAGCCATTTCTGAGACATGCTGTATAAACAATTTAATTGGCGGAGCAATCTGATTAAAAATCAAATTTCCCAAACATTTTAGATTGCTTCGGCGCACAACTTACTCATAATTCACATTTCTCTTGCGCCTCGCAAAGACGAGCTGACGGCGTTTTTCGACAGCAATGACGATTCTAAATTAATAAGCCAGTGCAAACAGTACTCTTTCCTTTGATGGTTTGCCAGTTAAAATACAAACACCTGCTTCCTGTTCATTATGTAAAGGAATACATCTTATAGTAGCTTTTGTTTTTTCTTTAATTGCATTTTCTGTTTCGGCAGTTCCATCCCAATGAGCAGAAACAAAACCACCATTTGTGTTGAGCGTTTCAACAAAAGAATCCCAGCTATCTGCTTTGGTAATATGACTGTCCCGGTATGCTTTTGCTTTCTCAAACATATTCTGCTGAATATCCTTGAGCAACTGATTGATATGTGAAGCCAGCC
The DNA here is from genome assembly GCA_031401115.1 of Chitinophagaceae bacterium. GTDB lineage: Bacteria > Bacteroidota > Bacteroidia > Chitinophagales > Chitinophagaceae > Lacibacter. The sequence goes on from JANNRE010000014.1 coordinate 530,575, forward strand.
CGTCCATACTTACTGTTGCCTTTGTTTTTTCATCTCTCCTTGCAATTTCTGCTGTATTGTTTTCCAAATCTCTTCCTCCAATTGCCACACGAATTGGCACACCTTTCAATTCATACTCAGCAAATTTCCAGCCCGGTCTTGCATTATCTGATGCATCGTATTTTACACGAATGCCCAATGCTTTTAATTCAGCCACCAGCACATTTACTTTTTCAGTAATAGCAGCTAATTGTTCTTCGCCTTTATAAATGGGAACAAATACCACCTGCATGGGAGCAATTTTTGGAGGAAGAATCAATCCTTCATCATCACTATGCGCCATAACCAAACCACCAATTAACCGGGTACTTGCACCCCAGCTTGTAGCCCACACATATTCCTGTTTGTTTTCCTTATCGCTGAATTTTACATCAAAGGCTTTGGCAAAATTTTGTCCTAAAAAATGAGAAGTGCCAGCCTGCAACGCCTTGCCATCCTGCATCAACGCTTCAATGCAATAAGTATCTACCGCTCCGGCAAAACGTTCGCTTTCTGTTTTTACACCTTTTATTACCGGTACTGCCATCCACTCTTCTGCAAACTGTGCATATACATCCAGCATTTGTCTGGTTTCAAAAATAGCTTCATCGGCTGTAGCATGTGCGGTATGTCCTTCCTGCCACAAAAATTCCGTAGTGCGTAAAAACAAACGTGTACGCATTTCCCAGCGAACCACATTGGCCCATTGATTAATCAACAGCGGAAGATCACGGTAAGATTGAATCCAATCTTTATACGTATTCCATATAATAGTTTCACTGGTGGGGCGAACAATCAATTCTTCTTCCAGTTTTGCATCAGGGTCAACAATTACACCGCCGCCATTGGGATCATTTTTTAAACGATAATGTGTAACCACTGCACATTCCTTGGCAAAGCCTTCAATATGTGCTGCTTCTTTACTTAAAAAACTTTTAGGAATGAACAAAGGGAAGTAGGCATTTACATGGCCGGTATCTTTAAACATTTTGTCTAACTGATCTCTCATGTTTTCCCAAAGTGCAAAACCATAAGGTTTAATAACCATACAACCTCTCACGGCAGAATAATCTGCCAGTCCTCCTTTTAAAACCAAATCATTATACCATTGGCTATAGTCTTTTTCTCTTGTAGTAATTGCCGTTGCCATTTAAAAAATGTTAGAATTATTTTAACAGCCCCGACACAATGAAAAAAGTGATGCGGCTTGTTTTTTGTTAAATATTATTTGTTGATTTCAATGAAGTTGCAAAAGTAGTAACTTCACATTACAAACCTCAAAATCAAAACGGTTATGACAACACGAATTTTACTCTTCGCACTGGTTATTGCTGGTTTTAGCTCATGCACAACTTATCGTTCCGGCCAAACTCCGGATGATGTGTATTACTCTCCTGCAAGAGAAGTGGATGTTTATGTACAAACAGAAAAAGAAGAAGACCGCACAACGTATAATGAAAATCGTTTGGAAGATCAGCGTCTTCGTCAGCAAATCCGTGATCAACGTTTCAGAAATTTTGATGATGATATTTACTGGAACAGTCCCCGTTATAACAACAACTGGAGCTATGGCTTAGGTTATAATCATGGTATCAGCACCTGGAATACCTGGGGTTATAACACCTACACTTGGGGTTCGCCGTTTATTTGTGTTCCCGGTTCTAACATTATTATTCTCGGCCCCGGTGCTCCAAAAAATAGTACGGGTGTAAGATATTCTCCTCAAATACAAAGTTTCACTGGTACCGGAAATACCAACCGTGGCAGTACCGGAAAAGGAAATTACACTGGCGGCAATGGTGGCAGCAGATATTTTGGAGGTTCAACTAATAATACAAACAGAACACCCCGTTCCAGTTTCTTTAATGAATTTTTTGGAGGTGGATCCAATAATTCAAGTGGTGGCAGCTCAGGTAACAGAATATTTAGCGGAGGTAACAACGGAAGCAGCAATGGTGGAAGCAGAACTTTTAGCAGTGGTGGAAGTTCATCATCTGGAAACAGTGGTGGCGGAGGTTCAAAACCAGCAAGCAGCGGCCGCAGAAATTAACAAGATTCTTTTTTTATTTTGACTGTGCAACAGTAATTGCCCACAGGGTACTGAGGATTGTTATACCTGATTGCAAAAGTCAATAGAATTTGTAATAAAATTTATAGTCTCAAAACGATTTCATATGCAAAAAATTTACATAACCCTTTTATCAATCATCCTGTTTTCATTTGAAACAAAAGCACAGGATGCGTTAGATGCATTGCGCCTCTCCTATCTTACACCTGTAGGTACTGCAAGAATCCAGGCAATTGGTGGTGCTAACGTTTCCCTTGGTGGTGATTTCAGCTCCACATTTATTAACCCCGCCGGCTTAGCCCAGTTTAAAACAAATGAGTTTGTGTTTACTCCCGGTTTGTTTATGAATAGAAACAAATACAATTATAACGATAGTGTTTTTAAAGGAAACAGAAGTGCATTGAATATAGGTGCCATCGGGTTTGTCATAAGCGGAACTTCCCGTTTCAGGAGCAGCAAAATCCGTAACTCTACTTTGAGTTTGTCTATAAATCAAATGGCAAATTTCAATTCTGATTTTTCATACAGCGGAAGAAACAATCTCAGCTCTTACTCTGAAAAATGGGTAGAAGAACTGGTAAACAACCGTGTAGGAAATTTTGATGATGCCCTCGCAAATTTTCCCAATGGTGCTAGCCTTGCGGTGGAAAATTATTTAATTGATTCTATTTTAAGTGGCGGCTCTATTGTGGGTTACAGAACCAACGCTGAAACTTTGCGTATGCCTTTGGATCAATCATTCAGCTATCAAACAAGAGGTGGCATACACGAAGCTGCCTTAGGTTTTGCATGGAATAATCAGGAGAAATTATTATACGGTATCTCTATTGGTTTGCCCATTGTAAATTATAACAGAAGTACCACAGTTACAGAAAGAGATGCAAGCGGCAATGCTGATAATGATTTTGCCAGCTTCAAGTTTACTGAAGATTTTTCTACCAAAGGCATTGGATTTAATGCAAAGCTTGGATTGATTTATAAACCCGTTGAGTATTTCAGACTGGGTATTACCTTTCACACACCCAGTGTTTTTATTTTAACTGATAAAACCAATGCAACGCTTGCTACGGATGTAGAAAATTTTGCAAGAAGAATATCAGGTAACAACAGCAAACCTTCCACTTTCAGTTTATCTACCGGCGATATTACCAATGGTACAGATTATACTTATGAATATCAGTTAATAACACCCTGGCGTGCAGCCGTATCTGCTTCGTATGTCTTTAGAGAAATTAAAGATGTAACCAAACAGAAAGCATTCATTACGGCTGATGTGGAAGTGGTAAACTATAAAGCAAGTTCTTACAGAAGTAATGTGCAGGTACCCACCAGTGGTGAAGAACAATACTTTAAAGGACTGAATGAAAATATTGATGCCTTATACCGGATGGCTTTTAACTTTAGAATTGGTGGTGAATTAAAGTTTAAAACCATAATGGTTCGTGGTGGGTTTAATTATATGGGCAGCCCGTATAAAAAAGAAGTATTGCCAGAGGGTGCTAAAGCAAACCGCTTAACTCCAAGTTTGGGTTTAGGGTATAGAGACAAAGGATATTTTATTGATCTTACCTATGCACATACGCTGGGTAATGATATTCATTTCCCTTATCAGTTAAGTGGTAATGATTATCCGCTTGCAAAAAATAAATTTACCAATGGGCAGGTAACTGCAACGGTCGGGTTTAAGTTTTAACTGAAGGATATTTTTTAGTGAGAGCCGGATTTATTCCGGCTTTTTTTGTAAGCTAATGAATTGCAGTATCTCTTCCATAGCTTTTGGATGAAACCATGTTATTTCCTCATCTTTTTTAAACCAGGTTAATTGCCGCTTGGCGTAATGCCTTGTGTTTTGTTTTATTTTATCTATTGTCTGTTGCAGGCTGCATGTACCATCTAAGTAGGCAAACAATTCTTTATAGCCTACCGTTTGCAAGGCATTGAGTTTTTGTAAGTGCTGTACAGATTTTACTTCTTCTAACAAACCCTGCTCTATCATTGCATCTACTCTGCTATTAATTTGCTCATACAGTTCCTCTCTTGACAACTCTAAACCAATTTTGAGAATGTTGAAATTTCGCTGTTGCTTCTCCCCTTTTCTAAAACTAAGAATTGATTGTTTAGTAGTTTGCATTACTTCTAATGCCCGTAACATTCGCTGTGGGTTTTGCATTTCGCCCTGCTCAGCAAAAAGTGGATCATGTTCTTGCAGTTCTTTTTGCAACCATTCAATGCCCATCTGCTGATACTGTTCCTGAAGTTGATTTCTTATTCCTTCATCAGCAGCAGGAATAAAATCCATACCATCACAAAAAGCTTTGATGTACAAACCTGTACCGCCTACCATTACCAGATCGTTATGCTTTTCAAATAATTGTTCAGCAACAGTTAATGCATAATCTTCAAAAGAAGCAGCCGTTACAGTATCATGAACAGAGTGCGAATTGATAAAATGATGGGGCACTTGCTGCAATTCATCCACAGATGGTTTGGCCACACCAATAGTAAGTTCTTTGTAACACTGCCGGCTATCAGCCGAAATAATTTCTGTATTAAAATTCTTGGCCAGTTGAATGGCAACTGAGGTTTTGCCAACTGCTGTGGGGCCAACGATGAGTAGTACTGTTTTATTCATTGTGCAAAATGAGTTTGTAAAGAACTCAGATTGAAAAATTAAAATCAAAAATTACAATCTTAAAAAGCCGCTTCTTCTTCGTCTGTTTGTGCTGCTTCTTCCTCATCATTTACACTTTCTGCATCTGCTTCACCTTCTTCACCAAAACCTTCTGCACCGGAGTTGAGATCATATTTTTCCTCTACCTCAGCAAGCTTATCTCCTACCAAACCTTTTGTTCCATACTGGCTGGGTGCAAGTCCTTCAGTTCTTATCATTGCGGGATAAGTAAGTTTTGAGCTTTCTTCTTTACTCACATTAATTAACTCTACATGAAAGGTCCAGTTCTTATTAAAATCATACACATACACAAAGCGTTGATTAGGTTCTTTTATTTCGCTACCCACTTTTGTTTCTTCCATCAATAATGGCTGTGCTTTATACTCCTTTTCATACAGTTCCAACGTTATTTCACGGCCAAGTTGCCAGTGATCATTACTTCTGTAAAAAGTAGCTTTATGTTTTGAGTCAAACTCGTACGATTTTAAAATCACATCATGCAAATCCTTAAAACTTTGTGTATGTTTTATTACAACATCACGGTATGTTGCATCATCTTCTTCCCAATAAATTCTAAAACGTAAAACAGCCATAATTCAATTTGATAATGATTAATCCTGAATACAATACTTGTTTTGTATTGCCTATCAATTCCGCTAACAAAAATAGATTTATTCATTCACAGGAACAAGATTTAGTTCACTTGCTTTTTTGAGCAGAAATGCGTATGCACTTTCATAATTGTTTGTTACATCACCATCCAGAATTGCCTCACGTACTGCATTTTTTAAATCACCCACAATTCTTGAAGGTGGAAGCCCGAATGTTTGCATAATGATTTCACCAGTTATAGGAGGTTGCCAGTTGCGGATATGATCTTTCTCCTCCACTTCTTTACACCGTTGCTTAACAAGTTCAAAATTTTGTAAGAAACGTTGTACTTTTTGTTTGTTTTTTGAGGTGATGTCGGCATTGCATAGCATCATCAACGCTTCAAAATCTTCACCTGCATCAAACAATAATCTTCTGATGGCGCTATCTGTAATATTTTCTTTTGTAAGACTGATAGGCCGTAAATGCAACTCAACCATTTTTCTTACAAACTTCATTTTTTCATTCAAAGGAAGTTTGAGTTGCGTAAATATTTTGGGCACCATTCTTCCGCCCACTACTTCATGACCATGAAATGTCCAGCCATGACCTTCTTCAAAACGTTTGGTAACCGGTTTGGCAATATCATGCAAAATAGCAGCCCAACGCAACCACAAATCATCTGTATTTTCAGATATGTTGTCCAGCACCTGCAAAGTGTGATAAAAATTATCCTTGTGTCCTTTACCATCAATATACTCTGCACCTGCAAGTGCCACCATCTGCGGAAAAAATAATTGAAGCAATCCGCTTTTATACAAGAGATCAAAACCAACTGATGGTTTTTTACTCAGCACAATTTTATTCAACTCATCTGCAATGCGTTCTTTTGAAACAATGCTGATGCGATGTGCATTTTCAATAATGCCCAACCATGTTTCAGGAACGATAGTAAAACCAATTTGTGATGCAAAACGAATTGCCCGCAACATACGCAACGGATCATCACTGAATGTTTTGCCCGGCTCTAATGGTGTACGAATAATTTGTAAGGCTAAATCTTCCACTCCATTAAATGGATCAACCAATTGTCCATAATCTTCTTTGTTTAAACTAATGGCCAAAGCATTTATGGTAAAATCTCTTCGCTTCTGATCATCATCCAAACTGCCTGCTTCCACTTCCGGCTTTCGACTATGTGCAGCATAACTTTCTTTTCTTGCGCCTACAAACTCCAAATCAATTCCATTGAATTTAATATGTGCTGTACCAAAGGTTTTAAAATAATCAACGTGTAAAGAGGGTTGTAAAGTTTCCGCTACTTTATGAGCAAGCTCTATACCATCACCCAAACAAACAAAATCCAAATCTTTACATTCACGTTTTAGTAATTTATCTCTTACAAAACCACCTACCAGATAACAAGGCACATTCATCTTTTGTGCACAGTCACCGATAATCTTCAGTAACTCCAGTTCCTTTTTTGAACAATCAATCATCATAAGCTGCAAAAATAAGAAAGGGAAAATGAAAGATGGAATAAGAGATGCAATCAGAACAATTGCTCATACAAATGCATTACTGCTTGAGATGTTTTTAGGTTTGTAAATTTCTGTGCATGTTGCCATCCTTTTTCTACTGCTTCATGAACCAAATATTCATCAGTTAAAATTCGTTTCATTTGCTGTGCAATTTCTTCTGGCTCTAACGGATCAACATAAAAAGCCCCCTCTCCACCAGCTTCGGGCAAGCAGGAAATATTAGATGTAATTACAGGAATACGGCTCCACAACGCTTCTATTACCGGTATACCAAAGCCCTCGAAGGTTGAAGGATAAATCATTGCTATTGCCTGTTGATAGATGGCCGGAAAATCCACAGCTGATTGAAAGCTGGGTGAAATTTTTGCAGCCGGATAATCAGAAAGAAAAATAATTCGATCACCCAGTTTATTTAAACTGATATACTCTTTTACTTTTTGTTTGTATGTGGTTCCGTTTCCAATTACAACCAACGGAATATTTATTTCTTCGTTTAACAGTTGCATGGCTTTACAAATGTTCAGCAGATTTTTTCGCTCAATGAGTGAGCCAACGTACAAAAAATATTGATCAGGAAGTTGATAGTGTTCTTTGATGCGTTGCTTTTCTACTGCTGAAACTTCTTTACCAAAAGCCGGGTTACAGCTTTGATAACATACTTCAATTTTTGATGGATCGGTTTTATAGAATTCAATTATATCTTCTTTGGTTTGATTGCTGATGGCAATGATTTTATCAGCATGGTTGCAGGCATAACGGAATTTCGTTGTATAAATGTTTCGGTCTAAGCGTTTATATTGTTCGGGATAACGTTCATGAATTAAATCATGTATGGTAACAACTGATTTTATTCCGGTGCGATGAATGTTAACTGGTATTTCATGGCTAAGCCCATGATACAAATCAATTTTATTTTTTTGAAGATCCTTTTTTACCCAGTTACTTCTCCAAACTGAAGACAGTTTTTTCCCAAGTAAAGAGTGAGGAAGTACTTCAGTTACATTTGTTAAATCATGAAAATGAAATAAACTGGTAGGTTTTGGGTTGAATAAAAAATAATGATGTTGGTCAAAATTTGTTGCCAACGATCGGATTAGTGTTCTGCTGTAGTGCCCCAGTCCTGTTTGATTATGAAAAGCCCGTTTTGCATCAAAGCCGATGTTCATAACAGCAAAATTGCAGATAATTTTCCAAAGATACCTGATGAACAGAATTTCTGAAAGATGAAGTGATTGCGACGCAACAGGCGATCCTATGAAAAACTCATGCTGGTATCTTATTTATAAATATTTTCGCAGCAAAATTATTATAAGATGAAAGATTTAATTCTGGAAGCATGGGCAAACAGAGAACTATTAAAAGAAGATAAATACAGTAATGCAGTTAGAGATGTTATTGAAGAAGTAGATAAAGGAAGATTAAGAACTGCTTCACCGTCAGAAGCTGGATGGGTGGTAAATGAATGGGTAAAGCAGGCAATCCTTATGTATTTCTCAATTCAGCAGATGCAAACATGGGATGTAGCTCCGTTTGAGTTTTATGATAAAATGTTATTGAAAAAAAATTATAAAGAATTGGGTGTTCGTGCTGTGCCACATGCAGTAGCAAGATATGGTGCTTACTTAGCAAAAAATGTAGTGCTGATGCCCAGCTATGTAAATATCGGAGCGTATGTAGATGAAGGGACCATGGTAGATACATGGGCAACAGTTGGCAGTTGTGCTCAAATAGGAAAAGGCGTTCACTTAAGTGGTGGTGTAGGAATTGGTGGTGTACTAGAACCTTTGCAGGCAAGTCCGGTAATTATTGAAGACGGATCTTTTATTGGCAGCCGTTGTATTGTGGTAGAAGGTGTAGTTGTAGAAAAAGAAGCAGTGCTTGGTGCTAATGTTGTATTAACTCAATCAACAAAAATTATTGATGTAAGTGGAAACGAACCCATAGAAATGAAAGGCCGTGTGCCTGCACGTAGTGTAGTAATACCGGGTAGCTATACAAAAAAATTTCCTGCCGGGGAATATGGCGTTGGCTGTGCGTTAATTATTGGAAAGCGTAAACCAAGCACTGATTTAAAAACAAGCTTAAACGATGCGTTGAGAGATTTTAATGTGAGTGTATAGTCGCATATATTTGCAATCCAGAATTATAGCAGCCCAGATGGCGAAATTGGTAGACGCACTGCCTTCAGGTGGCAGCGTTCGAAAGGATGTGCAGGTTCGAATCCTGTTCTGGGCACCAGAGTGGACAAACTGAAATTTTCTTCAGCTTGTCCATTTTTTTTTGAAACAACTATTTAAATTATTTATTATTGGAGTGTATTTTAATATAATGAATAAAATATTGAGGAAATGAAAGCGAATGGATTTAGAAAAAATAAGCACACCGTAACAAAAAAGAACTTAAAATAAACGTAATAGAATAAACAAAATAACACACGTTTAAATAATAAGCAAACATAGCTGTACTAAAAAAAATGAAATCTCATTTTTTAATTAAACAAAATGTTCTTCGCCTTTAAATCGTGCCGCATTAACATTTATTAAACAATGTGAACAACTCCTAGCTTGTATTCAAAATAAATTTATGGCACGGTTATGGACTAAGTGTAGTAGTAATCAAATAATCTCTTTCTAAATTAATAAACAGCTGTGATAGAAAGTGAACAGAATTTGATTTACATACTTTTATAACATTAAAAAATAATACATTATGAATGCTTCAAATGAACCAAAAGTGAGTGTTGAAAAACAAGAACAGCCCCGTAAGAATTATAAAAACACAGTGATAGGTATTTTAGCTTTGGCTTTTGCTGGTACCGGTGGTTATCTGATTTACGATAAAAATAAAAACAAAGAAGTGATTGTGCAGCAGCAAACTCAAATTGCACAGGTAACCGATGAAAAAAGTGATATACAAAAAAGTTTTGACGGGTCACTTGCACGGCTGGATTCTATGACAGGTGTAAATGCAGCACTGGAAAATAAACTATCTCAAAAAAACAGTGAGATCACGAAAACCAAAAACGAAATCCGTTCTATCCTTAATAAGAAAAATGCTACTGTTGCAGAACTATCAAGGGCAAAAGTGTTAATCGCTTCGCTTAACGATAAAATTACAACAATGGAGCAGGATATGGTACGTTTAACAAACGACAATCAAGTTTTAACCAATGATAAAGTGGTGTTAACACAAGAGAAAGAAAAATTGAATGTAGATCTTACAACCACTACAGTTATAAAAGAAGAATTGGAAAAAAAGGTTGATATAGCTTCTACATTAAATGCAAATAATATAGCAATTATACCAGTAAACGTCAGAAAAAATGGTGAAGAAAAAAATACTGCCACAGCAAAACGTGTAGACAAATTAGTGATTTCTTTTGATGTAAATAACCGTATTGCCCAAACAGGAACAACTGAAGTATTTGTACTCATCATTGGGCCTGATGGAAAGCCGATATCTACCGAAGCTTTAGGCTCGGGTACATTTACAACCCGTGAAGAAGGCGAGAAGTCTTTTACCACAAAATTGCCTATAGAGGTAGAAACAGCCAAGAGAAAATCAGTACAATTTTCCTTTACTCCCGGTGCTGATTTTCAACAGGGAAGTTATACCATTCAAATTTATCAAAATGGATTTATGATTGGTGAAGGAACCAAAGAATTAAAAAAAGGTGGATTATTTAGCTAATAGAAAATAGTTTTTATTTATGATTCTAATCATAAGAGGAGGCAACCCATAGGGTTGCTTCTTTTTATAGTTGAAGCAGGCTGTAACTGAAAAGTGTGAATTACATAACTTATTGAAATAGTTGTGTAATAAAAAATGAACCAGTCAACAGACCTTTGAAGGAATAGCTATATATAATTATAAACATGTCCTTACTTTCTGTTTTGCTTGTACTTATTATAGTTGGTGTGCTTCTTTGGCTTGTTAATACATACATTCCAATGGATGGTAAAAATCAAACGGATTTTAAATATAGTAGTGGTAATTGCTGTAATTATATGGCTACTAAAAGTATCAGGACTATTAAATTCGTTAAAAGAAATAAATTTGTAAGCTAAGAGAAAAAAAGTAAAAAAAAATCTATGAATATTAAAAGAATATTTGGTGCATTGCTTACAGCTTTGGGTATAGGTGGTCTTATTTATGCTGCTGTTTTATTTGCAGGCACCAATGGTGGCAGCAAAGACATTAAATCACTTTCCATTTTTGGCATCTTAGGTCTTGTGTTCTTCATTGCAGGCATAGGTCTTATAAAAACAACAAAGGACGAATCATAACTAGTAAATTATACAAGTAATTCATGTTTTTTTTGAAAGAAGGAAGTTTAAATATTTCTCAATTTTACTTATTCTTTCAGGCAGTTTTCTGTGGTCGATAAACGTAAACAATCACATTAACGGAAAATTTAAAAAAACGCTGAGTGTGGTAATTGCGTTAACAATGATTTTTACTTATTCATTACTTGTAGAAGCATAATTGATCTGCTTTTTGTAAAGCATACATTAGTTACACCTGTTCTTTCTTTGGAATATGTAAACTTAATTTCAGTTCATCAATATCCATTTCCCTTTCCACTTTCTTTAAAATAGCATCACTGAATTCACCTTCTTCATGCAGCTTGAGTAACAGCGTTCTTTCAAATTTACCTATCTCCAGTTTTGCATTGAGTAAATGATCAGTTGGTAAAGCTTTATCCTCATCGTTGTTTGTTTTCGATTTTTTATGGATTCGTAATTGTCTGGTGTATGTTACAATCAGTTCTTCATATTTGCGAATAAGCTCCTGTTTTAGTTTATTAGTTAACGGCTCCTGCAAATCATGCTCAATAAAATGAAGTGTGTTTGTGGCTAAATGCAGTTGCAGTTCATTTTCTTCTGCATCAGATTTGGACTGAGGTTTTATCTTTAACAGGCGTATGAGTAATGGAAGCGAAAGACCCTGTACTACAAGTGTTACAAATATTACTACAAAGGCAAGTAAGATGATGGCGTGGCGTTTCGGAAACAAACTTCCATCGGCTAAGGCTAAAGGCAAAGCCAGTGCCGCAGCAAGCGAAATGACTCCTCTTGTACCTGTCCAGGCTACAACCAATACATTTTTCCAATTGTTATCATCATCATTATTTATAATTATCTCATCTGTAAGAGTTTTCTTTCGGTTAAAAACCTGAAACGAATACGCAGCACCCACAACCCAAATGATACGAACAAGAATGGTAACAAAACTGATAAGCAAACCATAAGCAACCGTTTTTGAAAAACTATCAGGATCTAATGCTCTAATGATAGATGGTAATTGAAGGCCGATCAATATAAATACAAATCCCTGAAGTAAAAAAATCAACGTATCCCAGACTACTTTACTCCGCATTCTTGCCTGATATGAAAATACTTCATGCGACTTCCATGAAATAACTAAACCGGCACTTACAACTGCTAATACACCCGATGTGTGAAAATGCTCTGCTGCAAGATATGCAGCAAATGGTGCTAAGAGCGTAAAGCTTGTTTCTACAACTGCGTTGTTTTCAATTTTCTTGTGTGCCAAAACAAACAGATAGCCAATAATGAGCCCAATAACTATGCCCATACCAGCAACAATTAAAAATTGTAATGCTGCCTGCCATAATACAAAGGTTCCTGTTGAAACAGCTATTACAGCATAACGGTAAGCAATTAAAGCCGAAGCATCATTTACAAGACTCTCCCCTTCAATAATTGTAACCACTTTTTTATTTAAGCCGAGACCTTTTATAATTCCTGTTGCAGATACTGCATCGGGTGGTGAAATAACAGCTCCTAAAACAAATGCAAGAGGCCAGCTAAAGCCGGGAATAAAATAGTGCGCAGTAATAGCTACGCTAAGAGTTGTAAAAAAAACCAAACTGATTGCTAAGGCAGATATCGGACGAATAGAAGTTTTAAATTCATGCCAGGAAGTTTTTGAAGCAGCATCATACAAAAGCGGAGGAAGAATAATTACAAAAATAACATCAGGGTCCAGTGCCAGTTCTGGTAACTGTGGTACAAATCCAATGATAAGCCCGGCAAATACCAGCAAAACAGGATAAGGAAGTTTTCTTTTATTTGCGATTGCTGTTAATGCAATCAGAATAGTCATAATAAAAATAACAATCTTAAAATCGCCCATTCTTTGATTTTATATTTCACCTCAACAGTTAAGAAAAAAGTTATTGATAGAAAAAAAGTTGCCCTTACAGGCAACTCATGTGTTTTTCATTACGGTTATATGATAATTAAAAGAAACCTGCTTTTATCGTTTTATAGGCTTGTAATACTTTAATGCCTGTGGCATTTCTGCTTTTATTCTTGCCATTCTTGTTTCGTCTGATGGGTGGCTGCTTAGAAACTCGGGAGGTTTTTGTCCACCGGCTGCTGCCATTCTTTGCCAAAATGGTATTGCTTCCTGAGGATTGTAGCCCGCCATAGCTGCATAGTATAAACCAAATTTATCGGCTTCATTTTCTTCTTTTCTTGAAAAAGGTAAAGTACCTCCTACTGTACTTCCAATACCGTAAGCAGTTAAAAAAAGATTTTGTGTTTCAGCAGGTTTATTTGCCAATGCTACCTGCAAAGCTGCGCCGCCTAATTGCTGTAACAATGACTGGCTCATTCGTTCACTTCCGTGCTGTGCCACTGCATGTGTAATTTCATGTCCTAATACAATTGCCAAAGCGGCTTCATTTTGAGTAATTGGTAAAAGACCAGTATATACTACTACTTTTCCACCGGGCATGCACCATGCGTTTGCGTCTTTACTATCTACTAAATTAAATTCCCATTGGTATCCTTCTAATACTGACGAAAGACCCTGCCCGTCATAAAACGTTTTTATAGCAGCTGCAATTCTTGTACCTACTCTTCTTACCATTTCTGCATCTTTATTAACCGTTGAGTTTACAACTTTATTTTCACTGAGGAAAGTTTGATATTCCTGTTTGGCCATTGACTGTAACTCAATTTCAGATACCAGGCTTAATTGCTTTCGACCCGTAACAAGATTTTGAGTACAATTCATAAACAGTAGTGAAAAGATCAATAGGTATAATGTTTTTTTCATTTGTAATTTTTAAGTATAAAAAAAAGAGGTACTTGCGTCTGAACAAAGCTATAAATACACATATCAAAAGTGATTTAAAGAAGTGAACAAGCTGTTACACTATTGTTTAAAAAAGTATCATAGTTTACAGGTTTCATGAAAAACATTTATTAACTCTTATTTAAAAAATAGCCCCTGTAAAAACAAGGGCTAATACCAAAACCTACTGCTTATGAGAAAATTGTTTATACTCTTTAATTCGTACCTAAAGGTGGGTATATATAAAATACATTTGTTGTATAATTGTAATGTTTAGTTATAAAATTTACTCTTTGCATTCATTTGGTTATTATCAAACAGTAATTTTATTTGTAATCGATTAAAAACAAAAAACCCCTGAGAACAGGAGCTTAAACTTGAAATCTATTACAGTATGAAATAGACTGCTTGTTAGAAAAGGTTTTATAAAGATGCAACGAGGGGCTTAAAAACACTTACACTATTCTGTAATATTTTTACATTATTTACTGATTGCAAAAAGCAAGACATTCTTAATAAAACAGTAAGTAAAGCCTGATATTCATTTTCTCCACACTTGTGTGAACAACTTTTTTACGAATATTTGAAATGTTTATGCAATTTATAATTCAGATTTACAGCATCGTAACTATAAAACCGGCTTATGGAAGAAACAAATGAGATATATGCATTGCTTCATTTAATTGATGATCCTGATGAGGAAGTATACTCTACGGTAAGTAACCGCATTATTTCCATGGGGAAACAAATTATTCCCAATCTGGAACATCTTTGGGAAACTACTCCTGATGAACCAACACAGGAACGGATTGAAATGCTCATTCACCGTTTGCATTTACAGGATTTGCAGTATGATCTTAGAGAATGGTCAACAGAAAAAGAACAGGATTTATTAACCGGCGTTTTATTGCTCAGCCGCTATCAGTATCCTGATTTAAATATTAATGCTTCACTTCAGGAACTGGAAAAAATAAAACGGAATATATGGTTAGAACTAAATCATTCTTTAACACCATTGGAACAGGTAAATGTTTTAACCAATATTCTTTACAATTATTATAAGCTTAAAGGAAATGAAGTAAACTATTCAAAGCCCGATGAGTTTTTATTACCTAAGCTTATTGATTTAAAAAAGGGAAATGCCATCAGTATTGGTTTATTAGTACTTGTACTATCAAGAATGTTGGAAATTAATTTGCAGGTACTACATATCCCCCGTCAGTTTATACTTGGTTATTTTGATGACTGGATGATGCCGATAGATGAAGAATCCTATCCACCGGAACATATACAGTTTTATGTAGATGGTGCAAGCGGACAAATTTATTCTTATAAAGATGTAGAAACTTATTTTAAACGAATTAATGTACCGCCTGCTGCAGATTATTTTAAACCTTTGAGTAACCGTAAATTAGTTCAAACACTATTGGAAGAATATGCCAAGTGTTTTCATGACGAAAAAAATAAATACAAAAGAGATGATTTGATTTCTCTTGCTTCACAATTAAATACAGATGATGAATACCACAATTAGCTGGCAGGATTTTGAACAGGTGGATATACGAATCGGAACAATAGTAGAAGCTGGTGATTTTTTAAATGCCCGTAAACCTTCTTATCAGTTAGTAATTGATTTTGGCGAACTGGGCATAAAAAAATCATCTGCTCAAATTACTCATCACTACAAAATAGAAGAACTAATTGGAAAACAGATTGCAGCAGTTGTAAATTTCCCGGTAAAACAAATTGCTAATTTCTTCAGCGAATGTTTGGTATTGGGTGTATATGATGAAAATAAAGATGTTGTACTACTTCAGCCGGACAAGCCTGTGCAAAATGGTGGCAAAATTGGATGATGTTGTTTTCCATACCGCCTATTACACTTCTCCAATTGGAGTGATTCAATTAATTGAAGAAAACAATGTACTTACTGTTGCTCATTTTCTTGATCAACCAATTTCTGAATCATTAAGCTCAAGCGAATTACTTAATGAAGCATTTTGGCAGTTAGATGAATACTTTTCCGGAGCAAGAACTGAGTTTCATTTGCCTTTACATGTCGGTGGAACAGATTTTCAACAATCAGTTTGGAACAAGCTGATTCAAATTCCGTTTGGTAAAACAATTACCTATTTACAGTTAGCAAAACGGTTGGGCAATGTAAAAAGCATTCGTGCAGCAGCAAGTGCTAATGGAAAAAACCCTTTAGCCATTATTATTCCCTGCCACCGTGTTATTGGTGCTAATGGAAACCTTACAGGCTATGCCGGTGGATTGCATCGCAAACAATGGCTGCTTGATCATGAAGCAAAAATAAATGGCAATCCGGTTTTGTTTTCTTAGTTATTGCATATCCTTACTTGTAAACGATAGTGGCAGCAACATGGCTGCATCCGCAATAATAAAAATTTTACCATGCATTCCGCCTAGTATTAACCTGATGGGTTGCTTTGTTTTTTCTTTATACTCCTGCATGGCCTGCCTGCAAATACCGCAGGGTGTTATTGGGTGATTACTTTCACCATTGGTATTATTATAACTGATGGCAAGTGTATCAATGGGAGTCTTTGGATATTGAGATGCTACGGAAGCCATAACTACCTGCTCTGCACATAAGCCTGCTGGAAAAGATGCATTTTCCTGGTTACTTCCTCTCACAACTTCTCCATTGCTCAGCTTTGCAACTGCACCAACCAAAAACTGTGAGTAAGGAGCATAAGACTGTTGGGTTGCTTCTCTTGCCTCATCTAAAAGCCATTTGTCTTCTTCGGAAAGTTCATTTATGGAAGAGTAGACTTCATAATCAAATTGATATTCCTGTTTGTTCATTGTTTTTGAATTAAGATAAAAAATCCCCCGAACTGTCGGGGGATCTATCATAAAAGCTCGGTATCAAATATAATCTATTTAATAATGTTGAACAAGCGGCCCCAGCGTGGGCTTCCTTTTTCCCAGCTAAAGAAAATCATCCATGCTTCTCCCACCACATGATCTTCGGGTACAAAACCCCAATAGCGGCTGTCTAATGAGTTATGCCGGTTATCACCCATTAACCAATAATAATTTAGTTTAAATGTGTATTGGTTAGTTTCTTTTCCGTTAATAATAAATTTTCCATTAGTATATTCTAATTTGTTGCTTTCGTAATTACGTATTACACGTTCGTAACGTTTATAAATTTGAGGAGTGAGTGTAATTGTTCTTCCTTTTTGAGGAATGTATAACGGGCCGTAGTTATCTATCGTCCATTTGCAGTTTGCTGAATCGTTTGGAAAAATATCATCACCTGCTACTTGTGTAGTGTATTTATCGTAGGTGTACGCAATTGGCGAAAGAGATTGAACAAATGATAATTTAGGAAACTGTATTGCCTGTTCTTTTGTAAGAAAGATTTCATACAAAAAATCACCAACCTGTCTTACTTCACCAGCTGATTCACGAATGCCATATTCATCTTCCAGTACAGTGGCATCTAATGCCTGTCCTTTTGTTTGTAAAAGGTAATTGGTTTCTGCACCGGGAGGTATGTCATTTACTTTTCCGTTAATATAAACAATACCATTTCTAATTTCCAAAGTGTCACCTGCAATTGCTACACAACGTTTAATAAAATTTTCTCTTTTATCTACTGGTCTGGTAATAATTATATCACCATGTTTATTCCAAAGTTCTTCTCTGTTGCCACCATGTTCATCTTTCAATGCCTGATAATACGTTACTTTGGATCCATAATTTTCTTCATCATTTATTACTGTATCACCCACAGGTAAATTAAACACCACCACATCATTTCTCTTTACAGGCGCTGCCAATATTCTTCTGTATGGCCATTGAATCCAATCTAAATATGATTTGGTATTTATACCCGGTACTGTATGATGTACAAAAGGAACGGCAAGTGGTGTGTTGGGAATACGAGGGCCATAACTTAATTTACTTACAAATAAAAAATCATTAACCATTAACGATCGCTCCATAGATGGTGTAGGAATGGTATATGCTTCAAACACAAATGTGCGTATGATAGTAGCAGCAACTATTGCAAATACTGCCGCATCAATCCATTCACGGGCAGCAGTTTTCTTATGCTTTTTTACAACTTCCTGTCCCACATATTTTACATCTTTTGCAAATCCGAGATAGGGCAGATAAGCAAAGGGTGTAAATACAGATAATGCATGACTGCCTAAAGAAAACTTATTGAATTGCTTTACAAAGTCAACGGTTAATGAAATAGTTATAAACTGACCAACCACAGGAATAAACTGCAACCAAAACCAAAGGGGTTTTACCTGAAGCTTTTCAATCATAAACCAAGTATTGTAAAATGGCACCAATGCTTTCCATGGAGTAATACCTGCTTTTTGAAACATGCCGTACAAACCAATGTGAAAACCAATTGTACCAAGTATGAAAATGATTAAACCCATAGCTTTATTTTAATGCCCGCAAAAATAAGGGATTACAAATTGAGTACTATTTCTGTTCTTTAACATTCATCATCCTTTAACAGAAACTATTAGTAGCAGAAAACTTCATATTGTTACTAAGCCCGTGGAATTACAAAATTATAAACATCATCGGCTGTAATTAATTTGCCGGATAATATAACCAGCCGTTCTATTACGTTCCTGAATTCACGGATGTTGCCGCTCCAGTTATGCTGCTGTAATGCTTCTATTGCTGGTTTCTCTATTCCTTTTATAGCTTGGCCATATTCATCTGCTACCTGTTTTAAAAAGTGCTCTGCTAATAATGGGATGTCATCCTTTCGTTCATTTAAAGAAGGCACATGAATGATAATTACACTGAGGCGGTGATACAAATCCAACCTGAAATTCTTTACATCCACTTCTTTTAATAAATCTTTATTGGTTGCCGCTATTACTCTTACATCAACAGTAATATCCTTTTCCCCACCCACTCTTGTAATTTTACTTTCCTGCAAGGCACGCAACACTTTTGCCTGAGCGGTTAAACTCATATCGCCAATTTCATCTAAAAACAAAGTGCCTCCGGTAGCCTGTTCAAATTTTCCTATGCGTTGTTTTATTGCTGATGTAAATGAACCTTTTTCATGGCCGAACAATTCGCTTTCAATCAACTCGCCGGGTATGGCAGCACAGTTCACTTCAATGAGCGGGCCTGATGATCGATTCCCTTTTTCATGAATCCATCTTGCCACCAATTCCTTACCCGAACCGTTTTCACCGGTAATTAAAACCCTTGCGTCAGTAGGTGCTACTTTTTCAATCGTATCTTTTATTTTTTTTAATGCTGAGCTTTCTCCGATCATTTCCTGCACACGGCTCACCTTACGCTTTAAAACTTTGGTTTCTGTTACCAGCGTTTGTTTATCTAAAGCATTTCTTATTGTAATAAGTAAACGGTTAAGATCAGGAGGTTTGGCCACATAATCAAATGCCCCTTTCTTTACAGCTTCCACAGCGGTTTCAATAGTACCATGGCCTGAGATCATGATAATTGGAACATCGGGGTTAATTTCTTTTGAACGTTCAAGAAATTCAATGCCATCAACCTTGGGCATTTTAATATCGCACAGTATTACATCGTACGATTTTTCTTTAAGCTTCCTTAACCCTTCTTCACCATTTTCTGCATCATCAATCGTATAACCTTCGTAAGAAAGAATTTCTCCTAAAGTCTTGCGGATGGCTTTTTCATCATCTATAATAAGGATACTGTTCATAGTTTTAACAAAATCAGTTTGTGGAAAATAAGAATGCCTGCTTCAAAACTAACCAAAAACATTCAACATGAAACTTCAAACTCTTTTCTTCTGTCTTTTAATTCTTTTACTTTCCTGTTCAGAATCTTTCGCCCAAATACTTACCGTAGCTGATATTCCCTTGCCTGAGGGATACAAAAGAACAGAAGTGGCTGCAAAGAGCTTTGGAAAATACCTCCGCCAAATAGAACTAAAAAAAGATAAAACAGTTTATTTGTTTAATAGGTTAAAAAAAAAGAATCAAAGCGCACATTATGCAGTACTTAATATTTCAGTAGGTTTAAAAGATTTACAGCAATGTGCCGATGCTGTAATGAGGTTAAGGGCAGAATATTTACGTACAATGAATTTACCTGTTTGTTTTACTGATAACGCAAATAAGAAATACTGTTGGAGCAATTATTTGTTGAAAGGATGGCAATCGTATTTAGAAACTGTATTTGGAATGTGCGGAACAATTTCACTAGAAAAGCAATTAAAGCAAATTAAATGGACTGATCTGAAAGCAGGTGATGTATTTGTAAAAGGCGGTTCACCAGGCCATGCTGTCATTATTATGGATGTGGCCACACATAAAAAAACAGGTGAACTCATATTTTTACTTTCCCAGAGTTATATGCCTGCACAGGATATTCATATCCTTTTAAATAAGAACGATATTACTCTAAGCCATTGGTATCGAACTCCTTTAGATGATTATTTAAGAACACCTGAGTGGACTTTTCAAACAAATCAATTACGAACCTGGTAAGAAGGTGAATGATACCCTAAACAGAAATACGGGTTTCCCCCGATTGTATATTTCAATAATAGCTTCTACATTTGATACGAAACAAATCCAATCCCAATGAAGCTTAATACAATCAGTTCTCAGCCAGCATGGAAACTTGCACTTAAAGTTTCGGCTTTAGGTTTAACAATTGTTTTTATTACTTATTCTCTAGTGTGGTTAATTTTAAGCACATTACGTTTATTTATTGAAAGTGTATACCCTTCGTAATCAAAAACTTAGGTGTGTTGTTTTTACTAAATAAAAAAAGCCGGATAGAAATCCAGCTTCGTTTAAAATCCAATATCCTATGAAAAACCGAGTCAAAGATGGAGTATAAAGTTTTAATAAACAAATTTTAAAAGTATTAATTTGCCCGAATTCATAAAAAAGCCGCTATTTGAAAAATAGCGGCTTTTTTTTATAAGAGTTTTTACTTATTTTTTTACGTATAATACATCTTTTACAAGCTTAACAGTTCTCGGTACATCGGGCAAGTAAGCACCCACTAAAGTGGGAGCATAATGCATTGGTGCATCAATACTAGTAATACGTAAAATGGGCGCATCTAAATAATCAAAGCCCTCTTTTTGAATTTTGTATGCAATTTCAGATGAAACAGAACACACAGGCCATTGTTCCTCAACGATTACGAGCCTATTTGTTTTTTTAACGCTTTCCAAGATTGTAAACCAATCCATAGGGCGAATAGTCATCAAATCAATCACTTCAGCTTCAATACCTTCTTTGGCAAGTTCTTCAGCAGCACCTAACGCAACTTTCATCATCTTATTAAAAGAAACAATTGTTACATCTCTACCCGGCCGCTTTACAACAGCCTTCCCAATTTCAAGTAAGTATTCACCTTCCGGCACTTCACCTTTATCACCATAACAAACTTCACATTCCATAAATACTACAGGATCATTATCCCTGATAGCTGATTTCAAAAGTCCTTTAGCATCGTATGGAGTAGAGGGAGAAATTACTTTAAGACCGGGAATATTTGCATAATAACTTTCAAATGCGGTTGAATGTTGAGCCCCTAACTGACCAGCACTTCCATTGGGGCCTCTAAAAACAATAGGACAACCCACCTGTCCACCACTCATGGCCAACATTTTTGAGGCTGTATTTAGAATTTGATCTAAAGCTAGCACCGCAAAGTTCCAGGTCATAAATTCTACAATTGGCCTCAAACCGTTTTGAGCCGAGCCTACTGCCACTGCGGTAAAACCTAATTCTGAAATAGGAGTATCAATAACACGTTTTGCTCCAAACTCATCAAGCATTCCTTGACTTACTTTGTATGCACCATTGTATTCTGCTACCTCTTCACCCATCAAATACACATTTTCATCCCTTCTCATTTCCTCCTGCATTGCTTCACGCAGGGCTTCACGCATTTGTATTGTTCTCATTGAATGTTCTTTTTTTAAAAGAGGAGCAAATTTATTGATAGAACCGCAAACACCCAAAACAGATTACAGACATTCAAAACACCAAATTCTGTTAACTTGCCAACCTAAATAAATAGTGATTTTGAAACGAATACTTGTAATTGGTGCCGGCAAATCTGCAACTGTGCTTATAGATTATTTAAAAACAGTTTGTTTGGAAAAAGGATGGCTATTGATTGTTGCCGATGCAAATTTTGATCAGGCCCTTCAAAAGATTGGAAATTGTGTAAATGCCAAAGCAATTGAATTTAATGTTACCAATGAAGATGAACGAAAAATGTTGATTGAAGAAGCTGATATAGTAATCTCCATGCTTCCCCCTTTTTTACATATTCTTATTGCAAAAGATTGTGTGGCTATTGATAGAAACCTTTTAACTGCTTCGTATGCCGATGAAGCGATACGAAATTTGGAAGCAGAAATTAAAGCCAAGGAGTTATTTTTTTTATGTGAAATGGGGCTTGACCCTGGAATTGATCACATGAGTGCTATGCAGTTGATTGATTCAATAAAAGCAGATGGTGGAAAAATTACTTCTTTTAAATCACATTGCGGAGGACTGGTGGCACCTGAAAGTAATACCAATCCATGGCATTATAAAATAAGCTGGAACCCAAGAAATATTGTAATGGCGGGAAGTGCCGGAGCAGCTTATAAAGAGGCCAATGGAATTGTTCGCAAAGAATATGGACATGTTTTTGAAAATTGTCCGCAATTAAAAATTGATGATCTGCCAAGCCTTGCATGGTATGCCAATAGGGATTCGCTTAGTTATATTCCACTTTATCAATTACAGGATTCAGAAACATTTATAAGAACTACTCTACGATATGCTCCATTTTGTAAGGGTTGGGATGTGGTTGTTGATTTGGACTTAACCAATGAAAACGATACAGCTGATATTGCAGCGCACAAAAGTTTTCAAGATTGGTTTGCAGCAAAATTGAAAAAAATAGAAGGTAGAGATATGAGTTTGCGAATGTATTTAGAACTCTATGTGGCTGAAGCTGCACATGATGAAATTCTTGAGCAATTTGAATTTCTTGAGCTAGACAGTATCGAACCCTTACCTACTTCCGTAAAATCAAGTGCTGATATTCTGCAATACAGAATTGAAAAAAAACTGGAACTTTTACCAAGCGATAAAGACCTTATTGTAATGCTTCATGAAATTGAATATGTTTCAGCTTTAGGAAAAAAAGCTACTGTTCATTCTTCCTTGGTTGTGAAAGGCGAGGATAATTTACGAACGGCCATGGCTAAAACTGTGGGGCTTCCTCTTGGCATTGCAGCCAAATTGATTTTGGAAGAAAAAATAAAACTAAAAGGATTGCACATCCCAATACATAAAGAAATTTATGAGCCGGTACTTGAAGAATTAAAAGCAAATGGGGTTGTGTTTAAAGAAAATAAGTAAACCAATGCCTAGCAATTCAATTTAGAAATCTTTCAGAAATTTTATCAAATCCTCTATACCCTCTGTAGCAGGTTTTTCTATTTCAATTAAATTATGCAGAGAAGATGTGTAAGGAATCTTTTTATCAATTATAAATTTTCTGCAAAATGGTGGAGCATAACTCACCAAACCCGCTGCCGGATAAACTACCAACGAAGTTCCCATCACAACAAAAATATCAGCACTTTGTACAATGGGTATTGCAAATTCAATCATAGGTACTGCTTCTTCAAACCAAACTATATGCGGCCTAAGTTGTGCACCATCCTCTGCCCTATCACCCATATTTATAATATCTCTTATTTCATAAATTAATTCTTCATTCATATCACTACGCATTTTCAATATCTCTCCATGTAAATGCAAAATATTTGTTGAGCCGGCTCTTTCATGCAAGTCATCAATATTTTGAGTAATGATACTAACATCAAAATCCTTTTCCAATTCAGCTAATCTGATATGAGCAGCATTAGGATTTGCAGCAAGTACATTTTTACGCCGCTCATTATAAAATTCTAAAACAAGCTGTGGATTTTTCTTCCATGCTCTTGGGGTAGCAACATCTTCAATTTCATGACCTTCCCATAAACCATCACTATCACGAAACGTTTTTAACCCACTTTCTGCACTAATGCCAGCACCTGTTAACACTACTAATTTCAATTTTGCCATAGCTCAAAAATAAAGGAAGACTTTAATCAATTCGGGTGAGCTCTATGCCTGGCTTAGCATAACTGTACCTTGCCAGTTTTTCTGTTGCATAATAACCATCAATACCAAGTGAGGTGATAATGTTGGCTTTTTCCAAGTCAAGAAAACCATCCTCTGCCAGTATATGCTCGCCGGCAAACACTGCCGTAACAGCACCAATCAAAAAAAATGAATTGTTGAATTTAATGGGAATAATTTCTTTCAATTCCATTGCATATTTTACCGGGCTTTCCAGTACAAAAGGTGCTTTGCTGTAATCAGTAAACTCTTCTGTTAAACCAACCGTACTGAATTCGCTTTCAATATCCTTATACTTTGCACTGGTTTGATGAGCCTGTTTTATGAGATTTGCAGGAATATGATTGATAGTATATTGTGTGATTAATTCAATATTGTTGATAGTATGCGGAGCAGCTTCCTTAGGTCTGTTTACAAAGCCAATTAATGCTGGATCAGCACCTATATGAACAATATTGCTGAAGATTGCAAGATTACTGACTCCTTCTTTGTTGACCGTTGCAATTAAACTGGCACTTTTAAAGCCACTGAGACTATTGATGAAATTAGCTCGGTAAAAACGTTCCCACGACTGTATTTCTAAAAGACTATAAAAAGCCATTGTTCTTTTTTTAGTACTAAACATTCCATGCAGAAAATTGTTTTAATTTCTATGAGTTCTGTTACGTTAATTTTTCCCCACCAATTGTTTAAGGTGCATCCGGCTCTCAACAAAAGCCGTATTGTTTATTTAATAGAAGAAATGCTATTTTTCCGTGAATACAAGTTCCATAAACAGAAGTTGTTACTACACCGTGCATCCATTCAATTTTATGCACAATGGTTGAAAGAGAATCAATATGAGATAAACTATATTGAGAGTACCAAACCTAACAATGATGTACGGAAATTAATCTCTTCTTTGGCCAAGCAAAAGATTAGTGAAATTCATATTGCTGATGTAGCAGATAACTGGTTACTGAAACGAATTCAGGAAACCTGCATGCAATTCAAGATCAAACTCGTTATTCATACAACACCGGGATTTTTGAATACAATGGAAGATATTACCGATTACTTTAGCAAAAAGAAAACCTATTTCCAAACTGATTTTTATACCCATCAGCGCAAACAACGAAAGATCCTTTTAGAAAAAGATGGAAAACCGCTTGGGGGAAAGTGGACGTTTGATGCAGACAACAGGGAAAAGTATCCAAAAAAACAAACCCCACCTACAGTTCAGTTTCCCAAACAAAACAAGTATATCAAAGAAGCAATTGAATATGTAGAAAAGAACTTTTCTGACAATTATGGTTTAATTGATGCACCTCATTTTTTTGTTTGCACATTCGATGATGCAGAAAAATGGTTGAATGATTTTATTGAACAGCGTTTTCAGCATTTCGGAATTTATGAAGATGCCATTGTAACCAAAGAATATATTCTTCATCATTCAGTACTATCGCCGATGCTGAATATTGGGTTGCTTACACCACAGCAAGTGTTAGAAAAAGTATTGAATGAAGCTGCAAAAAATAATATTCCACTTAACTCACTTGAAGGATTTGTGCGGCAAGTTATTGGATGGCGTGAGTTTATCCGTATTGTTTATGAAAGAGAAGGCAGCAAGCAACGGACTATAAACTATTGGGGCTTTACAAAAAAAATTCCTGAAAGTTTTTGGAACGGAACAACAGGTATTTTGCCAATTGATGAAACCATAAAAAAAGTATTGAAGACAGGCTATTGTCATCATATTGAACGATTGATGGTGTTGGGTAATTTTATGTTACTCTGCGAATTTGATCCCGATGAAGTACATCGGTGGTTTATGGAATTATTCATTGATGCGTATGATTGGGTGATGGTACCTAATGTATATGGCATGACACAGTTTGCAGATGGCGGATTGATGACCACCAAACCATATATTAGCGGCAGTAATTATTTAATGAAGATGAGTGACTATGAAAAAGGAGAATGGCAGCAGGTGTGGGATGGATTGTTCTGGCGTTTTATGCATGTACACAGGAGTTTCTTTTTGAAAAACCCAAGGCTTGGAATGCTTATTAAAATTTTTGATAAAATGCCCGCAGATAAACAACAAACACATCTCCAAAATGCAGAAAGATTTTTAAACCAATTATATTAATGAAAGCTGTTAAGAAAATAAATTTGCCTACTAAAACATGCATAGTTTGTAACAGACCCTTTAGCTGGAGAAAAAAATGGGCAACTGTTTGGGAAGATGTAAAATATTGCAGCGATAAATGCAGAATGAATAAAAACAGTGTAAAATAAACCAACGTATGAATGTAAAACCTGAATTAAGTCTTATTGATAAAGATCGGATTATTGAAATGGCATGGGAAGATCGTACTCCATTTGAAGCAATTGAATTACAGTTTGGCTTAAAAGAAAAAGATGTAATTGTTTTTATGCGTAACAATAGTAAGCCATCAAGCTTTCGTATGTGGCGCAAACGAATGGCAGGCCGCTCCACAAAACATACTATCTTACGAATTGAAGAGGTAAGTCGTTTTAAATGCAACAGACAACGAAGCATAAGCATGAATAAAATAAGTAAACGATAAACTTTGGATTAAAAGCGCACATGAATAAAATAACACAAAGCGAAATTTCGCCATGGAAAAAAAGATTAACAGTAACTGCTGTTTTTCTTTTAGGTATCTTTTTTATACTGGGTGGCGTTAATCATTTTATAAATCCTCAATTCTATTTACCGCTTATATCTGATTATTTTCCTTATCATTCATTCCTTAATTATGCCTGTGGTGCAGGTGAAGTATTGGCCGGTGTAGCAGTATTGATTCCATTTACAAGAAAGGCAGGTTGTTATGCAATTCTTTTTTTATTGATTGCTTTTATACCCGCACATATTTATTTTATACAAATGAACGGATGCGTAAGTGATGGGTTATGTGTAAGTCCGTTAATTGCATGGGTAAGATTGATAGTAATACATCCTTTATTAATTTACTGGGCATACAGTTGCAGAAATATAAAAATGAAATGAATTTTCCTACCGATTATCAAAGTATTATAGATCGTATAGAACAAATTGATCCTGTACGTTACGCCAAAACAAGAAATTTTCTCAATGGTGATGTAACCTACCTTTCTCCTTATATCTCCCGTGGAGTAATTAGTGTAAAATTGGTTAAAGATATTGTTTTGCAGATGGGATATAAACCATACCAGGTTGAAAAATTTTTACAAGAATTGGCGTGGCGTGAATATTTTCAGAGGGTTTGGCAAAATAAAGGAACTGCTATACAGAAAGATTTAAAACAGTTGCAGCCAGATTCGCAACATCAGCAAATGATCAGCAGTATTGAAAAAGCTGAAACAGGCATTGAAGCAATTGATGAGCAAATCAATCAACTGTACGCCACCGGTTATCTGCACAATCATGTAAGAATGTATATCGCATCCATTGTTTGCAATATCGGCAAAGCTTATTGGGTGCAACCAGCTAACTGGATGTATTACCATTTACTTGATGGCGATGTTGCCAGTAACAACTGCAGCTGGCAGTGGGTTGCAGCAGCTTTTTCATCCAAAAAATATTACTGCAATCAGGAAAACATCAATAAATATACGTTCAGTAAACAGCAGCATACATTCATTGACAAAAGTTATGAAGAGATTTCTATAATGAATATTCCAGATAAATTGGTTGAAACATCGTTGCTGAAATTAGAAACAAAACTTCCACTCACTCCTTTACCTAAGATTGATACAGCTAAACCAACACTCTTATACAACTCCTATAACCTTGACAGTAATTGGAGAAAAGAAGAAAATGTAAATAGGGTATTATTGTTAGAACCATCTTATTTTCAACAATATCCTGTAAGTGAAAAAGTAATTCAGTTTGTAATAGATCTATCGGGTAATATAAATGATTTACAGATTTTTGTTGGGGAGATTGATGAACTTATTCATCTTTATCACAACTCTTCTGCTGCAGTGAACAACCGCTTCATCTCAAAAGAACATCCTGCTTTTATTCATTACCCAGGCATCAAAGACAACAGAGATTGGATGTTTCCGGAGGTAACGGGTTATTATAATTCCTTTTTCAGTTATTGGAAAGCATGTGAAAAATATTTAAAGTAATGTATTCAACTAAACAGAAAGTTCTTTGTTGTTATAAAAAATAAACTCATGGAAACAGTTAAAAATAAAAATGTCTTAATTATAGGTGCTACAGGTGGCATTGGTAGTAAAACTGCAAGATTACTTGCAGGTTCTGGTGCTAATTTATTTTTAGCTGCAAGAAATGAACAAAAATTAACGCTGCTGGCTAATGAACTAAATGTGCCACTATCAAATACACTTGCTTTAGATTTCAGCAAACCAGAAGAAGTGCAGCTTTTAAAAGATCAATTTTTTTTACACTATTCTACTATTGACATACTTGTAAATGCAGCAGGTATTGGAATCATCAAATCATCTGATGAACTTTCAGAAACAGAATTTCTTAAAACACTCAACTATAATTTATACGCTCCCTTCCTTTTAGTAAAAGCATTCTTGCCAAAGATGAAAGAACAAAAGAAAGGATTGATCATTAATATCCCGGGAGTGCTGGGTAAAGTTCCTATGGCTGGCGCAGCAGCATATAGTGCTTCTAAATATGGATTGGTTGGTATGATGCAGAGCATTCGTGAAGAAGTCAAACGTACTGAAATCAGAATTACCAATTTATTCCTTGGTGGTGTTGACACTCCTTTTTGGGACACTATTGACCTACGGGTACAACGAGATAAAATGGTAATGGCTGAAGAAGCAGCAAAAGCAATTTGGTTTTTATGTCAACAGCCAACCAGCGGTGTAGTGAGTGAAATGGTAATACAGCCATTTAATCACCAAGCTATATAAATCGCTTAGTTAAGCGTACTATTTGAAATTACAATTTGCGGATATTCATTTACTTCAGAAGCCCATTTATACAAAAGCTCGCTTTTGATGGGTTCATAGATATCTCTTTTAAAAGGATCAGTAGGTAACTCTTTCATGGGCACCAACACTAAAACATGTGGTTCTACATAATCATAATGCTTATCCATTGTTAAACCTTTTACTTGTACAAACTTGTAACCATCTAATTGCAATTTGTCCAAAGATTTTACACTGAATTCAACTGTTGCTGTTCTTGCTTCTGCTATTCCTTTTCTCATCTTATTTCGTTTTAAAATTGTTACATAACTATAATGCAAAAGGGCAACTTTTGTTCATTTATAATTGAAAATATTGAAAGGAAATGACAAAAGTCCTTTAGTTTACAAATAAAAAACCCGCCCTTCAGTTGAAGAACGGGTAAAAAAATGTGCCCACGAAAGGAATCCCCGCCTGACCGAGTCATTCGGGCAGGGAAACTTCACCCCTTGTGAATGGCAGATTTTGCAGTAACCATTTTTTACCCGCTGCAGTTTTTTAAATATTTTTCTATCACTCTTGCAGATGCCCAATCAGGATGCTGCTCTTTGTAAATTATTTTCCATGGCATATGCCCTTTAGTAAATCTGTTTTTATCAGCATTGTGTTCTTTTAAACGGATTATAGCATCCTATGCCATACCTGAGTACCAAGTAGCATCATTCATACTTTCTAAAACATAAACAGTTATCATAAACTCAAAATAAAAAACCCGTCCTTCAGTTGAAGTACGGGTAAAAAAAATGTGCCCACGAAAGGAATCGAACCTTCACACCCTTGCGAATGGCAGATTTTGAGTCTGCTGCGTCTACCAATTCCGCCACATGGGCATAAGAATTTTTTATTCGGGATGCAATATTACAGAATCTTTCCTGTGGCATGAAATTTTTTACAACCCAGTTTTTTTATTGAAACCTTATCTTGCAAAACATAAACGATTGGTATGCTTAAAATTGGACTCATTCGAGAGGGGAAAATTCCTGCAGATAACCGTGTGGCACTTACACCAGCACAATGCAAATGGATTCATAAAAATTCAATGGAGGTCCAAGTAATTGTACAATCATCTTCAGATCGCTGTTTTTCTGATAGAGAATACCGCGTAGCAGGAATTGAAATAGCTGAAGATGTAAGCAACTGTGACATTTTGTTTGGTATTAAAGAAGTGCCAACAGATCAATTAATTCCCGGCAAAACGTATTTGTTTTTTTCGCATACAAAAAAAGCACAGGAACATAATCAGAAATTAATGCATTCCCTTATAAAAAATAAAAATACACTTGTAGATTATGAATGTCTGGCACACGAAGATGGTCAGCGAATTATTGGCTTTGGTTT
Organism: Chitinophagaceae bacterium; assembly: GCA_031401115.1. GTDB lineage: Bacteria > Bacteroidota > Bacteroidia > Chitinophagales > Chitinophagaceae > Lacibacter. The sequence continues at coordinate 561,016 of JANNRE010000014.1, forward strand.
TTTTGCAGGAATTGTTGGTGCTCACAATGGAATGATGGCTTACGGAAAAAGAACTGGCGCTTTTCATCTTGGCCGTGTAAGTGAAGTGCAGGATTACAGGGAATTAATACATACTTACTTTGGTTTAAAACTTCCGAAAATAAAAATTGCAGTTACAGGAAGCGGCCGTGTAGCACACGGTGTTTTAGAAATCATGAATTTAATGGGCATTACAGAAGTAGAACCCTTTGATTTTTTGCATAAGCAATTTGAGTATCCTGTATATGTTGATTTAAAAGGAAGAGATTTGTATGAACGAACAGATGACGGCACTTACAACAGAGATGACTTTCACCATCACCCAACTGACTATAAATGCAGCTTCCTCCCTTTTACCAAACAAGCTGATATCTTAATGAATGGAGTGTATTGGGATAAAGACATTCCTTCTTTATTTTCAATAGATGACTTTAAAAGCGCTGATTTTAAAATAAAAACTATTGCAGATATTACCAATGATACCAATGGGTCTATTCCTGTTAATATTGGCGATTCTACAATTAAAAACCCTGTTTACGGAGTTGATAAAATAAGTCTGGAAAAAACAGAACCTTATTTAGAAAATTCAGTTGACATCATGGCGGTTGGCAATTTACCAAATGAACTGCCCAGAGATGCCAGCAGATACTTTGGTGAGCAGCTTATTAAATTTGTGTTGGAAGATTTGGTAAAAGGTGGCTCATCTGTTATTACCAGAGCTACAATTTTAAGTAAAGGAGAACTTACAGAAGCATATAGATACTTAAATGAATATGCTGAAGTGAAATGATGTAAGATGTGCACTTCAGTCATCACAAGTATAAATAATAGTCTTTCAAAAGTTCAGCAAATTGCTCTGTATATTCATTTGAAGTATTTTTAATTGAAAGCTCCTGAACCAATACTTCTTTTTTCTTTCTCTCAAACAAAAGCATTGTTCTAAAGCAAGAATGAGTTACAGATTGTTTTACATTCATTCTCTTTGCAAGGTGCAAATTCTTCTCATCAGCTATACGAATAAAAACATCCGCACGGTGATATGGTAGCAACACAGCAAAACTTCCATCATTTGTTAAATTTGCATCAAGAACCAGCAACAACTCTTCCAGCGTTAACCCATCATCATGCATAGCAATATTCCGGTTGCTTGCATCACTTTTTAAATCACCTTCATAAAAAGGGGGATTGCTAATAATGAAATCATATTTTTTAGTAAACCCAAATTGTTTTGCATCTCCATAAAATATGTTAAGCCTTTCATTCCATGCAGATGCTTCAATATTTCCTTTCGCCTGTTTGTATGATGGCTCATCTATTTCTATACCATCAATAATTGCATTAGATTTTTGCGCCAGCATCATCATTAATAATCCTGTACCTGCGCCAATGTCTAGTATATTTTTTACTTCATAACTCTTACTTCTTATTTCCTCCGCAGCCCATGCTCCAAACAAACAACTATCTGTACTCACTTTTAAAGCAGCATATTGCTGATGAACTGAAAATTGTTTAAATTGGAAATAATTGTTAGGCATTGATGATAGAGATTAGAAAAATCATTTGTTAGTACTAAGTTGAATAAAGATGAAATGCTTGGCCTCCCTCTCTTTTGGAGAGGGAACGAGGGTGAGGCTATCTTCTACCATTCGGCCCTTGCACTTGGCTCAATGCTTAAATCAGCAAAATCATTTGCCAGATATTTATAATAACCAGTTATAGCAATCATGGCTGCATTATCAGTACAATATTCAAAAGCGGGAATGTATGTTTTCCAATAATACCTCTCTCCCATTTCTAAAAATGCTTTTCGTAAACCGCTGTTTGCACTTACACCACCAGCCATACAAATATTTTGAATGCCGGTTTGAATAGATGCTTTTTTCAACTTGTTTAAAAGTATAGAAACAATTCGTTGCTGTACCGATGCACAGATGTCATGCAGGTTTTCTTCCACAAATTCTTTTTGCTCTTGTGCTGTTGCCAAAAATTCTTCTTTGAACAACAAACTTGTTCCGGCATTTTTTAAAAAATAAAGAATGGAAGTTTTTACACCGCTGAAGCTAAAGTTGAGATCAGGAATTTGTGGCTCTGGAAATTTAAATCGATCAGAATTGCCCAACTTTGCAAACTGATCAATCAATGGCCCGCCTGGATATGGCAAACCGAGCAGCTTTGCTGTTTTATCAAATGCTTCGCCTGCTGCATCATCAATAGTTTCACCAAGAATTTTCATTACCGTTGGGCTTTCACACAAAACAATTTGCGTATGCCCGCCACTAACTGTTAAGCATAAAAAAGGAAACTCGGGTTTATTTTCCGAAATTAAATTAGCTAGTACATGTGCCTGCATGTGATGCACTGCAATCAACGGAATATCCAAGGCAAGTGATAATGATTTTGCAAACTGCGTACCTACCAGCAAACTTCCAATTAAACCGGGAGCTTGAGTAAAAGCAATAGCAGAGAGAGATGATAGTTTGTAGTTAGCAGTGGTTAGTGCTTTCTCTACCACAGGAACAATATTTTCAATATGTGCTCTACTGGCAAGTTCTGGTATTACACCTCCATATTTTTCATGCACAGATTGTGTAGCAATAATGTTGCTCAGAATTTTACCATTCATGCAAACAGATGCAGATGTTTCATCGCAGGAAGATTCTATTGCAAGTATGCATATACTCATTGTTGAGTAGTAAATTTTGAGATGAATAATTTAAATTCAGATGACAAAGATATATTGTTTGAAAGCCTCCCTTCGGGGGGGGTTGGGGCGGCTTTGTTTTCTTATTTACTTCTTATCGCCACCACAGGATCCATTCTTGCAGCAATAAATGCTGGAATAACTCCTGCCAATATTCCGGTTAAAATACAGGTTGTTACTGCTCCAAAGAAAAGCCCCCAGGAAATTGTTACCTGAAATTTTAAAACATAGGTAAGAAAGAAGGTTAATAAAAACACAAGCAGCAAACCTATAATTCCACCAAGCACACATAAGAAAGCACTCTCCATTAAAAATTCTGAAAGTATGGTTCTGCGTTTGGCGCCGATTGCTTTTTTCAATCCAATAATATTGGTTCGTTCCCTTACGGTTACAAACATAATATTTGCCACTCCAAAAATGCCTACAATAAAAGAAAGGATGGTAATGGCAATACCGCCAATGGTCATACCACTAAAAATAGAAGTTAGTTGCGCTGTGCCGCTGCTTACATCATTCAATGCAAAATTATCTTCCTGCTTTGGGTTTAACCTGCGTACACTCCGCATTACACCACGCAATTCATTTTTTAAATCTTCAACAGGGATATTTTCTTTGCCTTTTACAATCAGAAAACCATCGCTGCGGTTTGCATTTCCAATTTGGCTGGCAAACACATAAGGTATAATGATGTTGTTATCAAAATCCCATCCGCCTAATAAATTCTGTCCTTGTTTTTTTATTACACCAATCACTTTTACAGCACGGCCTTTAATATCTACCGTTTTACCAACTGCGTTGTCTGCATTGTCAAATAATTTTTCAGCTACATTATAACCCATAGTTACAACAGGTGCCCCGCTGTTAAATTCGCTGGTTGTAATATACCGTCCAAAACCAATTTCAAAAGGTTGAATTAAACTGAACTCTTCTGTAACACCATACCAGTTTACACTTGAAAGCAACAGATCTTCATACTCAATTGATGATGCATTAAAATAAGTAAAGGCCACATTGCCTGCCAGTGAAGTTTTTTCTTTTACAGGGATCATTTCCCGAAACTTAGGGTTTGGCCGGCTCATATATTTCCACCAAGGATAATCACTACCGCCACCACCCCAGGGCCATTTTTGAACATAGATGGTATTGTTGCCAAAGGATTTAAATTCATTCCGCACATTGCTTTCCAAACTACTTACAGTAGCCATTACGCTTATGATACAAAATATACCAAACGTAATACCCAGCAAACTCAAAAATGTACGCAGCTTATTTTTTCTTAATTCCTGCGAAGCAAAAAGCAAACTGTTCCAAAAGATCTCAAAGGTTTTCCGCATACTCAAAAGTAAATATTCTATTGCAAGCACAAATAAAAATATTACGGGTGGAAAGTTACCGGTGCTTACCTTTGCCGCCTTAAAAAACGTCAGTAAGTCGGCAAGTCCGAAAGACCGAAGCCTCAGTATTATACTTTCGGACTTACTGTCTTTTCTGCTTTTGACTATACAATGAAATTTTCAAACGAAATAAACCGCCGCCGCACATTTGCCATCATCTCTCACCCCGATGCGGGTAAAACCACATTAACTGAAAAATTATTGTTGTTTGGCGGTGCCATTCAAATTGCAGGTGCGGTAAAAAGCAATAAGATAAAGAAACATGCTACCAGCGATTTTATGGAAATTGAACGTCAGCGTGGTATCTCCGTTGCTACCAGTGTAATGACTTTTGAATACAATGGCACTTTAATTAATTTATTAGATACACCCGGCCACAAAGATTTTGCAGAAGATACATACCGGACTTTAACAGCAGTTGACAGCGTTATACTTGTAATAGATAGTGTAAATGGTGTGGAAGATCAAACAAGAAGGCTGATGGAAGTTTGCCGAATGAGAGATACACCCGTAATTGTTTTTGTAAACAAAATGGATAGAGATGGTAAAAACCGTTTTGATCTTTTAGAAGAAGTAGAAAAAGAATTGAACCTGCATCTACACCCTATGACCTGGCCCATTAACAGTGGTAAAGATTTTAAAGGCGTGTATGATTTAGATAAAAAAAGTTTGGTACTCTTTACTGCAAATACAAAAGCAACTGAAGAAGGAATTGTAGAAATAAAAGATTTGAGCAACCCGATTCTTGATGCAAAAATTGGTGAAGCAGATGCAAATACATTGAGAGATGATGTAGAACTGGTAGATGGTGTGTATGGAGAAATCAATCAAGAAGATTATTTAAAAGGAAAAGTAGCTCCTGTATTTTTCGGCAGTGCTGTAAATAATTTTGGAGTGAAAGAAATGCTGGATACGTTTATCCGCCTTGCACCTTTGCCACAAAGTAGAGAAACTTCTACCCGTCATTTAGATGTACAGGAAGATAAATTCAGTGGATTTATTTTTAAGATTCATGCAAACCTTGACCCCAAGCACAGAGATCGTATTGCATTCCTAAGAGTGTGCAGTGGAAAATTTGAGCGCAACAAATATTTTCATCATGTACGCTTAGATAAGGATGTTCGCTTTAGCAATCCGTATTCATTTCTTGCACGCCAAAAAGATGTAATTGAAGAAGCCTATCCCGGTGATGTGGTGGGATTGTTTGATACTGGTAATTTTAAAATTGGCGATACACTTACCGAAGGTGAAAATTTTTACTTCACAGGTATTCCTTCTTTCTCACCCGAACTGTTTAAAGAAGTAATTAATAAAGACCCGATGAAGACGAAGCAATTGGAAAAAGGTTTGATGCAGTTAACTGATGAAGGAGTTGCACAATTGTTTACACAGTTTGGCGGTAATAAAAAAATCATCGGCTGTGTAGGTGAACTTCAGTTTGAAGTAATTCAATACCGCTTGCTGCATGAGTATAGCGCCAGTGCAGAGTTCAGAGCCATGCCTTATTACAAAGCTTGCTGGATAACTAGCAAAGACCCGAAAAAATTAGAGGACTTTACAAAATTCAAGACCAATAATATTGCCGCAGATAAAGACGGCCATTTGGTTTATTTAGCACAAAGCGAATGGTTTTTAAATACAGAGCGGCAGAATAACCCTGATATTGAATTTCATTTTACAAGTGAAATACATAAAGCTGAATGATTGTACGGTGGGTCACCGGCTAAATAATAAGTATGATTTTATTTGAATCAGAAAGATTGGTTGTAAAAAAGTATACAAAGGATGATACTGACATTTTTTTTCAACTCAATGGAGATGCGGAGGTAATGAAGTATATCCGTGAGCCAAAAACAAAAGCAGCAAGTGATGTGTTTTTATTGGAGAATTTAAACTTTTATCAGCAACATCCCGGCCTTGGGCGATTTGCCGTTTTTATAAAACATACACATGAATTTGCCGGTTCTTTTTCTCTGCTTTCTATAACAGAAACAGAAGATATTCATTTAGGCTATGCTTTTTTAACTCCTTTTCAGGGTTTAGGTTTGGCAACAGAGCTGGTAAAAGCATCGCTGCCTTATGTGTTCAGCACTATTCAGCAACCATCTGTAAAAGCATTAACTCTTGCAGAAAATATAGGTTCTCAAAAAGTATTGGAAAAATGCGGATTTACATTTGCAGGAACAATGATACATGATGATAAAGAAGTAATGGTGTTTGAATTACATAGACTTGTTAAGTGAAATCAAAAAACTTCAATCAAAAATTTCAATTACACCTTCCCTACTCTCTCCATCATCTTCTCCACTAATTTGTAAGTAGCCGGGCAGTATTCTACATTTTGCTTGTACACATGCACCCAATCTGCAAAATGTTTTTTGGTGTGATGCGGAAAACCACTGCAATCATCAGGGCGAATTTCATAAATACTGCACTTATTATCTTTTAAGTTTAAAAACTGGCAGGGCTGTTTTTTATTCATCATATCACCAGTTCCTCTTTCCTTGTAGAGCCACTTTTTTTTAAACTCATCGGGAGTTTGATTAAAGTGTGTGGAAATACGTTTAATATCTTTAGGTGTAAAAGTAGGCGTCATTGTTTTGCAGCAATTGGCACAAGCCAAGCAATCTGTTTCGGCCCACACTTCTTTATTTACTTCTGTTGCTATTTTATCTAATCCTTTTGGTTTTACAGTTTCCAAACGGGTGAGGAAATAGCGGAAACGACGTCTGTTTATTTTCATTAAACGTTTGTACAAGGGTAAGAATTTCGGTGCTTCAAACTTCATGTGCTGTTCAATTTTAGAAGCGAATATAATTGTTCTTATCTTCCATTCCTTAATTTCATTCGTTTTCATGTGGGATACTTACAAGAAAGGATTTAAAGCATATTTGCAATTAGAAAAATCGCTGAGCAAAAATTCAGTAGATGCTTACTTGCATGATGTGGAATTATTAACCCAGCATTTGCAAATCATTGGCAACTTAAAAAATCCAGCAGAACTGGAGCTGAAAGACCTGCAGGCTTTTGTAAAATCCATTGCAGAAATAGGAATGAATGCAAGCAGCCAGGCAAGAATCATTAGTGGGCTTAGGCAGTTTTACAAATACTGCCTGCTTGAGCAGATTACCAACAAAGATCCTACTGCCCTGCTCGATGCACCGAAATTAAAAAGGGCATTGCCTGATACGTTAAGCTATGCCGAAATTGAAAGCATTCTCAATAAAATTGACTTGAGCAAACCGGAAGGTGGCCGCAACAAAGCCATTATTGAAACTATGTACAGTTGTGGCCTGCGTGTAACAGAAGTTGTGAATTTAAAACTGTCGAACTTATACTTAGATGTAGGCTTTGTAAGAGTTATTGGCAAGGGTGATAAAGAACGATTGGTTCCTATTGGCAGTAGTGCCATCAAGTATATCAACATTTATAAAAATGATATAAGGGTGCATGTAACACCCAAACCTGGCAAAGAAGATTTTTTATTTTTAAATCGTAGAGGACAGCCATTAACAAGAGTGATGATTTTTTTAATTATTAAAGAATTGGCCAAGCAAGCAGAAATTAAAAAAAATATTTCACCACATACGTTCAGGCATTCTTTTGCTACGCATTTGGTAGAAGGCGGTGCAGATTTAAGAGCCGTACAGGAAATGCTGGGGCATGAAAGCATTACTACTACCGAAATTTATACGCATTTAGACAGAGAGTACTTACGCAAAACTCTTGAGCAATTTCACCCCGGGTTTGGGAATAAGAAAGCAGTTTAGAATTTCAACACAGAGATAAGGCGACATAAAGTAACACGGATAAAACTCTGTGTAATTCCTTAACTCTGTTTCTCCGTGTTGAAAAAAAATTACAAGATTATTTTTGAATGACTATGAACATACTAATCATTATATGTTATGATTTTAAACTAGATTCAAACAACCCGCTTCCTGTTTACATAAATCCTGTAAAAAATATTTTCCCTAACTTCCCGCCTCAAGCTTTTTAGTTGACATTTATAAAAGAAAAGGATAAAAATAATTATAGCGATGCCGAACTGGTAAGTCTTTACCGGGAGGGTGATGAGCAAAGCATATTAGCTGTGCTTTACCAGCGATATATGGACTTGATTTATGGTGTTTGTCTCAAGTATTTAAAAGACCCCGAAGCAAGTAAGGATGCTGTAATTAACATTTATGAGGAGCTTATTATTAAAGTTCGTCAGCATGAAGTAACTCATTTTAAAAGCTGGCTCTATACTTTAAGCCGTAACCATTGCCTCATGCAGTTGCGTAAAGAAAAAGGCAAATCAACCATAGAAATTCCTGCCACTCTTATGCAAAGCGAAGAAATGCTGCATCTTGGTGGTGTGCTGCAAAAAGAAGAGCAGTTTACCCAATTAGAAGATTGTATGAAGCAGCTTGTAACGGAGCAGAAAGATTGTGTGGAATTGTTTTATTTGCATGGCAAATGTTATAACGAAATTGTAGAGCAAACAGGATTGGAATGGAATAAAGTACGCAGCCATATTCAAAACGGACGGAGAAATTTAAAACTTTGCATGGATAGCAAAAGCCAATAGCCGATAGTAAAAAGTAGTTAGCTAGTATAAAAATAAAATGATCAATTACAACGCAAACGATATTCAATTGTACCTCACTGGTAAAATGGCCGCAGGAGAAATGCATGCTTTTGAAGAAGCCATGATGAATGATCCCATGCTTGCTGATGCAGTAGATGGTTACCGTTTTGCAATGGACGAAACAGATGTAAACAAAGACCTTGACAATCTTACTCAACAAATAAATATTGCAAAAGCAACCCCTGCCAAAGTAGTAAAAGGAAGTTTTAAACAATGGATGAGTATTGCAGCAGGGTTAATCGTATTGCTCAGCACATCTGTGGTATTATACCGCATCTTTTATCAATCAGCAGAAACAAAAACAAATGATATTGCTGTTGTTATAAAAAAAGATTCAGTTACTATTGAATCTGAAACAAAAGTTGATTCCACAAGTATAGCAATAAATGATCAGGCAACTGTTAGTACTCCTGTACCTGTAATTATTCCATCAGTAAAAGAAAAAAAATCTGTTACTCTGTTAAAGAATGAGCCTCTTGCGAAAAACGATGTTGAAGATATACCTGCTCCTGTACCAGCAAAGGAACAGGTAGCAACTGAAAATAAAATCGCCTCCACTAACAAAGACAATACGGGCATTAAACCAAGTGCGGCAGAAATAAAATCAACTTCAACTACAAAATCAGAAGCAGTTGTACTTAATAAATTTGTCGGTCGTGTGGTAGATGAGCATAACAATCCACTTCCATTTGCCAATGTAACTGAACGGACAAGCGGCGTAGGAACCTACTCTGATATAAATGGAAATTTTGTAATGCTCTCTGCTGATTCTGTTTTAACGGTGCAAACAAAATCGATTGGTTATGGAAATGCTGTAACAGAAATTAAAAGCAGCCAAGCCCTAAAAATTGTTTTAAAAGATGAAGCGGTTGTTGCCAATGCGCCTTCTGCCGAAGTTTTATACAACAAGAATAAAAGCCGGAGTTCAAAACAGGAAACTGAAGCCGATGAAATGGAAGCAGAGCCTGCTGATGGCTGGGGCAATTACAATACCTATGTAGCTAATAATTTAAAGGCCCCTGAATTTAAAAGAGAACAGCAAACATCACCAGCCCGGCAGGTGGAACTTTTGTTTGATGTAAATCCTGATGGCAGTGTTAGCAATGTAAAAGTAAAACGATCCAATTGCAATCAATGCAATCAGGAAGCCATCCGTATTCTTAAAGAAGGGCCACGCTGGAAATCAAAAAGCGGCAAAAAAGAAACCACCCGTTTTACTGTACAATTCTGATTTTAAGTTTTCATCAATTCTCTATTTATTATCACCTGCTTCCCTACCTTTGGTACCTAAAATTATTGTTATATGAAACAGTTTATTCTTGCAGCATTTATTATGTGTGCATTTTTATCTATCAATGCACAACAGTTAAAAACACCTCAACCATCTACTACTACATTAGTAAAGCAAAATTTTGGTTTAGGTACTATTGAACTTTCTTACAGCCGACCAAACATCAAAGGCCGCAAAATTTTTGGCGATCTTGTTCCCTTTGATAAAGTGTGGCGTACCGGTGCAAACCAAGCTACTACCTTAACTTTTTCTGATGAAGTTACAATTGGTGGTGTAAAAGTACCCGCCGGCAAATATGGGTTTCTTTCTATTCCCGGTGCTACTGAGTGGACCTTTATCATTACCAAACAAACCGATGTTACAAGCCCTGCTGCTTACAAACCGGAAATGGATGTGGTACGTGTAAAATCAACTCCTATGAGCCTTCCCTGGAGTGTTGAAACCATGGGTATTTCATTTGAAGATGTGAAAGACAATAGTTGTGCACTGATGTTGTTTTGGGATAAAACAATGGTAAGTGTACCCATTACAACAGATGTAGAAACCAAAGTGATGAAGCAAATTGAAACCGTAATGAAGGCTGATGCCCGTCCTTATTTTGAAGCGGGTGCCTATTATTTAGAAAACGGGAAAGATTTAAATCAGGCTGTAGTATGGTTTGATAAAGCAATTGAAAACAATCCAAAAGCATTTTGGGTGTATTATCAAAAAGCAAGAGCACTTGCCAAATTAGGAAAGAAAACAGAAGCAATGGCAGTATCAATGAAATCAATGGAGCTTGCTAAAGAAGCAAAGAATGATGACTATGTAGCTTTGAATGAGAAGCTGCAAAAAGAAATGAAATAAAATTATTGTACCTGCTGATATCCTTGATGATAATCGTTGGATCGCAATCCCTTCAAAGCCTGTACAAAAATGAACATAAAGAAACCCTCACAATTTTTGTGAGGGTTTTCTTTAAAATTCAGTTGAAAATTATTTTATAATCGGATATCCATTTGTAATCGGTAATGGAGCTCCACCATTTGGAATGGTAAGCGTATTAAACTTTGCTAAGTAATAATTACTCAAATCGCAACAAAGACCTTCTCTTTTGTTAAACCCAAAGCTCATTGAATCGGTTACAATATTGTTTAATGAAAGATAGTAAACAGAGTAATCATTTTTAATGGTTAAACCGGTTGTACAAATACTATCTGCTGTGTTCAATACATTTTTGATTATAAAAAACAGGCGGGGAATATTTTCTAAAGACCCATTACTGGCTTTGCGTGCAGAAATTTTTATTTGACTGGTATCATATACTTTACCCGGTCCTACAACCAAATCAAGGTTTGTATTATTTACAATACGAAACGAAAATGTAGCAGGCGGCGGTTCATCACATACTTCCTTGGCACAATCTTTACCACACTGAGTAAGTGTAGCCATTACAAATAAACCTGCTGCTAAAACTAAAAATTTGTTCTTCATCGGGCGAAGGTACTGTCATTTTTGGAAATGATTGCTGGCGCAACCTGTTAAAATTAAACAGCTTCATTTACCTTTTTGTTGCCACTTGCATTAAGAAAGATCTGGATAATGAAACTTAATAACACAACAGCCACAGCTCCAATTACATTCAACCATAAAAAAGAAATGATCTTTAAAAAGTAAACACTAATTACAATAGCTTCAGAAATTAATGCGGCAGTAAAAACAGCATTGGCTTTTACTTTCTTAAGATAAAAAGCTACCAAAAATATTCCGAGAATGGTTCCATAAAACCAACTGCCCAGGATATTCACAGCTTCAATTAAACTGTTGCCCAGGTTGTAAGCAAAAAAGGCAATGAATATGCAAAAGATTCCCCAGAACAACGTGTAGAGCTTGCCCCATTTATACTCCTGTGAAGTGGTTAATGTTCGTTTTGAAAATTTTTGATGAAAGTCTATCATTGTACAACTGGCCAGTGAATTGAGTGCAGCAGCTATACTGCCCCATGACGCTAAAAAGATGATGGCAATAATTAAGCCCACCAATCCTGTGGGGAGCACATCACCCACAAAACGAAGAAAAATATAATTGGTATCGTTGGTATCTGCACCGGGACTTGCTTTACTTATAATGGCTTTAATATCTTTACGTATTTGTCCAGATTCTTTTTCAATTGTTTGTAACTGATCTCTGCCCTTATCTATTTTTTCTTTGTTCTTTTCTTTTAGTGCAATAGTTAAATCCTGTACTGCAGTTCGTTTTGTTTCCTGCAGCAAATCATATTGAACTGTAGCTGCACTATAAGATCCTGCATAACTGCTGCGCAACACTACTTCTTCCTGTGCACGGTTAAAAAATGCCGGGGCTTTATAGTAAGAGTAAAATGCAAATACCAAACAACCGATGAGCAATATTAAAAATTGCAGCGGCACTTTTATAAATCCATTCATCAATAAACCAAGCCTGCTTTCCCTTGTATCTTTTGCAGTTAAATAACGTCCCACCTGACTTTGATCTGTTCCAAAATAACTAAGTGCTAAAAAGAAACCTCCTATAACTCCACTCCAAATATTATAACGATCGTTCCAGTCAAATCCATCTTCAGTTACACCAGTTGTAATCACATTCATCTTACCACTTTTACCAGCTACATGCAACGCATCCATAAAACCAACACCTTGCGGTAATGATTTTACTGCATACCATCCTGCAATAAACATGGCCACATAAATAATTACAAACTGTATTTGCTGTGTATAAGCAACTGCTTTTGCACCGCCTGTAACAGTATAAATAATGAGCAATCCCCCCATGAAAATATTGGTTGCATAAATATCCCAGCCCAGCATACTATGCAGAATTAGCGAAGGTGCAAAAATGCTGATGCCTGTACTCAAGCCCCTGGAAATTAAAAACAAAAAGGATGTGAGCGTTCGTGTTTTTAAATCGAATCTGGTTTCTAAAAACTGATAAGCCGTATAAATTTTTAATTTATGAAACAGAGGAACAAACGTAATGCACACCACAATCATTGCTAAGGGCAAACCAAAGTAGTATTGTACAAAACGCATTCCATCTGTATAAGCCTGACCCGGAGCTGTTAAAAAAGTAATGGCGCTTGCCTGAGTACCCATAATACTCAGGAGCACTACATACCAGGGCATTTGCCTGTTGCCTAAAAAATATCCTTCCAGATTTTTTGAACTACGGCTTTTGTAAATGCCATAGGCAATTACACTCACCAGTGTTACAATCAGTACAATCCAATCTGTAAGTTGAAAGTTCATTTAAATTGTTGGGTAAAAAAATAAAAGAAGAAAATGAGTGCAGTCAATACAACTACAATTCCAACATACCATACGGTCCAGTTTTGCTTTTTATTATCAGGATGGTTCATAGTTTGTTTTTATTTTCTTCTTTAGGCTTCATTAAATAAGAAATTAAAAAAGCAATTCCTATACCCAGAAACAAACCATAAGCAACCCGTTTGCTAATGAAGCCAATGAGCAAACCAATGCCCAAGCCAATGAGTAATGTTTTTTCAATACCTGCTTGTTTTGTATTTTGATTTTTCATTGAAATTAATTGTTGAAATGCTTAATTACAAATGTTCAATAAAAATTCAAAGTTTGGCCTCTCTCTCTTTTGGAGAGGAACGAGCCTGCCCGACTTTGCCATTCAGGCGGGGGTGAGGCTGCTATTTTGGTTTTGCCAATAAATTTGCAAGCAACCTATATGCACCCGGCACACCCGCAGGCAACTGACGAAAAAATGCCGCTGCCGAATATACAAATCTTCCTTTGCCATAATCAGCCACAATCAAACTTCCTTTGCGCTGCGGCTCACCTGCATCATTCATTCCAAATAGAGAGACATAGTTACTGTCAACAGCATCTGCTTCATACACACTCCGTTCCTGTACCCAGCCTTCAAAATCTTTTTCTGTTATGGTATTGGGATAATTTAATAAGGGATGATTGGGTTGTAAGAAACTCACTTTGGTATCTTCTTCTGTTACTCTGTTTCGTGAAATGGTAAAAGGATAAGGTGAAATTTTAGAACGTACCGGCCCTATTTGATTGCTGGTGTTATATTGCACTAATAAAACACCGCCTTCTTTTACATAGCTCATCAACGCATCGTAGGCATTGCTTAACCAAGCATGCACATTGTAAGCACGGATGCCCGTAACAATGGCATCGTATTGTTTTAAGTTGGCAGTAGTTAAATCTTTTTCTTCCAAAAAATCAACAGTATAGCCCATCTGAGTTAATGCTTCAGCTACTTTATCACCTGCACCTTTAATATATCCAGCTTTCTTACCTATTATTTTCATTTCTGTTATAAACGATTTAATAACTGGTTTATCATTATAAGTGATGCGTGGTATATGGTCGTAATTGATTTCATGATAACTGTCGTTCCATTTCGTTCCATTATCCTGTACCCAGAAGTTGATATCTCTTGAAAGATTTTCTTTATTTATAACAATCGGAACATTTTTTTCTGAATTTACAATCATTACTGGACCAGATTCACCATTTTTTATTTCAGATTTTATTATACCATTACTTCCCTGCCCCTGAACAGTAGCCTTAGAAGAATTGAAAGATGCAAATGAACGAATCTGTACTGTTCCAGCTTTATTAACTGTTCCCTTTGATACAAATACTTTAGGTTCTACTTCAAGTGAAATACGGGAAACAACAGGAAGAGGTAAATAAATTTCTCCTTTTACTGGGTCAGTAAACTTATACTGTACAGGTTTTGTAAATTCAAATCTTTCGCCTTCAATCTGGAAAATAAAAGTTGCCGTATATGCAGCATCATTTTCTCCTTTACCAATCAATAATTGATTTGTTACTGTAAACGAACCGTTGGGACTTGTATTTGTTAACCAATAAGGTTGTGAAACAGGTTTAGTAGTAGGTACAAGAAAATTATTTCGTTCACGAAGTAATACGTTCTTCACAAGTTTAGCTGAAGTTTTTATTACAACATCAACTTCATTATTTAAAGAAATTGAATAAGGTGTAATATCAACATCTGTTCTGTTTAAGGCAACAATATTTACATGCAACGAATCCCCCTGCACTGCATACTGTTCTGTTGCCACAGCTTCTAAATACAACCCCGCACATGCCTCAATCATACTCTTTACTTCTTCGAGTTTTTTTATTTTCCAATCACCATCATTAATTTTTTCAATGGCTTTGTATAATTCTACCAACGCTTTTACAGATGCTGATGGATTTTGAAAAGAATAGTTTGCAACAAGTTCATCAATCATTTTATTAATGACTTCTCCACCTGCTACCCTGCTCCAGTCTGTTATTACTCCATCGGCAATATCAGTTTGCATGGGCTCACCATTTACAGGTGTAAAGAATTCCATTTGCTGTCCACGTTGACGTGGTACTCCAAAGCCCTGGCTTTTGTGCATACTGCGGCTTTCACTTGCAATTTCACCATATCCTTTTCCAAGCAATGGATTGTAAACTCCTACATCAATTTTCATTTGATCGTTACTGGTTGTATTGGCTCCTCCAAAGTTGAAGGTATTCCAGAGAATGCGTTTTGCCTTCCATGGTTTTACTCCGTAATTCAATTGTTCAGGAAAACGTTTTGGATCAGCAGCAGCAATATATGCTTCCTGTGCAAGTACTGCAGAAGCAGAGTGATGCCCGTGCCCGGCTCTGTTGTCAGGAGGAAAACGTGTAATGATTACATCGGGCTGAAACTTACGTATCACCCAAACTACATCACTTAATATTTTTTCTTTATCCCAAATTTGTAAGGCCTCATCTGTAGTTTTTGAAAAACCAAAATCATAGGCTCTTGTAAAAAACTGTTCTGCTCCATCTATTCTTCTGGCTGCTAAAAGTTCCTGAGTACGAATTAAGCCGAGTTCAATTCCCTGTTCATCACCTATTAAATTTTGTCCGCCATCGCCACGTGTCATGCTCAAATAACCTGTTCGGTACAAACGTTCTTTGCTCATGTAAGCAAGCAATCTTGTGTTCTCATCATCAGGATGTGCAGCAATATATAATACATTGCCCAGCACTTTTAACTTTTTTAAACCCAGTAAAATTTCTGAACTATTGTAAGTAGCCGGTGTTTGAGCTTTGGCAACAATAAAGAAGGGTAATGTAAAAAGCAGTAGTATTCTTTTCTTCATGAAATAATTTATGGAAGCGAAGTTAATGGAATGAGATAGAGTGTAAAAACCATTGGTAATAATTACCCATTTTTTTAAAGCCCTGGGGAAATCCATTAAAACATTGGCCACAAAAATTGAATTGTTTAAAACAGGCAATTCTGAAAGGGTTTAAGTACACTTGAAACTACACCTTTAAAAAAGAAAGCTCTTGTAAAAACTAATGGCACTGGCAATTGTACCCCGTACAGTAAGCCTTTAAAAGGGAAAAAATAATAATAGCTGCTACAAGGATTCTACAAATACTTTCCTTAATTCCGTAACATTTTCAAAAAATGATAGGATAACTTTAAAGATTAGGATTTGGCATATTGCAAATATTACCTTTATTTTTGCGAAGAATTTATGAGCAGCATTTTATCTATACAATTTAAGGCAATGGTAATGTTGGTAGTGTTTACTTCCAGTATGTTAGTTGTTTGTAAATGTAACCATGCGGCGGCTGTGGCTGTAAATGACACATCAGAAAAACACTCTTGTTGTAAAGATCAATCAAGCAAAAATAATTCAGACGACTCAGATCACAGTAAAGATGAAACTGGGTGTTGTGAAACTCAAGTTATTGATTTTAATAGCCAGGCAAAACAGGGCGTTTTAAGTTTTGAAATGAACCCGAGTTTGTTCGTTGCTGTTATACCGCATCACCTACGTTTGCATATTATTTCTACAAATTTTAATGTTTTATTACAATCCCTAACAAAAGAGAAATGGCGAACCCCCTTAGGTTCTGATATTCTTATTTCCATTCAGCGTTTCCAGATTTGATTTTGTAAAACAGGTAAAGTATAAATGCTTTGCTGCTATTTCTATTGCTTACTGCAATCTGAATTTATTTGTTTTACAGAAATTTTTATTATGTTCAGAAATAAGATCGTTGGTTTTCTTTTATTACTTGTCTCCTCACCTGCCGCTGCACAACTTGTGCTTACAGAAAGCGAAGCAGTAACAAAAGCATTGGCCAATAATAAAAATATTCAGGCCGCTTCGCTGCAGGTAAAACAGCAGCAGCAACTATTGAAATCGGCGTTTAACTTACCGAATCCTGAATTATTTCTGGAAAGCCCCACCGGAAATTTTTATACCCCCAGTATTACACAGTCATTTGAATTTCCATCTGTTTACAGCAATCAGCATCGTTTGCAAAAACAGCAGGTGGGGATAGCCCAAAAACAAAAGCAATTAACAGAAGCTGAATTGAAATACCGTGTAAAAATTTTGTATCTCGAATCACAGTTTGCTGATTCACTGGTTAAGCAATTATATGTACAGGACACATTGTATGAAAAAATAAAATTGTCTGCCATCCGCCAGTTTAATGCAGGGCAGATAGATTATTTACAGCAAATTTTTACTGAAACACAATATGGTGAAATTCACAACTTTTACCAGCAGGCTGTTACAAGAGCAAAAACATTAAAAGCACAATTGCAATTGATAACTGGCATAAAAGATGAACTTACATTAGAGCCATTACTGATTGTTGCTATACAACCTCAATTCGCATTTACTCCTGATTCAACTGCTTTATCACTCAACCCATCCATACAGCTAGTGCAACAACAACAGGCAGTAGCCAAACAAAATATTACGCTTCAAAAAAATAAGGCATTACCCGGTTTTGCATTTGGTTATTTTAATCAGGGAGAAAGAGATACAAAATGGGTTAACCGTTTTCGTTTTGGTATCACTATTCCTTTGTGGTACGGACAATACAAAGGAAATGTCAATGCCGCTAAAACCGAGCAAGAGGTTATACAAAATAAACAGGAAGGTTTGCAGCAGGAATTATCAGCACAATTAATTAATGCAAACAGTGAAATGCAAACAAGCTGGCAATCGGTACAATATTATCAGCAAACTGGTTTTAAAAAAGCACAGGAAGTAATCACCACTTCGCAACGATTTTTTGTGAGCGGAGAAATAGACTACATCAATTTTATGCGAAATAGCAACGAAGCTTACAGCATTTATCAAAAATATTTGGAAGCAATAAAAAGCTATAATCTCAGTGTTATCAATTATCAATACTTAATGGGAACATTATGAAACGAATACTCATTCAAATCTTATTCTGTTTGCCGCTTCTGTCTTTTGCACATGATGGCGAAGTTCATTCCGGTGAAAAGAATGCACCTGGTGTAGGTGGCATCACTTATTTCTCATCAGAAGCATTTTCTGATAAATATGAGTTGCTGTTAAAGTACAGTCCTATAGTTCCCGGTAAGGAAACGATATTGAAATTATTTATAAGTGAATACAATACCAATAAACCGATAGACAGTGCCACTCTGCAGATAACCGTAGCTGCTAATCCCAATATTAAAGTAACTATTTCAAAAACGGATAAAGGTGTGTATGAACTAAAAGCAAATTTTCCTGAAAAGAAAGCCTACAATCTTGTTGTAAATATTAATAGCAACGCAGGAGCAGATTTAATACAGTTGAATAATATTGAAGCTGGAAAAGAACTGAAACCAAGTAATGTGGAAACGGTTGCTCACACACATTGGTACAGCAGTAATTGGTTTTATGGATTGATGGGTTTAATGATTGGATTGATTGTCATGTTTTTCATTAGCAAAACAAGGAGCAGAAAAATCACAACTACTGTCATTATTTTATTTTGCTTATTACCAACAGCAACATATAACTCGGTTGCTGCACATGGTGATGATGATCATGGAGCCGGCACAAAAGCAGGTGGCTCTTCTACCGTATTCATGGTTGAAAAAGAAACACAATTTTTATTCAATATTCAAACGCAAAAAATTGGTACTGGTGATTTTAATGAATCATCCGTTTTGCTGGGAACCATTACTGCTGCACCACAGGGAAGAGCAGTTATTCAATCGCCTCAACCCGGCAAAATTGTTTCATTGAGAGTAACACCCGGTCAAAAAATTAGTAGAGGCCAGGTAGTAGCTGTAATTGAACAACAGGTGGATGCAGGCACACAAATAGATATCATTTCACAAAGCAATACAGTGAATGCGGAATATGAAGCAGCCAAAGCACAATATGAACGGCTAAAAGCTATTGAAGATATTGCTGCAAAAAAAGATGTAACGGAAGCAAAAGCCCGTTATGAAAGTGCAAAGAAAAACAAAGCATTGTTTGATGCCAACACAGGCAGAAATACAGGCAGCACAAAAATGATCACACTCACATCTCCGGTAAGCGGTGTGGTTGGAACATTTAATTATGCAATAGGCGCTGTAGTAAGCGGCGGCCAAACTTTATTTGAAATAACAAATCTGGATCAGGTATTTGTAGAAGCTCAGGTATTTACAGATGATGTAACAAAAATGAAATCAGCTATTTCTTTTACTACATCTTCCAATACTGATACAACCACCTATAGATTAAAATTAGTGAGCACTGCACAGTCGGTGAATACAGGAAATCAATCGCAAAAAGTTTTATTTGAAGTGATCAATGCCAAAGGGCAATTTAAAATTGGAGAAAATGTAAATGTGCGGATGACGGGAAATAATGTCATGCGGCAGGTTGTAATACCAAACGAAGCAATTACAGATGTAAATGGAAAGGCTGCCATTTTTATAAAAGACAAGGCTGAGCAATACAGCATCAGCTTTATTGTAAAAGGGCAGAGTAATGATCAGTACACCGCCATCAATAAAGGCACTGAAGATGGTGAAAGAATCGTTACGGCAAATGTGTACCAGATGAAAATGATGTATTTAAATCAATAATTTTTTAATAAAAAACACAAACAATGAAACAATTCAAAATTATTTTCTGCATGTCAATAGCAGTTTTTTCTTTTACTGCTGCAAATGCACAAACATCAAAAACAAAAAATAAAACGGCAGTTGCAGATACGGTCGTTTATCAATGCCCTATGAAATGTGAAGGCGATAAAACATATAATAAAGCAGGCAAATGCCCTACTTGTAATATGAATTTAAAAGCCATAGCAAAACCAGCAACTGCAGTTTATCAATGCCCCATGAAGTGCGAAGGAGATAAAACATATTCAAAACAAGGAAAATGCCCCGTGTGTAATATGAAACTTTCTAAAGTAGAAAATAAAAAACAGGCAAAAGGTCACGAAGGCCACAATCATAATTAATTAAAAAAAATAAATCAAATGAAACAAGTATTCAAAATTTCAATGGCAGTTCTTGCCATAAGTACAGTAACCATTTTTGCAGCTTGCAATAACAGTGCAGAAAAAACAACCGGAACAACAGATTCAACAAATACAGAAATGACTCATGCAGATGGCGATCATGTATATGCCTGCCCCATGCATCCTGAAGTTACAGGTAAGGAAGGTGATGAATGTCCTAAGTGCGGTATGAAACTGGAGCATAATGATAACGCAGGTGCTGTAAGTAATGTATCCATGCAGTTTAGTACCAACCCTGCAACTGTAAATCCAAACCAGGAAGTTACACTTTCAATGACACCAAAAAACAAAGACAATGCCGCTGAACAGGTAGCATTAGATGTGGAGCATACTAAAAAAATTCACCTGATTGTTGTGAATGATGATTTAAGTTGGTTTGATCATATTCACCCTGAATACAATGCTGATGGCTCTTACAGTGTAGTGGAAAAATTTCCAACGCCGGGTAAGTACACCTTGTTTGCTGATTACAAACCAAGCGGCGGTAACCATGTTGTTGATAATTTAAATGTAACCGTAACAGGTACAGCACCTACAGCAAAAAAATATGGCGCTGATCAATTAACAGGGTCAGCAGGAGATGGCTTTACCGTTTCACTTACTCCGGAAGGTGGTAAATTTTTAACCAACATGGCCATGCATATTAACGGTGTGGTAATGCTGAATGGTAAAGAAGTGGATGTAACAACATTAGAAGATTACCTCGGTGCAAAAGCACACATGGTAGTTGTAAGTCTTGAGGATAAAAAATATTTACATGTGCACCCTAGTGTAGAAGGTGGCAAATTTGATTTGCATACTACGTTTGACAAACCAGGTGTATATCGTGGATGGATTCAGTTTCAAAGCAAAGGAAAAGTTTATACTACTGATTTTACCATGAATGTTGCAGAAGGTAAAGCGGCTGATATGAAGGATATGAAGCATTGATAAAACGCCTTACCGAAGAGAAATTTAAAATTCAGATGTAAATACTTTGAATCGTAAAAAAAAATCCGCAAGTATTGATGATTAAAAATCAAATGCTGATGAGGAAGATTAAATGCTCATTATTTTTTGAAGTACCGCTCCCTCTCCTTTTGGAGAGGGAGATGGAGGGTGAGGTCACCCGGCACATAAAATAAATTTATGCTCAACAAACTCATTCTCTTTTCGTTAAAAAACCGGATGCTGGTGATATCATTAGCTGCACTGGTAATGGTGTATGGTGTGTTTACATTAGTGAATCTCCCCGTAGATGTATTACCCGATTTGAACAGACCTAGAGTAACTATTTTTTTAGAAGCCAATGGCATGGCGCCTGAAGAAGTGGAAAGCCAAGTAAACCTGCCAGTGGAAACACAACTGAATGGTGCGCCGGGTGTGGAAGTGGTACGTTCTGTTGCAAGCCCGGGATTAGGGATGGTCTTTGTTGAGTTTGACTGGAAAACAGATGTTTACAGGGCAAGACAATTAACAGCAGAGAAATTACAAAACATTCAATTGCCAAAAGGCATCACTCCGGTGATGGGTCCCATCAGTTCCATCATGGGACAGATCATGATGGTAGCAGTAACAAGTGATACAACAACTCCTGCTGATTTAAGAACTTTGGCCGACTTTACCATTCGCAGAAGGTTGATGAGTGTAAGTGGTGTAAGCCAGGTGATACCGATTGGTGGGGAACGGATGCAATACCAGGTTTTGATCTCCAGTGAAAAACTGCGGCAATATAATTTATCCATTGATGATATTGATAATGCCTTGCAGTTAACCAATCAAAACACAACCGGAGGCTTTGTTGATAATAAAGGTTCTGAAACGTTGATAAGAAATATTGGAAGAGCAAATACACTGGAAGACTTATCCAATACAGTTATTACCAACAGGAACGCTGCTCCCATTTTATTAAAACAGGTTGCAGAAGCAAAATTTGGAGGGCCCATCAAAAGAGGCGATGGTTCTTTTAATGGAAAGCCTGCCGTTATTCTGAGTATTGAGAAACAACCGGGTTCAAGTACACTAACGGTAACCAATGAAGTATTGAAGGCGATGGAGGAAATTAAAACATCGCTTCCAAAAGACATTCATATTAACACAGATGTGTTTCAGCAAAAAAGTTTTATTGTTAATTCTATCAGCAATGTAGAAGAAGCATTAAGGGATGGATTTATTTTGGTCATCATCATTTTGTTTTTGTTCTTGTTGAATTTCAGAACCACCATCATCACATTAACTGCCATTCCACTTTCTCTCATCATCACAGCCATCGTTTTTAAGTTTTTTGATATTTCTATCAATACATTAACGCTGGGTGGTTTGGCCATTGCCATTGGAGAATTGGTTGATGATGCAATTGTGGATGTGGAGAATGTGTACCGAAGGTTAAAAGAAAACTGGGTGAGTGATCAGCCAAAGCCATTATTAAAAGTGGTATATGAAGCAAGCAGCGAAGTAAGAAATTCTATTGTGTATGCTACTATTATTGTGGTACTTGTTTTTATCCCGTTGTTTTATTTGCAGGGTATAGAAGGAAGAATATTTGCACCGCTGGGTATTGCTTATATCACTTCTATCATTGCATCGCTTGTAGTGTCATTAACAGTTACACCAGTCTTGTGTAGCTATTTGCTTGGAAAGAAAAATCACTTGAAGCATATCAATCTTGCATTTTGGAAAAAAGCCCCCTCTCCTTTGGAGAGGGCGGGGGGAGAGGTTGATACAGCACATGAACAAGATAGTGGACTGGTTCGCTGGTTAAAAAAACAAGATCTCAAATTATTACACTGGGGATTGAAGCGAACAAAATTGGTCATGGGTATTGCTATCGCATTAATTATTGCAGCCATCGCCATAGTACCCTTTTTTGGTACAGAATTTTTGCCGCCCTTCAATGAAGGAAGTTTTACAGTGAATGTTGTAGCTCCTGCAGGAACATCGCTGGAAGAAAGTAATAAGCTGGGCACCATTGCAGAAAAACAAATATTGAAAGTACCTGAAGTGGCACTTACATCACGCCGCACAGGAAGAGCTGAATTAGATGAACATGCTGAGCCACCAAGTTATAGCGAAATTGATGTAGCATTAAAACCCGGTGGACGTAAACGGGATAAAGTGCTGGAAGATATCCGTACTAATTTATCTGTGCTCAAAGGAGTAACGGTTAATATTGGTCAACCCATTTCTCACCGGCTCGATCATTTGCTTTCTGGTGTAAGAGCGCAGGTTGCCATTAAGATTTTTGGCAATGATTTATTAACGCTCCGTTCCAAGGCTGAACAATTAAAAACTGTTATCAGTGAGGTGCCGGGTGTTGTGGATGTGCAAATAGAAAACCAGGTAATGGTTCCCCAACTCATGATTAAACTTGATCGGATGGCGGTGCAGCGTTACGGATTGCAGGTAGGCAAAGTAGCAGATGAACTGGAAGTTTTTTACAATGGTAAAGTGGTGAGCCAGATTTTAGACGGACAAAAAAGTTTTGATATTGTATTAAGAACTGATGACAGTACAAGAAAAAATTTGAGTGCCATCCGCAATACACAAATTGCCACATCAGATGGTTCATTAATTCCTTTGCAGCAAATTGCAACTATTGAACTGGAGAACAGCATCAATGCAGTGAACCATGAAAATACGCAACGCCGTATTGTAGTTTCTGCCAATGTGCAGGGAAGAGATTTAGGCAGTACCGTAAAAGAAATGCAGGAAGCGGTTAAAAAAGATTTGCCATTACAGGAAGGATATTATTTACAATGGGGCGGACAATTTGAAAGTCAGCAATCAGCATCAAAACTTATTACCATACTCAGCATCTTTTCTATTGCGGGTATCTTCTTGGTATTATTCAGTCATTTCAGAAGCAGCAGAATTGCATTTCAAATAATGCTCAACATCCCGTTGGCTTTAATAGGAAGTGTGATAGCCGTAATGCTGACAGGTGGCGTATTTTCCATTGCTACCATGGTAGGCTTTATAACACTCACCGGTATCGCATCCAGAAATGGAATTATGATGATCAGTCATTACATACATCTGGTACAGCATGAAGGAGAAGTGTTTGGTGATAAAATGATCATCCGTGGTTCGTTGGAAAGAATGGTACCGGTACTGATGACGGCATTAGTAGCAGCATTTGCACTCATCCCGTTAACAATGGATGCAACAGCGCCGGGCAAAGAAATTTTATACCCTGTTGCAACGGTTATTTTGGGTGGATTGGTAAGTTCTACATTGTTAGATATGATTGTTACGCCAGTGGTATTTAAAATGTTTGGCGAAAAAGCATTAAAGAGTTACATAAAAGAACAAAACAAAAAAGATTTTGAGGACTAAAAATGTAATCACTTTTATTCTTACACTTAAAACGAAAATTATGCTTAAGTATTTAAGGTCTGTTGCTGTTATTCTTTCATTCATGTTATGGATTGTTGCCTGTGGCGATAATGATAAAAAAACAGCCGAAGTAAAAAAGACGGATGAAGTATGTTATAACCCCAACTTAGTAAAGGATACTTCAAAAAAAAGTATTAAGTCAATGGCCTTTGCTATTGTCAAGGGCGACAGTATAAAAATCAACTACCATTCCCCCGGTGTTCGCAAAAGAATAATCTGGGGTGGACTTGTTCCTTATGATGAGGTATGGGTAACAGGTGCACATGATGCCACTACTATTGAAACAGAAATAGATTTACTGATTGATGGTAAATTAATTTCTGCCGGTAAGTATGCTTTATTTACCATACCAGGACAAGAAGAATGGATAGTGATCTTCAATAAAAACTGGAAACAGCACCTGGCAAGTGAATATGATGAAAAGGATGATGTAGTGAGAGTAAAAGTAAAGCCAGCACAAAATACGCATACAGAAAGGCTGCAATATTTCATAGAAACCAATAATAGCGATAATGGAAGGATTGCTGTAGCATGGGAAAAATTAAGGATTGAGTTTGAGTTAAAAATTATTAAATAAATGATATAAAAAGATAAGCATCTATTAAACCTCTATTGTACTCAAACAATAAATTAGTATTATATTCAAGGATGTATGAATGATGTAACTAATCATCAAAATTGCATAACAACTGGTCGGGTATTAAAATATAACTTTAGTTATACAGGTTATAAAATATTATTAGAGTTCAGTATTATGGATAAGTGTTGTTATCCATTTTGTTTAATATTATAGCACCTGTTAAGCAAAATTCTTACTGTTATTTTTATACATTATATTTTGAAGAAAATTATCATTTTCATATTTGCGTTTCTATATATTACCACATACTCAGGGGTAACGATAAATATGCATTATTGCATGGACGAATTTGTTGATTGGAATTTATTATATATTAAAGGCCAAAATTGCTCTAAATGCGGGATGAAAGAGAGCGAAAGCAAAGGCTGCTGCGACGACAGAAAGAAGGTTTTGAAAATAGACACAGATCAAAAAATTACTGATGCTGGCTTCAAATTACCACTAAACACACCTTCCCCTTCTTTATTAAATACCTCTTTTGAATTAACTTCCGTATTTGCTCCTTTATTCATAGAAAAACATTCTATCAGTAATGCACAACACCGAAGCAATGGAGTAGCGTTTTATCTACTAAACTGTATTTTCCTTATTTAGATTTTATTTTCTTGCGGTATCGGGCAAAGTATTTATCAAGCTATTGGTACTTATCTATGCCAACAAATTTAATTATTCACTTCACTTAATAACTTACTTTAATGAAATCAATAATGATCACAGTTTTAATGATTTTATCTGTCGGAATTTTTGGGCAAGGCACAACAGCACAGAAAACAAAAAAGCAAAAAACTGAAAAAGCGAAATATACATGTTCCGTCCATCCCGATGTAATAATGGAGAAATCTGGTAAATGCCCAAAGTGCGGGGCGGAATTAAATCTTTCACCAAAAGAAAAAATGAAAAGAGATATAATGAAGATCTACACTTGTCCTGTTCATTCAGATGTGACAAGTAATAAACCCGGCAACTGCTCACAATGTAATAGTAAGATGAATCTTACATCGAAAGAGAAAATGAAAGCGGAAGTGATGAAAACCTACACATGTCCGATGCATCCGGATGTTAACTACGATAAGTCTGGCATATGTCCTAAATGTGGCATGGATTTAAAAGAAACGGAGAAAACAGTTTATGTATGTCCCATGCATCCGGAAGTAACAAGTGAAAAACCAGGTAAGTGTTCTAAATGCGGGACGAATTTGAATCTTTCTCCAAAAGAAAAAATGAAAATGGAAGTGATGAAAACATATACCTGCTCAATGCATCCAGAAGTGAAATCGGATAAATCGGGAAAATGCCAAAAGTGCGGAATGGATTTAATAAATAAACAATAGAGGTTATAATAAACACATTTTTAAGGAGGATAGCAATATTAAAACAAACTTTAAAAAGAAAAAAACTAGGAAAAACAGTTATGAAAATACTTTTAGCCACAGATGGCTCAGCATATAGCAAAGCAGCCATTAAAGAGGTTGCAAATAGAACATTCCCGCCCAAAACTAAAGTACGCATCATTTCTGTTATAGACAAGGTAGCATTAACAAAATATATCGGACCGTTAGGTGTTCTAACCGAATATTATGCTGATGCTAACCAAACTTTAGAAAAATTCGCCGAGGATGCAAATGAATATGCTGCCAAAATTTTGCGTGAAAGAAATCCCATGTTATCAATATCAACTGCCGTTATTGATGGCTCTCCCAAGAGTGCCATTATTAAAGAAGCCGAAAAATACAGGGCTGATTTGATTGTGGTTGGCTCTCATGGCTATGGAGCGGTAAAACGTTTTATGCTGGGCTCCGTTTCTCATGCAGTGTCATTACACGCAAAATGTTCTGTGGAGATTGTACGTGTTCCGAATACAGAACCAATTAAAAGAAAAAAGAAATAAAAAGATACCTCAAAAGAATTACAATATGATGATTAACAGCAGTAAGGATTACTCATTTTAATATAAAATCAAACGAAATGAAAAGAAAGTATGAATTACAGGGTATGAGTTGTGAAAGATGTATAAGCAACGTAAAAAAAAAATTACTTCAACTCCCTGTTGTTGAAGATGCTGAAGTTCATTTACATCCGCAGACTGCAGTGCTTACTATTACCAAACCCATAGATGTAAGCGAATTGCAGACCCAACTTAGCAAAGCTGGTCATTACATGATTAAAGAAGTTTCTTAACATAAGCAGCAAATAAAATATTTTGAATAAAAATCAGTCTTAACAATTAATAAAAACAAAAAAAACAATTATGAAAAAGTTACTTTTTATTACCGCAATTCTCCTGTCTGCAACACTTGTTTTTACAGCCTGTTCCGGTAATGGCAGCAATGCAAAAACAAAACAGTTAGCAAAAGATGAAACCTACACCTGCACTATGCACAATGAGGTGATGAGTGATAAACCGGGAAAATGCCCTAAATGCGGAATGACATTAGTGAAACAAAAAATGACAGATGAGCAAATGAAAATGATGAAGTAAAGCACATACACAAAACCTGAAAATTAATTTACATTATCGGGTAACAGCGAAACTGAAAGCCGGGTAACAGCGGAACTGAAAGAATATCTTAAATTTTATAAAAATGAATAATCAAACTTTCCAAAACTGTATAGATGCCTGTGAGGCATGTGCAGAACTATGCAACACCTGCGCTGCAGATTGCAAAGGAAAACCAGGAATGGAGTTATGTGTAAAGCTATGCCTGGCTTGTGCTGAAGCATGTAGTAAGTGTGCCTCAGCTTGCAGAAGTATGGATAGTAATTCTGCAGAATCAGCCGATCAATGTGTAGAAGCCTGCCATGCATGTGCCGAAGCCTGCCGTGCATGTGCCGAAGAATGTGAAAAGCATTCACACATCGAGTCTTGTAAAAAATGCGCAGAAGCATGCAGAAAGTGTGAAGAAGAATGTAAAAACTGTGAGGCAGAATGCAAAACTGCTGTAGCCTGAAAATTTCTTAATCAGCAGGCTATTGTATAAAACTATTCCGGTAGCCTGTTGATTAAGAAATTTATTTTATGATGAACAATTGTTGCGTTTGAAGCAAGCAATGGAAATTGATGAATTTAAGAATAGCATCTTTGTCGGCGAATACCTAAATTAAAAATTATAATATTACGCTGCCTTTGCAATTGCATTAATTCTTTAACTGTTTCACAAATAAAATAAAGAAATGGAACAACAACATCATTCCCAACAATACACCTGCCCCATGCATCCTGAAATTATTCAGGATAAACCGGGCAACTGCCCCAAATGCGGAATGAACTTAGTTCCTTTAAAAACTGATGCACATACATCCGCTTCGCCTCAAAAACTTACGGAGCAAACTTCTTCAATAAGTCATGAAAGCAACAGTGATCATGCTATCGTAAGTACTGATGCAAATAAAGATGCACAAAGTTTTCAAAGATATACCTGTCCAATGCATCCGCAAATTGTTCAGGATGCACCGGGCAAATGCCCTTTATGTGGAATGACATTGGTGCCGCTTGCAAAATCAAAAGATGGAGCTGAACATTCATCTCATTCTTCGGGCATTGCTGATTTTAAAAAAAGATTTTATGTGGTGCTGGCATTAACAATTCCCATCATGCTGCTATCAGAAATGATACAGCATTGGTTAAATCTTCATATCAGTTTTCCGGGTTCAAAATATGTGTTGTTAGCATTGTCATCAATTGTTTTCTTTTATGGAGGCTGGCCTTTTCTAAAAGGTTTAGTGGGTGAATTGAGCGTAAAGAATCCCGGCATGATGACACTGATTGGCTTTGCCATTTCTGTTGCTTATATCTATAGCGTAGCAATTGTATTTGGATTGAAAGGCATGGATTTTTTTTGGGAACTGGCAACACTTATTTTAATTATGCTGTTAGGGCATTGGGTTGAAATGAAATCGGTAGCAGGTGCATCAAGGGAGCTGGAACTATTAGTGCAGTTAATGCCCGATGATGCTCATCTTATTAAAGGCGAACAAATCACTGAAGTAAAAACAGTAACACTTTCGGAGAATGATGTTATACTCATTAAACCGGGAGAAAAAGTTGCCGCCGATGGAATAATCTTAGATGGTGAAAGTTATTTGAATGAATCAATGCTCACTGGCGAAAGTAAACCTGTACAAAAAATAAAAGGTGATAAAGTAATTGCCGGCGCTATCAATGGCAATGGTTCAATAAAAGTTACTGTATCGCATACTGCAAAAGATTCTTATCTCTCACAGGTAATTAAACTGGTGGATGATGCACAAAAATCAAAATCTAAAACCCAGTTACTGGCAGATAAAGCCGCAAAGTGGTTAACCCTTATAGCAATTATTTCAGGAATTGCTACATTTTTATTCTGGTATTTAACAGGGCAATCTTTAGCCTTTGCAATGGAAAGAATGGTAACGGTGATAGTTATTTGTTGTCCTCATGCTTTGGGTTTGGCAGTACCGTTGGTTGTTGCAAAATCAACTGCCCTGTCTGCAAAAAATGGATTATTCATTAAAAACAGAACAGCGTTTGAAAATGCAAGAAAAATAACCACCATTGTTTTTGATAAAACAGGAACACTGACTGTTGGAAAATTTGAAGTATCAAAAATTGTACCCCTCCAAAAAGAATTGAGCGATAATGAAATCATTCGTTTGGCATCTGCATTAGAACAAAAATCAGAACATCCCATTGCAACAGGCATTTTGCAAAAAGCAAAAGAACTTTCAATTACCATTCCTGCAACAGAAAATTTTAATGCTATTACCGGCAAAGGAGTTGAAGCTACGGTTGAAGGCAAAAAAATAGTAGTAGTTAGTCCAGGTTATCTAAAAGAAAAAAATATTGCTTTACCTGATGGCTTCACAGCCAACGATACCGAAACGGTTGTGTTTGTAATTATCAATGATGTATTGGCAGGATATATAGCATTGTCGGATGAGATACGCCCAGAATCGGCAGATGCTATTAAAACACTGAAACAAAACAACATCAAATCTATATTGCTTACAGGCGACAACAGTAAAGTAGCTGCAAGTGTAAGCAAAACATTGGGCATGGATAGTTTCTTTGCAGAAGTACTCCCCCATCAGAAATTAGAAAAGATAAAAGAACTGCAAAGCCAGGGTGAATTTGTTGCTATGACAGGTGATGGTGTAAATGATGCACCTGCATTGGCAATTGCAGATATTGGTATTGCAGTAGGCAGTGGTAGTGATATAGCAGCAGAAACCGCAGGCATTGTTTTGGTAAACAGTAACCCCAAAGATATTGTGAGTTTGATTTTATTTGGCAAAGCTACTTACCGCAAAATGGTTCAGAATTTAATTTGGGCAACAGGCTATAATATTATTGCATTGCCTTTGGCAGCAGGAGTTTTATACAAACAGGGTGTTTTATTAAGCCCGGCTGCAGGAGCTGTATTGATGACGGTAAGTACCATTGTTGTGGCCATTAATGCCAGCATGTTAAAAGTGAAATAGAAAAAAAATAAACAAATTTCATGTATAAATTAGCGCTCATCATTTTTATTGGTTTTGTCAGTTGTAATGAAACAGCAAAAGAAAAAGATAAGAATGAACCCGTTGTATCAACCAATGTAGAAACTGAAACTAACAAAATAAATTTAACCAATCTTAATGGCAAGGCTATAGACCTCAATCAATACAAAGGCAAAACAATCTTTATTAATTTCTGGGCAACCTGGTGCAAACCCTGTTTGCAGGAAATGCCTTCCATTCAAAAAATGCAGGAGTTATTAAAAAATGAAAACATTGTTTATCTCTTTGCATCAGATGAGGCGGTGGAGCAAATTGAAAAATTCAAAGCCAAACATCCATACCCTTTTCAGTATGTAAGAGTAGAAAATACGGAAGCATTAAATATAATGGCCTTACCAACAACCTATATCTTTAACCCCGCAGGAAAACTTGTTTTTTCTGAAATGGGGTTTAGAAAATGGGATGATAAAAACAATATTGATTTACTCAAAAATATTGCAAAAACAAAATGAACAAACTTGTAACAGTCTTTGCATTTGTAGCAGTACTTACATCCTGTACTAATAACAAAACTGAATCAACAACTACCGGAGATTCAACGGTGGTAATGCTTACATCACCTGTTACAGATTCAAGTGCAGAGCCTTATTTGTTTACCAACAAAAACGGGATTGTTTATTTGTCATGGGTACAGAAAAAAGGAAAGGAAAGTTCACTTCAATTTTCTACACTTACAAATAATCAATGGAGTAAACCAATTATAATTAGTTCAGGAAATAATTGGTTTGTTAACTGGGCCGATTACCCAATTATATCTTCTGATAGCAGCGGTAACATGCTTGCACATTTTTTAGAAAAAAGTGATACGGCAAAGTTTACTTATGATATTAAAATAGTAGCATCAGCCAATGCAGGTAAAACATGGAGCAGTTCAAAAATATTGCATGATGATGGTAAGAAAGCTGAACATGGTTTTGTTTCCATCACTCCTTATAATAATCAGTTTTTTGTTTCCTGGCTCGATGGAAGAAAAACAGCAATGGAAGGCGATGCAGGCCATCATGAAGGACATCATGGAGAAATGACATTGAGAGGAGCACTGTTAGATAAAAGCGGAGCCAAAACAAAAGAATGGGAACTCGATGGAAGAATATGTGATTGCTGCCAAACAAGTATTGCCATCACTTCTAACGGACCTATTGTTGTTTATAGAGATCGTTCCACTGATGAAATAAGAGATATGTCCATTGTACGTTTTATAAATGGTAAATGGACTGAGCCAAAAACAATTTACGCCGATGAATGGAAAATTGCTGGTTGCCCGGTGAATGGACCAAGAGCTGATGCCATTGGAAATAACTTAGCTATTGCATGGTTTTCTATGGCCGGGAATAAAGCACAGGTGAAAGTTATTTTTTCTGATGATGGTGGAGCTACATTTAAAAAACCCATCAGGGTAGATGATGGCAAACCAATTGGCCGTGTAGATATTGTGATGCTTAATGAAAAGTCCGCTATGATCAGTTGGATGGAAGGAACAACCATTAAAGCACTAAAAATAAATACAGATGGAACAAAAGGTAAACCGATCACCATTGCAGAATCATCCGATTCAAGAGCAAGTGGTTTTCCTCAAATGACAAAAGCAGGCAATCTATTGATTTTTGCTTGGACAGATAGCAAAGAAAAAATAATTAAACTGGCAAGTTTACAAATGCAAAAATAATCTCTTACAACTTTGGCTAAGTTAAATACGTCGTGAATGTTATTGATTTGTAATCTTATCTTAAAAAAAATTTGCAAAGTTGAAGTATTTACGTCCTTGCGGGGCGCAGAATCACTTTAAAAATTTCAAGATTCTAAAAGCGCCGAAGCCCGTCCGACCGATTCATCCGGGCGGGCAATCTAATCCATAAGTATAAATGAATAAAAAAGATTGCTTCGTCGCCTTACTTACTAAATAATTATAACTTACGTTGCGCCTCGCAATGACGTTACTCTTTTAACATACCTGTCAAATTTTTATGGACTTATAAAATTTATTAAAAAAAGATCGCATTGCACAACATCAGCTTTCCATTATCCCAAAAACTGCGGAATAGAATATCATCTGTTAAATAAACAATGGTACCATTACCAATATCCTGTGCGCCAAACAGCAAACCATCTTTTAAACGATCTTTTAATTTAGTACCTACAAAGCCTGCAAGCTGTGCATCTTTTTTTACAACACCTACATTCCAACCACTGCCGGGAGCAAAAAATTCATAAATAGTATCATCTTGTTTTAGCGTATAATAATATTTAGGATAGCCAAATGCCAAAGGGTGACTGTTATCCATTTCTACTCTGTACACACTACCGGGAGTGTAAGAAGTAATAAAATCCCGTTCACGGTTTTCATAAGATTTTATAGGGTCGTAAGGGTCTTTGCTTTTGTCTTCATCAGCCTTTTTTGATTTTAGTCCCCAGTCTAATCTTGCAAATGCACCAACAGCACTTTCTAATGCAATCAGTTTTCCTCCTTTACTAATCCAGTCTTTTAAATTATCTGCCTGCACTTTATCATTTAAGAAACGATAATTTCCATCGGGCATAATCAGCACATCTGTTTCACTCCATTTAACACGGCCAATATCATTTACATTCACCAGCGAAACAGGATAGTTTAATTGCTGCTCAAAGAAATGCCAAAGAGCACCGGCTGCATTTCCATTAACACCTTCGCCTGTAACTAATACAATACGTTTGTGTTTTATGGGGTGCATTAAATCACTCCCAAAATCTCCACCACTATTTACAAAACCTGTTGATACAGGATATGCTTTTACATCAGCAGCATTACATGCATCAGCCACTTTTTTCCAAAGGCCAGCTCCAAATTGCTGATTACTTGTTTTCATTACAATCATTGCACCCCGTTCAAATGTTTGTCCATCTACTTCAAATGCAGTTTCACTATAACGAAGTACTACTCCCTGCTTTAAAAGATCTCCGGCAGCTTTTGCACTTTGTACACCTTCCCATTTTATAACATAAGCATAAGCATCCGTTGCACTATTATTTGCAGCAGCAGGTTTTGTATAAACGCCGCCAATTACAATCTTATCTTTTGATGCGTAAGCTGTAAGTCCGTAAGCATAAGGCAGGCTCCAGGAAGTAATATCATAAGTAGCAGAATCGCTGAGTTTTGATTTTGGTTCTAACAACACCTGCACCATTGCACTGCGGGGCTGAAAAGCAGTTACTACTAAATCGCCACTGGTAATTGTAAAACTTTCTTCTTTACCTGTGTGATAGTTATACCCTTTTGCAGAACCAGTTGCTGAACCGTATTGAATTCCATTTTTATCAAGCATTGCTACCAATCCTTTTATACGTTCTGCATCTTGCGGATTGTTTTTGATGATGTATGTTTTATATTCTCCAAAACCTGTTGTAACTCCCCTGTTAAAAAAATTACGAAATTCTGTTACTAATTTATTTGCATTGATGCTTGAAATTTCAACCGTGCTTATTCCTGTTGTGTAATGATGAGTTAATCTGTCGAGCAAAGTAAGTGTATCACCTTCCTCTGTCATTGCAGCCGCACCACCACCCGGGCCGCCACCCTGTTCATAAGTCATACCAATTGCTCCATTGTAGGTAGGATACGTATCGCCATAGGAAGGATAAAATAAATCAAAGCGAAGTTTGGTGAAATATAGCCATCCGTTTGCATCAAAATATTTTGCATGATTTTTTCCTATAGTGTTTTGAAAATCCCGTTGCCATGTTGTAATCACTTCATGAAAAGGTTCTGCGGCGGGGGCAAAATAGTAAGGCTCGTTAATTCCCTGCTCATGAAAATCTACATGTATTTGCGGCAGCCATTGATTGTAAAGTTTCATGCGTTGCTGGCTTTCAACCTGTGTTTGCCAGGCCCAATCTCTGTTCAAATCAAAATTATAATGATTGGTTCTTCCGCCCGGCCACGGTTCCCGGTGTTCTCTGCTATCCATTCTTGGGTTTACTGTTTTACCTACAACTGAGTTAAACCAGTTTACATAACGGTCACGCCCATCCGGGTTAATACAGGGATCAATTACAACTACTGTATTCTTCAACCATTCTTTTGTTTTTGCATTTGCAGGATCAACTAAGGAATAAATGGTGAGCATGGCTGCCTCGCTTGAGGAAGTTTCGTTACCATGTACATTATAACTCATCCAAACAATTGCCGGGGCATTTACATCTGCAGCCATTTTATCTTTTGCAAGATTGGCAAGCCGCAAATTATTTAAGCGAATATTTTCAATGTTGGCAAGGTTTTCCTCCATTGCAATAAATGCAACCATTAAAGGGCGGCCTTCATTGGTTTGGCCATACTGTTGCAGCTTTACCATTTTTGGTGCATTGGCAGCAACTTGGTTAAAATAGCTTACTACTTTCCAATGAGGCGTGTACCTGCTGCCGAGTTTATAACCCAGAAATTGTTCGGGGCTTTGTACTTGTGCAAATGAACAGGCAACAAAAAAGAGCAATGAAATGGTTGAAATAAGTTTCTTCATATACATATTTAATTGGGCGAAAATAAAAAAAGCGACTCACATAAAATAAGCCGCTTATCATACAGTTGGTTTTAATTGCCTGCACAAGTTAAGCGGTATATTGAATTAAAAAATTAATTTAGACAAAATTTTCAACATGATACGCTTGCTTCCTTTTCTATTTCTTTTTATTTCAAGTATAGCTTTTGCACAAATCAATCCTTACAAATATTCTATTCAAAAGAAAATAGAGTGTAGCAATGGAGCAGTAGTAAGTGCTCATCCGCTTTCTAGTAAAGTGGGTGTTGAAATTATGAAAAAAGGCGGCAATGCATTTGATGCGGCTATTGCTACACAACTTGCGCTGGCAGTTGTTTTGCCTGCTGCCGGAAATATTGGTGGTGGTGGTTTTTTATTGGCTTACACATCAAACAAAGAAACCATTGCATTAGATTACCGTGAAAAAGCTCCGGCATCTGCACACAGAAATATGTATTTAGATGCCAATGGAAATGCACAAACCAATCTTAGCCAAAACGGACATTTAGCTTCGGGAGTTCCCGGTACAGTTGCAGGATTGTTTACTACACACAAATATGCAAAACTTCCGTTTAAACTTTTAATACAACCTGCTATTGAGTTAGCAGAAAAAGGATTTGTAATTACTGAAGCTGAGGCAAGAGGTTTAAATGCTACCATGGGTTCCTTTATACAAAACAGCACAAAACCTTCTGCTTTTATAAAATATGGCGGATGGAAAACAGGCGATACTTTGGTACAAAAAGATTTGGCAAAAACATTGACTCGTATTCGTGATTTTGGACAAAAAGGTTTTTACGAAGGTGAAACTGCCAACTTAATAGTTGCTGAAATGAAAAGTGGCAAAGGACTGATTACACTAAGCGATTTAAAAAATTATAAAACAGCTATTCGCAAAGCAATGCAATCAACTTACAGAGGCTACACTATTTTAGGAATGCCATTGGTAAGCAGCGGCGGTATTTTAATGCAGCAAATGCTGGGTATGATGGAAACAAAAAATGTAGCAGCTATGGGTTTTCATTCCTGGCAGGCAGTACAATTTATGGTAGAAGTTGAAAGAAGAGCATTTGCCGACCGTGCAGAATTTTTAGGTGATGCTGATTTTGTAAAAGTTCCGGTGAAGCGTTTAACATCACCAAACTATTTAAAAGAACGTATTGCAGATTTTGATTCTTCAAAAGCAGGCAGCAGCAAAATAACGAACCATGGAACTATTAATGCTGAAAGTGAAGAAACAACTCATTTAAGTGTGTATGATAAATTGGGCAATGCAGTGTCTGTAACCACTACGCTAAACGGAGGTTATGGAAGCAGAACCGTTGTAGGCGGTGCTGGTTTTTTATTGAATAATGAAATGGACGATTTTAGTAGTAAACCCGGCGTACCCAATATGTATGGTGCGTTGGGAACGGAAGCCAATGCCATTGCACCTAATAAACGAATGCTGAGTTCCATGACGCCAACTATTGTTTTGAAAGATGGCAACCCATTTTTAGTAATTGGTTCGCCAGGTGGCACTACTATTCCTACACAAGTTTTTCAAGTAGCTGTAAATATTATTGATTTTAATTTAAGTTTGGAAGATGCTGTTTGGAAACCACGCTTTCATCACCAATGGTTTCCTGATGTGGTAAGGGTAGAAAAAGATTTTCCTATAGATGTTCGTAACAAATTAAAAGCGATGGGCTATGAAATAGTGGAACGGGAAAATATTGGCCGATTTGAAGCGATTAAAATTACATACGCCCCTTCGGCTAAGCTCAGGATTGAAGCAGTGGGTGATAAAAGAGGCGATGATGATGCGGAAGGATATTAGTTAATGGATAATTTAATAATTAAGAATTGATATTTTAAATACAATACCTCATGTCATTAGAAAAAACATTTTTAGATTCTTATATTAAACGTGTTGTGTATTACAAACAACTGGGCAATGAAACATTTGAGCAATTAGATGAATTAGATTTTCACTTTCAGCCCAGTGAAGAAAGTAACAGTATTGCTATCATCATTCAGCATGTAGCCGGTAATATGCTTAGCCGTTTTACTAATTTTTTAACCGAGGATGGAGAAAAAGAGTGGCGCAACAGAGATGCTGAATTTGAACAGCAATATTCATCAAAAGAACAATTGCTGAAAAGATGGGAAGAAGGTTGGGCTTGTTTTTTAAATACTGTACAAGCATTAACAGAAGCTGATTTAGAAAAAATAATCACCATCCGTAGCGAACCTTTAATTGTTGTGGATGCACTCAACAGGCAATTGGCCCACTACCCTTACCATGTGGGGCAAATAGTTTATCTCGGAAGAATGATAAAAAATAAAGCATGGAAAAATCTTTCCATCCCCTGGGGAACTTCCCATCAATTTAATGAACAGATGAAGCATAAAAACTAATGCAGCTTACTCAAAAACCCGGACGTACAACCATCATCAACAATGAGGAATATTTATTTTTCTCCGGCTATTCCTATTTAGGACTGGGTGCCGCTGAAGATTTTTTAAACCTGATAAAAGAAGGGATAGAAATTTATGGTGTGGTGTACCCATCTTCACGAATATCTAACACGCCTTTAGATATTTATTCAAAATTTGAGAAGGAACTTGCTCAACTTACGTCAAAAGAAGATGCTGCTGTTTTTTCATCAGGTTTTTTATCTGCGAGAACTTCGGTTGAAATTGTGGCACAGCAAATGAATGTGTACTATCATTACCCCACACATCCTGCATCGGCTCATTATAACAAAGCAGTACAAATAAAAGAAGGAAAAAGCTGGAATGATTTTTTAGTTGAGAGAGAAGCAGCACATGAATTTGAATTTGCTTTGGCAGCAGACAGCATGAACCCCACTCCCGGAACCATTACTGATTTTTCTTTTTTAAATAATTTGCCATCAAAATTTAAGCTCACACTTATTGTAGATGATTCGCATGGTATTGGTTGGATGGGTTGTAATGGAGAGGGAATTACAGCCACACTTCAACTTCCGAAAAATATTGAACTGCTTTTAAATTTTTCTTTATCAAAAGCCTATCATATAAATGCAGGTGCAATTTGTGGTTCTTTAAAATGGATTGCACTGGCAAAGCAACATGTGAATTATGCAACATCCACTCCACCTATGCCCGCCCTCGCCTATACGTGGCTGAGAGCATCTGCCATTTTCAACACTCAAAGAAATTTGTTGAACCAAAACATACTTTACTTGCAAAAACTGTTTCAAGGTGTTACATTTGCCACTCATGGAGGAACACCGGTATTTGAAGTACATAAAAAATTTGTAGCCCAGTACCTTTTACAAAATAACGTAATCATTTCTTCCTTTGGCTATCCACATCCTGATAATGATCCTGTAAACAGAATTGTTGTGAATGCACTTCACACAAAACCGGATCTTGAAAAACTAGCTCAGTTAATTCAACAGTATTAAAAAACACAGCAATGAAACATTTTATTTTATCAGTTACAGCCATTTTTATAGGTATATCATTTTTGCAGGCACAGGATTTTACAAAAATCCGCTTGGGTGCAAAAGCAGGTTATAACTACAGCTTGTCAAAATTTGTTACCAATAAAGAATTGCCAACAAAAGCAATCAGTGGCGGATATGCAGGTGCCATGCTAAAAATCCCTTTTGACGGCCGTTTGTTTTTTGTACCACAAATTGATGTGAATTACAGGGGTATGCTCACAGATTCATTACAATCAAATCAGTTTAGTGAAATAAAAGAATGGCAGGTACGTGTAATGCCTTTGTTACAAATAGATTTTAACCATCCTGATCAAAAAGTGAACACCTTGTTTGTACATTTTGGCCCATCAATTGGGTTTGGCATTAATGGTAAGCAAACAAAACAAAATCTTGCTAACGTTGCTGCAAAAGCTGATTTAAAATATGGCTATCAGGCTTATGGCCGTTATGATGCAAACTGGCACATAGGTTTTGGATATGAAACCACAAAAGCCTTTCGGGTTTTGGTTGAGTATGCACACGGGCTTGGCAATATGATTAATACAGAAAACGGGCCCACCTTAAAATATCGGCTCATTAGTGCCGGAATTGGATATTGGTTTTAATTTCAATTTAAAAAACAGTTCAATTTATTAAGATCGGAGGTTCGATCTTTTTAATGAAAGCAGAAGCCCTTGGCTAGTCTGTTAAATACATTAAAAGAAACTGGTATTGAATTTGCCATAACAGGCTGATTGGTTACTTTTACAATATTACATTTTGTTTCGTCGCCTGTTTAAAATACTATCCCGTGTTTTTATTACCATCCTGTTGTTGCTTGTAACAATATGGATACTTGTACAATTTACTCCGGTACAAAACTGGCTAGCTAAACTTGCAGCCAGAAAACTTTCAAATGATCTTAAAACAGAAGTTTCAGTAAAGCATGTTGATTTTGCATTGTTTAATAAAGTTCTGTTAGAAGGTGTATTGATAAAGGATCTGAAAAAAGATACACTGGCTTATATTGGCAGAGCAGGTATGAACATAACCGATTGGTTCTTTTTAAAAGATAAAGCAGAGGTAAGTTACTTAAGTTTAGAAAATACAAATCTCTATTTACATAGAACAGACAGCATTTGGAATTATCAATTTCTTATTGATTATTTTTCTGGGCCACCCAGCACAAAAAAGAAGCGAAGCATTGAATTTAGTATTAAACAGTTGGTGCTTACAAAAATTCACCTGCTTAGTAAAGATGAATGGATCGGGCAAAATCAGGAAATGAGCCTTGCTTATTTAAAACTTGATGTAAATAAGTTTGACCCGAAAGGAAAAAAAATTGAACTGGAAAATTTCGAAATAAATGATCCGTCTTTTTCAATTTATAATTACACTGGTACAAAGCCAAAGCTTACACCAAAAACTGAAGAAGAATTTCATTTGAATGACAGCATCGAAAAATGGAATTCCGGCGGCTGGGCTATTTCTGCAACATCTGTATCCATAAAAAACGGTGAATTTAAAAATGATAACCAAACAGATCGCCCAGCCTTTACCTCTTTCGATGGCGCACATCTCCGCTTATTTGCAATAAACGGAACATTTTCTAACCTAAAACTTTCTGGTGATACCATACAGTCAAAAATTCTTATATCAGCAAAAGAGCGCAGCGGTTTTATAGTAAATGAATTGCAGGCCGATATGATTTGGCATACTACCGGTATGGAATTTAAAAACCTCAATCTCGAAACACCCAATAGCAAACTCGGTGATTATTTTGCAATGAAGTATGCAAACTTTAATCATGATATGGTACAGTTTGTTACCCATGTGCGTTTAGAAAGCAACTTTAAAAACAGCAAACTGCATAGTAATGATATCGCTTTTTTTGCTCCTGAATTAAAAGATATGGAGAGCATGATTTACATTTCAGGTAAAACAAAAGGAAGCATTGACCATTTAAAAGGCGACAGCATCAGCATCACCACAGGAAAGAATACTTTGTTTGAAGGAAAATTTACAATTGACGGTTTGCCCGATATCAACAATACTTTTTTAGATATTAACGCCTCCCGGTTTTCAACTACCTACAGTGATGCTGCCATTATTTACCCGGCCATTAAAAAAATTACTACCCCTTCGCTCAATCAAATCAGGTATCTCAACTATAAAGGTTCGTTTACTGGGTACATTAAAGATTTTGTAACCTTTGGAACCATTGAAACCAATCTTGGTACTTTGGTTACTGACTTAAATTTAAAACTTCCCAAGGGTAAAGAGCCCATATATTCTGGCAAACTCAAAACAAATGGCTTTGAACTTGGAACATTTCTCAACGAAAAACGAATTGGAAAAATTTCAATAGAGGGCTCTTTAAAAGGCAAAGGATTTAACCCCAATACCTTGTTTGCTGAAATTGACGGACAGTTAAAACAGTTTGAAGTATATGGTTACAATTATCACAACATAACGGCAAAAGGAATTGCAGATCGTAAAAAATTTGATGGGGCACTTGCTATTAACGACAGCAACCTTATTGTAAATTTAACCGGGCTTGTTGATTTTGGCAAAGACACACCTGTGTACAATGTAAATGGCGAAATTTATAAAAGCAATTTCAAAAACCTTGGCTTTACAAATAAAAATCTTTCGCTCAGCGGTAATATTGATTTCAACTTTCAGGTAAAAAATATTGATGATTTTATGGGTACTGCCATTATTAAAAATGCTGTTCTGCTGAGCGATACCAACCGTTTGCCTTTTGATTCATTGTACCTTAGCAATCTTTTTATTGATTCAGGTAAAAAGCAATTCATACTTCGCAGTAATGAAATAAATGCCACCATGCGGGGCAATTATAAATTATTGTACTTGCCCGATGTAGCTCTGGGATTTCTGCACAATTATTTTCCCTCTTACATTAATCCACCCCGTAAAAAAATTGCTGATCAGGATTTTGATTTTGATATTACTACCAATAATATTAATCCCTTTCTTGAGTTGTTTAGCTTACCGGTATCAGGGTTTAATCAATCAACCATTAAAGGATCAGTAAATATTCAGCAAAATAAATTCAACCTTGAAACCCGTGTACCTTCCTTTGTTTATAATTCTATTTTGTTTAACGAGGTGAACATTACTGGTCTCAGCAACCTAAGCAACCTTTCGCTGCAGGGCACTATAAGTGAAATAAAATTCAGCGACAGTTTACGATTACCCAATACCAGTTTTATATTTACTGCGGCAAACGATACAGGATCGGTATCCATTAAAACAAGTGCATCACAAA
Source organism: Chitinophagaceae bacterium (assembly GCA_031401115.1). GTDB lineage: Bacteria > Bacteroidota > Bacteroidia > Chitinophagales > Chitinophagaceae > Lacibacter. Next base: position 603,206 of record JANNRE010000014.1, read on the forward strand.
CGTTAAAAGATGCCGATTTAAAAGCTAGGTTTAAAGCATCTAGAGATGGGTTTGCCATTACATTTCAGCCCTCTACACTTTTGGTGAATGATAAACGATGGACTATTAAGGATGAAAGCGACATCTTTATAGGAAAGGGAAAACTATTTTCAAACGGCATTACAATTACCAGTGGTAACGAAGAGCTGCTCGCTTACACTGAACCATCAGCAACGGGAACAGGAAATGATTTTGTAGTAGAAGTAAAGAAGTTTGAGATTGGCGACCTGATGCCCTATTTTTTACCCGATCCAAGGTTAGAAGGAAGTGTTACCGGTAGAATCGATATAATAAGCCCTCTTGGCAAGATGAATTTAGATATTGATTTAACTGCTGATCAGTTTCGGTTTAATAATGATTCAATTGGCAAAGTAGCAATAGCGGGAAACTATAATTCATTAAGCGGCATTATTAATTATAAAATCAATTCAAACAATTTAGGGCATGAGTTTGCTATTAACGGAAACACAAATATTTTTGACTCTAAAAACATTACAACCGATAATACCATTGAAATAGAAAATGAAGAGTTAAGCCTGCTTGAAAAATATTTATCGGTAATCATGAAGGAACTTAAAGGAACGGGCAAAGGGACCATTCGTGTAACCGGTGATGCGAAAGCACCAGACATTATTGGAACTGTAACATTAAACGATGCATCTTTTTTATTAGACTATACCAAGTGCCGATATTCTTTTGCTCAGGGAACGGTTCTCAATTTTGAAAAAGGTGCTATTGATTTTGGAACCATAAAATTAAAAGATACTACAGGTAGGTTTGGTACATTCAGTGGGAAATTATACCATCAGTTTTTTAACGATATGGCTTTTGATATGAACTTTAAGGCCGACGATGCAAGAAGAGGTTTGCTTGTAATAAACACTACCAAAAAAGATAATAGTTTATTTTACGGAAAAGTAATTGCCAATGCCAGCGGAAGTATAACGGGCCCTGCCAATAATATGAAATTAACTTTGAGAGGAGAACCAACTGACAGTTCCAGCATTTATTTGCCCACATCAGACTCAAGGGTAACCGGCACCGCAAATTTTATTGTATTTAGAAAGTACGGTAAAGAGATGAAAGCTGAAACAGAGATTAAAGATGTATCATCACTTACGGTGGATTTAGATGTAATTGCAAATCCCTACGCAAAAATTTATTTGATACTGGATGAAATTACAAACGACATAATTGAAGGTCAGGGTAACGGTGCTATTAATTTAAAAGTGGGCACCAACGAAAGAACTACCATGACCGGTAATTTTCAAATCACAAAAGGAAAATATACGTTTAACTGGGAGTCGCTCTTTAAACGCCCTTTCTTAATCAACAACGGAACTATTAACTGGAATGGCGACCCTTATGATGCAAGAATAAATATTGATGCAACTTATTTGGTGGAAGATGCCGCTTTGTTACCCGAATTAACTAATGGCTGCAGCAGTGAACGACACAAAATTTATGTAGTAAGTAATTTAAGCAACACACTAAAAAATCCAGTCATAAAATTCAGGTTTGAATTACCACAAGGCCACCCCTGCCGCAATAATCCACTTACAATAAGCGGGCTGAACCAGCTCTATAACAACGAAGATGAATTAAACCGGCAGGTATTTTCTTTGCTGCTTTTAGGCTCTTTTAATTCAGCAAATTCCACTTCTTCCTTTAGAGGGAATAATATAAGTTCTACTATTCTTTCCAATGCTGCCGGAACAATTTCTGAATTTCTTGCACAGCAAATTACTGTGGGTTTGGATGCGGTACTAAAAAATATTCCGGGGATTAATAAATTAAAACTTGATCCTTATGTAACGTTTACACCCGGTGTAATTACAAGTGCACAGGCTCAGGGTATTGGCTTCCAGGGTGTTGGCAATTTTGGTTTTACAAGAAGCTTGCTCAATGGAAAAATTCTCTTAAAAGCCGGGGGTTCAGTGTTGGTTTCAAATGAACAAACGAGTTTGTTAGGTAACAATCAGCTTACACCCGATATTTCAATTGAGTGGCTTATAACACCCGATGGCAAATTAAGATTGATTGGTTTTTACAGAAGCATCATTGATGCCCAGCGGCAAAGTAACCGAACCGGTATCAGTTTATCTTATGTAAAAGATTTTGAAGACATTTTTTAAAAGCTATTGAAACTCATTCAATCTTTTAATAGTTCATGACCCATTTTATCTCGTTTGGTTTCAAGATATTTTATGTTATGTACGTTGGGTACAGTTTGAATAGAAACGGTATCTACAATTTCTAATCCATACCCAAGCAAGCCTGCTCTTTTTTTAGGATTATTTGTTAGCAGTTTTATTTTAGTAATACCCAGATGCCTGAGTATTTGTGCACCTACACCGTAATCTCTTGCATCCATTGGCAGGCCTAAATGTAAATTGGCTTCTACTGTATCCATCCCTTCTTCCTGAAGTTTATAGGCTTTGAGTTTATTGAACAATCCAATGCCTCTTCCTTCCTGATTCATATAAAGTACCACGCCTTTTCCTGCCTGCTCCACCATTTGCATGGCACTGTGTAACTGATCTCCGCAATCGCAGCGAAGTGAACCCAGAATATCGCCAGTAAAGCAAGAAGAATGTACTCTTACTAAAACTGGTTCATCTGAAGCCCACTCTCCTTTTATAAGAGCCATGTGTTCCTGTCCGGTTTCCTTTTCAGTAAAGGCAATTAATTTAAATGTGCCATAAGCTGTAGGCATGTCAACCCTTACAATTTCTTCAATTAAAGAATCTATTTTTAGCCTGTACTCAATTAAGTCTTTAATGGAAATGATTTTGAGATTAAATTGCTCAGCTATTAATTCAAGTTGTGGTAATCGAGCCATAGTTCCATCTTCATTCATAATTTCAACCAAAACGCCAGCCGGCTCCAAACCTGCAAGCCGGGCAAGATCAATAGTTGCTTCTGTGTGTCCTGTTCTGCGTAGCACCCCACCTTTCATTCCCCTTAATGGAAAAATATGACCGGGCCGGGCCAAGTCTTCAGGTTTTGTTTCCTCATTAATTAAAGCTAAAATTGTTTTGGAACGATCCTGAGCAGAAATACCGGTTGTTGTTCCCTGCCCCAGCAAATCAACTGAAACAGTAAAAGCAGTTTCATGAAGCGAGGTGTTAGAGCTTACCATTGCTTTGAGATCTAATTTTTTGCAGCGTTCATCGGTTAAAGCTGCACAAATAAGTCCCCTTCCGTTTTTACTCATGAAATTGATGATTTCCGGGGTGGCAAACCGGGCAGCAATTACAAAATCCCCTTCATTTTCTCGGTCTTCGTCATCTACCACAATCAACATTTTTCCCGCTTTTATTTCCTCAATCGCAGTTCCAACAGAATCAAGCATGGTTTTAATTTTTTGCAAAGTTAGCCTAAAACAGAAGTTTCCTCATAATACATTCATTTATGTTGAAATGTAATAGTTGAAATTGCAGCAAGTTGATGAACAAGCCTGTCTTCTTTACGAAATGTTAATATTTTTTTGACATTTGAAAGTAAGTTTATCGTTTATTTGTAATCGTAAATAAAAAATGTATGAGAAAAATTCAAAAAATGCTTTTCATAACAATGACGTTGTTATTAACTATAGTCACTGTTACAGCACAAGTTACAACAGGAAGTATTTCGGGAACTATTAAAGACAAAAAAGGAAATGTGTTAACTGGTGCTACTATATTAGCGAAACATGAACCAACTAGTACGGTTTATACCGTAGTTTCAAGAGCAGGAGGTCGTTTTGATTTTACAAGCGTTATTCCTGGTGGTCCTTACACATTAACTGCCAGTTATGTTGGCTACCAAAATTTTAACTTAACGGACATAAATGTGCCTCTCGGAGACAAGTATGACGTTACTATTGAAATTGAAGAAAGAGGTGTAGTCTTAACAGAGGTTGTTGTAAGTGGTTCAAGATCTGGTTCTCAAAAGACTGGCGCAAGCAGCAATTTTTCCAGAAGACAAGTAGCCAATCTTCCAAATATCAGCAGAAGCTTAACGGCTATAACTAGAGCTACTCCTCAATCAAACGGCAACAGTTTTGCAGGAATAAATAGCCGTTTCAATAATCTTACTATTGATGGATCTCTTTTCAATAATAACTTCGGTAGAAGCGGAGACGGATTTGTACCAGGTGGTGCTTCATCTGCGATTTCAATTGATGCCATTGATCAAATTCAAGTGAACATCGCTCCGTATGATGTGAGACAATCAGGATTTATTGGTGGCGGCGTAAATGCAGTTACTCGTCGTGGGACAAATAATTGGTATGGAACTGCTTATTCATTTTATAGAGACCAATCGTTCAATGGTAAAAAAGTAATTTCAACTACAGTTGCGAATCAACCACGCAAAACACAAATTTACGGTGGTAGCATTGGAGGACCAATAATCAAAGACAAGCTCTTCTTTTTTGTAAATGTTGAGTATGAGCAAAGAACAAGTCCAGGACAAACATGGTTAGCTAGAAGGCCCGGTGTAAATGACGGAAATCCACAGAACACACCAGTTCTTGCCACTGATTTAGATCAATTAAGCACTTACTTAAAGAATACATATCAAATCAATACGGGTGGATATGAAATTTACGATTTTGAGACAACTAATTTAAAATTCATAGGTCGTTTAGATTGGAATGTTCATAAGAATCATAAGCTATCTGTACGCTTTACAAAATCTGAAACTGATGACGATGATCAAGTAAATACTTCAAGTACAAGCGGCATAAGTGCAAATACAATCAATAATGGACGTCGTGGTGGAGTAAATGGAGGTTTAGCTTACCAATCCAGCAATTTTAAAAATAACGTACGAGTTTTATCAGGGGTTGCGGAACTTAACTCATCATTTGGTAAAAATGTAACAAATCAATTATTGGTCTCCTATACAGACAACCAACTAGATAGAGTACCACCTATTGATGCGCCGTTTGTCGATATTATGAGAGGACCAAATGATGTATATATTTCATTTGGTAGAGAATTATTTTCATATTTAAACCTTATTGATGACAATGCCCTTAACATAGCAAATAATATTACGTTCACTTTAGGTAAACATACTGTAACTGGTGGTGTAAGTTATGAAAAATTGCAATTTGGTAACTCTTTTACAAGTGCTGCAGGCGGTGCTTATTATCGTTATAATTCACTTGCTGATTTTTTAAGCAATTCTTCACCTGCAGTATTTGCCGTTGCTTATGATCCCTCAAATCCAAAAGGAATCAAAGTTCCAGAAGCAAAATTCAATCAATTAGGTGTATATGTACAAGATGCGTGGAATTTGTCTGAAAAACTAAAAATAACTTATGGCCTCCGTATAGATCAACCTTTTTATCCATATACTCCACCACAAAACCCTGCTTTAGCAGCGTTAACATTTAGTGATCAAAATCGTAGCCCTGAAAGATTTGATGTGAGTAAGTGGCCTGCATCAAAAGTGCTATTCTCTCCACGAGTTGGGTTTAGTTATGATCCGTACGGGAACAGAAAATTAATTATCAGAGGTGGTACCGGTTTATTTACAGGTCGTATTCCATTTATTTGGTTAGTTAACCAGGTTGGTGATAATGGAATCGTACGTGCTACCTATCAGGCATCAGGAGCCGCACTTGCAGCAATTCGTTACAATACAGATAGAACAACTTACATTCCAACAAATCCTCCTGCTGTTGGTACCTCTACAGCCAGTAATCAAAACTATAGCGGTGTGGATAATGATTTCAAATTGCCACAGGTTTGGAGAACAAATTTGGCCATTGATCAGAAATTAACTGAGAATTTGATTTTAAACATTGAAGGTATTTTTACACAGATGGTAAATAATGCCTACTTCAGAAATGCAAACTTAGGTACACAAAACGGCACTTTAGGTGGTGCTGTTAATAACCGTCCCTTTTACAATCGTCGTTTGGAACCAAACGCCGACAGAATGGCTGTACTTGATAATACAAGCAAAGGCTCTAGTGCTGTATTCACCGTTGGTTTACAAAAGAATTTCGCAAAAGGATGGGAAGTAGCTGTTTCATATACAAACACCATTGCTCTAGATGTTTCAGCAGGTACGAGTGACCAATCTGCAAGTGCATGGCAAACTAATGGTACTTACAGTGATCCTAACAATCCAGAATTAGGATATTCAGGTTTTTCCGTTCCACATCGTTTTATTGCATCATTTTCTAAGCGCTTCGAATATTTAAATAAGAATATGGCAACTACAATTAGTTTCTTTTATTCTGGTCAATCACAGGATCGTTATCATTTCCGTTATGGGGGGGATATTAATGGAGATGGCAGCACTAACGATAATATTTATATTCCAAAAGATCCATCAGAAATTCAGTTCGTTGAAGGATTTAGGGTAGGCACAATCATACATTCTGCAGCTGCACAAAGCGCTGCTTTTTTCCAGTTTATTGAAAACAATCCATATCTCAGTAAACACAAAGGACAGTATATGGATCGTTATGCAGCAGTACTTCCGTTCTTGCATACAATGGATTTAAGAATTTTACAAGATTTTTCTATAAAGGCTGGAAACAAAAAGCATACTTTTCAAATAAGTGCTGATGTAATCAACTTTCTGAATTTACTTAACAGTGATTGGGGGTACCGTTACTCTTATACTTTTGGAAATTTCTCTGATCTTGGTTTGTTAGGTCTACCTTCCTCTACAAATAATACAGGTGCAGAAACATTTAACAGAGCAGTTCCAAAGTACACTTTTAATCCTTATGGTCCCGCGAAGGCATATCAACCAAACTTTTCTACTTCTAGTACATGGGGTATACAGTTAGGTTTACGTTATATATTCAATTAACAATTTCTTACAGAAAATAAAAAAAGGATGTTTCAAATGAAACATCCTTTTTTATGTACTCTCAATGAAAGCACAAAAAATTATGTCCCCCACCCCCACTTTAAAAACTCAGGAAAAGCCCTGCCCCATGTAGGTACATCGTGGCTACCATCTTCCATCTCAAAATACTTTATTGATTCTCTGGTGTATCCTTTTTTCTTTAGTTCAGCAATTAAATCCAATGCATCATCAATCGAATCAATCACTCCGTTTTGGTTTCTGTCTTTTTTTTCATCATGCAAACCAGTTTGAATAAAAAACTCAAGCCAGGGTGCAACTTCCTTGCTTTCTCTGATTTGATTGTGCATAATACGATCTCTTTCATCGCTGTACCCATCATCATACCCTTTTTGGCGCCACCATAAAGAGCCTGAAAAAATTCCAACTTTTGAAAATTCATGCGGATGGTTCCAAACAATATCCAAAGCCATTAAACCACCAAGTGAAAAACCAGCAAAAGACTTTTCCTTAAAATGAGGAAGATGATATTTTTTACGGATAAGCGGAAGTAATTCTTCAAAAATAAAACTTGTATAATCGCCTGCTTTGGCTCCTCTGCCAAGATAATCAGCCTGGTTTGCGATTCCGTATTCCATTTTTCTGTCCGGCCCACAATGAATACCTACACAAAGCAGAGGTTCAATTTCCTGATAGAAATACAAATCTTCAAGTATTTCTTCAAAAGGCATTTTAGGAAGATCCTGCCCATCATTTATTAACAGCAGACTCATATTCTCAGGATGCTTTACCTGAGTTGGTAAATAAAAATCCACTTTCACATCCCGTTCCAGAAATTCTGACTTTATTATTTCTTGTTCAATCAAAATACTTACACCTTTTTCTTTCTGCATAACTCCAAAAATATGCAAATGATAGTAAAATATTTTTATGCCCCATTGTATTTCTTCCAAAATTCTGCACTATATTGAATGAATAAAATGAGATTGGAAAAAATCTGACTTTCATTCTTTACCTAAAAAAATAATTATTATGAAGAAGATTGGCATCCTGCACGGCAAGGAACGTTCTTTCCCCACCGCATTTGTTGAAAGAATCAACAGTAAAAATATTGAAGGCATCTATGCCGAGTCTGTACGGATTGATAAAGTTGTTCAGGGTGTAGGCAACGGATATGCAGTAATCGTTGATCGTATTTCGCAGGATGTTCCGCATTACAGAGCCATGCTTAAAAATGAAGCCATTACCGGTTGTGCTGTTATAAATAACCCTTTTTGGTGGAGTGCTGATGATAAATTTTTTAATAATTGTTTGGCTACTAAAATTGATGTACCTGTTCCTAAAACGGTAATTCTTCCTTCAAACGACAGGCCAGATGATACAGGTGATGAGTCGCTGAGCAACCTTGCTTACCCAATGGATTGGGAAGGAATGTTTAACTATATCGGTTTCCCGGCTTACATGAAACCCTATGCAGGTGGTGGCTGGAAAAATGTGTACAAACTTGAAAGTGCTGAAGACTTTTTTGAGAAACATTCAGAAACAGGGCAACTTGTAATGCTGCTTCAGGAAGAAATTGTGTTTGAAGAATACTATCGTTGTTATTGCATTGGACGCAAGCATGTGCGTATAATGAGTTATGAACCACGCAACCCACATCACTTACGTTATGTAGCGGATTTTAAACCCAGTGCAGAAAAATTGCAAATGATGACGGATATTGTTTTGCGCATCAACAATTATTTAGGATATGATTTTAATACAGTAGAGCTGGCACTTCGCAATGGTGTTCCTTATGCCATTGATTTTTGCAACCCTGCACCGGATGCTGATTTAGCAAGTGTGGGTGAGGAAAATTTTAATTGGGTGGTTGAAGCTTCTGCTTCTTATGCCATTGAAAGAGCAATGGAACATAAAGATGGCGTTGACAATTTAAGCTGGGGTGAATACATTAAACGGGCAGCTAATAAAACAATTTTGTATTAGTATTTAAATACATGAATTCTTATGGCAAATATTAATTACAAACAATTTACCCTCGGTGTGGAAGAAGAATACATGGTATTTGACCCTGTTACCAGAGAGTTGAAAAGTCATGAGCAAAAAATTGTTACTGAAGGTCAGAAATTAATTAAAGACAAAGTAAAAGCAGAAATGCACCAGGCCGTAGTAGAAGTAGGTACTGATATTTGTGCTGATATTGATGAAGCATACGCTGATGTTGCTACTTTGCGAAGAACAATAAGTTCTATTGCAGGTGATATGAATCTTGCTGTGGGTGCAAGCGGTACACATCCGTTCAGTCATTGGCAGGATCAGTTAATTACAGATCATGTACGTTATAATCAACTGGTAAATGAACTTCAGGAAGCTGCACGCAGCAATCTCATTTTTGGTTTGCATGTGCATGTAGGTATGCAGGATAGAAAAATGGCCATCCACCTTGCAAACAGTGCACGGTATTTTTTACCCCATGTATATGCACTAAGTACCAACTCTCCTTTTTGGGAAGGAAGATTAACGGGTTATAAATCTTTTCGAACCAAAGTGTTTGATAAATTTCCACGCACAGGTATACCGGAGTATTTTGACAGTATTGAATCTTACGACAACTATGTTGCCCTGCTTATTAAAACAAATTGTATTGATAATGCAAAAAAAATTTGGTGGGATTTAAGAGTGCATCCATTCTTTAACACCATTGAATTCAGAATTTGTGATGTGCCCATGACGGTAATGGAAACCATTGCCATTACTGCTTTGTTTCAGGCCATAACTGCCAAGCTTTATAAGTTGCGAAATAAAAACATGAATTATATTCAATATCAGCGGGCATTAATTAATGAAAATAAATGGCGTGCAAGCCGCTATGGCATTGATGGATATTTGATTGACTTTGGTAAAGAAGAAGAAACCAATACCCGTGCTTTAATTTACGAGCTGTTAGATTTTGTAGATGATGTGGTAGATGAAGTTGGGTGCCGTTATGCCATCAACTTTATTCCTAAAATGTTGGAGCAGGGAACCGGTGCCGACAGACAATTAAAAGTATACGAGGAAACTAAAAACCTAACCGGAGTGGTGGATTATATTGGGGGACAGTTTTTGGCGGGGGTGTAAGTTTTAAATTGCAGCAAAGCTTTGGTTCGTGAAGTCACGAACTATTGCCCAGCGATTTTAAGATTACTCATAATCTTCTCACCTCTCAAAAAAAGCGACACTACCTCCTACCCACTCTTTATCTTTATTATAACGTACACCAATCATTTTTCCTTTGCTCATACGTGCAAGGTTAGTAGCAGCATGTGGTCTTTCATCACCATCGGGCCAAACATACATCATACGGATTTCTACTTTCGCAGGTATGTCTGGAGTTTCAACAACATCAGCATATTTTACTTTACGCTGCAGAATATAATTTTCAGGGTCTTTAATTTCATCAATGTCTTCCTGTGTTAAATCAATAATCACTCCCTGCCCTGCAAAAGAAAACAAGGGCTTCAATACATACTTTGAAAGATCAGCAGGCAATTGTTTTACTTCATTTAAAAAGAAAGTCTCTGGCACATAAGGATGCTGAATAAATGGCAATGTGTATTTGCTTATTCGGTAAAACCAATTGGGATGCGGTATCCATTCTACATCCAAATCTTGGGTAATATCAACCACATTACCCAGTTCTGCTTTGTTTGCTTTTAAATCATCAAAAATAATACGGTTATAAATTCGCTTTACTTCAGTTTTATTTCCATCTTTTATATAAAATAATTTTCTTCCTTCCTGTATGAGCTTGGTTAAGCAAACCACTTCAATACCCAAATAATCTTTGGTACAAGAAAAATCAATTCTGGTTTTTTGTATCTCCGGTTTTATTTCAAGCAGAATTACATTTTCTTTTGGCAAAGCTCCTATGATTAGCTTTTGAAGCATGACAATGTATGATTCCTTTGTATAACCATTTAAATAATGGCTGTAATTGTATGGAATAGGAAAATGGTTTGCGACTACATCAGGATAATATGCCTGAAAACCAAAGAGTGTAGGGAAGCCCTGCATTTCAATCAGCTGAGGTTCCAGTTCTCCATCATCATTTATACAAACTCCAAAATCAAAAGCAATCATGTGTGCCTGCCTGTTCTCATTGGGCAATTTTTCACCTGCAGGAAAAGCATTTTCTGTCATTTCATGAAAACGATCGTTGCAAATAACATCTATAATGCTTTCACAGGCATGCAATATTTTTTCTTTAAACGCTTTTGCTACAAAAACAGGTGTTTCACAAATTCTAAACTCAATATCTCCCGGGTGAAGGCTATGCAGATCTTTTAAAAAAACTTCATACTTTTCGTTGCTGAAATTTGCATTAAATGCTTTGCGGAGATTTGCTACCATACAATAAATTTTACCTTCTAAAAGTAAAAGGTTTTACGCAAACAACAGAAAGAAATTAAGCCGAAACTGAAACCGAATTAAAAATGGATTGATACAGAAAGTTCGGCAGTATGTGAGAATAAGTCCACATAATTTTATCGGGATCTTCCAAATGTTCAATCATGCTTTTCCATTTTTCAAACCCATGATTTTCGATTACTGTTTTTTTCTTTTCTTCTGTTTGCAAATACATACTCATACCCATTGCATCAGCTTCCGGGTGAAACTGTGTGCCAATCATATATTCATTAAATCTTACGGCCATTACTGCACGTTCCAAGGCCACATGCGGACGATCCTTTTCAATACACAATAATTTAATTCTGGCTTTCTTCAATTGAGAAAAGTTTGGCTGAATTACCTGATAATCTCTGCTGTCAACCGCATAGAAAGGATCACGAACGCCTTCAAAAATATTTTCAGGTTTTGTGGCATTAATAAAATGAACGGGAAAAACTCCAAAGGCTGTTGACTTACGTTTTTCCACCTTGCCTACATGAAAATAGCGGCAGGCGATTTGAAAAGAATGACAAATGAAAAATACCTGTTTCTTTTGCTCATTGCTATCATTTGCATTCCAACTAAGGATATTTTCAATCCAGTTAAAATAGTTTGTTTCCCATTCTGTTCCTTCACCATCAAAAGGATTACCGGGGCCACCACTTGAGATAAATATATCGTAAGTAAGATCAGGAACTGCATTTTGCTGCCGCACATCAAACTCATCCCATTCTAAATCTAAATGATACTGTTCGGAAAATTGGTTTAAGAGTTCACGTATACAACGCATACCCTGATTAGTGACACCATTATACAAATCTAAAATAGCTACTCTTACTTTTCTTCTTTTCTCATAAACCATATATGCAAAAATACCGAAAAAAGCTGTTTTAAAACTGAGTAACAGTTTCCACATTGTGTGGATATAAGAAAAAAGCCCCGCCAAAGCGAGGCTCAACATATAAACAAAGGCTGCTATAAAGAATTTAATAAAATATTTATTTTTTCAAGACTTGATACTTCAGGTTTAATATAAGTTACAAGGTTTGGTACTACCCGTTCTTCTTTTATACCGAGATAAAAAGTATCTCCCACTTTTGAAATAGAAATAAACTTTACCTCAAACTGCACAGGAATATTGGGATGAGAAAATTTTCTGAAATCTGCATTACCTGTAAGTTGCAAAACGGTGTTTGTAGTTTTAAATACCATATACACTGCTGTATTAGCATTGGAAAAAAGATTGGGCAATACAACACCTGCTTCAGTTCTTGTAAGGCTTGGTTCTAACAACCGATCTACATTTAACCAACCTGTTCTTGCAGTCTTTATTACATACCCTTTTAATGGAGGTGTGGGCGAAGTCCATGAACTTACAATCGATCCGTCATTTGCAGGAAGCCAGTTAAACAGAGCAGAATTGCTCACTTGTAAATTACTATAATACAAACTCATACCTGCTTTAATTTCTGAATCAGGATATCTGATATAAATATTGTTCGCCGGAGCAACAGTAATTGCTTCTCCACCTGCATTGGTTAATTTAAGATACAATGCCCCTGCTGATTCAAGTGGCATTTTGTTTGAAACTGTTGGAATACCATAGCGGATAAAATCGCCTTTCTTTTGTATAAGTGCATATTGTGTTTTAATAATTCCTGTTATAGCTGTATTACCAATCACCAGTGAGTTCCTAGGAAAATCTACAATTAACCCGGTGTTTGTTTTTAGTTCTGTATCATTTACAAGATTTACCTCCTGTGTAAAAACAGTACCGGATAGTCTTGCAGCCAATTGATTTACTTGTGCTGTTGTTGCAGGGCTTGAAACCCAGGCACTATCCAATTGCTGGTCATTGTAAGGAATAAACACAGTGCTGTCTTTTTTACAAGCAGTAAAAAAAAGAAGCAGCAGTACAACTGTTTTCAGTAAATATGATTTCATCATAGCTAATAATTTAAATAAGGTGTTTTCCAGGTTGTAGAAACTTCCGTTTCTATTTGATTCTTTTATCATCTGTATCGCTGCCCTTGCTTTAATAAATTATATCTTATACCCAGTTGCATACCTGTAATAACATACCGCTGCTTAACAATATTTGAATTTTGTGTAACAGGGTTAAAATTGTAACGCATGTAAGGTTCTCCAAACAAATGAATACGGTCATTTAGTTTTTTATAAATTGATAAGCTGGCATAAAATCCAAGACCAATATTATTTCTCCAGTTATTTGCTCCTTTTCCATTGGCAGTTGTAATTCGAATGGGTTTAAAGCTTGTATCTAAAACTTCACCTGAATAAATGGAGGTGATATTAAACACAGGTCCAGCGTTTACAGAAAAATGCATGAGATCAGGATTTCCGAATTCATATGAAAAAATAACTGGTAGATCAATGAAACGATAGCGGTTGTAGGTAGTTCTGTATTTTGTACCTGTTTGTTCAAAGTACATGGTATCACTAATAAATAAAGTATCGCCTGGTGCACGAACTACAGTGCGTATGGTAATGATTTGTGTTGTTTGCTTTGCATTTTCTGAAACAATCTTCAGCCGTTCATTAATTTGGCTGTAATTCAACCCGCCTTTAATTAACGTTTTTTCGCCGAGATTTTTTACCAACCGAACTCCTGCGCTGAAACTTGATCTGTAGGTTTCATTATTTTGACGTTCCGTAATATAATTTCCCGGAACTGATGTGGCTGTAAAATTTCGCATGTTATAATCAGGAGACAGATATGCTTCTAAAAACAGATCTCTCCTTCTTGGGCCCCTGATGGTGGGGCAGGAAGGTCTGTTTACTGATTGTGATACATTGCCAATTTTAAAAGAAGCAAGTGGCGATATTTTTGACTGATAGCCTGTAAACTTCAACACAACAAATGAAGGCTCTGCATGTAAAGGAATTGTTTGATTGGCTTTTGCTTGTTGATATACTGGTTTCTTCAATTTGTTATTGACGTTGAATGCAGGGTTGCCTTGTATATTATTTTCTTTTGTAGAGAAAGTAAACGCTTTCGTAGTTTTTTTCTGTTCTATTGTAACCGGGAATTTTTCATCAGAGGTTTTAACGAACTCTGTTGTTGCATTATTTTTATTTATTGCAATTTGATTATCGTTTATTTTTTGTTCATTTTTATCAACATTTATCTCATTTGCATTAGCCGGTTCATTTGTATTCTTTTGCTGAGCTGTTGTAAGGATTGAATTAATTTTTTCGTTTGGCTGATTATTATTTGAAGTTGGTAAAGATGCTTTAACAAAAGCACCTTGTCTATTAGCATTCATAACAACATACCCCACACCTGTTGAAAGCAGCAACAAAGCTGCCACGACTAAATAACGGTTTCTGAAAAAGAAAAAACCTTTGCGATCATGTTTTTCTTTTTTCATCCGCTCCCATACATGCATAGGTACGCCGGAGTTATAATTCTCCAGTTTTGCTTTTACAAATTCATCAAATAATTTATCTGTCATACTGCAATGCTTTTTTGCAATTTTAAAATTTCATTTTGTAAGTATCTTCTTGCTTTTACCAATTGTGACCTGGAGGTGCTGTCTTTAATGTTGAGCAAGTTTGCAATTTCTTCATGGCTATACCCTTCAATGATGTGCAGGTTAAACACTACTTTATATCCTTCCGGCAGCTTATGAATTAATTGCAGCAAATCAGTTTCGCCTAAATGCTGATAAGCCTGTGGTTCCAAACTCCCGGCTTGAGTAACATCGGGTTTTATTTCATCAAACTTTACCTTCTTTTTCTGACAATGCTTTAAAGCAGTGTTTACTACAATTCTTCTAATCCATCCTTCAAAAGACCCTTCAAATTTGAACTGTTTGAGGTTGCGGAATATTTTTACAAATGAATCCTGCAAAATGTCTTCTGCTTCCATAGAATCAACCGAATACCTCAGACACACAGTTAACATCTTACCAGAAAACCGCTCAAAAAGCAGTCGCTGACATTGCTCATCATTTCTGATGCAGCCCTGGATTAGTTGTTGTTCAGAAAGTATCAGAATAATAACATTATACTTTAAAAAATGAGATACTCTAAAATTAGGTAACGCTGCCTCAATTCTTCTGTTTTACGAAAAATGGGCAACCTTTACAGTTGCCCACATCATTCTTATCATCAAAACACAAAACTTACATGCCTATGTCCATCTTCTTTTGCTTCAAACTTGAAAGCGATGGATCCATTTCTATTGCTTTATCACACAATGCCATGCCTTTATCTTTCTGCCCCATTTTTTGGTAACACATGCCAATCATATACAAAGAGCGGGCATTCTTTGTATCTAACTGCAACACTTTATCCCAGTTGTCAATGGCATCCTGAAACTTTCCGCCTTTGTACTGGGCTTCTGCTAATGCATAAGTAACTGAAACACTGTATGGTCTTTTTTCCAAAGATTTTTGCAACATTTCAGCCGCTTTCTCAAAGTTGCGAACGTTCATATAACAGTAAGCTAAGCTTTCAAAATAATCTGCATTTTGTGCCCATCCCCTTTGCGCTGCCAGTTCAAACATAGCTATAGCATTTTTATCATCCGGTATAGAATAATAAACCATAGCCATTTCATATGCATAACGACTATTTTTTGTATCAAGATCAGCAGCTTTTTTATAATAAGGTATTGCCTGTTTGTAACGTTCCATTTCTAAATAACTACGGCCAATGGTATAATACATATTAGCATTGGTGGTATCAGTTTCAGCAGCATGCAAAAGGCGGTTGATGGCAAAGGGATAATTCTCCAGATAATAATAGCACATGCCGGCAATATAATGCATGGGTTTTTCATGATGAACTTTTTCCCAGCGCTCAGTAAATTCCAATGCATCTTTATGACGGCCAAGATTAAAATACAAATTTGCCAATTGCTGAAAAGTAGCTTCGTTGTTGGGTTCTAAATGATACCAGCGGCTGTATGCTTCTACTGCCTGACGAAAGTTTCGGCTTTCCATTCCGTATTCGCCCATTGCCTTTAAGGCGTCAATATTGGTTGTATCAAATTTCACCGCTATTTCAAACAGGTTTATTGCCGATTGAATACGGCGTTCCTGCTTTGCAACAATTGCTTTAGAAAGATATATATTGGAACTATCTCTGTTTTGCGCAGAAAGAGAACAACTGAGAACCAATAAGATAACAAGCATAGAATAGTTTTTCATGGATTGGGTTCATTTGGATTGATTAAATAACCATATATAAAATTAAAAATATTCAAACAACTACCAGCCAAAATACTGCCGGTTTTAGGTTTCTAAGTGTTTTTATTTAAATAACAACGCCGCTAACGGTGGTAAATTTAAGTTCAACTCATACCATTTGTCTTTCTCATCTATTTCCTTTACTGCTATATCAGGATTAAACACATCACCTGTACCCCAGTATTTTACATCATTACTGTTGAAAATTTCCTGCCACTTCTGTTTTCCCTGCACATGAATCTTCCAATCGTTTCTAACTATAGGAGTCATATTCAGTACTACCAAAACATCATCCTCTGCCTTTTTACCTTTTCGTTTAAAAACAATCACAGATTCACTTCTATGATTAAGGTCTACCCACTCAAAGCCATCATATGAAAATTGGTTTTCGTATAAAGCCGGCTCATTCTTAAGCAAATGGCATAAATCCTTTACACAGTTTCTCATACCCTTATGCGGTTCAAATTGTAACAACTCCCATTGCAGTTCGCTTTTATAATTCCATTCATCTGTTGCACCAAATTCATTACCCATAAATAGTAATTTACCACCGGGGTGTGCAAACATATAGCTGTACATTAAACGCAGGTTGGCAAATTTCTGCCATTCATCTCCGGGCATTTTATAAAGCATCGGGCTTTTGCCATGTACTACTTCATCATGACTTAAGGGCAACATAAAATTTTCATCGTTGTAATACATCATACTAAATGCAAACTGATCTTGCTGATGCTGACGATACAATGGATCCTGCTTAAAATATTTCAAAGTGTCGTGCATCCAGCCCATCATCCATTTCATTCCGAAACCTAATCCATCTGCATGAGTTGGTTTACTTACACCGGGCCAATCGGTTGCTTCTTCAGCAATGGTTTGTGTATCAGGCAGATCTCTGAAAATTGTTTCGTTTAAATCTTTTATAAATGCGATGGCTTCTAAGTTTCCATCGCCACCAAATTCATTGGGTTCCCACTGCCCGGCTGTTCTTGAATAATTTAATTTAAGCATGGAGGATACAGCATCTACCCTCATTCCATCAATATGAAATTGCTTAAGCCAAAACATAGCACTACTTATGAGAAACGATTTTACTTCACCACGCTTATAATTAAAAATATAGCTATTCCAATCAGGATGATAACCTTTTCTCATGTCGCCATATTCATAGGTATGACTCCCATCAAACATAAAAAGACCGTGTGCATCATAAGGAAAATGAGAAGGGACCCAATCAAGTATCACTCCAATATCTGCATTGTGAAAAGCTTCTACCAATTGCATAAACTGCTGCGGTGTGCCGTAACGTGATGTAGATGCAAAATATCCTGTACCCTGGTAGCCCCAACTACCATCAAAGGGATGCTCCATAATGGGCATCAGCTCTACATGAGTAAAGCCCATTTCTTTTATATAGTTCACTAATTTATCAGCAAAAAATTCATAGCTGTGATATACTTCTTCATTATTTTTTTCCGGCCGCATCCAACTGGCGAGGTGTACTTCATATACACTCCATGGCGCATCAAGTGAGTTGTGGTCTTTTCTTTTTTTCATCCATGCACTATCTTTCCAATCATAATTTAATTGCCAGGTTATGGAAGCGGTGTTAGGCCTTAGCTCCCAAAAATTTGCATACGGATCACCTTTATCTAATTTTAATCCTGCAGAACCATGAATATGATATTTATAAGCTTCTCCTTTTTGCAGGTGTGGAATAAATCCTTCCCATATCCCTGATTTATCTAAGCGAACATAAAGTGGATGGCTTTCTTTATTCCACTCATTAAAATTTCCTGTAACGGAAATAAATGTTGCATTAGGCGCCCATACTGCAAAGTAATAACCTGTGGTTCCATTTACTTCCATTAAATGCGAACCGAACAATTCATAACAGCGATAGTTGGTTCCGTTTTGAAAATTAGCAATATCATCACCTTCAAAGCGGGAATAATTCCATACTGGTTTTGTAGTATCTACAAAATGAAAGTCTTCGTATTTTTTGGATTGATGCACTTTAGGTTTTTTTGTTGGTTTATTTTTTTCTGCTGATTTTACTATAGCTTTTTTTTTGCTTTGCCATTCACAAGGATATTTAAATAAATATAAATTAAAAAGGCGACATTAATGTCGCCCTGTTTTATAAAGTTAAATTCAACTACCTCAGCTCCAATACCAAATTACTTGTGGGCATCAATGTGATTGTTTTATCAAATTGAAACACCTGCCCTGCTGATACATCCAGAGCAGTTGCAAATCCTTTCATGTGTTCAGAGAACCTTGACAAATCAATCGTCTTTGGTTCTGTATTGGTATTCATTACACACATCACCGTTTGCTTTGCATCATAACGGAAATAAACATACACACCATCTACAGGAAAAAACTGCATCATCTTTCCTGTTTTAATAGCTGATGAATTTTTACGGAAGGTGGTTAAACGTTTAATATAATTAAAAATTGAATTTTCTTTTTCAGTTCTTCCTGCGGCAATAAATTTATTTGTAGCATCACCTTCCCATCCGCCAGGAAAATCCTGACGAACATATCCATCATTGGGCGATGTAGTACCCGTCATTAATATTTCATTGCCATAATACATTTGAGGAATACCACGGCAGGTAAGCAGCCATGCAAAAGCCATTTTATATTTGGAAGTATCTTCATTTACAACAGAATAAAAACGTGGGATATCATGATTGTCTAAAAAAATTACCTGTCTCATTGGGTCTTTATAAACTACATCCTGCGCAAGAGTTGTGTACAATCTATTTACACCATCTGTCCATCCAAACTTATCATTACATGCTGGTGTTATGCCATAAAACAAAGTTTGAAAATCAGTAGTTGCCTGCATATTGCTTTTATATTTTATATCAAAAACATTTTGACAGAAGTAAGCCTGATTAATAACACCATGCACCCATGTTTCGCCAAAAATAGAAATTTTAGGATACTCATCATATAATACTTTGTTACAACGATTCATAAAATCTAAATCATTATAGGCATAGGTATCAATTCGAAAACCATCAATGCCAAATTCTTCTACACTCCAGATAGCATGTTGAATTAAAAAATTAGCCACAAAAGGATTGCTCTGATCCCAATCGGGCATTAATGTTGTAAACCAACCATCACTCATAATTTTTTTATCAATTTGAGATCCATAAGGATCAAAGAGTGTTTGGTCTTTATAATGGGTATTGGTATACTTAGGCCATCGGTGAAACCATGAACTATCGGGCATATCTCTATACAAAACATGATCAATATCCACTTGATTATAAACAGCATCACTAACATACTTCATTCCTTTTTTGTGCATTGTGTTTACTAAATTCCGCATGGCCATATAGCCGCCTAATCGGGGATCAACTCTATAATGATTGGTAAATGCATAACCATGTTCTGTACGTTCACTGCGATCATTTTCCCAAATAGGATTGAGCCATAGAGATGTAACACCGAGATCTTTCAAATAGTCCAGATGATTTTCAATGCCTTTTAAGTCGCCACCATGCCTGTTAAATACGGTATCACGCCGCAAGGTTTGATCTCTCATGCCGGGCACTTTGTCATTCATTTTATCACCATTGCTGAACCGGTCGGGCATAATCAAATACATCAAATCACTCGATGTAACACCTTGTGCAAACTCAGTACCACGGCCTGTTCTTTTTGTTGCAATATTGAACTCAAAGTTTACTGTTTCAGTTCCTATTTTTGTGCTGATGCCAACAGTGCCTGGTTTTGCTGTTGGTGCAATGGTCATATCCAGTATAATATAATTCTTATTGGCAAAGCGGTTTACTTTAGTAATAGTTACTCCTGCATATTTTGTTGTATAGCCAAAATGATTGCCCACGCCTTCGCCACGGATCATTACCTGAATTTTATTGTACTTCATACCCACCCACCAATTAGATGGGTACATATCATACATAATTTGAGCGAAAGAAAAAGTTACTGTAAGCAACAGTAACTTAATAGTGATGATAAGTTGTTTCATTTTTAAGCGTTTTCTTCTTTTATTTTAATTGCACCGGGATCATAAACATAAATAACACTCACTGCTGCACAAAGCATAAATATACCTGCTAGTATTATAGCATATACAGGTTGATTATTATAAACATTTTTTACCATCGGTCCACCAATGATACCATTTAAGATTTGCGGCAGTGTAATAAAGAAGTTAAAAATGCCCATATAAATTCCCATCTTACCCGCAGGAATTGAACTTGCAAGAATTACATAAGGCATTGCCAAAATACTAGCCCATGCAATACCAACACAAACCATTGAGAAAATTAAAAATTCTTTATTGGGTGCAAAGAAAATTGATATTAAACCTATACCTCCAATGAAAAGTGAAAGAGCATGTGTTTGTTTACGACCAATCTTTTTTGCAATGTATGGAAGGCAAAGTGCATAGAGCGCCGATACTAAATTATACACTCCAAAAATTACTCCAGTCCAGCTTTGTGCTTTTCTATACATATCTGAACTTCTGTCTTCAACTGGTAAGCCCATAACATGTGTTGCAATTGTATCAGTTGTAAACACCCACATACCAAACAAAGCAAACCAGCTAAAAAACTGAACAAGCCCTAATTGTTTCATTGTTTTGGGCATCTTCTTTATATCAGTAAAAATGCTTCCTAATCCTTTACCATGACTTTCTGCTTTGCCATGATATTTTTCATACTCAGCAGGAGGATATTCTTTTGTTTTAAATACAGTAATTAAAATACTAATAATAAAAACGGCGGCACCAATATAAAAACCATACTTCACATTATCGGCTACCACTCCATCGGGTGCACTTTCTGATACACCAAAGTAAGCAAGTATTGCAGGCAACCAGGAACCTAATACTGCACCTACTCCTATTAAAAAAGTTTGAATGGAAAATCCTTTTGTGCTTTGGGAATCGGGAAGATTATCTGCTACCAATGCACGAAATGGTTCCATAGACAAATTAAAACATGCATCCATAATCATTAAAAAGCCTGCACCAATAATTACTAATGGTGCAATTGATCCTAAGATACCTGCATTGGGCATTAGGCATAGTGCGCCGGAAGAAAGAATAGCTCCTGCAAGAAAGTAAGGTCTGCGTCTGCCAAGCTTTGTCCATGTATTATCACTGTAATGCCCAACGATTGGTTGTACAATTAAGCCCACAACCGGAGCTGCTAACCAAAACCAGGAGAGATGTTCAACATCAGCTCCATAGTTACGAAGAATGCCGCTAGCATTAGAATTTTGCAAGGCAAATCCAAATTGAATTCCGAGAAAACCGAAACTCATGTTGAAAATTTGCCAAAAAGATAAACGTGGTTTTGGGGTAAGCCCTTTTGATGCAGAGCTGATTTTAGTTCCTCCTGCCATAATAATCAATAGTTACATCCAAATCCCTGCTTTGGATTATTAAGAATCGGAAACCAAGCAAGCCACCATCAGGGAATAGAAGCATTTATTTTTATATCACAAATCCGTCGGGCAATATAGCTCCTTTCTTTACAACAACAATTCCATCTTTCACGGTGTACAAAGCATGATCTGTATTAGCCAAATGATCGCCTCCATTTATCCGTACATCATTTCCTATTCTGCAATTCTTATCAATAATAGTATTCTTGATATAACAACGCTCACCTATTCCGACTTTTGGAATACCACGCTCAGTTGCATGAATCATTTCTTCAAGTGTTTCATAATAATCTGTACCCATAATATAACAGCTTACAACAGTAGTACCATGGCCAATACGGGTACGAATACCAATTACACTGTTCTCCACTCTGCTTGCCATAATGATAGAACCTTCAGCAATAATGGTTCTTTCTAATGTAGTACCGCTGATTTTTGCAGGTGGCAACATTCTTGCACGGGTGTAAACCGGTTTTGCATTATCAAACAAATTAAAATCAGGTATTTCAGCCGTTAATGCCAAATTTGCTTCAAAGAAAGAATAAATATTTCCAATATCCGTCCAGTAACCATCATACTGATAACTTACTACTTTGTATTTTTCAATAGAAGCAGGCATAATTTCTTTACCAAAATCAGTTGCATCTTTATACTCTTCATTTAATAAATCGATCAATAATTTTTTATTGAAAATATAAATACCCATTGAGGCGAGATATACCCGGCCCTGATTTTTCATTGCTTCACCTGTATCACTTACCCAGTCTGCAAGAATATCTTTCTTTGGCTTTTCAATAAATGAGGTGATGGTACTTTTATCATCTGCTTTTAATATTCCAAACTCAGGAGCATCTCTTTCACCCACAGGAATTGTAGCTATACTAATGTCAGCTCCTACGGCAACATGATCTTCAATCATTTTTTGAAAATCCATTTGATACAACTGATCGCCGGAAAGAATTAAAATATACTCTGCGTCGTGCTGATGAACGTGACGCATACATTGGCGTACCGCATCTGCAGTGCCCTGATACCATCCGGGGTTATCAGGCGTTTGCTCTGCAGCAAGTATATCTACAAAGCCCGAACTGAATGCACTGAAGTGATATGTATTTTTAATATGCTTGTTAAGCGATGCAGAATTAAACTGCGTTAATACAAACATTCTATTGATGTTTGAATTGATACAGTTTGAAATGGGAATATCAACCAATCGATATTTACCGGCAATAGGTACAGCGGGTTTGCTGCGTGTTGCAGTTAAGGGATACAATCTTGTACCTGCGCCTCCACCTAAAATAATAGAGAGTGTACTTTTTGAAATACTAATGGCAGACATAAAAAATAGATTTAAGTGTTTGTTACTAATGTTATTTTAATGATTGATATAAAGCTACGTATTGCTGAATACTTTTTTCCCAACTAAAATCAAGTTCCATCATATATTTTCTGGCACTGTTAAAATGTTCCTTGTTTTGGTACATAGCACATCCACGCCAAACAGCATGACTGATATCACCGACAGAAGCATGTTCAAATACAATTCCATATCCATCGGGTGTAGCGATATCTTTTACTGTATCTCTAAGTCCACCAGTGTTTCTTACTAAAGGTACAGTTCCGTAACGCATAGCATACATTTGGTTTAATCCGCATGGCTCCACCCTGCTGGGCATTAATAAAAAATCGGCTCCAGCATACATTAAATGACTCAGAGCTTCATTGTAACCGATATAACTGCTGTAATCGTTTTGAGAAATAGGCATCATGCCGTTTAACTGTGCTTCCACTTCAGGATCGCCACTGCCCAATATTAAAAAATTCATTCGCCGCCCTATATAGTAAAATGCATCGCCGATGAGAGCAGGTAATAAGTCGGCTGCTTTTTCTCCCACCAATCTTCCAATAAAAACAAAAAGTGGTTTGTTAGTATCTAATCCAAACTGATCGCAAAGCCTTGCTTTATTTTTTGCTTTGCCTTCTTCTACAGTAGCAACAGAGTAATCATCTTTATTATAGATATCGGTTGATGGATCCCATACATCAGCATCAATACCATTTAATATGCCGCTGCATTTTCCTTTTTCATATTCAAACAAATCTTCCAGGCCATTGCTCATGTATTTTAATTCTTCCAGATAACTGCTGCTTACTGTTGTAACTTTTGCTGCACATTTAATTGCACTAGCCAATGGGTTAATGGAATCTTTCCAATCGAGCATCCCTGTTTTCCATTGATCATACGGCGGAATATACGTACTCTTATCCCACCCCATCCAACCCTGATATTGGGCATTGTGAATTGTTAAAACAGTAGGTACAGTTGCCAGTTGATTGTAACGATAACAATGCTGCATCATAAACGGAATAAGCCCGGCATGGTAATCATGTACATGCACAACATCAGGCCGGTGTTGCCAGCTTACAAGCCAATCAACAAAAGAAATTTGAAAAGCGGTGAAGCGTTGTGCATCATCATCGTAGCCATAAATCTTTTCTCTGTCCAGCAATCCATTGATATCAATAAGATACAGTTCAAACCCTAATTTATCAGTGGCTTCTCTTATAATTGTGTATTCAAAAAAATAATCACCGAGGTTGGTTGTTCCTTTGTGTACAGTTTGCCATTCATTGTTTAATAAAAACTTAGTACGGTACATGGGCATTACTACTTTGGCAGTATGACCGGCCAATTGCAAATACTTGGGTAAAGCACCCACTACATCACCTAAACCACCTGCTTTAGCTACGGGGTAACACTCGGCACTTACATGAATTATTTCCATTGATTTTACCTTTAAAGAATTACGGTTCAATATAGGAAGGATGTTTGCATGCAACAAATAATTTTTATTAACGGGAATTCTGTTTATTTTCAAATCTTTATTTTCTAAAACAATAAAGATTGCTATGTCACAACAAACGAAATGGTCTCAATTCGGTGTTTTAATAACTGTATTTTTCTTCTGGGGTTTTGTAGCTGCATCAAATGATATTCTTATTCCTGTTTTTAAGGAGAAATTAAACTTGGAGCAATGGCAATCGCAAATGGTTTCTTTTGCTTTTTATGTAGCTTATACCGTAGGTTCTATTATCTATTTTGTTGTTTCAAGAGCATCGGGCGGTGATATTTTGAATCGGATTGGATATAAAAATGGCATCGTAGCTGGGTTAATTATTTCTGCTCTGGGTACATTATTATTTTATCCAGCTGCACAAACAGCTTCTTTTCCGTTAATGATTACAGGATTATTTGTTGTGGGGTTAGGCTTTTCATTACAGCAAACGGCCGCCAATCCTTTGGCAATTGTTATGGGAGATCCTAAAACAGGCTCACAAAGATTAAGCATGGCTGGCGGAATCAATAACCTTGGAACAACTATAGGCCCGTTAATAGTAAGTTTTGCAATTTTTGGTGCTGTAAGTGCAACCAACGCAGGTAATGTAGCAAGCATTGAAAGTATTAAAACACCTTATCTTATTTTAGGCGTTGCTTTTATTTTAGCTGCTATTGTTTTTAAGGTATCCGCTGTTCCCAATAAAATAGATTTAGATCAGGTAGCCAATGAAGAAGCTGCTGATGTTTCAAAAGTAATTCATAAGAAAAGTGTAATGCAATATCCTCAGTTAGTGCTTGGGATGATTGCCATTTTTGTATATGTGGGCGTTGAAGTTTCTACTGCATCAAATCTACCTGAATTTATGAAACAGCATTTAAATACTACAACAGACAAGATTGCTCCCTATGTTTCTTTGTACTGGGCAAGTTTAATGATTGGCAGGTGGACAAACTCTGTGGGTGCATTTAATGTAAACATGGGTACTAAAAAAATGCTGCGGTTCATAATGCCTTACATCGCTTTTGGTGTCTTTTTATTAGTAAATAAAATTGCAAACCACGACCTTACTCCTTTTTATGTATATGCGTTTGTAATTGTTGCTATGATTGCAGGTGATATTTTAAGTAAAGGAAGCCCTGCAAGAATGCTTTTAATTTTTTCTGCAATGGGAATAGCAGCATTAATGATTGGAATGATGGCAGATGGTATGATAAGTGTTTATGCATTTATTAGCGTAGGTTTATTTTGTAGTACACTATGGCCTTGTATTTTTACACTTGCGATTGCCGGTTTAGGAAAGCATACTAATGAAGGTGCTAGTTTTTTAATCATGATGATTATGGGGGGTGGAATTGTAAGCCTTGTACAAGGTGTAGTAGCAGATGATGCAATCCTTGGAATTCAATGGTCTTATCTTGTAGGTGTACTTTGTTTTGCCTATTTAGCTTTCTATGCAATTCGTGCAAAATCAATTTTAAAGGCGCAGGGAATTGATTATGATAAATTGGAAGGCGGAAGCGGGCATTAGAAAAATGCAGAGTGATGTAAGAAGTAAGAATAATTTAAAACTTTATATAACTATGATAAAAGATTTTGCTGTAGGAATTGATATTGGCGGCACCAACACAAAGTTTGGTATTGTTGACAAGCATGGTATTATTTTAGAACAAGGCCGTATGCGTACCGATGCTCATGAAAATGCAGAAGATTTTATTGAAGAACTCTACGGTCATTTAGCATTAATGATTGCCAACCATGATGGCAATGAAAAATTTAAAGGCATCGGTATTGGAGCACCGAACGGAAATTATTATACTGGAACTATTGAATATGCACCCAATTTAAAATGGAAAGGCATCATTCCTGTTGCTGAGTTGGTAGAGAAAAAATTTGGTTTGCCTGCAAAACTTACAAACGATGCTAACGCAGCAGCAGTAGGCGAAATGATGTATGGTGCAGCTAAAGGCATGAAACATTTTATTACAATTACATTAGGTACAGGTGTGGGCAGCGGAATTGTAATTGATGGAAAAATTGTTATTGGTCATGATGGTTTTGCTGGGGAACTGGGTCATACAATTATTCGCCCGGGAGGAAGAATGCACAAAGGAACAGGCATTCGTGGGTCATTAGAATCGTATGCCTCTGCAACTGGTGTAAGGGAAACGGCCATTGAGTTTTTAACTGAAGATCCTGCTGCCTCAAGTTTGTTACGGAATTACTCTATTGATGACCTTACTAGCGAAACTGTTTTTCATTGTGCTGAACAAGGCGATGCCATTGCCAATCAGATCTTTGAATTTACAGGACAAATTCTGGGTGAAGCATTAGCCAATTTTGTAATGTTCTCATCACCTGAAGCTATTGTTTTATTTGGCGGGTTAACAAAAGCTGGCGATTTGCTTTTAAAGCCTACGGTACAGGCAATGGAAGCAAACCTGATTCAGGTATTTAAAAATAAAGTAAAAGTAATTTTTAGTGATTTGAAAGAAGCTGATGCGGCCATATTGGGAGCAAGTGCGCTTGTATGGGAGTAACATTGAATAGACAATAGTTAAGCGCCCTACTTTTAGTATGGCGCTTTTTTAAAAAATATTTTTCAGTTGAATTCCTAACCCAGCTCCATCACTCACTCCTACTTTGCCATACTCATAACTTAAACCTGTTGCAATATCTTCTGAAAGCAATAAGGGCCCATCCATATCAACATAATCAACCAATGGAGCAAGATGGGCAATGGCGGCGGAGCCAATGGTACTTTCATTCATACAACCAATCATGATTTTCATATGCAGCTCTCTTGCTTTTTCAATCATCCTCAGTGCAGGTGTAATACCGCTGCATTTTGTAAGCTTTATGTTAATGCCATGAAAATGATTTGCACATTTTTCAACATCACTTTCATACACACAAGTTTCATCGGCAATTAATGGAAGTGGAGATTGATTGTACAATACTTTCATGCCTTCCCAATTCTCTTTTACCAATGGTTGCTCTACAAATTCAACACCCAATTCTTTCAACTGAGGAATTTTGATGAGTGCTTCTTCCAAAGTCCAGCCTGCATTAGCATCTACACGAAAAATAGCATTAGTATGTTTTCTTAATTCAGCAACCAATTCCACATCACCCTCCACACCCACTTTTATTTTATAAATGGGCCATGGTTTTTTTTTCATCTTCTCCACCATTTTTTCTATGCTGTCAATACCTATGGTATAATCGCAGAGGGGTGCTTTGTTGATGTCTAAATTCCACAGTTGATACAAAGGTTTACCACGAAGTTTACCATACATATCCCATGTGGCAATATCCATGGCGCAAACTAAAAAATTATTTTGTGGAAATAAATGATGCAGATAATGCCAGTAACGATCCGGCTCAGTAAATGCAAACTTTTCTACAAAGTTTTTTTTACGTTCTAAATCTTCTATCATTTTTTCAACAGAAATATTGTAGTAAGCTATAGCAGGTGCTTCGCCATAACCAATTTTTCCCCGATGTTCCAACTCAATAATTAAAGATGATTGATGCGTTTTAGTTCCTTTAGAAATTGTGAAGGGATAATGAAACGGAAGATCTATTTCTTTATAGTGTATTGATAATGGCATATTAAATTTTATCCTCTTCCACTTGCTTCTACTATTGATTTTATATCAGCGTTAAACTCATCTTGCACCATTAAATCTTCCAATGAAATGTGCATTCTGTAACGCCAGTAATGTTTTGGATTAGATGGAACATTAATTCGTTCATCGTTCGGATTTTCTCTCCGCAACTTTTCACTCATACCCAGCAATTCTTGTATTTGAAAAATACTCCACATGGCTGGTGAGTATAAATGCTGGGAAATGATGCTGCGTACAATCCAGGCCTCGCAGAAATAAGGAGCATCACCAAACTGTCCTAATTCATTATTGTAAAATTTTTGAATTTGGGTTCTGTCTTCTTCCCACCAACCACGGATGGTGCTCATATCATGTGTGCTTGGAGTAACAACACTTAAGTAAGGGGCATCTGCCGGATGAAAGAATTGTTTCTTTGGGTCTTTGGGCATCCTCTGAATTTCCAGGCTCAACATACCCAACTGCTTCATAACATCGGGTACACAATCCGGCACCATTCCCAAATCTTCACCACAAATCAACATATTGGTCGATCGCTTTAAGAATGGAAGTTTGGCAATGGCTTCTTTTCTCCAGAACTCATCCTGACGGCGAAAGAAATAATTTACATACAGGCTTTCAAGATTCGCCTTTGTATCTGCATCTAAGTATTTAAACGAAATAGTAGAACTCATGCTGATACGAAAATGAAACCGCTGCGCCTGGCTACCTTCTACTTCAAATAAAATTACATTGCTGATACAATCATACAAACCATATTTTATACGATCATTGCTTTCATTTTTCTCCTGCTGATCAAACTGTGCTTCTACTTTCCGTTGTGTATTAAAGTCTTCTTTCAATTCAAAATAACCATCTGCAATATGATTGAGATATGGTTTTAAAATTTCTGTATCGCCATTCATAATATCTTCTAAAACAGAATCATTGATAAAAGGCTTGCACAACCGTTGATAATCGAACCATAAACCACGCTGACCAAATTCACTAATGTGTACAGGAGTTGCCGGCACAAAATATCCCATAATACCTTCTACTGCATGCATAGGAATACTCCAGATACGAAAGAAGCCGAGTATATGATCTATACGAAACGCATCAAAGTAATTGCTCATTTGCTCAAACCGTTTTCGCCACCAGCTAAAATCATCAGCTGTCATACGTTGCCAATTGTAAGTGGGAAAACCCCAATTCTGTCCTTTTACTGCAAAATCATCAGGCGGTGCACCTGCCTGCATACTCATGTTATATAGCTCCGGCTCTACCCATGCATCACAACTGTTTCTGTAAATACCAATAGGAATATCACCTTTTAAAATAATATTATTTTTATGTGCATATTCAGTAGCATCTTTTAACTGCAAATGCAAATGGTACTGCACAAAATAATGAATAGCAATTTCATCGTAATGTTTCAGTGATGGATCAGCAAATTTCTGAATGGCATCTTCTTTATAACTGCTGTGCATTTTCCATTTGGAAAAATCTACTGTATTGTATTTATCCCGTAAATAACTGAACGCAGCATAAGGTACCAGCCAGTGACGGTTTAAATCAAAAAATTCAAAGTACTTCACATCTTCATGAAATTCTGCTTTCTGCTCTTCATATAATTCGTTAATGGCACTCCATTTATATTTCATTACCTGTTCATAATCTATTTCCGTTAAATCATTGAGCTGCTTTTGTTTTTTCTTTAAGGAGGTTACTACTTTATGAGCTGCATCGCCAGCCAGCTCTTCTAAATTAATAAACATAGGATGTAATGCAAACGCAGAAATTGCAGAGTATGGATACGAATCAACCCAAGTTTGTGTAGCAGTAGTATCGTTGATGGGTAAAATCTGAATGAGTTTCATATCCACTTTTTTTGCCCAGTCAACCAGCACTTTAATATCAGTAAACTCTCCCGTACCAAAACTGTTTTTTGTTCGTAAACTAAAAACAGGAATGGCAACACCTGCGCCTTTCCAAGTACTGTTTGGCAACTGTGCAAACCCATCATGCAAAATGCTCATTTTCTTTTTTGCATAGCTATCATATAAAATGCGGTTGTTACCTGTTTCAAACTGAACAAAACTTTTAGTATTCGTATTAAATATTCCGTATTTATAAGCCACTGGAAAACTTTCTTTGCTGAGGTTTAATTTAGCCACCCACCAGTTTTCTTCCCGCTGCATAAGCATGGGTTCGCTTGTACTCCAGTTTGCGAAAGATTCGTTACTACCACAAACAAAAAGCACTTCATCTTCTTTAAGCAAAGGAGCTTTTATTTTAAAAATATGGGTAACACCTTTGAGCGTTTTTGGCTTGGCCGGTTTTGGTTTCGGCAACAATACTTCCTGAAATGGCTGTGTAAAAAAAGCATTTTCAAATTCACCGGCATGATTCCAGGTGTCAATTAAGGTTAATTCATCTACATTTAACTTCATTACTTCCACTACACGGTCATTACCCCATTCCATTACCGTTTCACCATTTTCATTTTTTAGCAGATAGTTATATTGAAGTTCATTTTCAAAATCAGAACCGAGGTCAATACTCACTGTCCAGAATTCATCTGTTAGGTATTGCATAGAAACGGCGGCATCAAGTTCGTTATTTCCAAGCTGGTTGCAATTGCCGGTGATATACAGGCTTTGCCCTATTTGAGTAAAAAAGCGCAGATAGAATTGAATCTTCATAATCTTTAATTGGGGGCGAAAATTACTTGAAAAATTGTTAAGTTAGAAATTGAATTTCACTTTCTGCTTCCGTTACCAAAACCGTATGTATAATGCAGCAATAATACCCAGTACAATTAAAATCCAAACAAGATTGGCCGGGCTTACTTTAAACATTTTCGTATCTACTTCCAAAGCATGAATTATTTTGCTTGGTTTTAAAAGACTGATGACAACCATTACAGAAACAGTAATAAAAAACACCCAACCCATACTTACTAAAAATGGAATTGCATAATGACCTTTCTCATCAGCATAAGCTGTATAAAGCCATGTATCATTTCCTGCTATTGCCGGTAAAAAATTATCAAATACAATCATTAATGCAAACCCAAACAAAATACCTACAATAGCAGCCAGTGATGTGGTTCTTTTCCAAAAAAATCCTAGTAGAAAAACAGAAAATATAGCAGGAGAAATATATCCGGTATAACGCTGAATAAATTCAAACCCACCCTTGCCACCAATACTTAATGAATCGTTCCAGTTTACAACCAAAGCAATAAATAAAGCGGCAACAATTACAACTCTGCCTATCCAAATCAATTTCTTTTCATCAGCAGTGCTGCTTACATATTTTTTATAAATATCCAGTGTAAAAATAGTTGCAATGCTGTTGGCCTTACCTGCTAAGGAAGCAACAATAGCTGCTGTTAGTGCAGCAAGAGAAAGTCCTTTTAAACCTGTAGGAAGAAAATTAAGAATTGCTCCGTATGCATTATCCTCTCTAAACTCACCGGAAGTAAGCATCTGCTCCTGTAACTCACCATTCTGATGTAACACATAAGCAGCGATGCCCGGCAATACCACAATGACCGGCATTAATAGTTTTAAAAATGCAGCAAATAAAATTCCGTTACGGGCAGTTTTTAAATTTGCACCTAATGCTCTTTGTGTGATGTATTGATTGCAGCCCCAATAATTTAAGTTAGCAATCCACATACCTCCGGCAAGCATCGCTAAACCGGGCAAACTTGCATAATGGTTTACAGTTGCAGGTGTTGATGCGCCAGTGGGTTTATCAAAAATCATTTTAAAATGATCAGGTGCAGCAGTAAGTAAATGATTTAATCCGGCGAGCGCATCTGTACCCATACCAAATTTCTTACTCACCATAGTTAATGCAATATAAGTTGTAACCAAACCCCCAATGATGAGAACCAAGACCTGAATTACATCTGTATATCCAATTACTTTCATTCCGCCAATAGTTATTACCAATGCAAAAAGTGCCAGTGCGATCATAATTATATGAAAATAATTACCACCTGTTAATCCATTAATAGCAATGGTACCGAGGTATAAGATAGATGTAAGATTAACAAACACATACAGAAATAACCAAAACACAGCCATGATCAATGCTACAGTTTCATTGTATCTGGTTTTTAAAAACTGCGGCATTGTAAAAATGTGATTCTTTAAATAGATCGGCATAAAGAACACAGCAACGATGATCAATGAAACAGCTGCCAACCATTCGTAAGATGAAATGGCAAGACCCAACCGAAACCCGTTTCCACTCATGCCGATAAACTGTTCTGCAGAAATATTTGAAGCTATTAGTGAAGCACCAATAGCCCACCAGGTTAAAGATCCTTCTGCAAGAAAAAAATCATTAACACCTGTTTCTGCTTTTTTCTTTTTCTTATAAATCCAGTAACCGTAAAAAGAAACGATCACAAAATAAATACCAAACACGAGGAAGTCGCTAAAGGAAAGATTTGACATGAGCAATCAGTTAATTATTGAATATAAAATTTATAAATGATATGATGTGTATATTTTTTCTCCGGGGTTTGAAATTAGGCACGGAAATTTGGGATAGATGAATATGTTCTCCATCAAAAAACTCTTTCAACTTTTCTGCTGTAAATAAAAAATTCAGTTGTTTCAAGTATGAATTAATTCCGTTCCCTGATCAATCTTTACTTTATAACTCGTAAGTGGTTTGCCAAACTGCTGTTCATACAAAACAGAAAGATCAGGAAACCTCATTTCAGTAAACCCTTTTTGAATCAGGTTAATAGTACAGCCACCAAAACCACCTCCCATCATTCTTGCACCAATAACTTCTGTATGCTTTCTAGCTTCGTGTACTAAAAAATCAAGTTCACTGCAACTTACTTCGTATTGATTTTGCAATCCTTCATGTGAGGCATACATCAATTTTCCAAATGTGATAAAATCATTCTTAAGCAAAGCATCACAGGCCTGCAGCAAACGTTCATTTTCACTGATGATATAATGACAACGCTTCCAAACAAGTTCGGGCAAAGAGGATTGATGCTGTTGCAACAATTCTTTTGAAACATCCCGTAATGATTGAATTGAAGAATCAAATTGCTGCAACAGATGAACACCTTCTTCACATTGCTGCCGGCGTACATTATATTCAGAGGAAGCCAATGAATGTTTCACATTGGTATCGAGCAAGATCAATTCATAATCTTCTAAAATAAAAGGAACGTATTGATGTTCCAATGAGCGGCAGTCTAAACGGATGATATGATCTTTCTTTCCAAACAAACTGGCAAACATATCCATGATGCCGCATTGCAAACCGATAAATTCGTTTTCTGATTTCTGGCAAAGCAGTGCCAGTTGATGCCTGTCGTAACCAAACTGATTCATTTCATTCAATGCAAAAGCAAAGCAGGCTTCAATAGCTGCAGAAGAAGACATTCCGGCCCCAACAGGCAGGTCAGCCGCAACAACACATTGAAATGGCACAACTGTATGCCCTTTTTTTTGAAACTGATCTACAATACCTAATATATAATTCGCCCAATGTTCTTTTTGATGTGCAATCGTTGATAAATCAATTTCAATTTTTTCATTAAAATCAACAGACACCCATTTGCTTAATTTATCTGTTGATGGACTGATTGCGATATACACAGATTTATCAATTGCAGCAGGGAGTACATATCCATTGTTATAATCTGTGTGCTCTCCAATTAAATTGATACGGCCGGGAGATCGATAAAATTGGGGTTGGGTATTAAAATTTTTATGAAATATCTCCTGAACCTTATGAACTAAACTCATGAATAAATTATTTGATTTTAAAAAAGCCGAATATAATTTATTTCTGAAACATCTTGCCGACCTTTAAATTTACATTTAAACCATTTACAATTGATACGCATTGCCACAAAGTTCATTTTCATTTTGTTTTCTTTCTGTATTTTCTGCATCAGCAACAGTTGCAAAAAATCAAAGCCAACAATTGATGAAATAATTGATCAACCTGTTATTGTTATACCTGCTCCTTTTGCAAAAGGTGCTGATATAAGCTGGCTTACAGAAATGGAAGCGGCCGGAAAAAAATTTTACAATAACAATGGCACACAGGAAGAATGTATACAGTTATTAAAAAACCTGGGGATGAATTCGATTAGGCTTCGGGTTTGGGTGAACCCGTTGGGCGGGTGGAATAATACAGCAGATGTCGTTGCCAAGGCCATTCGTGCAAAAAATCTCGGGATGAGAATCATGATAGATTTTCATTACAGCGATATCTGGGCAGACCCCGGCAATCAAACGAAACCTGCTGCATGGGCTGCACAGGATTTTTCAACATTGCAAACATCTGTTTACAACCATACTACTACAGTTTTAACTGCTTTAAAAAATAACGGAGTAACACCTGAGTGGGTGCAGGTGGGTAATGAAACCAACGATGGGATGCTTTGGCCAACCGGTAAAGCATCTGTAAACATGAGCAACTATGCTCAATTCATTTTGCAAGGCTACAATGCAGTAAAAGCGGTTGACAAAACCATACAGGTGATTGTTCATATTTCAAGCGGCAACGATAACGGATTGTTCCGTTGGAATCTTGACGGACTAAAAAATAACGGAGCTAAATGGGATATCATCGGAATGTCATTATACCCCGAAGTTTCAACTTGGGCAAGCATGAACACACAGTGCCTTGCTAACATGAATGACATGATTGCACGATATAATACGCCTGTTATGATTACCGAAGTTGGAATGAGCTGGGATCAGGCGGCTGTATGCAATAGCTTTCTTTCAGACTTAATTTCAAAAACAAAATCAATACCCGACAACAAAGGTTTAGGTGTTTTTTATTGGGAACCGCAAGCTTATGGTAACTGGCAAGGTTATACAAAAGGTGCATTTGATAATGCTGGAAAACCAACGGTTGCACTGAATGCATTTAACTAATAAAAGAAAAACATGTTTAAGGCTACATTAATCATCAGTATTTTTATTTTATCAATTTCATTGTTTTCATCAGCACAAAAAAACAATACTGTATATGTTGATAACAACGGCATTATGCGCTGGAACAAAACCAAATTAAAAGTAAAAGGCTTTGGCGAAAATTATACCATGCCGTTTGCCTATGCTTACCGTAATGCCAAAAAATTAAACCTGAATATTGAAAAAGAAATAGACCGAGATGTGTATCATTTTGCAAAATTGGGTTTTGATCTGTACCGTGTGCACGTATGGGATGTTGAAATAAGTGATACGCTTGGTAACCTGCTGAATAATGAACATTTAAAAATGTTTGATTACTTAGTAATGCGTTTAAAAGAAAGAGGAATTAAAATGGTTATCACCCCTATTGCTTTTTGGGGAAATGGCTGGCCTGAGCCAGATGAAAAAACGCCGGGCTTTGCGGCGAAATATGGTAAAGACGGATGTCTTAAAAATCCCGAAGCCATCAAAGCACAACAGAATTATTTGTTCCAGTTTTTAAATCATGTAAACAGCTATACAAACATTGCATTGAAGGATGATGATGATGTTCTTGTATTTGAAGTAAGCAATGAGCCGCATCACCGTGGATCAGTTGATACCGTAAAACAATTTATAAATGGCATGGTGGCAGCTATGCGGAAAACAGGTTGCAAGAAACCGATTCTCTATAATATCAGTCATAGTGTACAATCTGCCGAAGCTTATTTGAATGCCGATATACAGGGCGGAACTTTTCAATGGTATCCCACCAATCTTGGATCAGGTTTTGAACTCGGTGGAAATTTGTTACCCAATGTAGATCGTTATACGATTCCTTATACAAGCGATCCGAAATATAAAAAGCAGGCAAAGATTGTATATGAATTTGATGCGGCAGATGTTGGCCGTTCGTATATCTATCCGGCAATGGCAAGAAGTTTCAGAGAAGCGGGTTTGCAGATTGCCACTCATTTTGCATACGATCCCACCTACTCTGCTTATGCCAATACAGAATACGGAACGCACTATATGAACTTACTGTACACTCCGCAAAAAGCATTGAGTTTAAAAATTGCAGGCGAAGTATTCCGGAGAATCCCATTGTATCAGAATTATTGCGGCTATCCGCAGGATACATTGTTTGGGCCTTTTCACATCAGCTATGAAAATGATTTAGCTGAAATGATTACGGATGAACAATTTATTTATACGAATCATACAACTTCAAAAATTCCAAATGCTGAAAAGCTAAAGGAAATTGCAGGTTTTGGCAATTCATCCATTGTTCAGTACGAAGGTACAGGTGCTTATTTTTTAGATCAGTTAGCCGATGGCATTTGGCGACTGGAAGTGTTACCCGATGCCATCTGGATTGAAGACCCATTCACTAAAACCAGTTTGCAAAAAACAATTGCTGTGTTGAATCATCGTAACTGGACAATGAATCTTCAACTACCCAATTTGGGAAAAGATTTTTCAATCCGCAACTTGCAGCAAGAACCAATCCTGCACAACGCATCTTCGTTTCAAGTGAAACCTGGTGTTTACATTTTATCCCGGTCTGGAAAAAAAGATACCATCAAAAACAATTATGCTTATAAAAAAATGACTGTTGGTGAAACGGCAAATGTTCCCGGCACTCTTACTAAAACTTATGTCCTGCACAAACCGTTACATGAAGCATCAGCCGGTAAAGAAATGACCATCACAGCCAAAGTAGTTTGTGCAGAAGAGCCCGTTTCTGTAGAAGTATATATTCAAACTCCCGGCAGGTGGTTCCGTACTGTTAAGATGGAGAAGAAAAGTGGTTATGATTATTCAATAACAATTCCGTCAGATCAACTTGCTCCGGGATATATTCAATACAATTTCACAGTGATTGAAAAAGAAAAAACAACTTCCTTTCCGGGAGCAGTGCCGGGTTATGCATGGAGTTGGGATTATTATGCGACAGAAAAATACCAAGTACCTGTTGTAGCATCTGCACAACCAGTTTATTTATTCAATGCTGCAACAGATGCAAATGAATTAAGCAGGGAATGGAGAAGACGAAATCAATTGCTGCCATCAAGTGAACCCGGCAAAGCTGAATTAATTATACAGCTAGACAGTTTGATCATGATTGATGGAGAAAATCCATTTGGTGAAAAACAAACGGATTATTCCATGCGGTATTTCTTTGGTAAAAAAACGTTTGGGAGAATCAATGATTTCAACTCAAAGAAATCTATTGTTTTCAAAGCAAGATCAAAAGCAGGCAAACCGATTCCTTTTCAAATTGCATTGGTTACAAAAGATGCCGAAGCATTTGGAAGTATTGTGATGATTGATACCGTTGCAAAAGAATATATCATTCCTTTTTCAGAATTGAAAAATATAAAGCTGGTTACTCTTCCAAGACCATACCCAGGTTTTCTTCCTTATTTTTTTGAAAGTAAGAGTAAAACGAACTTTAATGTTGAGCAAACTGAATGCCTGCAATTTTCAATTGGTCCGGGATTATCAGCAGATGAATTGAGAAAAAAATATGGCATTGCCATTGAATGGGTGAGAATAGAATGAGGTGTATAAAAGTAAAACCCTCCGTCGTTAAAACTATGGAGGGTAAAGGCGGAGAGTTAGGGATTCGAACCCCAGGAGGCTTTCACCTCAACAGTTTTCAAGACTGCCGCAATCGACCGCTCTGCCAACTCTCCGGCGCAAAAGTACGGTTACAGCTTATTTGTCCCAAAAAAAAGGCGGCATTAAAAAACAAAAGCGGCTGAAAGAGCCGCCAGTAAAGAGTTTATAAGAAAATATTTTTTATTTGTCTTCAGCAGATTCACTCACTTTATCCACTACCACTACTAAATCATTCAAACTTACAGTTATGGGTATAGCACCCAATTGCACTACTGCATTTTTGCCACGGATCTCTTTTACTATACCCACCTGTTTGTTCTTGAGCATCTTTACTTTTACACCCGGCTTAATATCGCCTCCAATTTCATGAAACTTTTCGTTGAGCTTTTTCTCTTTTTTTTCCGTTACTTGTTTTTGTCTCTGGTTAAATAATACGGCATTCATTTGCTTTATTACTTCTTCTTTATTATCGCTTCGCTTCCAATCATGAACAAGTGCCTTTAGCTTTCTGTCCATATCTTTTAAGTAAACAATCTTTTCTTCTGTAACCTTATTTTGCTGTTTTAAAAGCTCTACCTGCTGCTCATGTTTTTCTTTATCCAGCACCTGCTGCATTTCTTTTTTAAGCTTTTCATTTTCTTTAATGAGTTTGCTCAGGTCTTTTTCTTTTTTCTCCACATGACGTAAATCACTTTCGGCAGTGTTTAATAATTTATCTAACCGAAAATGATCTTCATCAACCAAAGCTCTTGCCCGTTCAATTAATTGTTTATTTAAACCAATACGTTCTGCAATGGCAAATGTGTAAGAACTGCCGGGCTTGCCAATAACTAATCTATACAAAGGGTTTAAACTTACTTCATCAAAACTCATAGCACCGTTTATAATACCCGGTGTATGATTTGCCATCACTTTTAAATTAAGATAGTGTGTAGTTACAATACCCAACGCATGTTTTTTTACAAGCTCCTGCAATATTACTTCGGCAAATGCACCACCAAGATTTGGATCGCTGCCGCTACCCAACTCATCTATAAAAAACAAAGTGCGGCCATTAGCCGTTTCCATAAAATGTTTCATGTGCAGTAAATGGCTGCTGTAAGTACTGAGATCATATTCTATACTTTGTGTATCACCAATATGAATCATGATTTGCTTAAACAATCCAAATGTAGAATCAGGATGTACCGGCACCAGCAAACCACTTTGCACCATAAGTTGTAACAACCCAACCGTTTTTAATGTTACCGTTTTACCTCCCGCATTGGGACCGGAAATAACCAGGATTCTGCTCTTTTCATTCAATGTAATTTGCGTAGGTATGGTTGGCTTTTTATTTTTTTGATTATATAAAAGCAACAAAGGATGATACGCATCTTTTAAATATATGACAGATTGATCGCTGAGCATAGGAAAATTTGCATGCATTTCAATTCCCAGTTTTGCTTTTGCCCTTATAAAATCATATTCACCTAAAATTTGATGATAGGTTGTAAGCAG
This sequence comes from Chitinophagaceae bacterium, assembly GCA_031401115.1. Taxonomy (GTDB): domain Bacteria; phylum Bacteroidota; class Bacteroidia; order Chitinophagales; family Chitinophagaceae; genus Lacibacter. The sequence continues at coordinate 642,676 of JANNRE010000014.1, forward strand.
GGATGCATACACAGAAAGTGTGGCCGTTACATCACGAAGAATGCGATACACTTCTCTCCGCTCTTCGTTTTCTAAACTGAAAATTTGATTGTTGAGTTCAATGGTTTCTTCTGGTTCAATAAAGACAGTTCTTCGGGTATCACTTTCACCATGTAAAATTCCTTTTACCTGCCGCTTTTGTTCTGCAAACAAAGCCACTACCCTGCGGCCACTTAAAAAAGATTCCTCAATATCCGCTACATAACCCTGTTTTTGTAACTTCTTTAAAATCTTATCAAACTCTCTGCGTAATTCGTTTCGCTTTTTATATAAGTTCATTCTAATGTTGCTCAGCTCTTCACTGGCATCATCTTTTACTACACCACCATCATCCAATATGTCATTAATCAGTTCCAGAATTGTTTTTTCGTAATAAGAACCTTCAATAACTTGAGCAAGTGCAGGATAAGCTTTTTTCCGTTCTTCATCAAACCATCTGAAAACAGTTGCAATGTTCTCAGCTAATTTTCTTATTTGCACTAATTGTTCTTCGCTCAAAACTGCACCCGGCACAGAAAGTAATTTTAATTCACGGCTGAGATTTAAAACATAGTCGCTTGGAAAATATTGACCTTGTTCAGAAAGCAGTTTCATTTCATGGCTTTGCTGCAACTCCAAACGGATAAATTCTTTTTGTGTGTGAATGCGCAGATCATCGGCTTTTGCCTTGGCATATTCTGTTCTGCAATGCAACAGCAATAAGTTTTTTACTTTGTTAAATTCCAATTGCACTAATGCCGATTCGGGAAAAATTTTCATTTTTAAAAGCCTTGCTTTATTTGGTGAGCAAAGGTAATGTTGTTGGGCTTTTGTTGACTTCTAATCATCCACAGAATGATTCGGAAACTTGTACGAGTAAATCTAAATGTGTACTTAAAAAACCCTTTTTAGCTGCAAATGAATATAAATTATTTTCAAAACGTTAAAGCTAGTTTAAAAAACCGCTTATGTCGGGAGTATTACATTCATCTGAAATGAAATAAACAAAATTTGCATATAAATTGCAACACGCTATAAAAACAAGAACATATGTGGAGTAAGTTATTAGTAAGCCTTGGCATAGCAGCCAACTCATTTCAATTAATTTCCTGTGCTACAGGAGAAGGTAAAAACAGAATTATGAATACAGACGATCAAAATTTAGCAGCCTTTACAAGCTTGCCGGGTGAAAAAGGAAAAACTGATACCGCAACATTTGGTGCAGGTTGCTTTTGGTGTGTGGAAGCTGTGTTTCAACAGGTGGAAGGAGTTTTAAAAGTAACCAGTGGTTATTGCGGCGGACATGTGATCAATCCAACTTACGAACAGATTGGAAGTAAAACAACCGGACATGCAGAAGTTGCCCAACTTGTGTTTGACCCTGCAAAAATTTCGTTTGATGAATTACTTGAAATTTTCTGGCAAACACATGACCCCACCACTTTAAACAGACAGGGAAATGATGCCGGGCCACAATACAGAAGTGCTGTGTTTTATCATAACGCAGAGCAAAAAGCAAAAGCTGAGCAATACAAAGCAGCTTTGGACAAAAGTGGAGCATTCAGCAAACCGATTGTTACAACCATTGAAGCTTATAAAAATTATAGCGAAGCAGAGAACTATCATCAGAATTATTACAACTTAAATAAGAATTCAAATCCTTATTGCTACTATGTAATAAAACCAAAACTTGACAAGTTTGAAAAAGTATTTAAGAGTAAGATGCGTAAGAATTAGTGCAGCATATTAAAGTACAAAAAGATTTTTTACAACTACTAGTATAAATTATTGAAATATGTTACCAATATCTCTGTTCATTATAGGCTTACTCATTGATCTTTTGTTATTTAAATACATGAGAGAGAGAAATTTTAAAGGGTTAGTACCCATCATAATTACAACTCTAAAAAAAAGATTTAGCAGGTAAGCATTCATTACAGTTTAATAATTTTTTGTTGAAGTAATTCACTTCCAACTCTGGTAATAACTACATAATTTCCACGAGCCAATTGGTCTAAACCATCCACGGTAACATTCTGCATTCCGATCTGTGTTTTAATTTTCTGAGTGTGTACCGATTTGCCATTGTAATCAAATATTTGTAATGTGGCCGTTTCAGCAGTATTGTTTTGTAACTGTATGGTTACTTTATCATGTACTAAAGAAGGAAATACCTTAAGCCGAGTACCATTAGTGTTTTTAGTTTCAAAACGCAGTACATTACTATAAATCATTTTACCATCCTCATGGATAAGCTTTAACCTGTAAAATGAAGTGCCAGCAGCTGAAACATCCTGTGTTTCATAAGATGATTTTGATGTTGTAGTTATAATTTCTTGAATAGTTTGGAATTTTTGATCTATCCCGGCTTTTTCAATAATTACCTGTTTTACTTTTAAAGGATATTCTAAGACAAATTTCAAATCAACCTTATTATTGGTGGCAATGCCACTGAAGTTAAGTAGTGAATTATATGAAAGAATGCCATGATTTGAATAAATAAATTTTTTAAAGTATAAGCTTCTTAATCTGGATGTATTGGTTGAAGATGTGTTTTCTGCTCCTACCCTTACAGTGAGTGTACTTACTCCTCCGTTTACAGTAGTAAACATAACAGAACGCTGAGTTGTATCAATTCCTGGATAATCAATTGCTGCATTGTTCTTTCCCCTAACCCATTTATTGTTCATTGTCATATTTAACTGGCCACCAGTTAACTGAAACATTGTATATCCTGTTTCTACATAAATTTCGTCGTACTCATAAAGAGGCATTCCTGTGTACATTTGTCCGTCCACATCAATTGGAGTTATTGGCAATTCAGTTTGAACCGATGGATTCAATGTTCCAGACTGATAAAAATCAATTTTCATTTCTACATAACCATTAGAATAGGCTGGTACATTTATAATGGGCTGAAGAGCATCTATAAATCCGCCTGATCCATCAATATCATTAACTGTTATACCACCTGTTAGATTCATAATTGTAACCCGAGCATCAACTCCTGTTTTTACATTTTGATACAAATACATTGCACCAACCTGTAAATTTGGTCCAGACTCATGAATGCGGGAAGTAAATTTATAATCCGGTTGAGAGAAAAGGGCTGATTGTAAAAAAAATGATAAAAGAAATATAAGAATTATTTTTACGCTAGGTAAATCTACATTCGTTTTCATGACAGGTACTGTTTAGTTAAGTTATTAGGTACGTTTGTTCTTATGTGCTATAACATTTCGAACAACAGTACAAACCTAAATAGTAACCCTTAGTTATGCAAGGGAAACACCTAAAAATTTCAGTATTTACGGAAAAAACATTTTTTTACACGTAAAAAAACGAAAAATCAATTCGTAAATTTACCTGAATTTTAATTTTCTTAACTCCAGCCAGTTTAATGAATTGGGTTTAAAGTTCTGTACATTCAGTTGCACCAAATGAATCACCATATCATACCAAACAGGAATTACGGGAGCATCATTCATTACCAATTGATCCATTTTTTGATAAAGTATATACCGGAGTGAGTCATTTGGTTCTTTGGTTGATTGCTCATACAATGCATCAAAAATTTCATTTTTATAACGAGTATAATTAGGTGGTGATGGGTTTTTACTATAAAACACACTGAAATAATTTTCAGCATCAGGATAATCTGCTATCCAGCTTGCACGAAAAAACAAAGCTTGATTTTTTGCAGTTTGTGTAAGTAATAAACTTTTTTGTATAGCTTCTACCTGTACTTTTAAACCCACTTCCTCTAACTCACGGGCAATATAACTTGCTAAATCAGCATAGATAGGAATGGTTAGTAATTTAATAATGGGTGGAGGATTGGCAGTAGAAAATCCTGCTTCTTTTAATAATTGTTTTGCTTTTTGTGGATTGTAATTGTATCCTTTAACCTTTATAGTATCAAAGCTGGGCAAACCCATAGGAATAAAACCACTTTCTGCTGCTGTGCCAATTGAATTACGTAAGTAGAGCATTAGTTTTTTTCGATTAAACCCATAATTGATTGCCTGACGAACCGCTTTTAATTTTAATGGAGAATTTTTAACAAGCGGATTATTTTCATCAACTAAAATTCCCAAGTATTCAATATTGAGATAGGGATGCTTGTTGAGAATAATTTTATTTTTCCATTCATCTCTAAGCATTCCGTTTTTTGTAAGCACCTCATCTTTAAACGAAGCGTCAATATCATTTATGAAATCAAGTCGTTTTTGCCTAAACTCTAAAAACTCAGATGCTTTGTTGTCTAAAAAAGAAACTTTGATGCCATCAAGATAAGGAAGCCTGTTACCTGTACTGTCGATTTCAAAATAATTTTTGTTTTTGGTAAGTATCAATGCCTGGCCTTCTTCCCACACTTTAAACTGAAAAGGACCACTACCAACGGGGTTGCTTCTGAAATTATTTCCATATTTTTCTACTGCTTCTTTTGGTATTACTGAACAATACACATTGCTTAGCACGCCAAGAATTTGAACAAAAGGCTGCAATAAATTAATTTGAAACGTAGAATCATTCAATGCAACAAAACCAGTAGCAGCATCTACCCTTTTATTAAAAATCCAGGCGCCTGGGCTTGCTGTGTTTTTATCCATGAGCCGTTGAAAACTATAAGCTACATCTTGCGCCACTACTCTTCTTCCCTTTCCATTCAAGAATACATTGTTATCATGAAAAAAAACATCCTTTCGTAAGTGAAATGTTATTTGAGTTCTGCTTTCACTAATCTCCCATGATTTTGCAACCGATGGAACAATGTGCAACTGCTCATCTGTTTCAACCAGTGTAGAAAAAAGTTGATGTACTGCCCAAATATTCGACTGATTTTTTGCAAATGCAGGATCAAGCGAAGAAATACCTGTTGTTTCGTTATAATGAAAATAATTCTTGTCTTTTTTTGTTTCCTTATTACAGGATGATACAACAACAAAAAGCAACAGCAGTGATAGCCACTTGTAAAGATTCTTTAAAATTATTTTTGTTTTAGCAAGTATCATAAATAATTACTTCTAAATTTAGGCTCAAATAGAATATCAGTGAAAAATAAATATTTCTTACCCTTTTTGATTGTCCTGTTTTATTTATTTACAAATTCATTACAAGCTCAGGTGTTTACAAGAAAAGATACATTGCGTGGAAGTGTTACTCCTGAAAGAGCATGGTGGAATGTAATGAAGTATGAATTGCATGTAACACCAAACTTTTTAAACTTTACCATCTCCGGAAGCAATACCATTTTTTTCAGGGCATCAAAAAAAATAAATAAAAGGATGCAGGTTGATTTGCAGGATCCGCTTATTATTGATTCTGCTTTTTTAAATGGAATTGCTGTTTCATTTGTTAGAGATGGAGATGCATGGTTTATTCAGCTGCCGAATAAACGGTTGCCCAAATCAATTCTTTCAGACCCAACCATGCATCAATTGAAAATTGTGTATCATGGTGTTCCTAAACCTGCATTAAGAGCACCCTGGGATGGAGGAATTGTTTGGAAAAAAGATGCCAATGGAAATCCGTGGATCGGAACTGCCTGCCAGGGTTTAGGTGCAAGTGTTTGGTGGCCCTGCAAAGATCATCAAAGCGATGAGCCTGATTTGGGCGTATCAATAAGTGTTACTGCACCCGATACATTGATGAACGTTTCTAACGGCAGATTAAAAAGCACAGTTGCAGATGGCAATGGGAATAAAATCTGGACATGGGTTGTAACCAAACCTATTAACATTTATAACATAACTATGAATGTGGGCAAGTATGTTCATTTTGCTGATACATTAATGGGTGAAAACGGAAAGCTTGATTTGGATTATTATGTACTTGATTATAATCTTGATAAGGCGAAGAAACAATTTACGCAGGTAAAACCGATGCTGCATGCATTTGAATACTGGTTTGCTGCTTATCCTTTTTATGAAGATGGATACAAATTAGTTGAATCAAATTATTTGGGCATGGAGCATCAAAGTGCTGTGGCTTACGGAAACAATTTTGGAAACGGATATAGGGGGACTGATCTTAGTGGAACCGGCTGGGGATTGAAATGGGATTTTATTATAATACATGAAAGCGGGCATGAATGGTTTGGAAACAATATTTCAAGCAAGGATATTGCTGATATGTGGGTGCATGAAGGATTTACAAATTACAGCGAAACACTTTATACAGATTATGTTTTTGGTACTGACGCTGGCAATGAATATGTGCAGGGCATCAGAAAACGAATTGCAAACGACAGACCCATTATTGGAAAATACAATCTAAACAATCAGGGTAGTGGCGATATGTATTATAAAGGCAGTAATATGATTCACATGATACGGCAAATCATTGGTGATAAAAGTGCTTTCAGAACGCTGCTGCGGGATATGAATGAGAAGTATAAGTACAAAACAGTTACAAGTAAAGAAATTGAAGAGTTTATTTCTGTAAGAACAGGTTTTAATCTTTCAAAGATGTATGACCAGTATTTGCGTACCACCCAAATACCAACATTGGATTATTATCTTGAAACTGTAAACGGAATGCAAACACTTTATTACCGATGGAGTAACTGCATTGCGGGATTTAACATGCCCATTCTGCTGCCGGGAAACAGCAATTCAAAGTATGGCTTACTGCTTGCTACTGAAAAATGGCAGAAGATACGTACCAACTTTAAAGAAGGTGAAGATTTACAAAAGTTAATGGATAAAAATTTTTATGTTACTTACAAAAAGCTAAAGTAATATCTTCGGCTGCGTATGGGAACAATAAGAAAACAGGCCATTTACTCCAGCATAGTCATTTATGTTGGGTTTTTAATTGGAGCTGTTAATACGTGGTTGTTTATTAAAAGCGGCTCCGGTACATTTACACCTGCAGAATATGGCCTTACAAGATTGTTTTTTGATGTGGGGCAACTCATGTTTACCGTGGCATCGCTTGGAGTATTGTCAGCCATTTACAAATTTTTCCCTTATTACAAAGATAACCTCAGTACAAAAGAAAATGATTTATATACATGGGGAATTGTAATACCTCTTTTTGGATTTTTATTGGTATTGGCAGGCGGTTTGTATTTTGAACCGTTGATTGTAAGAAAATTCAGCGAAAAATCATTACTGTTTGTAGATTACTACCATTGGATTTTTGTATTTGGCTTTGGCATCTTGATTTTTTCTTTTTTTGAAGCCTATGCTAATATATTTAAGAGAACAATACTCCCAAATTTTTTAAAGGAACTCACACTTCGTTTCCTCACATTTGTTTTAATTGTATTGTTTTATTTTTCAATCATTAGGTTTGATGCATTTATTAAACTGTTTTCATTCCAATACCTGTTAATTGCTGTAATTATCGGGATTGTTTTAATAAAAGGAAACTATTTTAAGTTTACATTTTCTGTAAGCCGGGTAAGTAAAAAATTCGGTAAAAAAATAACTGCACTTTCTGCTTATGTTTACGGAGGAACCATTATCCTTATGCTATCACAGGTGGCGGATAGTATTATGATTGCAAGTATAAGCGACAAAGGAATTATTGATGCAGGTGTTTACAGTTTGGCAGCTTATGTTGCAAATTTAATACAGGTGCCTCAGCGAAGTATTGTTGCCATTACCCTACCCATCTTATCGCAATCATGGAAAGATAAAAACCTTCCTGAAATTGAACGGATTTATAAACGAACTTCCATCAATCTGCTGCTGATAGGTATTTTTATTTTTGGCGTTATATGGCTTAATATTTCTGATGCTTTTGCCGTGTTGCATGTTCAAAAAGATTATGAAGCAGGCTTGATGGTTGTTTTCTTTTTGGGCATTGCACGCATTATTGATGCCGGAACAGGAGTAAACGCACAAATCATTGGCACTTCAATCAACTGGCGTTTTGAATTTCTTACCGGAATCATTTTACTGGCACTATTCCTTCCTTTAAATTATTTACTTATTAAACAATATGGAATTGTTGGTTCTGCTTACAGCAATGTAATTGCTTTTACCATTTACAATACATTACGCATTTGGTTTTTATGGTACAAATACAAACTGCAACCGTTTAGTAACAAAACAATTTTGAGTTTGGCACTGGCGGCAGCAACATATTTTATTTGTTATTATTTATTTCAAAATAGTAATGGATGGCTGGGAATTATTACCCGAAGCAGCTTATTTGCAATATTGTTTATTGGGGGAATGTTTGCAATGAAATTAACCCCTGATGCGTATCAATTACTTGAGGTTGTAAAGAAGAGATTCAGCAGGAACTGATCAGTTGAATTGTGTAAGTTCCTTTAAAGAAACTCTTCCTTCATAAATTGCTTTTCCTACAATTGCCGCACTGCAGCCGATGTTTTGCAACTCTTCTAAATCTTTCATACTACTTACACCACCACTTGCAATAAAATGCAGTTGAGGAAATTTTTGAATAATGTTTTTATAAAGTTCTGTTGATGGGCCTTCGAGACGACCATCTTTACTTACATCAGTACAAAAGATTTGCTGAACGCCGTGAGCAATATATTTTTCAATGAAATCATAAATCCATACATCGGTTGTTTCGAGCCAACCGCCCACAGCAATTTTTTCATTCTTCACATCAGCGCCTAATAAAAATTTATCAGCACCAAACTGTTGCAGCCAGCTTACAAAGAGTGCTTCATTTTTCACTGCTATACTTCCCACCGTAGCCAACGCAGCACCTGAGCTGAATACAATCTTTACATCTTCTTCATTTTTGATGCCGCCTCCAAAATCAATGATAAGAGATGTTTTCCCGGCGATAGTATCCAGCACCTTCCAGTTTTTTACAGCACCTGCTTTTGCACCATCAAGGTCAACAAGATGCAATCTTTGCAAACCGGCATCTTCAAACTGTTTGGCAACTTCCAAAGGATGTTCGTTATAAATTATCTTTTGTGAATAATCGCCTTCAGTTAAACGAACACACTTTCCGTCAATGATATCAATTGCTGGTATAATTTGCATATTACAATTCTAAAAAGTTTTTCAAAATCTGCTCTCCTACTTCTGCGCTTTTCTCTGTATGAAACTGAACACCGTAAAAATTATCTTTCTGAACTGCTCCACAATATTCAATTCCATAATTGGAAGTGGCGATGCAATACGGATTCATTTCTGCATAATAGCTATGCACATAATATATGTAGCTATGTTCGGGTACGCCTTCAAACAAATCAGTCTTCAAATTATAAATATTATTCCAGCCAACCTGCGGTACTTTGATGGGGATATCAGGGCTGATGAGTTCACTTTGAAATAACTTCACCCTTGCTGGAATAATACAGAGGCATTCAGTATCACTTTCTTCCGAATGTTCAAACAACAACTGCATTCCTACACAAATGCCCAGCACCGGTTGTTTCAGGTTCTTAATAACCGTATCCAATCCTTTTTCTTTCAAACTATCCATGGCGCTTCTTGCTGCTCCCACTCCCGGAAAAATGACTTTATCTGAACTCAATAATTCATCTGCATCATCTGTAACCTTAGCTGTAAGTCCAAGGCGTTCCAATGCAAAAAGCACTGATTGAATATTTCCGGCGTTGTATTTTACAATTGCTAAATTCATTTCAACACTCCTTCTAAAAATTCTTTTGTTGTAGCTGATACGTCTTTACTATTTTCCAATGATTTAATATAAGCACTTCCAATAATTGCTCCGTTTGCATGTGCACATGCCTTATCAAAACTCTCTTTGTCTTTAATTCCAAATCCTACTAAAACCGGATTTTTTAATTGCATGCTTTGCAGCTTTTGTAAATAAGAATCCACATCTGTCATGTTTTTATCACTTCCGGTTGTGGATGATGAAGAAACAGCATATAAAAAACCAGTGCTTAAACTATCTAATTTATTAATTCGTTCATCACTTGTTTCCGGTGTAACCAAAAAAATAAAATCCAATCCGTGTTGTTTGATGATGGCACCGTATTCTGTTTCAAATTCGTACTCGGGCAAATCAGGAAGAATCAATCCATCAACACCAACTGCCGCTGCTGAAGCACAGAATTTTTCAAAACCATATTGCAACACATTGTTCATATAGCCCATTAAAATAATCGGCACATTAATTTCTTTCCGTGCATATTTTATTTGTGCAAATAAGGTTCCAATCGTCATGCCATTTGCCAACGCAACTAAACCGCTATTCTGTATTACAGGACCATCTGCTAACGGATCACTATATGGCATACCGAGTTCAATTATATCGGCTCCATTATTTTGTAATGCGTTCATTACTTCCAAAGTGCTAGTTAAATGCGGATAGCCTGCGGTGCAATAGACGTTAAGAATACGGTTGTGTTTCGTATCGAATAGTTTTTTTATTCTGCTCATAATTTTATTTGCCACTAAGACACCAAGGCTCTATGATGCACAAAGAAAACTTCGTGTTCCTTTATGTCTTAGTGTCTTCGTGGCCTACTTTTATAAATACTTCATATACATTGCTAAATCCTTATCTCCTCTTCCACTCAAACAAATAATCACCTGATCATCTGATTTGAATTTATAATTATGCAACACTGCAAACGCATGTGCTGTTTCCAACGCCGGAATAATTCCTTCCATCTTGCTCACTTCAAATGCAGCAGCCAACGCTTCTTCATCTGTTGCACTTAAAAAAATACCACGGCCACTCTCAAACAAATGTGCATGCATGGGGCCAATGCCCGGATAATCCAAACCCGCCGAAATACTATGTGGTTCTGTTACCTGTCCATCTGCTGTTTGCATCAACAAACTTTTACTGCCATGCAAAATACCCGGCTTACCAAGTTGTGTAGTAGCTGCACTCATTCCACTGTTCACACCATGCCCTGCTGCTTCCACTGCAATCAACTGTACACTCAACTCATCTAAGAAATGATAAAACGCACCCGCTGCATTACTGCCACCACCTACACATGCCATTACATGCGTTGGTAATTCGTTACCTGTTTTTTCTTTTAACTGCCAGCGCATCTCTTCACTGATCACACTCTGAAACCTCGCCACCATATCAGGATACGGATGTGGGCCAACTACAGAACCAATAATATAATGTGTATCGTTGGGATTATTAATCCAATCTCTAATGGCTTCATTGGTTGCATCTTTCAATGTTTTACTTCCACTCACAGCCGGAATTACTGTTGCACCCAGCATTTTCATACGTGCCACATTCGGCGCCTGGCGTTCAATATCTTTTTCGCCCATGTACACAATGCACTCCACACCTTTTAATGCACACACTGTTGCCGTTGCCACTCCATGCTGACCTGCTCCTGTTTCTGCAATAATTCTTTTTTTACCCAAACGTTCGGCTAATAAAATTTGTCCAACCGTGTTGTTTATTTTATGTGCACCTGTATGACATAAATCTTCACGCTTTAACCAAATGTTAGTATTAAATTGTTTGCTCAATCGTTGTGCATAGAATAACGGTGTGGGTCGGCCGACATAATCTTTTAGCAATGCTCGAAACTCTTTTTGAAAAGTTGCTTCGTACATAATTTCTATGTAACGGCTCTGCAGTTCTTCCACATTGCGATGCAGCATTTCAGGAATATAAGCCCCTCCAAATTTTCCGTAATAACCTTGTAGAGAAGGTTGTTGATATGTTTGTGTCGTTGTCATGTTATAAATTTTTTGATACCAGCTTTTGTTTTAATGGCATCGACCCTTGCGTCGCAATCCTTTCATCGCTTGGCAATTCTATTAAGCATTCTTTTTTCCATAAAAATAAACTCTGGGTTCATAGCCATCTCAAGGAATTCACTAAAGGTTTGATTGAAAACAATAAAAGAGTTTTCAAAATAACTGTAAATATTTTTAACTACTTTTTTTGGCTTTAAATTGTTCAATCCAGAATTTTTAAATGAAAAAAAGTTAAATAACAATAGTTCATCCATTTTCTTTTCATCAAATGATGGGTCAATTATTATTATCTGAACATTTTCGTTGAACCTAATTGCTATTTTAATTGCTTGATTAATGTGCTCGTCTCCAAAAGAATATCCTACAATATAAATTCTATTGGCATTACAACAATCCCTATCAAAAGCAAATTGCATTTGCTTAAATGGGGATAACATAGACCGCTGGCTTTTCTGGTAACCTGTAATAATATTTGAAACCAAGAGACTCTTCCCCTTTTCTACTTGCAGCATGGCTGGGTCATTGTTAACTGGTAATACAAGGCCATAATTCAATACTAATTCTGGGTTCGAAAGTTGGTTGTCATCTAAATTTCTTACGTCCCAAAAAGCTGAACCGTGTAAATTATAATGAACATTACAAGTTGACTCATTAAGTATTTTGGGAATATCTGCCCTTAGGATTTTTCCAATCTCAACATTCTCTCCAGCATCAAATCCTTCAAACAACCGTATCCCTTTCCTTTCTAATAATATTTTGAATAGTCTTTCATAATTCAAAGTATATAATTTCAAAACATTGGTTTCAGATAAATCAGTCATCCAGGCACAAAAAGACTTTGAGATAGAGCTTGTATCATCAATCACAGAATGCCCCTCTGTTTGGTATGCATAGTCTGAAATCCTATCACTTATTTCCGTCAACAACAACCCCAACAGATGCATTAAAAAAAATTGCTTTGGCGTTTCATGATTCAAGGCTCTTTTAGACATAAGATATTCTTTGCCTGCCGGAACATCAATTTGAAACCCATGAACCCTCTCCCCACCTCTAATTGAAAAGTTGAAAATATCTTTTTCAACTTTCGACTCTAAAAAACAACGAGTAATAGAAGGGGTCTGATTACTACTGTCAAAGTCAGAATAGTAAACAATCAATTCCTCAATAACACTAATAATCGTTTCGAAGTTTACATCTTTTTCGGCAAAGCCATTATCAAGTAGCCTTTGATAAATATATTCAGTTATTCGAGTTTTATTATCAAGTGTATAAAAACCTGAGGTTCGAACCAATTCTGTTAAGTCTGAAGTATATGGAGCGCCCCATGCAATTGTTGCACCAGCACCAAACAAGAAAACAGCATTTTGTTTTTCCATTTTACTTTTCGACTTTCATTTTAACTTCTCTACTATGCATATAATATCCGCAGACTCTACCATCTCACCTCCGCCACAAACCTCTTCACCAAATTCATATCCTTTACACCGGGACTTATTTCAAACTTACTGTTCACATCCAGTGCAAATAAATTCTTTGCTGCTTCATCCTTAGCAAATAACTTAATAGCTGCTGCATCAGACGGTTCAATACCGCCGCTTAAGAAGAACGGTTTGTTTACAGTCGTTTCTTTCAGCATCTCCCAGTTAAACTTCTTTCCTGTGCCGCCATATCCTGCACCGAGAGTATCGAACAAATACATATCACAGCTATCATAATAATCCTTCACCTTCCAGGGAATATTTTCATCCTCTCCAATCCGAAATGCTTTAATGGTTTGAATGTAATTGCTCACCTGTTCACAAAACCTCGGTGTTTCATCACCATGCAACTGCACCATATCCAAACCGAAATTCTCAACATGATTCAGTATTTCATCATACGATGCATTTACAAACACCCCCACTTTATACACTTTCAGTTTGGCACGTTTTACCATTTCGCCATTCAAATGCTTCAGCACAAACCGTGAACTCTTATGATAAAAGATCATTCATCCAAACTCAACACCCATTTCACCAAGTTGATGCATTTGTTGCAGGTCGGTCATACCGCAAACTTTAATTCTCATACGCTTTGCTTTAATTATATTGCCAATCAGCAAAAGCAATCGTTAACGTCATTGCGAGGCACGCCTTCCGGGGTTATAAGACGGGAAGCAATCTATTTATTAAATGAAGATTGCTTCGCCATAAATATTTCTGAAATTCTTAAGTTCCTGCTATGGCTCGCAAAGACGTACTACTAACTTACTTCATCCCCACCTTAAATTGCAACACTAAACTCATATCTTTTACACCCGGTTCACTTTCTACTTTGCTGTTAATATCAACACCATAAAAGTCAGGATGTTTAAATGCTTTAATTTTTGGTAAATCACTTACCCCTATTCCACCGCTAATGAAAAATGGTTTTTCAATTTTACTTTTCTCCAAAATACTCCAGTCGAATTGCTTACCTGTTCCACCCTTTGCAGTTGCAGTCTTGGTATCAAATAAATAATAATCACATGCCTCATCATAAGGCGCTACCATCTCGTCAATAGATTTTGTATCAGCATCTACATGAAAAACTTTAATTACTTCTACATCTTCATTCAAGTCACTGCAAAACTCAGGGGTTTCTTCACCATGAAGCTGTACCACATCTAATCCATATTCTTCAATAGCATCGAGAATGTTGCTGTAAGATGGATTTACAAACACGCCCACTTTTTTTAAATCGTAGTCAGCATTTTTAATTTGCTTTCCATCGAGCTTACCAACTACATAGCGTGGAGAGTTTTTATCAAAGATGAATCCGGCAAAATCAATGTTCAATCCTTCTAACTGTTGCACCTGTTTTACTTGTGTTATTCCACAAACTTTAATGTTCATTCTTTCTTATTTTAAATTTTCAGTTTTAATTCGTTCACAAATTTACCAAATGCTTCCCCTGGATTTTCTTCTTTCATAAAATTCTCACCAATTAAAAATCCTTTGAAGCCATGCTTTTTAAAAAGCAAAATATTTTCAACCGAACTGATACCGCTCTCTGCCACTTTTAGTTTACCGGCAGGAATTTGTTCTGCCATTCGTAAACTACGATCAATATCTACTTTAAATGTTTTAAGATCTCTGTTGTTAATGCCGATGATTTCTGTTTCATTGCAAACATGTTCCAGTTCATTTTCTGCATGAAGTTCCAGCAATACTTCCAAACCCAACTGTTTTGCATAAGCTGCCAAATGTTTTACTTCATTTGGTGTTAAACAAGCTGCAATGAGAAGTATCACATCAGCACCCATTGACTTCGATTCTTCTATTTGATATTCATCAATTATAAAATCCTTCCGCAGAATGGGAATTTGATTGATTCTTGCTTTTATCAAATCATCTGTACTTCCGCCAAAGAATAGTTCATCTGTTAATACACTCAGACAGGAAGCGCCATTGTTTGCATAAGCATTTGTTACTTCCACCACATCTGCATGTTCATTTATGCTTCCTTTACTGGGAGAACGACGTTTGAATTCTGCAATGATTCCTGTTTTTGTTTCATCCAATAAAAATTGCTTTAATGAATGTACAGGTCTTGCATAAAGTTCGCTGTTACGCAATTCTTTAACTGGCATCAAAACCTTGCGTTCTTCTACTTCAATTCTTTTTCTTGCTATGATTGCTTCTAAAATATTCATACAATTTCTTTATCAACTATTCATTTGTACCAACTTCTTTAACACTTCATTTGCCCTTCCACTATCCAAACTTTCAACTGCTGCATTATAGGCATCCTCATAAGTACCATAGCTACCTGTACAAAATAAGCCCATTGCTGCATTGGCCAACACAACAGCATTTTGCGCCCAAGTTCCTTCGCCACTTAAAATAGATTTAAAAATTTTTGCAGATTCTTCAACGGTAGCTCCTCCTTGTATATCTGTTTGCTGCACCATTCGCTTTCCCAACTGCTCAGGGGTTTTTACACTTTCACCTTCATTGGTTATAACCTTGGTATCATTCGTTAATGAAATTTCATCATAACCATCTAAGCTATGAATGATAGTGAACGATTTTTCAGTTTCTTGCAACAGATAATTATAAATTCTTGCCATTTCTAAATTAAACACACCTACTAATTGAAAAGCAGGATTTGCCGGATTCACCATTGGCCCAAGCATATTAAAGAACGTACGCATTCCCAAATTTTTTCTAATTGGCCCAACTGTTTTTAATGCAGGATGAAACAATGGTGCATGCATAAAACAGATACCGGCTTCTTCCACTTCAAGTTTCAACTTTTCATTGTCGTTGGAAAATTTATAACCCAATTGCTCCATTACGTTACTTGCTCCACTAATAGATGATGCGCCGTAGTTTCCATGCTTGGCAACTTTTTGACCTGCACCAGCAACAATAAAGCAAGCCAGTGTAGAAATATTGAATGTATTTTTTCCATCGCCTCCCGTGCCCACAATATCTAAAACTTTATGCCCGTTTAAATCAACCGGTACACACAGTTCCATTAATGCATCTCTAAAACCCTGCAGTTCTTCAATGGAAATGCTGCGCATAAGATAAACCGTCATGAAAGCAGTAATCTCATGTTCATTATAATCACCTTTGCCAATTTTGAGCAAAACTTCATAAGCTTGCTGGCGGGAAAGTGTTTTATGTTCAAATAAAAGTTGTAATATTTTTTTCATTGTCTGAACCGGAATTATGACTGATTTTTTTGATTAACCAGATTATATTTATTGTTATAGAGTCTTTTAAATTGCAAACTGGTAGAACCAAAATTGATTAAAAGACCCACTTCTATATTAAAAGCTTCCAAATAATTTTTTGCTTGTGCTAAATGAACATTTTCCAGAGCCACTAAGGCTTTCAATTCTACACTAATTTTTTCTTCAACCAAAAAATCTACTCTTCTTTCTCCAATTTGAACGCTCTTATAAAAAACAGGAATACTAACCTCACGTCCGAATTTAATATTCAATAGTTCAAATTCAATTTCAAGTGACTGCTGATAGATTACTTCTTGAAATCCATTTCCCAAAGCACTATGTACATTCATAGCTGCTTTAATAATTTTTTCCGTTATGTCAGCATATTTATATTCCATCAGCTTAATCTGTTAAATCGTAAAAAATCATGGTTCAGACTTTCAACCAATTCCTCATAATCGTTTCTCCTAATGGAGTTAACACACTCTCGGGATGAAACTGTACACCCTGCACATCCAATGTTCTATGCTGCAATGCCATGATCATTCCGGTTTCGTCTTCTGCAGTAATCTCCAGCTCAGCCGGAAACCCTTCTTGACTAACTACCCATGAATGATAACGCCCCACCTCAATTTCATTGGGCAATTCATTCAACACCCCATTTTGTTTTTTGTTTTTTGAATTTTGAATTTTAATTGGGGTAGCTACACCATGATATACTGTACTTAAGTTTGTAAGGATTCCTCCAAACGCCTGTCCAATTGCCTGATGCCCCAAACACACACCAAGAATAGATTTTGTTGCTGCATATTCTTTAATCAAGGGCAATAACAATCCTGCTTCTTCCGGAATACCGGGTCCGGGCGATAAAATAATTTTATCATACTCCTTTACTTTCTCCAATGGAATCTGATCATTGCGGTATACATCCACTTTTACATGTGTAATCTTTTCAACCAGATGAACCAGATTGTAGGTGAATGAATCGTAGTTATCAAATACTAGTATTTTCATTTTGTTTTTTGTTCATGGGTCATGGTTGATGGTTCATAGCAGTAAGCTCATCTATGAACAATGAACCATTAACTATTACCGAATGCTTTCTGCGAATTCAATTGCTTTTTTTAACGCTCCTAATTTATTATTCACTTCCTGCAATTCACTTTCCGGGTTACTTGCGGCTACTACACCTGCTCCGGCCTGGTAAATCAAAGTGTTGTTCTTACTCAAAAATGTACGGATCATAATAGCATGGTTGCAACTTCCGTCAAAACCCATAAAACCCAGCGCACCACCATAATAATTTCTTGTGGTAGATTCGTAAGCGTCAATCAAATGCATGGCTTTTATTTTTGGTGCACCGCTCAATGTGCCGGCAGGAAAAGTTTTAGCCAGCAGTTCAAAAGGATTTGAATTTGGCCTGACCTTGCCCGTTACTTCACTCACCAAATGAATTACATGACTGTAATACTGCACCTGTTTATAATGTGCGACTGAAACATCGTCGCACACACGGCTCAAATCATTTCTTGCCAGATCTACCAGCATTACATGCTCTGCATTTTCTTTGGCATCTTTTAATAATCGTTCTGCTTCCCGCTGGTCTGTTTCATCATCACCAGTTCTTTTGAATGTTCCGGCAATTGGATGTACAACAGCTTTACCATTGCTAATGATGATTTGTGACTCAGGTGAAGAACCCATCAGCTTATAATCTCCATAATCAAAAAAGAATAAATAAGGCGATGGATTAATACTTCGTAATGCACGATATACATTCAATTCATCACCGGTAAAACTTTGCTGAAATCTCCTGCTCAATACAATCTGAAATACATCGCCACGCATGCAACTTGCAATTCCTTTCTTCACCATTTCTATAAATGCTTCATTCGTTACATTAGAGCTTTCTGTTTCTTTTATGGCAAAAGGAAATACGGGAACATCTTTACTGCGAATCAGGCTTTCCAGCAATGGCAATTCACTTTCAACATCTTTCAATATGTTTTCGCAAATAAACAATTCATCTTTATAATGATTGATTGCTATAACATACTGATAGAGGCGGTAACGCATTAACGGAATTTCATTTTGTGCTATCTGTTTGCCATTCAGTTTTATGTTTTCAAAAAATTGTACTGCATCATAAGTAGTATATCCGTAAAGCCCCTGTGCAAATGCCGCTTCTTTGCAATCACCACTCACTTCAAACCGTTTCATAAAATCAAACAGATAAGCAGTTACATCGCCAGCTTTAGTAATGTGTAAACGTTCAGGTTTTTGTCCGGGCAATTTGTATTCCAAACTTTCAAGTGAAGTAATTTCCAAACCTGCAATAGCATTGATGCCGATAAAAGACCAGCTATTTTCTGATGCATGATGATCAGTACTTTCCAAAAGAATGGTATCTCTAAACCGGTCTCTCAATCGCAAATAAATACCAACAGGTGTAAACACATCTGCCAGCATTTTTTTACAACTTGTTTTAACAATAATTTTTTTCATATCATTCGAAAAATTATAAATTCCATGTTAGGTAAAGACTGATAATAAAATAAAAAACCCCGAAGTATAATTCGGGGTTTGAATATGATTTTATAATCACAACAATAGCTTTACAGCACCCCTTTAGAGTTTGTATGCCACCACCACTGATTATTTGTTGTTTGTTTCATTGCTATGCAAATATGTTGCATGATCTTTGAAAAATCAAATTTATTTTACGCTTTTAAAGAAATTAAATGTGTAAAGTAGCTTTATGAACTCTAAAACCACATCACTTTATCTGGCTGCTGCATAGCATAATTCCGTACAAGGTTTCTTACAAACTCATACTCAGGATAAGGCTCCAGTTGCTTCTTTATTGCATCAATTGTTTCAAAAATTTCATTCTTTTTAAGATACCCCATTCCATAAAACTTCCCCTCTTCCATTAAAATACAGCAATCATCAATGCGGTGTGCTGCCTGTTCTCGTATGGCATACGATGGAAGTGATTTTTGTAAACTAATGATAGCTGCACTTACCCGGTTATTATATTCTTTTGTTGTGAGTTTTCCTGTGCAGGCACCTCCACATAGTTCATTTTGGCAACTACTGGTTGAACCGGTATCAATAAAAGATAATTTGCTGCATAAATGAAACTCCGCTATCATTTTTTTAACCAAGGATACTCCTTCATACTTGCTGTTAAATGTATAAAGTGCTTTTAAATTCTTTTTCTTTCTGTCAGTAACCATACGAATATAGCCATTTGAATCTTCATAGGTATATAAGCCAAAGGAGGGTTCAAATCCTTTAATTGCTCTGTTGTATTGCGGCCACAAACGTTTTATTTCAATTGCTTCAAATACAGATGCCATTAATTCTGTACCGCATTGTTTATAAGATACTCTATGCACGTTGCGTAAAAACTCCTGTTTTTGTTTGGTAGGTTTGTTGTTAGAAAAATGGCTGATAACTCTTTTCTTTAATTGCTTTGCTTTACCCACATAAATAATTTTGTCTTTAACATCGTGAAAATAATACACTCCGGCATTAAGCGGCAGTTCGTCCACTTGCTCCTTATTTACATATAAAGGCAAAAAATGTTCTTTTGATTGCCTGTTAAGCATTGTGTGCAAATGATTGTTTACATCGGTTTTTAATAAAAGTTGAAGAAGTTGAGTAGTGGCATTTGCATCACCACCCGCCCTGTGCCGGTTATAAACCGGAATTTGAAAATGGGCACAGAGCTTGCCCAAGCTGTAGGACGCAAGCTTAGGATAAATTTTACGGGCATATCTTACGGTACATAGCTTTTTACATTGCAGTTTATAACCGATTTCTAATAACTGATGATTGAGGAATGAAAAGTCGAAATTTACATTGTGTGCTACAAAAATTTTTCCCTGTAACAATTCAAATAATTTGGGGGCAACTTCAGTAAAGGAGGGAGCAGCTTGAACCATTTCATCTGTAATGCCTGTAAGCGACTGTATAAACCGTGGAATGGGCTGATGAGGGTTAACCAAAGTTTCAAAACGCTCCACAACCTCATTTCCATCGTAAATAAGTACAGCAATCTCCGTAATACTATTGGCAGAAGCGTGCCCGCCTGTGGTTTCAATATCTGTAACTGCAAAAAGCATTTTTAAATTTAATGGGCAAAAATAGTGGGGAAAATTTGATTAATTTATAAAACAACACTACATTTGCTTTACCCTATTAATTCTATTCGAGACCCTCGTTACTTAATCCGATACCTGAAAATTCATAAAATCCGTTCATCTGTAACCAGATTTTGTAATTTTTAAATGGTATCATATGTCAACAAAACAATCCCAAGTAAGCGAGTCAGCAAAACAAACTGTTTTTGTGATCGTGTTTTTTACAGCAGTTGCTCTTGTAACTTATCTTTTCTTTAGTTAAGAGTTGCCTATGTAATGAACTTTTACACTTTTTTGCACCAATGGTGCGTAGTAAATTATTCGCTAAATTTTAAAGCCCTTTTGGGCTTTTTTTCTTTACATGCTACTTGTCATTTTCAAAAAATATGAAGCGAAGTTTAGATTAGATTACACGGCCGGATGAATCGGTGGGACTGGGCTTCGCCAAACAACAAGGCTCGCAAAAACGTTCTAAGTGTAAAGCGTCTCTGCATAAAGTTAAAATTCTTTTTCAGTGAAATCTTTGAAAAAAAATTCACAGTTATTTTAAATTAATCAGTTTCAAATTTGTTGTTTTGTTAAATCGTATCTATATTGCTTATTCGTTCTACTATCCTCCTGACAAATCATTCCAATTTCTTAGTATTTAACTTGTAAACATTTAATTGTATTATAAACATTTTTACTCATCTAAAACTACAAACGCTATGAGAAAGTTATCTTTCGCAATCGCATCTTTATTTTTTTCTGTTCTTTTATTTTCTGCCTGTAAAGAAGGTGATACTGGTCCTGTTGGCCCACAAGGTATTCAAGGCCCTAACGGCCCACAAGGTGCACAAGGTACAATTGGCCCTGCCGGTCCAGTTGGTGCTACAGGTGCAACAGGTGCAACAGGCCCTGCTGGTCCTGTAGGCCCTGCTGGTTCTTTAGCAAATGTTATTTATTCAAGCTGGCTAACAATTACAAACTGGGCAGATACTGCTGGATTATATGTTGGTGGAGCAAACACTACCGGAGCTGCCGGTCGGAGAGGTTTTATTGCTACAAATTCAGTTACTACTGCTATAGTTGATCAAGGTGTTGTAGTATCGTTCTTAAGACAAACCCCTGCTGCTGCTGCAAGTAGTTTACCTACTGTTTTATCAGGTACTGCGGTATATTGGTCAATTACATTAGATCAGGCTTTAAGACCAGGCCGTGTAATTTATTTTGCTTCCCGTTTAGAATTAGGCTCATGGTCAGCTACCGAAAACGGACGTTTTGAAAATAGTCAATACCGCTATGTAATTATTCCCGGTGGAACTGCTGGTGGACGTTTTACAAGTGGCCCTGCTACTGGTTATACTATTAGCCAAGTAAAAGCTATGAGTTATAATCAAATAGCTGCTCTCTTTAATATTCCTGCTAATGGAACAAATGAGAAGTAATTAATTCAATTTCTTTTATAAGTTTACCTCGGCAAATGCCGGGGTTTTCTTTTTTATCAGAAAGAGTACAACTTTCCTTTACATTAACTTTGCAGCTATTATTGAAACAGGATACATCATCTAAATAGACCATACAGACTTTATGGAGTTGAGCAAAAACTTTGAACACAAAGCATCAGAAGAAAAATGGTATAAGCATTGGATTGAAAAAAAATACTTTTCCAGTACACCTGATGAACGGGAACCTTACACAATAGTTATTCCTCCACCCAATGTAACCGGTGTATTGCACATGGGCCATTGCCTTAATAATACCATACAGGATATTTTAATTCGCCGTGCAAGGATGATGGGTAAAAATGCCTGCTGGGTTCCGGGTACAGATCATGCATCAATTGCAACAGAAGCAAAAGTGGTACAGATGCTAAGAGAAAGAGGCATTCAAAAAGCATCGCTCAGCAGAGAGGATTTTTTAAGCTATGCCTGGGAGTGGAAAGAAAAATATGGTGGCATAATTTTACAGCAGCTTAAAAAAATGGGATGCAGTTGCGACTGGGACAGAACCAGTTTTACTATGGATCCTGCTTATTATAAATCTGTAATCAATGTATTTATTGATTTATACAACAAAGGATACATCTACCGTGGTAAGCGCATGATCAATTGGGATGTAAAAGCAAAAACTGCTTTGAGCGATGAAGAAGTGATACGTAAAGAAACCAAGCAAAAACTGTATTATCTAAAATACTTAATTGAAGTTGATGATTCGCCGATGGCCGATGGCAGTAATACAAACTTCATAACTATAGCAACAGTTCGTCCTGAAACAATTATGGGCGATACAGCTATTTGTGTGCACCCCAAAGATGAACGTTACAAACACCTGCACGGCAAGTTTGCATTTGTGCCTTTAATCAACCGCCGCATCCCCATCATTACAGATGATTATGTAACCATGGAATTTGGAACAGGTGCATTGAAAGTTACACCAGCTCATGACATGAACGATTATCAACTCGGGCAAAAACATAATCTTGAAGTTGTTGATATTTTTAATGAAGACGGAACGCTGAATGCAGATGCACAGATTTATATAGGTGAAGAACGTTTTGAAGCAAGAAAAAAAATTGTAAAAGAACTGGGTGAAAAAGACTTTTTATTAAAAACAGAAGAGTATACCAGTGAAGTGGGCTATAGCGAACGTACGGATGCAGTTGTTGAACCCAGATTGAGTTTGCAATGGTGGGTGAATATGAAAAAAATATCCGGCCCGGCATTGGATGTAGTAATGAATGAAGATATTAAATTCTATCCGTCAAAATTTAAAAATGTTTACAGGCATTGGATGGAAAACATTAAAGACTGGTGCATTAGCCGCCAATTATGGTGGGGGCATAGAATACCAGCATGGTATGATGAGGAAGGAAGATTTGTTGTTGCCTCAACAGAAGAGCAAGCAAAAAAAATGTTCAATGAGCAATTTTCAATTGTCAATGCTCAATTAACACAGGATGAAGATTGCTTAGATACCTGGTTCTCTTCCTGGCTATGGCCCTTTGAAGTATTTAAAGGCTACAGCAATCCCGGCAATAAAGAAGCAGCATATTATTACCCAACAAATACATTAGTAACAGCACCTGAAATTATTTTCTTTTGGGTGGCACGTATGATTATGGCAGGCATGGAATACAAAAAAGAAATTCCATTTAAGGAAGTTTATTTTACCGGAATTGTACGAGATAAGCTGGGAAGGAAAATGAGTAAGAGCTTGGGCAACTCTCCTGATCTATTGGAAATGATTGAAAAAGACGGTGCAGATGCTGTTCGTTTTGGAATCATGATTTCTTCACCCGCAGGTAATGATTTAATGTGGGATGAAAGTGGTAATGAACAGGGGCGTTTTTTTATCAATAAACTTTGGAATGCTTTAAAGCTTGTAAAGATGTGGGAAGCAAGACAAGGCAATAGTCAGCAGCCGATAGCCAATAGTTTTGCGGTTGATTGGTTTGATAACCGATTAAATGAAGTAAAAACCGAACTGGAAATTTTATTTAAAGAATTCAGGCTGAGCGAAGCATTAAAAACAATTTATTCATTGATATGGGATGATTACTGCAGTTGGTATTTAGAATGGGTAAAGCCTGGTTTTGAACAACCGATTGATGCTGAGGTTTACAATAAAACAGTTGACTACTTTGAAGAGTTGTTGCAACTGCTTCATCCGTTCATGCCTTTTGTTACAGAAGAAATGTATCATGAGTTGAGAGTAAGTAAGGATGGTGATGATCTTACTATAAAACAAATGAAGCCGATTGAATTGCCAAATAAAGAATTACTTGCAACCGCTGTATTGCTGAAGCAAGTAATCAGTTCGCTGAGAGATATTCGGGTGAAGAATCTAATAAAACCAAAAGAAACCATAAAGCTTTCTATTGAAACAACGAATAAAAAAAGCTATCAGCAAATTGAATCTATTCTTTGTAAGCAGGTAAATGCAGAAAGTATTTCTTATGTAACCTCGCCTGTTGCTGCTTCTATTTCTGCCGTAGTGCAGGCAGATAAATTTTATATTGATACAGATAATCCAATTGATAACACATCGCAAAAAGCACAATTGCTAAAGGATCTGGATTATCTCAAAGGTTTTCTACTATCCGTAGAAAAGAAATTAAGCAACGAAAAATTTGTTCAAAATGCAAAAGATGATGTGATTGATGCTGAACGAAAAAAGAAAGCCGATGCAGAAGCAAAGATGAAAGCAATAGAAGAAAGCCTTGCTGCGTTATAGTACTATACCTGATTAAAACAATGCTCAAACAACTTTTCATTTGTATTTTTCTTGCCTGCAGTTTACAAAACCATGCACAGCAAAAACCTGCGGCTACATTAACTCCACCGCAACTAACTTCTTTTTGGAGTACAACAAAAGGTGGTTCATTGCCATTAGAATCCGTTTTAAACATTGTTGATTCAGCAGTTTGGGTAATAGATATTAAGAAAACCCGTTACAGCATTTCAAGGTTCATTATACTTTATAAAAGTAAAGACAGGTATGAAGATGAGCAAAGCGGGGAAGTAAAAACCCGGTTTAATACCAACTCGGTACAAATCCGAAACGCACCTACACTTACTGAACAATGGCGCAAATATTTATATGAAAATATTAAAGCTGGCGACGAACTGATCATTACCGATTTAATTGTAAGAGACAAGCAAGGTAATTTCTTCCGTGCGCCAGATGTAAAACTTGTAGTTAATTAAAACAAATCCACCGGCAGTACAATTTCAAACTGATTGGCATTTCTCCCGGGATCAATACGATCTATATCAAGCAAACGGCTGTATCTGAAACCAAAACTGGCTTCAAACCAATTCCAGATTTTTGTGTCAAAATAAATTTCAGTGCCAGCTGTTTTAAAAGGAAATGTATTACCGGTACGTAAACTTCTTCCTTTTGTATAATCAAAAAAAGTATTGGCTCTGATGCGCAAAAAATAAATCATATTTCCAATTCCAAATTCAGGATACGCAATAGGGAAATGATAATTTACACTCACTCTCCACGCTCTGGGGAAATTAATGGCATTATACCCTCGGGCAAATACAAGGCTGTTTGTAAACTTACTGCCCCTGATGGTGTCTCTTGAAAAAATAGATGCCGAAAGAAGTAAGTTATGGTTGGTAAACATCCCAGGAAAATAAAAATTAGTGTTTGCCAAAAATTGATTTCCAAACTTGCCGTCTACAGTTCTTTTGTACTGCACCCGAAAGCTTTGTGCCCATCTTGGATAAATATGCTGCCTTGCCCGCTGGCTTTGATTTAAAAAACTTACCGATGAACTGATATAATTAAATGATTCATTTTTAATGAATTTTTTGGCAGTGCCTGTGTATTGCAACTGCTCTGTATTGAATGAACTTAAAAATGAAAAGCTTTTAAATATTTTACCCTTTGTTAAATTTAAAGGGATAGAAATACCAAAATTTGCGTTGGTTTCATTCCATGTAATGGTTGTATCTGCATTTATAAAATCACTCCTGTTAAATGTTTGAGATGCACCGGCAGATAGCACAGGAAACAATCCACCGTATAAAATAGTGATCCCTGTTTTATGAAAACCTTCGTTTCTATTATAAGTATAATTGTATTCGCTTGAAAAAGTATTCAATACGTTCTCTCCAAAAAAAGTAACCCCATATTCTGATTCTGAAATAGATGGCCGCCAGCTATGTATGTTTATTAGGTTAAAGGAGAGTTTGTATTTTTTCATTTCCCCTGCATGTGCTTGTACATTATTTAATACATCTTTAAACCCGGCTTTTGCCTTTGGAGAAAAATACAAATCTGCCAAAGGCTGAAGCGTTTCAATTTTTTGCAATTGCAATGGATGCTTTAAAAGCATCACGCCATCAGCGCTAAAACTATTCCATAACAAGCTGTTGGTTGTTTTGTCAATTGTGGCTTGATAATTTCCATTAGGCAAGGAAGCAATTTTATATAAATATTTTTCTTTTCTGTTAAATAAATACAAAACATCGGTTTCCTTCTCAGCAGCAGAAAACAGAATACTATCGCCAAACACCTGCACAAAACCAATAGGTGTATTTATAAAAGGAAACAGTAACTCCTCTTCGTAAGTTTTAAGATTTGTCTCAGCGAGTGTCATTTCACCCTTATCATTTCTTACTGCACTGATTACTGCTTTGTCATCTGTCGTAAACTTTGGATAGGTGTAGAGATAATTATTTTTATTGGGGATTGTTACAGAATCTTTAGTATCAATAGTAATCATCTGTAACTCATTTTTTATATCTGTGCCTATATGCACTGCAACTATTGTTTTTAAATCATCAGAAATATCTGGCATAAACAATCTTGACTTAACACTTACCTGATTCACTTCATTTGTTTGTATGTTCCAGATTTTAAGTACAGAATAATTCTTCCATCCCCACCGGGCGCTTGGCTCAAAGGCAGTATATACCACCGTGTTATTTTTGTAAGAGTAATACGCATCACCGGCAATATCTTTTACTCTTAGCTTTTGTTCAGAACCATCTGCTTTAATTATAACCCAACTATGTATATTTTTATAACTTGATTTTAGTGTAAGTATCGTTCCATCATCCAGCACATTCGGAAACTGATATTGAGTAAATGCATTTTTTACGGGCCTTGTAATTACCTGTGCATTAGCAAAAGCAGATAAGTTTTTAACCTGCATTTCCTTTTTATAAAAAGCAAAACTATTATTTACAAATTCTTTATAGTTAGTTGCAGAATGTCTTTGCACAGCTTTTTGAAATGGATAGAAAACTCCTTTATAGTTCAGCGCATCAGTTGTTACTTTTTGCCAAAAATCTGCTCCATGCTTTTCGCTTCCATAATTCACCAATAAATAACCAAGATCATAATGATTAGGTACGAAGTTTCGTAAAGAACCATTCCGCAGCTTTGAGTAAGTATAATTTTTATTTGCCAACCATAAAGAACGATAGGCATTAAAAAAATTAGGTAACCGACCCCTGCCCTGCTTAGTTGCTACAGTTTCCTGCCAAACAGCGTCACCTTCCCAAAACCAATCAGGAACAGCAACACCCATTAATAATACCTGCCCTTCTTGGCCTAATATTCCACCTGCTAATTTCTGCGGCCCATTTTTAAAATTTGCAAACTGCTGTATATGCCTGTGTTCATGTATTGCCAGTGTTTGATGCCATGAAAGAGATGTTTGAGCAAGATTATTTAAATCGGGCATCATAAAAAATTCGCTGCGCCATGGAGCAGGAGCTACATACGCATTGGATTCTGTTGTTTGATTTTGCAATACAATATTAAATTTCTTAAACTTCCCTCCAAGCGGAGCAGGTGTATTCTTTGTTAGTTCATGTGTGAGCCAAACAATTTCTCTTGCTTTAAACTCTAATGATTTTGGAAAGATGACACGTACAGTATCTGTATTTATCTGTTGAAATTTTAATGATGCAGGGTTACCACCAAACACCTGAGCTTTTGATGGATTAGAAAAAATCAAAAAACAGAACAGGTAAATAAGAAAATACGTTTTTTTCATAATTAAAAATAAATGAAGTCTGCCTAAAAACAATATCAGAATCTTTATCTTTAAATAACAATTTTACTTATGTTACTACTTGCTCTTTCCATTGCGCCGGGTATTGCTATTTGTCTTTATGTTTTTTTAAAAGATCAGTTTAACCGAGAGCCAAAATTAAAATTGATTGTTTGTTTTTTGCTGGGGTGCCTGAGTGTAATACCTGCAATTCTTATTCAGTTATTTGCTACTAAACCAATGGAACAGTATTTAGGCCAAACCATTCTTTTCACTGCTTTATTTGCTTACATCGTTGTTGCATTAAGCGAAGAGTTGAGTAAATATTTAATGCTGCGCTGGTATGCGTTTCCAAAAAAAACATTTGATGAACCCTATGATGGTATTGTGTACAGTGTAATGGTGGGTATGGGTCTTGCCACTGTTGAAAACATTGGCTATGTAATGCAGCATGGAATGGGTACTGCTTTTTTACGTATGTTTTTATCTGTACCTGCACATGGAACTTTTGCTGTATTGATGGGATATTTTGTGGGTAAAGCAAAATTTAAACCTGCGAAAAGATTATACTATTTGCTGTTGGGTGTCTTATCAGCCACATTTTTTCATGGAACATTCGATTTCTTTTTATTTCTTCAGCAACATAGTGAACTTGAAAAATATATAAGTGATGGATTATTGTTTATTGGAGCAGTTACTTCTTTTATCATTGCAGTTGTATTAAGCAAACGGGCTATTAAAGAGCATGTAACTACTTCTCAAGAAATGTTTACCCCAAACCTTTAATTAAATGATTGCTATAAGCTTATTTTAATTGGCTAAGTAATCTACTTTCAATGTAATGGATGCTGTTTTTTCTTTACTGGAAGTATTAAAAACACCGCCATAGCTGTAATCTTCATTGGCATTCTTCCCAGTAATCTGAAAAACGCCCATAGTTGCTTTTTTTATTCCTCCTAAAGAACCACCGCTATTTTTTGCAATAGTTTCGGCTCTTGTTTTTGCATCTTCACTTGCTTTGGCCAATAAATCAATTTTTAATTCATTTAATCTGGTATAATAATATTCAGGTGCATTTGAATTAAGTTCTATACCCCTTTCTAGTAACTCTGTAATTTCTCTCGAAAGTTTTTCCACACGGTTAATATCTCTTGATTCTACACGTACATTACTTGTTAATGTATAGCCACTAAACTCAGCACTGATCTCATTTCCCTTTTCATCATACTTACGTTGAAAATTTTTGGTGTTTGTTACAGCTGAAAAAACAATACTGCTATCAACAATTCCTTTTAAATTCAAATAGGCTTTAATGGCTGCTTCATCTTGCTTTAAGGAAGCGTAAGCAGATTTTAACTCAAATCCATATCTGTTGAAAGAACCACTCCAAACAATCAGGTCGCTGGTAAATCCTTTCTCAGCCAAACCAGTTACAGAGATAGTTTCAGTTGATTCAAATTTATATTTATAAGCATTTGACAAAATCCATAATCCAAGGATAACCGTTACTCCGATAATGATTGAGCTTATATAATTTTTCATGTTGTTATTTTTTATTAAGTTATTTCTTTTTTATAATAGAGTAGATTTAAAAAAATGTTAACCTTTCTTCTGCTCATAAAATATTTTGAGCTTTTGTACCAGCACACCAGCAGCCATATCATTTTTTGCTCCATAAGAATTGAGCAAAACTCCTTTATGTCCATCGTTTGATTCAATTGCAAATAAAATAGCCTCATCGTCCGGATCGGTATTGTTATCAAAACGATGCACTTCATGAATGTGAAACTCTTCTGGGTGAACACGTAAAGATGGATTTAAACAGATGAGTTCATTTTCTTCCAAATTAAAATCAAGAGTATATCCTCTTTCTTTTAACCCTTTGATTGCTTCAGTAACTGTGTCGTATGTGTACATAGTTGTTAATTGATAATTGTAAAATTAATAATGGATAATGTAATACGCTTCTTACTTCTTACTTCTTACCTCCTTCCCCATCATACAAGCACATGAGTTTGTTTCAGTACACCCATTACAAATACGCTTTGTACATTACCAATGTTTTCGCTTTGGCTTAATTTATTTACATGAAAATCATAATAGGCATCCATATTTTCTGCCACCACCTTCAACATAAAATCAAATTCGCCGGAAATATTATAACATTCAATTACTTCGTTCAGCTCGTTAATATGCTTTATAAATTTTGCACCCGCTGTTTTACTATGTGCTTTCAATGATACATAACAAATCACCATCAATCCTTTTTTTACTTTTGTTTGATCTACTAAGGCTGCATACTGTTTTATCACCCCACTCCTTTCTAACCATTTAATTCGTTCGTGTACGGGTGTTGTACTCAAGTGCACATGATCAGCAATTTCTTTCACTGTCATTCGTGCATTTTGCTGCAACAAACGCAGAATAAAAATATCAGTGGCATCTAATACAATTGATTCATTAGTGGTTTCTTCTGTTTGCACTCCTTTTGCCATACTAAAACAGGTTTTATTCCTTTAATACTACTGCAATTTAGAATGATTTTCTTAATTTTTACAAATTCTTATTATTTTCTCCTGTAAAACTATCTTTGCTGTCTAAAACAAAAACACATGTCAACAATCACAAAAAACAAAATTGACTTTGATCTGAAGTACAAGGTAGCCGATATTACTTTGGCCGACTGGGGCCGTAAAGAAATCCGTTTGGCCGAAGCAGAAATGCCTGGCTTGATGGCTATTCGTTCAGAGTACAACGCCACCCAGCCTTTAAAAGGTGCAAGAGTTGCGGGCTGCTTACACATGACTATTCAAACAGCCGTTTTAATTGAAACTTTAGTTGCTTTAGGTGCAGAAGTAAAGTGGAGTTCCTGCAATATATTTTCTACACAGGATCATGCTGCTGCTGCTATTGCTGCTGCCGGTATTGGTGTATTTGCATGGAAAGGACAATCACAGGCTGAAGCTGATTGGTGTATTGAGCAAACATTATTCTTTGGTGGTGTTGACCGTCCGTTGAATATGATTTTGGATGATGGTGGTGATTTAACCAATATGGTACTTGATGTATATCCTGAATTAATTCAGCATATCAAAGGCTTATCAGAAGAAACAACAACAGGTGTTCACCGTTTGTATGAGCGTATGGAAAAAGGCACATTGCCTATGCCTGCGATTAATGTTAATGACAGCGTTACCAAATCGAAGTTTGATAACAAATATGGTTGTCAGGAAAGTTTGGTAGATGCTATTCGCAGAGCAACAGATGTAATGATGGCGGGTAAAGTAGCAGTTGTGGGTGGTTATGGTGATGTGGGCAAAGGAAGTGCTATGAGCTTACGTGGTGCAGGTGCCAGAGTAATTGTAACTGAAATTGATCCGATTTGTGCTTTGCAAGCTGCTATGGATGGCTTTGAAGTAAAGAGGATGATTGATGCAGTGAAAGAAGCTGATATTATTGTTACTGCTTCTGGCTGTAGAGATTTGATTACCGGTGCACATTTTAAATTAATGAGAGACAAAGCGATTGTTTGTAACATTGGCCACTTTGATATTGAAATTGATGTTGCCTGGTTAAATGATAACTATGGTACTACAAAGGATACCATTAAACCACAGGTTGATCTTTATAATATAGATGGAAAAGACATCATTTTGTTAGCAGAAGGACGTTTGGTAAATTTGGGTTGTGCCACAGGCCATCCAAGTTTTGTAATGAGTAATTCTTTCAGCAATCAAACGCTTGCTCAAATTGAATTATGGCAGAACCACAGCAAATATGAAAATAAAGTATATGTTCTTCCAAAACATTTAGATGAGAAGGTTGCCCGTTTGCATCTTGCAAAAGTAGGAGCACAATTAGAAGAATTGACAACTGAACAAAGTGAGTATTTAGGTATTCCTAAATCAGGTCCTTTCAAATCTGAACAATACAGATATTAAATAAATAACAGCATTGAGGATAACCCGTTTCGTTTGAAACGGGTTTTTTTTTGACTGCTATTTAAGCATTTTTGTGAGATCCGAAGAATATCATGTTCATATCGAGAAACAGAGTAATATCTATAAGTTGGTAAAGTTTGTTTTCACTCGAAGGGTTTTTTATGAATACATAAGCGCTTTATAACCTATTAAAAGCCTTTCTATGTATTACATTTAATTAATAAATAGCTAATTTATAATTCAATTTTAGTAGGAATTATGCCAATGTTTATACCTAAGTATTATTACCAATAGCCTTGGTAACTTATCATTTCAACTATCAAAAAATGATGTTGAATTTTAAAATTTGTTAAATAATTCAGACTATTGCAATCTTCGAAACATAGACTTTTTATCTAAATACCTACAAATTATTTTTATTTTTTTCTAAGTGCAAGCTACTAAATCAATACTTTTTTAAGAGTTTACACTTAATATATTATAAGGGTATATACTTATTATAATATGCAAAGTAATTTTACTAAGTAAACTATCCTAACTATTCTATTTTCGAAAATATACTTTTGAATTCTATTTACTGCAACAATATCCGCAGATAAGTATATTTTAAACCCTACTACTATGAACTACGAAAAGCTCTTACGCTATTCATTAATTTCGTCTGAATATGAAAATCTTTCGATTTACGAACAAAGACGTTACTTAACATTTTCCATATTCCTTTCAATTGCTTTACTACTTACTTTCTTCAGAACTGTTTATATAAATTTTCTATCCCCAGTAGACTATGAGCCGATAGTTAAGTTTATAAATACAATTCCATTTGCATTTTTTGTAGCTGCTTCATTTTTCATGAATGCGAAAAACTACAAAACAATATTAACTGTTTGTTACCTCACAATTCCTTTTGCACTTTCGATAGCTCACTATTATACAGCGGATAAAGGACTTGAATATATCGTATTATTATTTATAATTTTCTCGTTTTTATTTTTTGATACCAAAATTGAGTTGTTCATTTCTTTCATTTATAATTCAATTCACTTTATTTCAATCAGTGAACGAAGTTTTTTTTATCTATCGCAAAAGATGAAAGTACTGCCTTATGATGGTCCGCTTTTTATGTACAACATTTTCACAGGCTCTCTCTTAATTTTTGCATCCTTTTATGTTGTAAAAATGCAGGTCTGGAAATATGAAAAAATAATTACTGACAGAACGAAAGATGTTGAAGAGCAGAATACATTAAAAGATAAGGTCTTCAGTACTATAGCACATGACCTTCGCAGCCCAATAGCAGGATCACTAACCTTACTTAAAGCACTGGAAAATAATACTGAAGTATCTTTAAAGGATTACAAAAGTTATATCCCCGATATAAGAGCTTCTGTAGAAGAAACAGACGAAATCATTTTTGATTTACTTACCTGGGCAAAAAATGAACTGCAAAAAAGTGAGCCTATTCTAGAACCTGTTTCAATAAAGCAGATTGCAGAAGAAACCATTAAAGAATTAAGCAAGAAGGCACAGGAAAAGAAAATAAATTTAATTTCAGTAGTTGACGAAAAGACAATTGCAATTGCAGATAAAAATGCAATGAAAATAGTATTGAGAAATTTAATTTCAAATGCAATAAAGTTTACAGCCAGTGGAGGAACAATTCATATTCAGACAAAAACAAACGGTATAACAATTGATTTAATGGTAGAAGATAATGGAGTGGGAATAGCACCAGAAAAAATAAAACTTTTGTTTAAAGATAATTTTTACACATCTAAAGGAACAAATAATGAATCCGGCACGGGCTTAGGTCTGATTATTTGTGATAGTCTTGTGAAAAAAAGCAAAGGATTAATAAGTGTGTTAAGTACTATGAATGTAGGAACAACATTTAAGGTTTCCTTACAATCGATGAACTAGTGTTTTTATTTGAATGCAATAATTGTATAACGAAAATTATTTAACACATTAAAAGGTATTCTTTATCTTATCCTTTTAACTACAAATAAAACCATTTATCAAAGCCTAAAAAAATCCACTATTTTAAAAATTAAAAATTACTGAAACTTTTACGACTGTTAGATATTTAAATGAAAAAGTTATCCGTTTATATCTTGCAAAAGTGGGTGCACAGTTAGAAGAATTAACCGTTGCTCAAAGTGAGTATCTCGGCATTCCTCAAAATGGTCCTTTTAAAACTGAGCAGTACAGAAATTAACAATTAGAGCTACTAAAAAAACCCGTTTCAAAAGAAGCGGGTTTTTTTATTCATAATGTAAGTACTGTATTCTTATTTCTCAACTACAATTACTTCCAATGGTTCAGATGCTACAGGCTTTGTTTTGCATTTTGCTTTTTTCTGAAAGAAATACTGCAATCCAATACCAGCTACTAACTCAGTACCTGTATAGTTAAGCTGTACAAGAAAAGCTCTATCTGGTTTAAAATGATTTTGATACGTAACAAAAAACATGGGCTTGCCGGCATAAACTGTTTTTTGATAGCTATAAATGCTGTTTACTTTACTTATTTCTTCCCGCTTGTACTTGTGTAAAGCAAATCCTGCACCCGTTTCAAGGGCATGTGTCTTGTTTAACTGAAAATGTTTTGCTGTCTTTGCATATACAATAGAAGCGTTTTTAACATCTGCGCTCAAGGGAATCATATAACCCATACTTGAGGTAATTTGTTTTGATTGATAGCCCAGCTCCAACCCTGTTTTGAAAACAAATTGTTTACCAATACCTCCGTTTACCGTAAAGGTTACCTGCGCTGTTGCTGTACTTGCGAAAGCAAGAAAAAGAAAAAATGTAATACCCGTTTTCATGTGTACGTTTTTTAGTTTTGAATAGTGTAACAAAATCATTTACTGATCTGATGTGATACAGTTCGCTAGTGCCGGTTAAATAGCTAAAGGTAAATAGAGGTTTTCTTCAACAGATATTAGTAAAGAGGGGATAATTGCAAAGGATAAGTACGATCACGTACCGCAAGTTATAAATTCTTTTGCAATAATTTTTGTATTTTTTTTGGTTGTAATCTTTGTCAATTTGTTTATGAATTGCTTTACTTTATAACATGAAAACGGAACAAGTAAGTTATGCAAGAATCAATTTTGGTTTGGCTGTTCTGCTATGTTTTTTCGTACAATTACAGCTATCTGCACAGATATTAAAAACAGATGCTTTAATCTTAAAATTAAAAGCACCCGAAAGTTTTAAGGCCCAATTCATTACCACCAAAGGAAATTTTACAATTGAAGTATATCGCAACTGGTCACCCTTAGCTGCAGATCGTTTTTATCAATTGATTAGAAGTGGTTATTATAACAGAACCATCATCTTTAGGGTGGTAAAAGATTATCTGGTACAATTTGGTGTAAGTGAAGACAAACCAAAAAATATTTTCTGGCAGGGAAAGAATATTAAAGATGAACCTGTTGTGGGTTCTAATACCGATAGTACTGTTTGTTTTTCCCGTGGCGCACCTAACACCAGAAAAACATCCATCTTTATCAATTTACGTAACAATCTTAGTTATGATACTTTAACTTCCGCCGGTGTAAAAGGGTTTGTTCCTTTTGCGAAAGTGATTAAAGGCATGGAGGTAGTAAGAAGTTTTTTTTCTGATTATGGTAATACCACCATGAAAAGTGCCGATACCATTTACTTTAAAGGTAATGCCTGGATGATGAAACGTTTTCCGGGTTTAGATTTGATTCAAGAAGCGAAGTTGTTGAAAGAGTAAAAAAATCAGCAACTTATCCCCAAAAACAAATTCTTGCACGGGATTTGATTTCTATTTATTTTCAATCAATATCGCAATGAATTTTGAAGTAATTAAAAACCTGCAATTCAGTAAGCTTGTAAAAGCCGAAAATCGTCTTCGTGAATTTAACTTTACCCGCCATACAGGTATCAGGGATGGATATTTTACTGTTGATGTAGTTGATGACCGTGGCAACCGAATCATTTTTACAATGAAATTTGATAACAGCAAATGGGTGATACAAGATGACTTTCTGCCCAAGTGGATCACCAATAATACGAATGACCTGAGTAATTTAATTGAGGTTCAAATTGAGGTTTTTAATAATCTGCAGAATAAAAACACACACTTTGAAGATTTAGAACTAAAAAACAGCAAGTAAATAAGATTTAAAAGAAACCCCAGCTTATTGCCGGGGTTTTGCATCCATCAGGTTCCTCATAAACACAATGATTTATTCAACAATCTGATCAACATAAGCTGATATCCATCCTACCTGTCCGCTCTTTACCATAAAAAATTGCTTTGTTTCAAACACAGATTTAAACTGCCTCATAATTTTTAATAGCAATCCTGTACCAGCCATTAAAGATTTTTGATCAAACACTGAGTGTACCCGTTTCATTTCTTTTAAAACTGCTGCTTTATCAATAGCAGGATCTTTTATACGTTTTATCAATTCATCGGGGGTAACAGATTTGAAATTTAAATACAGAGCATCATAAAACTTTTGTACTTCTTCATAGGTAACCGGTACAATAGAATTGTTTAACAACTCCGGATAAATTAATGTAGCTACACTCCAAGCAATACCTCCGCTGCATGCAATATTATCACTCAAAGCGTAAGACCCGCTTACATTTACAGCATAAATAATTTCTCCGTTTTCAGCTCCATCAAGTACACGGGATAATTGTCTTTTATAATTAGCTAAAGAAATATCTTCTCCTAAACTTTTATCGGCAGCATTGTTTGTGCTCTTGGTACCCCAGTTTACCTGAAATAATTTAAACTCATTGGTATTTCCAAAAGGAAAATAGCCGCCTTTTGTATTACCGCTGCCTATATCAATAATAAATGTATTGTAACGCCGAGCATTAGGTACAATACCCAGATGGGAAAGACGGGCTTCCTGTAATACATCTACCACTTCTACTTTTCTGCCTGGCTCTTTTATGTTTTGTTGAAAGGCAGTAATTAAATTAGCAATCCAATCTGTCTTTTTTTCTTTCTCGGCCTGCATTTTAACACCGCTGCTGATAACTGTAAAAATTCGTTTGCCTGCAATTTTATAATCGTTTAAAGCTAACTGATAAAAAGAAGTGAAGCCTTGCAGTGTAGCATCAAAAGTGGGTTGGGTAAAAGAAATAAAATCGGTATTTACAGATGTATCTTTTAAAATATTAAACTCTCCGTTGCTTTGCGAATTCTTTGCAATTTCAACTACACTCATTTTTACACCTTTCGATCCCACTTCAATTCCAATATAAACATTGGAGCGGCTGAACTTTGTTTTAAATGCACTTTGAGAAAACCCTGAATGGCAAATTAAAAAAAACGTAAAAACAAGAAGATTGAAGCGGTTATTGATCATTTGTTTAAAATTCATTATTATCAATCAGTCATAAAAGTACTGATTCAAAAGAAGGATATTGCCAACTCAGTTACTAATAAAGCACAATGTGAAAAAAATGTGTTGAAATGTGGACAGACAAAAATCAGTTTAACAAAAGATCAGCTTTACCTATGCGCTGGCCATTGTAATAAATCTGAAGCTGATAGCCTCCGCCAACAAACTTATTTACAGGAATGCTGGTATTAATTTTCTGCACATCGCTGTTACCGTACTCCACATTTAATTTGCGGGAATATTTTAGAAGCCCGTCATTTTTTGATTGAAATACACCTGCAATCCATTGATCGTCTTGAACAATATTGCCCAATGGGTCTTTCAGTATCAAATACACATTTGCTGACCCAGCATTTGATCTATTTTGCTTTACAGAAAATGAAACCCTTAGCAGATCGGTAGCATCTTCGCTATTATCAGTTCCATTTTCAGACTTTTTAATTGCCTGCATTTTTATTTCGATAGCTTGTAAACTAACCTCCGCATTTAAAGCGGTTGCCTGTGTTTTTTTATTGTTTAATTGTACAACAGAGGAGTTTGATTGATACTGATTGTTAACTGCTGTATTCGTTTGTTGATATACTCCGTTGATCTTTTGCTGTAACAGCTGAATTTTAATGAGCGCCTTTTTTAAATCCTCTTTAGTTAAATTGCTAACATCAAGTATTCTGGCTATTTGATATCGGAGGGTATCTATCTCAGTAATTTTAGATTGCAATTCGTTTGTTAGTGAATCTTTTCCAAATCTCACATCTTCTAACTGTACAACGGCTGATTGATACAATGCAGTTAATGAATCATTGAAAGACCTGTTACCAGCAATTGTATCTGAAGAAGATAAAACAGGAACAACAGCTCCGTACTTACTTTTATCGTATATATGAAACACCCAAGTGCCCACAAGCAGTAGTGAAACAAGCAGCAGCAGAATTGACTTTGTATCTCTCATTCAACTTGCAAACTACTTATTTATAAATTATCTGTTACCTAACCTGAGTTTTTGTGGAAAAGCTGTGAAATGAAGAAGCCCCGAAAATGATCCGGGGCAATAAAATATTTGTTACAGTTATTGAGTAATTGCAAAAATTACTTCCAGTTTTTCCCAAGCAATGGAAACCGTTCCATCTACCTTACCTTCAATTTTTAATTGCTCCTGTATAGCGCCTGCCATACCGGGGCGTACGGTAACACGTAAAGCATCATCATCTTTTTTATAACCGAACGAACCCCACTGCTCAGCTTTTTTGTTAAAGATAATCACCCACTCATCTTTACCGGGAACAGTAAATAAGCTGTATTTACCTTTTGGCAAAAGCTGACCTTCTACTTTAATATCCGCATCTGTTTCAAAAACTGTAGCATCGTTTGCTCCAGTGCGCCATACTTCTCCATAAGGAACAAGTTTGCCCCAAATTTCACGGCCTTTAACAGAAGGTGCACTGTAAGAAATTTTAATGTTGGCAGTACCCACTTTAAATTCGTTGGTTACTGGTGGGCTTGGTCGCTTGCTTTTATCTGCCTGTCCGCAAGCAGTTATTGAAATAAAAAGTGTGAGAACTGGAATAAAAGTGAGTAATCGTTTCATTTGTTATTTTTTATGAAGTTAAATTGAATCTTTTAATTTATTGTTTTTTAGCCTTTGCTGAAGTAAAGTTGATAAATATTTTATATAAGTTGCATTAAAGCCAAAATTTATTTCCCCTCACTATTCTTTTTTTCATAATACACTTTATCAGTAGCCAGCCTTTGCACTTCAGTTAGAGAAGCAATATAAATACTGCGGCCATGTGTACCCAGCACAATTTCATTTTCTCTTTCTTGTATTGCAATATCATGAACAGGAACTCTTGGCAACGCTGCATTCCAAGCCATACTGCTGATACCTCCGTCAATTGAAACATACAAACCATTATCTGTACCAATGTACAACACTGATTCAGATTTTGGATCTTCCTTAATTACATTCACAGGCTCTGCAGGTAAATCAATACAAATTTGTTTCCACGTAGTACCATAATCTTCACTCACAAAAACATACGCATTAAAATGATCGTTGCGGTAGCCATTTAAAGTAGCATACACTCTTCCCTCTTTAAACTTTGATGCTATTACTCTGCTTACATACAAACCCTGTACATTTTTTGGAAGTTTTGAATGAACAGCAGTCCAACTATAACCACCATCTTTTGTAACATGGATCATTCCATCATCACTACCTGTATAAATCAATCCAAAACGCAACGGAGATTCACTTAAAGTTGTAAGTGTGCCAAAGGGAACGTTGCCATCTTTTCTACCACCAGTTAAATCACCACCCATAGCAACAGCATTTTCACCTTTATTAAAACTTCTGTACAAGCGGTTGCTTCCATAATAAAACACATCCTGATTATGTTTTGAAAGTAAGATGGGTGTTTGCCAGTTAAAACGCAATGGCTTTTCGCCCAGTTCATGTGCGGGGCGTACATTTACTCTTCCCACTCCGGGTTTTGAACGATCAGCTCTGCTATAAACTCCAAACTGAAAGCCTGTGTACACAGTTGTATTATCTCTTGTATCTACCTGCACCTGCATACCATCGCCACCGTTTAATCCTTTAAATGCGTAATCGCCATCATCATGCCAGTTGGTACTTTCTTTGTTGTTTGATGGGCCGAACCAGGTACCATTATCCTGCAAACCTCCATACACATTATAGGGCTTTACATTGTCAAGTGCTATTGCGTAAAACTGACCAACAGCAGGAGTATTTGCTTTAAACCAGTTTTCTCCATCATCATAAGAAATATTAGTACCACCATCATTTCCATTAATGATATGAGAATCTTTTTTAGGGTTCACCCATAATGCATGATGATCTGGATGTACATTTCCTTTATCAATATTTTTAAAATTCTTTCCGCCATCTATACTCATCATGGCATTAAAACCAAGAATAAAAACTTTATCAGGATTTGTATGCGAAGTATAAATTTTTGCAAAGTAGTATCCATACGTATTAAATGTGCTGATGCCTTTATCATGTGTACGCTTCCATGTTTTACCTGCATCATCACTTCTGTACACTTCGCATCCTTTAATGGTGTTGTTACTAAAACCATCATCGCCGGCATCAAAATAATCCCACAAGGCAATGGGTTGAATTTTATCTGCCGTTATCATTTCTTTTACAACACCAGCAGTGTATTTTGCCGGGAAACGTTGCTTGCGTAAAAACGATTCTAACTTTTTATCATCTGCTGCAAGCAATTGCTCTTTAGTCATTGTTTTAAAATCGCTCAACTTAAAACTGGTATCAGTTACTGTTGTTTTCTTTGCAGTGTCTGGTCTTGGTTCATTGTTATCAATAATAGCATAAACAATATTTGGGTTTTGAGGAAACACAGTTAAACCAATTCTGCCCAATTTTTTTCCTTCAGCAAAACCACTGCCTGCACCAGTTATTAAAGTCCAGTTATTTCCACCATCGGTACTTTTATAAATTCCTGTTGATGCTCCGCTTTCTTCAAACTTCCAGGCCCTTCTTGTTTTATACCAAACAGCAGCATACAATTCCATTGGATTGTTTGGATTGATATCCATTTCCACTGCACCTGTATTTTCATCTACAAACAATGTTTGTTTCCATGTTTTACCTCCATCAGTTGTTTTAAAAACTCCCCGCTCTTTGTTTGGAGAATATAAATGACCGAGCGCTGCTACCCATGCCGTGTTAGGATCAGTGGGGTGCAGTTGAATTTTTCCAATATGATGACTTTCTGGCAAACCAAGATATTGCCAAGTTTTTCCGCTATCTAAACTTTTGTAAACACCATTGCCTGCATAAGAAGATCGGCTGCTGTTTACTTCTCCGCTACCCACCCAAATCGTTCTGCTGCCATACCATTTTACAGCAATATCTCCAATGGTAATTACATCTTCATTATCAAAAATGGGAACAAATGATTGCCCGTTGTTTTTAGTGTACCAAAGTCCGCCACTGGCATACGCCACATAAAACTCTGTAGGGTCTTGTGGGTTTGCTTCAATATCCACCACTCGTCCGCTCATGATAGATGGACCGATATTTCTAAACTTCACATCTTTTAAAAGTGATTTTTGTTCCAGTTCTTTTCTTACTGCAATTCCTTTTTGGCGTTCTTCTGCACTGCTTGGCTTGATTTGTGCAGATACTGAAACAGAAATTACTAAGAAAGATAGAATGAAGATAGATTTGCAGAGGCAATTTTTAATTGCAGCAGTCGTTTTTAAATTGTACATCTGGTTTGGTTTTAAAATTCTCATGTTATGCAAAACATTAAAGCAGTTTCAAACTTACGAAGGTTGATGCTAAGTGCAACGGCCCTTTTTATTTTTTGTATGAACGGCCAAAGCCAGTGTGCCGATTATGTTCTTGGTGTTAAAGGCGATACCCTCAATTGCAAAGATGCCAAGGGAATAAAAAATGGACGATGGGTAATTCGTACAGATGAGGTACGTGGTGAGCCAGGCTTTGAAGAAGAAGGCGAATTTGTGAATGATAAAAAAACCGGCCCATGGAGAGTGTTTACTCTGCAGGACGATTTACTTGGAATAGAAAATTACAGATGGGGGCATAAACATGGTCCGCAGCAATACTTTAATACTATGGGTGATTTGATTCGTGAAGAAAGTTGGCTTGCACAAAACCCTGAAAAACCCACTGAAACGGTAGAAGTCTTTGATATTAACGATCCTAAAAAAGTGTATTTGCTAGAAGTGAAATTAGATGCATCAACTGTGCCTCATGGTCTTTGGAAAGTGTATGAACCCGGCACCGGTAAAATGTTGAAAAAAGAAAACTTTATTCTAGGCAAACTTGATGATGGAACAGGAACTGCTAATGGTGTGTTTAAAAAAGAGGCTACTGATGGAAACGCAGTAGTAGAAAAGAAAGAGGAGAAAAAAGAAAAGCCCAAACCAAAAGAAGTAGCAGATTACGAAAAGAAAAATAGTGGTAAGAAAAAGATTAAAGTGAGAACAGGAGAAACGGGTGGGTGAGATGATTGAAGATTTTGTATTTTAGCCTAATGAAAGCACGGGCTGTAATAAAACTAATTGAAGATGACGGCTGGTTTCTTGCCCGACAAAAAGGAAGTCATAAGCAATACAAACATAAATTCAAGAAAGGATTAGTTACTATTGCGGCACATAAAATGAGTGATGAAATTGCACCTGGAACGCTTAACAGCATTTTTAAACAAGCACAAATTAAACACAGATGAGAAAGTATTTAGTAGTATATGAAAAAACAAAGACAGGGTATTCTGCTTATGTACCTGATTTACCTGGAGTAATTGCCACAGGAAAAACAAAACTTGTAGTAGAAAAAAACATCTTTGATGCTATTCAATTTCATTTAGAAGGACTGAAGGAAGAAAAAATAAGAATCCCAAAAGCACTTGCCGAAAGTGAGATGTTTGTATTTGCGGTGTAACCACTACTGCTGATGGTTGGCGTCTAAGCCAACCATCAGCAAGCAACACCTCTGTCTCCGTTGTTATTTTAATGCTTCTTCAATCTGACTAATTACAATCTTGATCTGTTTTTTCATTTCAACTGTGCAAAATAAATACCCAATTGCAATTAACAAAGTTGTAAAAAGAAAAACACGTATATCAACTTCACCAAAAAATACAGCTAAATATATTCTTATCAATAAAAAGAAAAAAAGTATTGACAAAGCGGCAAAAACTGACCAGCTTTTAGTTTTAAGAAAGACTTTACAATTAACTTTATTATTATTCAGAGCTAATACACCCCATCCCGTTAGATTACCTTTTACAGAGCGACCCATATTTCCTTTGAGAATAATATATTCTTTATAAACTTCGAACTGATACTCTTTTTTTACGTCATCCTTAGAAATAAAAAGAATTCGGGTATCTGAATCCTGCAATATTAATTGTTGATAAAACTGATCATAAATTGTTTGGAGGTTCTTGCTTGAAGT
Source organism: Chitinophagaceae bacterium (assembly GCA_031401115.1). Taxonomy (GTDB): domain Bacteria; phylum Bacteroidota; class Bacteroidia; order Chitinophagales; family Chitinophagaceae; genus Lacibacter. The sequence goes on from JANNRE010000014.1 coordinate 686,006, forward strand.
TATTTCAATAGCTGTTTGAGGGAAAACAGAAAATCCTTTTTTCATGCGTTTAATGCTTAATTATTTTAAACATTCAACTCCCTCTTATACATCTGCACCGCATTTTCATATCCTAAATACAATGCATCACAAACCAATGCATGGCCAATACTAACTTCTTCAATCCAAGGAATGGTTTTAATTAAGTAGTTGAGGTTTTGCAAATCCAGATCATGCCCGGCATTAATGCCAATCCCCATGCTTCTTGCTCTTGTAGCAGCTACGAGATAAGCCTGCACTGCTTCTCTTTTATCAGCAGCAAAACGTTTAGCATAAGCTTCGGTGTAAAGTTCAATACGATCGGTTCCGGTTTCCAAAGCGCCTTCAATCATCCGCACTTCAGGATCTACAAAAATAGAGGTGCGAATACCTGCATTTTTAAATAGAGAAACCATCTCAATTAAATAATTTTTGTTCTTGATGGTATTCCATCCATGATCACTTGTAAGTTGGCCGAGAGTATCAGGCACCAATGTTACTTGTGTTGGTTTTACTTCTAATACTAAATCAACAAAAGATTGTTCTCTGCAATTGCCTTCTACATTAAATTCGGTAGTAATGATTTTATTTATCTGTCGCACATCATCATAACGTATATGACGTTCATCGGGTCTTGGATGCACGGTTACACCATCTGCACCAAACAACTGTGCATCTACAGCAGCTTTTAATACATCGGGTCTATTACCTCCTCGGCTGTTACGGAGTACTGCAAATTTGTTAATGTTAACGGAGAGTTTGGTCATGTTTCAAAGTTATGAAGTTTCAACACGGAGCAGCAGAGTTATTGAGGAACACTGAGAAATTTTCTTTGTATAACTCCTTATCTCTTTATCTCAGTGTTACATTAAATAAATCCTCTGCAATTCTTCGCTCCACATCTGCAGGGAAGTTTCCCATCATGATGCGTTTCGCCATAATCTGCAGTAAGCTCCTCTCCTTTTTTAATAGTACATTTAGAATAAAATTCTACTTTTTTGTAAGCCCGTCTTAAATAAGTATTGGGGTTGCAGGAATGATTGATATAAGAAAGTGCATTACGGTTTACACTTGCATCTAAGGCAATGGGCTCATGATCAAACTCTACCATAAGCAAAGAAGCACCTGGCTGTTGCTTTACTCTTTTTTGAGCTTCACGATAACTGATGATTTCGCCAGTCATATTACCCAGCTTCCTTTTTGCTGGAATAGATTGCATAGCAAAAGCGCCTTTACCAGCTACTTTACTTTTTTTAACTTTGAAAGAATAGATTAATGACATATAAATAAAATGCAACTTACTCTTTTTATTTACAGCTCTACCCAAGTATGATCGGCTAATAACTTTGCAGAAGCAACAAATTCTTTAAAAGGACCAGAGCTACCCCATTCTTTAGGACTTACCATTGAAAGCAAATAACTATTATCATGATTTTGATACAAATGATATTCATGACCTATGAGAGGTTTAAAGTTGAGCTTTGCTTCGTAAAACTTCATTGATACTTCTTTTCGTCTTACAATTTGCTGTGCTTGCCTTGCCAGTAATTCTATTTGTTCACGAATTTGATTCAACTGCATATCTGTTTGCTCGTTCATAGCAGTAAGTGCCTGATGACGGATAACACCTTCTTTTGTTGGACGAATAACTGCACCGCTCACTCCAGATGCATACGGCAATACACTCATTTGTTTGTGATACACTTCTACGTTTACATACTTTTTCCCGTTAACCAATTCTCCATTTTGCGTAATTTCTAAATAACCATTTGGAAGTATTTTATAAGCAGCAGATAATAAAACTTTCTTGTTTTTTAGTAACTCAATCTTCATATTATATGAATTGCTTATTTCGGCTGTTATTTCATCTGCCACATCTTTACTTTCAAATTCATAAGTTTGAGCATCGGGAATAAATTTATAAGCAGTAACAAAAGCTTCGTTGAGCTGCGTAACCCAATTTATATTCATGAGTAATGCTGACCCATCAGGTAAAGTTTCTATTCTGCAAATACCGCTCTTTGGTGTTTGGCCATACTCATAACTGCATTTTTCGGGGAACAACTGCCAGGATGCTAAAAAATTGTATGCTTTTACCATTACTTATTGCTAGTGAAATTAAAAATTACTGTCTTACTGGCTCATTAAACAATTAAACAAGTTCATTGTTTAGTAATTTGCAAATTATTAAGAAAATTATGGCCTATCGCTCCTTAGAAGAAAGTTTATTGGATTTGGAAAAAAACGGACATCTCATCCGTATTAAAGAAGAAGTAGATCCTTATTTAGAAATGGCGGCCATTCATTTACGGGTTTATGAGGCAAAAGGCCCGGCACTTTTGTTTGAAAATATAAAAGGAACAACATTCCGTGCCGCTTCTAACATCTTTGGAAGTTTAGAAAGAAGTAAATTTATTTTCAGAGATACGTTTGCATTGGTTCAAAAATTAATTGAACTCAAGGGTGATCCCATCAAAGCCATCAAACATCCCATTCAAAATTTTAGTACAGGTATTGCTGCATTAAAAGCATTACCAAAAAAGAAAACCTCTTTTCAGTTTGATGAAATACAAATCAGCGATCTGCCATTAATACATCATTGGCCAAAAGATGGTGGTGCGTTTGTAACACTGCCACAAGTTTATACTGAAGATGCAGATAAGCCCGGTATCATGCAATCCAATCTCGGCATGTACCGGATTCAATTGAGTGGCAATGAATATGAATTAAATAAAGAAATCGGGTTGCACTATCAACTGCACAGAGGCATTGGAGTGCATCAAACAAAAGCAAACAAAAAAGGATTACCATTAAAAGTAAGTTGTTTTGTTGGCGGCCCACCATCGCATACATTAAGTGCTGTTATGCCTTTGCCCGAAGGAATCAGTGAAATGACGTTTGCAGGAGTGTTAGGTGGAAGAAGATTTCGTTATGCATACGATGCAATGGGGAATGCTTTAAGTACAGATGCTGATTTTGTTATTACTGGCGAAGTAGATCCATTGCATAACAAACCCGAAGGACCTTTTGGTGATCACCTTGGTTATTATAGTTTGCAACATATCTTTCCTCTAATGAAAGTGAACAAAGTGTATGCAAAGAAAAATGCTATCTGGCCATTTACTGTTGTTGGTCGCCCACCGCAGGAAGATACCAGCTTTGGTGAACTCATTCATGAATTAACAGGAAGTGCTGTGCAACAGGAAATTCCAGGCTTAAAAGAAATACATGCAGTAGATGCTGCAGGTGTACATCCTTTGTTACTTGCAATTGGTAGTGAACGTTACACTCCTTATACTCCTACAAAGCAACCGGCAGAAATTTTAACCATTGCCAATCATATTTTGGGAACAGGGCAATTAAGTCTTGCTAAATTTTTATTTATTACGGCTGATGATACCAATCAATTGCATGCACATGATGTGAAGCAGTATTTAGAATATATTTTTGAACGGATTGATTTTACAAGAGACTTACATTTTTATACCAATACAACTATTGATACATTAGATTATTCTGGTACAGGATTAAACAGTGGAAGTAAATTAGTTCTTGCTGCATATGGCGAACAGAAGAGAGAACTGTGCAGAGAAGTTCCATCTGAATTAAAAGAATTACAACAATTTGAAAATGCACAACTGTGTATGCCGGGTGTAATTGCAATGCAAACAAAGAGTTTTACAACTTATGAAAGTGCAGTTAAAGAAATAGAAGTACTAAGTCATCAATTATCCATTATCAATTATCCATTAAATTCTGTTGCTCAAATTATCATCTGCGACGATGCTTCTTTCACAGCCGCAAGTCTCCGCAATTATTTATGGGTGAGTTATACAAGATGTAATCCCAGTCATGATGTGTATGGTATTGATTCTTTCATTACCAATAAACATTGGGGTTGCAATGGCCCCATGGTGTTAGATGCCAGATTAAAACCTCACCATGCACCAGCTGTTGAAAAAGATCCTGCTGTTGAAAAAAGGATTGATCGTCTCTTTATAAAAGGAGCAAGTTTAGAAGGTATTTAAAAATGCCCCGCATTTGCAGGGCATTTATTATCAGATTAAGAAATGATTATGCTCCTCCTAATATTACTATCAAAGCATAAATAACGCCGGGCAACCAAAACAATAAAGTAAGGATTAAACTTATCCAGAATTTTGTATTGATTTCGCCCTGATGTAAATAAACCGCTAACGGTGGTAATAAAATAGCAAGTATAACCAATAGTAATGTATTGGTATCTGCATCTCCACCGTTTCTCTTTTGTTTTTTAAAGTTTTTAATTTCTTTTTTTGCTTCTTTAATACGAACATTTTTTTCCTTTTGAGAAAGAGATTTCCATTCTTTTAAAGGATCACTTAGTACAGGTGCAGTAGTGCTTGTTTGTTTCACAGGTACAATGAATGCAACACTGCTTACTGATGAAAAAAGTAATGTAAATAACAGTGCAAGAGTTAAGGTTTGTCTCATAATTTAAAATTTAGTTGTAAGAAGTTTAACAAATTTGAAGCCAAAATAAAGTAATTTATTTGAGGATGGTTTCTAATTTTTTTTCCAATTCCGCTCCACGTAAATTTCTGCCAACAATAACACCGTTGGGGTCGAGGAGGAAACTAAACGGGATGCTGCTGATACCATATAAAAGAGCTGCATCATTTGCCTGTTTCAAATCACTAACCTGTGGCCATATATAACCATCATCTTTTATTGCCTTTAGCCATCTGCCTTTGTTCTCATCAAGTGACACACTGAGTATTTCAAAATTCTTTGTCTTGTATTTGTTATATGCCTTTACAAGTGTGGGGCTTTCGGCACGGCAAGGGCCACACCAGCTTGCCCAGAAATCTACCAACACATATTTGCCACGAAGAGAAGAAAGCGAAATAATTTTACCAGAAGTATCGGGCTGTGTAAAATCTGCTGCTATTACACCTACCATTGAGCGCTTACCAATTTCAATCATCTCTTTTACTTCTTTGCCCTGCTCAGAATTTTGAATGGCAGCATCAAGCAATAAAAACATTGGTTCAGCTTTTGCAGCATTCATTTCTTGTCCCAATGCTTTTTTTGTGAGGTAAAATGAAACCAATGATGCAGGATTGCTTTTTACAAAGAGTACATCTTCGGCATAATACAGATCCAGCATTTTTTCATACAAACTAAAAATTCCTTTTGCAGCATTTTCGTTCTTTTGCTTTTTATAATCATAATACACTTCTCCCAATTTCATTTCAATAGCTGAGAGTGGTTTTATTTGCCGGCGATAATTGTTGTACTCATTTACCACCTTTGATCCTTTTACAACTGCATCATTTAAAAATGATTTTGAAACCACAGAAATTTTTCCGGTATCAATGAAGAGGTTTAACATACTTCTGTCAAACTCAAGTGAGTTAAACTCTTTTCCTGCGGGTGGATTTATTTCCTGCAAGGTGAGTGTAGCAAATACAGGTGCTTCAATTAGACTTTTAATAGTAAATTTTCCATTAATGAGTTTTGCTTCTTCATAGCCATTTCCATTATTCCATGTAAGTAATACATTGTATTTTTTTGTAGTAATAGGTAAGCTTCCGTTTATTACGAATGGATTTCCCTGGCTAAAAGACGAACTGCTAAGGAGCAATAGTAGAGCTATGAACAACCGTGTCATATTATTTCTTTTTGAGAATTTCTTCAAGTTTAGCATTTAAATCCTCACCTCGAAGATTTTTTGCAACGATTATTCCGTTGGGATCTACCAGGAAGTTTTGTGGTATTCCTGTTACCTTGTACAGCTGTGCGGCTGCATTACCAAAGCCTTGTAAATCGCTTACATGCTGCCATGTTAAACCATCTTTTGCAATGGCGTTTAACCAAGGTTCACGACTTTGATCTAAAGACACACCAAACACTGTAAAGTTTTGTGATTTAAATTTTTGATAAGCAGCTACAAGGTTTGGATTTTCCATTCTGCATGGGCCACACCAGCTTGCCCAAAAATCAATCAACACATATTTACCTCTAAATGATGATAAAGAAATTATTTTTCCGTTTTCATCTGTTTGAGAAAAATCAATGGCTTCGGTTCCTACTGCACCAATCTTATTTACTTTTACAATATCGCCTACCATTCTACCATAAAAACTTTTACGGGATGTGTCTGCAAGTTTTACAAACCTTGCTTCCAGCATTTCAGGTTGTTGGAAGAAGCTATATAAAATATAAAGGAGCAAAGGAGTAATTACTGATTCTTTATTAGCTTCTACATATTCATCTGCTCTGGCATTTAAATCAGTAACAAGAGATGTTACAAGTGCGTATAATGAATCCTGTTTGCTTTGATAAGCTGGATTTGAAATTTGACGACCCAATACATTCAGCTTAAAAAAATAAGTATCAAATTTTTTACGGAAATCAGTAAATGAGCTGTGAAGTGGAGAGCCGTTTACAATTGCCGAAGCAAGAGAATCTTTTTTTGCAACAACATTTATTTTTGAACCATCTAAAAAAATTCCTAAATTTTGAGAAGCCCCTTTAAAGGTTAACACATACAAAGCAGGTTCAGTAACTGTTCCTTTTAATTCAAACTTTTCGTTTTTGATGCTTCCTTTTGCAATGGCTTCGTTTTGCGGATTATCATAATGTAAACTTACTTCTGTATTTTCTGCCAATCCTTTAATCAAACCTTCAATGGTAAATGAATTTTGTGCCTGTAATGAAACAGAAATACAAAAAGCTAAACATAAAAATAAAAACCTGTTCATAGTTTACGAGTGTCTTTGTTTTAATAAGTAAATTACATCGTGCAAACTAACTTCTTTTGCTCTTAACAAAACCATAAAATGAAACAGCAAATCAGCAGCTTCATTTAAAAAAAGTTCTTCGTTGCTGTCTTTAGCTTCTATTATTAATTCTGTTGCTTCCTCTCCTACTTTTTGTGCAATTTTATTAATTCCTTTTCCAAACAGTTGTCGTACATAAGACGTTTCATCATCGCTCTTTCTGCGTAAATCAATAATGTCCTGGAGGTATATTAAAAAATCATCGCTATGGTTTTTTTCACTCCAGCAGGTATCAGCACCAGTATGGCAAGTTGGGCCCATAGGTTCGGCTTTAATAAGTAAAGTATCATTATCACAATCAAGCAATACTTGTTTTACTTTTAAAAAATTACCGCTCTCTTCGCCTTTTGTCCATAATCTTTTTTTGCTGCGGCTGTAAAATGTTACCTCACCGCTCTGTTCTGTTTTTTCAAAGGCAGCTTCATTCATAAAACCCAGCATCAATACTTTATTGGTTTTATAATCCTGAATTATAGCAGGCAGTAAGTTGTCTTGATATTTATTAAAATCCGGTTTCATTTGTTTGATAGAGTCACTGATGATACAGATAGAAAAGATGAAAAAAATTTCATCATTTTATTTGTTTCATATTATCATCAGCCACAACTCTGGTTTAATTGTTTAAAATCAGTTCAATCATTTTCATCTGCGAATCTATATCCTACCATAAATCTAAACTCTTACAGCGATATCTCTTTGCTTCAAATAATTTTTCAAATCTGCTATTCCAATTTCTTTAAAATGGAATATACTTGCGGCTAATGCTGCATCTGCCTTTGCATCTTCAAACACATCTGCAAAATGCTGCATAGTTCCTGCTCCTCCACTTGCAATTACGGGTACGCTCAATGAAACAGAAAGCAACTTAGTAATTTCCAATGCAAAGCCCTGTTTGGTTCCATCATTGTTCATACTGGTAAGTAATATTTCTCCAGCACCTAATTCCACAGCACGTTTGGCCCAATCAAAACATTTGGCTTCCGTTTTTGTTCTGCCTCCATTTAAATACACATACCATTCCCCATCATCTTCTTTTTTAGTATCAATAGCAAGTACACAACATTGACTCCCTGCAGCCATTGCAATATCATAAATCAACTGCGGATTTGTAAAAGCAGCCGTGTTTACACTCACCTTATCAGCGCCAGATGCAAGCAATACATTTAAATCATCAACTGTACGAACTCCTCCACCTACTGTAAACGGAATGTTTACATGTTTTGCAATGCGCTGAACCAACTCACTTAATGTTTTTCTTTTTTCAACAGTGGCAGTAATATCTAAAAACACTAATTCATCAGCACCCTGTTGTGCATACAATGCGCCTAATTCTACAGGATCGCCGGCATCTCTTAAATCTATGAAGTTGGTACCCTTCACAGTTCTGCCGTCTTTAATATCAAGACAGGGTATAATTCGTTTTGTAAGCATAATAAAAAAGGCTTTCATTGCTGAAGCCTGATGCAACAAAGTTAATGGTTATGGCCTTGGAAAACTACTTTGAATAATTCTACCTGCACCAATAAATTTTTTGCCCCAGTAACTATCATATAAATCACTGATCATTACTCCACCTGAAGTAGAAGCATGCACAAACTTATTGTTATGTAAATAAACACCTACATGTGAAACGCCACGCCTTGTATTAAAAAAAACCAAATCGCCTTCTTTTAATTCCTCAACTGAAATTCTTGATGAAACAGATTTTTGTTCTCTTGCTGTTCTTGGTAACTGCAAAGCAAATACTCCAATCATTAAGGTTTGAACAAATGCCGAGCAGTCAACACCTGTTTTAGAAATGCCGCCCATCCTGTAGGGAGTTCGCCACCACTCATCAATGAAATCATACAAAGTTTTATTTTGAATGATTTCTACAGGTACATTTAATTGAATGGCATATTTAAACTGATTGGCTGTATAACTTTCTAATGGCGAACCAAAACCTTTAATTTCTTTAGTAACAAATACAGAAGTTGAAGTATTGTTTTTATTTTTTATTTCAACAGGATTTATTTCGGGCTTTATTGCAATATCATCAATGAAAGGAGAATTTGATTTGGCAGGAGCTTGCTGCTTAACTGGTTGCATCAAATTTTTCAAGCCCGTGCAGCTTGAAAAAATAAAAAGCATAGTTATGGCGATGAACCCGTTTTTCATTGTATTGAATTTCTACAGTGCAAAGGTAAGCCTGTATTGGTTGACAGGCAATAAATATGCCTGAAAATTTAATTAATCAATTACAGTCTGTTTAAAAAAGTGCTATGTGGATTAGTTCTTATTCACATTTGAATATCAAACCCCGAAATTTGCTATGGCTGATGCAGTTTATTTCATTCGATTTTTTCTGAATTATGAGTCAATTTTCACATTTACACGTTCATACACAATATTCCTTACTTGATGGCGCTGCTTCCATTGATTCTCTTTATAAAAAAGCAATAGCAGATCAAATGCCGGCATTGGCCATAACAGATCATGGCAATATGTTTGGCACTTTTCAATTTGTAGCAGAAGCCTATAAGCATAAAAATGAAGATGGAACTTTAAAAGTAAAACCTATTGTAGGTTGCGAATTTTATTTAACTGAGAATAGGCACATCAAAGCATTTAGTAAAGAGATAAAAGATAAACGATATCACCAGGTATTGCTTGCAAAAGATGAAGCAGGATATAAAAATTTAGTAAAGCTCACATCACTTGGTTTTATTGAAGGCATGTACAGCAAGTACCCAAGAATAGATAAGGAACTGATTCATAAATATCATGAAGGATTAATTGCAACTACCTGCTGCCTCGGTGCCATGGTGCCGCAAATGATCTTGCATAAAGATGAAGAAGAAGCAGAGAATGAATTTAAATGGTGGCTCAATATTTTTCAAAAAGATTATTATGTAGAAATTCAGCGGCATGGCCTGCCGGAACAGGAGAAAGTAAATGCAGTGTTGCTGAAGTTTGCAAAAAAATACAATGTAAAAGTGATTGCAAGTAATGATAGTCATTATGTAGATCAAACAGATTTTAATGCACATGATATTTTACTTTGCATTAACACAGGAGAAAAACAAGCCACTCCCAAGCTCAGCGATTTTGCCGATGATGATGTAAGTGTAAAAAATAAACGTTTCGCTTTTCCTAACGATCAGTTTTATTTTAAAACTACCGGGGAAATGAAACAACTATTTGATGATTTACCCGATGCCATTGAAAACACCAATGAAATAGTTGACAAAGTAGCTGTATTAAATCTCAAAAAAGATATTCTGCTTCCTGCTTTTCCGTTACCAAAAGAATTTCAGATACATACAGATGCTAATCTCAATCAATGGGAATTTTTAAAACATATTACCTATATCGGTGCCAAAAACCGTTACTACGAAATAGAAGACCATATAAGAGAGCGAATAGACTTTGAACTCTTCACAATAAAAACCATGGGCTTTGCCGGTTACTTTTTAATAGTGAGTGATTTTATAAAAGCAGGAAGAGAAATGGGTGTGTTTGTGGGTCCGGGTCGTGGATCAGCCGCAGGAAGTGTAGTGGCTTATTGCATTGGCATTACCAATATTGATCCTATTAAATACAATTTGCTGTTTGAACGTTTTTTAAATCCAGACAGAAAGAGCATGCCCGATATTGATACGGATTTTGATGATGAAGGAAGGCAAAAAGTAATTGATTATGTAGTGGATAAATATGGCAAAGCACAAGTGGCGCAGATTATTACCTATGGTACTATGGCTGCAAAAAGCAGTATTGCAGATGTGGCCCGTGTAATGGACTTGCCATTGGCAGAAAGCAGAGCTTTATCAAAATTAGTTCCTGAACGTCCAGGTGTTTCTTTAAAACGTGTTTTGCATGCACCTTTAACTGGTGATAAAAGTCTAGTAGAAAAAGAAGGACTGGGTGGCGATGAATTAGAAACCGTTAAAAAATTAAGGCAAATTTATAATGGTGATGATTTGCCTGCACGTATTTTACATGAAGCTGAAATATTAGAAGGCTCAGTAAGAAATACCGGTATACATGCAGCCGGGATTATTATTGCGCCCAAAGATTTAACGGATTTGATTCCTGTTTGTACATCAAAAGAATCAGAACTATGGCTTACACAAATTGAAGGCAACGTAATTGAAGAAGCCGGTGTGCTTAAAATGGACTTTCTCGGTTTAAAAACATTAAGTGTATTGAAAAATGCATTGAAGTTGATAAAGCAAAATCATGGAGTGGAAATTGATATTGATAACATTCCTTTAGATGATGCAAAAACATTTGAACTCTACCAACATGGCTCTACCATTGGCACATTTCAATTTGAAAGTGTTGGCATGCAAAAATATTTGCGTGAATTAAAAGCAGATCATATTGGAGATTTAATTGCCATGAATGCACTGTACCGCCCCGGCCCTATTGCTTACATCCCCAATTTTATTGATCGCAAGCATGGCAAAGAAGCCATCTCTTACGATTTGCCAGAGATGGAAGAATTCTTAAAAGAAACCTATGGCATTACAGTTTATCAGGAACAGGTAATGTTACTTTCACAGAAGATAGGTGGCTTCGGTAAGGGTGATGCCGATGTATTACGCAAGGCAATGGGTAAGAAAGACCGAAAGACACTTGATAAGATGAAGGGTAAATTTATTGAAGGCGCAACAGCAATAGGCCATCCTGCTGATAAGCTTGAAAAAATCTGGACTGATTGGGAAGCATTCGCACAATATGCATTTAACAAATCACACTCTACCTGTTATGCGTATGTAGCTTATCAAACTGCTTATTTAAAATCGCATTACCCTGCAGAGTATATGAGTGCTGTTCTAAACAACGCAGGTTCTATTGATAAGATTACTTTTTTTATGGATGAGTGCAAACGTATGGGCATTAAAGTGCTGGGGCCTGATATTAATGAATCGCAAATTGGTTTTGCTCCCAATAAAAAAGGTGAAATACGTTTTGGGTTAGGTGGATTAAAAGGTGTGGGCGAAGCAGCGTTAGAAAGTATAATTGATGAACGAAGCAAAAAAGGTTTTTATAAAGATATTTTTGAATTTATTAAACGTGTAAACCAAAGAACCGTAAATAAAAAAAGTATGGAAAGTTTGGTTTACAGTGGTGCATTTGATTGTTTTACTGCTTACCACCGTGCACAATATTTTCATTTAATGGCTGGTGATACTGTGAATGCACTGGAACGTATCGTCAGCTTTGGCAACCGCTATCAGGCCAATGTACAAAACAACAGCAATACATTGTTTGGCGAAAGCATGATGATGGACATTCCTACGCCTAAAATTCAGAACTGCGAAGAGTGGACTTTAACTGAAAAGCTGGACCATGAAAAAGAAATTACAGGCATGTACATCAGCGGTCATCCGTTAGATCATTTCAAATTTGAAATGATGTATTACAAAATAACACGCCTTGCAGATTTTAATGAATTTAAAGAAGCAATTACACTTCATCCCAATCCGTTTCAACAATTTCGACTGGCAGGTTTAGTAACTGCACATACACAACGTACAACTAAAACAGGAAAATCATTTGGGATTTGTAATATAGAAGATTACAGCGGCACCACAGAGTTTGCTTTGTTTGGCGAAGATTATGTAAGGTTTAAAGATCATTTTACACCTGGTGCAGTAGTATTTGTTACCGGCAGTTTTAAAACTCGATGGAACAAGAGTGATGATTTTGAATTTAAACTTAACAGCGCTCTGTTACTTGAAACGGTAAAGCGCACACTCACCCGTCAATTAATTGTAGATATAGAACCTCGTTTTTTAACAGAAGAAATGATTGGGTTTGTAGAAAAGAATGTTAAGAAAAACCCCGGTAAGAGCAGTTTAAAGATCAACTTAACTGAGCCAAAAGAAAATTGGAAAGTAAGCATGTACACTTTAGAAAAAGGCTTTGAGATGAACGATGAGATGGCTGAGTTTTTGATTAACAAGCCTGAGTTAGGAGTGAATGTGGTGGGGGTGTAAGTTATTGGTTGGCTAAAACATAAAATAATCTCAAAGAAATTAAAAACTGTCCATTCTTCATTCGTATGCTGACTCATTGGCAACCAATGTCGCCAACATTACCATATTAATTTATAAACAAGTGTGGATAATGACAGAACATCAGTTTGGTAAAAATGGGCTTAAATTTGCCCTCTTCTTAAAAACAATAAAATAAAAGAATATAATATGGCACAACAGTTCACCGATTCAAATTTTCAAGTAGAAGTAATGACTTCAGATAAGCTAAGTGTAGTAGATTTTTGGGCAGAGTGGTGCGGCCCCTGCCGTGCAATAGGACCCGTTATTGAAGAACTTTCAAAAGAGTATGATGGCAAAGTAAAAGTAGGCAAAGTAAATGTAGATGAAAACCCACAGGTGAGTATGAACTATGGCATCACTTCTATACCTGCTATTTTGTTTATTAAAAACGGACAGGTAGTAGATAAATTGGTAGGTGCACAACCCAAAGGGAATTTTGTAAAGAAGATTGAACAGCACATGTAAGATTATACAAGAGAACTTGAACAAAAAACCCGTTCCAAATATTTGGAACGGGTTTTTTTATGCCAACCATTTATTCACATCTATTCAACAACGCATTAAACCATTGCATTTATTAAACATCTATCATTAATTTCAATTAATAAATAACAATAACTTAAAACCGATTCATGAATACTTCTACCCTTAACACTATTGTAACCGGCCATTATGGGTTTGCAGAAAAACATTTGCAGCCACATAACAATCATCAACTGCTGGTAAGCTTGCAAGCATTTGATACAGGAGATGTAGTTTCTGCATTCTCTGCAAGTGAAGTACATAAACAGCCATCTCGCTACACCGTACAAGTGGCAGAAAACAAACACATCATACTTAGTCCGAAGTTTTTACAATACATCAACCATAGTTGTAACCCCAATGTATTTTTTAATACTACAACAATGGAGCTTACTGCATTAAAACCAATCAGTGCTGGCGATGAATTTACGTTTTTCTATCCATCAACAGAATGGTTTATGGCCGATCCGTTTACTTGTTTGTGTGGCAGTGCCAATTGTTTGGGTACAATAAAAGGAGCAAAAGAAATTGATAAAAACACATTGAAGCAATATGAACTAACTCAATTTATTCAATCAAAACTCAATGAAGTAAAAGATTAATCTTTTACATTTACAATATGTATTCTAACCCATTACATTTTTTACCCTCCACGGAGCATCCTTTATTTATTTGGGTATTGGCTCCCCATCTTATCACCAACGACGCTAATATTGATTATTATTATGACTTTTCTCAAAGCATAGAGGAATACAAAAAAACTTTTGAGGAGTTAAATATTGATTGGAAGTGGCAACCTGTAACACAGGATAATTTTAAACAGATCATTGATGAAATTGCTGCTACCACTTCTTACAAAACACCCATTTTTTTAAACTTGTGTGATGGTGATGAAGTAAATGGCACGCCCGGAGTTTCAGTGATTCATTACTTAAAAGAAAAACATCTCATTTTTACTGGAGCAGAACCTGCGTTTTATGATAACACTACTTCCAAAATTATTATGAAGGAACTGTTTGATAAAGCAGGTGTGGTACATGCAGCATGGAAACCCATTCATCATGCAAAGCAAAAGCTAAATGGAATTTTTGAAGCAGTAGGAACACCTATGATTGTAAAACCAGCAGTAAGCGGAGGCAGTATGGGCCTTGGTGTAAAAAATGTAGTACATACTGATGATGAATTAAAAACCCTGGTAAAAGAATTGTTTGAAGGTTATCGTGGCTGGGATTTTTCATTTGGTGGTTTGGTAGCAGAAGAATTTATTAATGGCCCAGAATACACTGTTTTTATTTCGGGCAGTTACCGTTACCCAAAAAATAAAAAAGTATATGTGCCTGTAGAACGTATTTTTCATAACGACTTACCTGATACTGAAAAGTTTTTATCCTTCGATAGACTTTGGGAGACTTACGAAAAAGAAAAATCACTAGGCGATGAAGAAGATTTCTATCAGTACCATTTGCCTCCCTCCCATCTCCATAAAAAAATAATGGATCTTAGCTGGAAAGCTTATTGTGCGGTAAGTGGTACAGGCTATGGAAGAGTAGATATTAGAATGGATAAAACAACCGGCAAATTATATGTGCTGGAAGTAAATGCTCAATGCGGCTTAAGCGAAGATGAAAATTATACTTCTATTGGTGCTATTGTAAGGCTGGGCAATGAACGCTATTCAAATTTAATTCTTCATATTTTGCAGGATGCTATGCAAAGGCATCAACAAAAACAAAAAAAGGCAGTGGCAGTACGGTAACTGTGAATTAAGTTTATGAAGATTTGTGTGTTACAACCCGATTATTCCACTTCTGATGTTGATTACCAATACTACGATCCGACAAGAAATCTGTCGGCACTTTTACCAAACGTTCAGTTTGATCATGTAGCTCTTAACAAACTCACTACCTACAAACAATTACTGGAGCTTAGCAATAAAGGATATGACTGCTTTGTAAATTTATGCGAAGGTTATTTAGATTGGTCTGTACCTTCTATAGATGTTATTTATACTTTAGAATTACTCAACCTTCCGTTTACAGGGCCAAACACTTTACTGTACGATCCGCCAAAAGAATTAATGAAGTATGTTGCTTATACTGAAGGTGTAGCCACTGCAGATTATGCATTGATAGAAACAATTGATGATTTACAGCATCAGGTGAAGCATCTTAGCTTTCCTTTGTTTATAAAACCATCAAAAGCCGGTGACAGTTTAGGAATTGATGAACATTCAAAAGCAGAAACATTTGAAAAATTATTGCAGCAATGTAACCTGCTGCTAAAAGAGTATCCGCAATTATTGGTTGAGAAATATATTAAAGGAAGAGAGTTTACCGTATTGGTAGCCGCAGATGCCAATAATGAAAAAAAATGCAAAGTGTTTCAGCCCATTGAATACATTTTTCCGCAGGGCAGAACTTATAAAACATATGCACTCAAAACATCAGAGCTGCATCCTGAATCAAATATTCCTGTTACCGATACACACATCAAACAACAATTAACTGAAGCAGCACAACGAATTTTTCGCAGCTTTGGCGGTGTGGGTTATGCAAGAATGGATTTTAGAATGGATGAAAAAGAAACCCTTTGCTTTTTAGAAGTAAATTTTACCTGCTCCGTTTTTTATACAGATGGATATGAAGGCAGTGCCGATTATATTTTAAAAGCCGATGGCATTGGTCAGGCTGGTTTTCTAAACCATATTATTGAAGAAGGCATTGCACGGCATAAGCGCAAACAAAAGAAATATAAGATGAAGGGCAATTCCATTGCTGGCTTTGGAATTTATGCCACACAAAATATTGCAACTGGCGAAGTAATATTTAAAGGTGAAGAAAGGCCCCAGCGAATTGTTACCAAACGTTTTGTTGATGAAAAGTGGCTGGCCGAAGAGAAGGTTCTGTTTAAACATTATGCTGTTCCCCTAAGCAGCGAAGTATATATTTTGTGGGATAGCAACCCATCAGAATGGGCTCCTCAAAACCATTCCTGCAGCCCGAACACTGCTTACATAGGTTTAAATTTACAGGCACTTCGTGCAATTTTGCCCGGCGAAGAACTTACTATAGACTATGCCGGACTTTTAAATGAAAGTGCCGAAACCTTTGATTGCCAGTGTGGAGCAGCAAATTGCCGACAAACAATTTCAGGCATAAAAGGAAATTCAGTAAGCGTACGTGAACAAAACTTCAGATAGAGTTAACCTTTGCACCGCACCCATTTGCTTACTTTTGCATTCTACTAATCCGAAGGGAATTAAAGCGGTAACCCCAAACCCAGTTGCTCCTCAGCAATATTTTTACCAGCGCTAAACCCCCTCAGTTCTGCACAGTCTATTTTGAAGATTTTAAAACGAAAGGAACTATTTTATGCCCGGGACATGGATTATACAAACGATTCTGCAAAAGCACAAATACAAATTGCTGCTTACCTATTGCTTATTTGCCGTGGAAATGCTGGGGCTTTTACTCCGCCCTTATTTTTTAGGCGAAGCAGTAAATGGATTAATTAAAGGTTCTTATACCGGTTTGATTTTGCTGGTTGCTACGCATTTACTTTGGGTGGTGATAGGTACCATCCGCCACATGTATGACTCCCGAACTTACTCAGACATTTATACTTCTTTAGTGGTACGGTTAATGAGCCGTAACAGAACAAAAGATGTTTCTAAACTCAGTGCTCACTCCACCCTTTCAAGAGAGTTTATTGATTTTTTAGAGTTTGACCTCAACTATGTTATTGAAGCGTTTTACAATATTGCCGGTTCCTTAATTCTTTTATGTTTTTATGATGCTCAGGTTGTATTGCTTTGTTTAACAATGCTGGTACCCGTAAGTATTGCCAGTTATTTTTATGGTAAGCGTATGCGTTTGCTCAACAGGCAAAAGAATGATGAGCTGGAGGAACAGGTAACCATTTTAGCAAGCAGAAACACAATACGCATCAATCAGCACTATAACAAGCTGCGTACATGGCAAATAAAAATCAGCGATCAGGAAGCATGGAATTTTGGTGTAATGGAGTTATTAGTGATGGTGATTATTACTGCATCGCTTATTATTTCATCTTCAGTAAATGGTAAAACCATGCAGGCAGGTGATTTGATTGGCATCTATACTTACATTTTAAAATTCGTTAGCGGATTAGATACATTGCCTTACATGATTCAACGAATTGCTAACTTAAAAGACATTCTTCACCGTGTGGAATTACAAACTGAAGATGAAAAAGAAGTTGAACCCGAGCCGTTGCTGAGTGAAGTGGCGTAAGCAATTGAATTATTAATGATGCACCTGCAACACTTCTTTAGGATCATGTTTGTGTTTAAACAACACAGCAAACAATACAGCAATTACTAAAGAGTAAACAGCAAAAGCAGTCCATATACCCGGCCAGTCTTTAGCGCCATCAGCATTTGTATAAAATTCAGCAATCACCACACCACTTATTGAACTGCCCAGCAAAGCACCAATACCATTTGTCATCATCATAAATAAACCCTGAGCACTTGCCCGTATTGCAGGGTCGCATTGAGTATCTACAAATAAAGAACCGGAGATATTAAAAAAGTCGAATGCCAAACCATAAATGATACAGGATAAAATAATCATCCACAAACCTTCGGCAGGGTTGCCATAAGCAAACAAACCAAAACGCAAAACCCAGGCAATCATACTAAAGAGCATTACATTTTTAATTCCAAAACGCCTGAACATAAACGGGATGGCAAGAATAAAAACGGTTTCTGATATTTGGGAAATTGACAGAATGATCGCCGGATATTTTACTGCAATTGAGTCTTTATAAATATCTACAGTAGCAAAGTCATGTAAAAAAGTATCGCCATAGGCATTGGTTAATTGTAAAGCTGCACCTAATAATAATGCGAAGATAAAGAACATGGCAATCTTAGCATTCTTAAATAAGGAAAATGCTTTTAACCCAAACAACTCCACAAAAGAACTTCCTTTTCTTATTTTTGAAAGTGGCACACATTTGGGCAATGTAAATGCATACAATCCCAGTATAAGTGACGCAACAGAAGCAACATAAAACTGTGCAGATGAAGTTTCAATATGCAGCAAACTTACAATCCACATGGCGGCAATAAATCCAATAGTGCCCCACACACGAATGGGAGGAAAATCTTTAATGATATTTTTATCAGCATTTTTTAGAGCCGTATAAGAAACCGTGTTGGCCAATGCAATGGTGGGCATATAAAAAATCATGTTCAGTAAGATCACCCAGAAAAAAATACCCGGGCTTTCAACCATTGGCAAACAAAAAAGAACAACTGCCCCAAGTAAATGACAAATACCCAACAGCTTTTCTGCATTCATCCATCTGTCTGCAATAATTCCTGTAAGTGTGGGCATGAAAATAGAAGAAATACCCATGGTAGAAAAAATAACGCCAAACTCTGCACCACCCCATTGTTTGTTTTGAAACCAATAAGCTCCAATGGTTATTAACCAGGAACCCCAGATAAAAAACTGCAAAAAACTGAGTAGAATCAAACGAAGTTTCAAATTCATAGCAAATAATTTATAGCAATCAACAAGTTTTATAAGTACGAAAGATAGCAGTTTTTACAACAGCAGCCTTTACATACACACCTGATATTTAAATGCGGGGCAGCGTTTGGCATGGCTGAAAATGTCTTCTTCAATATATACTAACTCTTACAGCTTGTTCGTACATTCACAACCTTAACTTTTACTATGAAGATGTTGAAAAACATAACCGTACTCCTGCTCTTAATTACCATCAGTTTTAACAGTGCAGCGCAGAAACAAAAACTGCAAACAACTGCTTCCTCTGCTGCACAGTTTAATCGCTGCGGCACGCAAACGGTTTTAGATGAAGCTATCAAAAAAAATCCATTGCTAAAACAACAGATGGCAGCAAACAGACAAAAAGCATTGGCAGTTTATGAGCAATTGAAAACTACATTTCGCCCGGATGCGATTTATACCATTCCAGTTGTGGTGCATGTTGTTTTATCAAACCCTGCATTGGTAACCGATGCTCAAATACAATCGCAACTGGATGTATTGAATGAAGATTATGCAGGTTTAAATGCAGACAGTACAAGAATACCAGCCGCTTTTAAACCACTATTCGGCAAAGGAAATATTCGTTTCTGTTTGGCAAGAAGAGATACAAAAGGCGATGCTACAAATGGAATCATCAGAACTACATCTAACACACAATCTATTCCCGGCAATAACGATCCAGTAAAGTTTACCTGTGCCGGTGGCAGCGATGCATGGGATGCTAATAAATATTTAAACATCTGGGTATGTCAAATGCCATCAGGCTTTTTAGGCTATTCATTTTTTGCTTCTGATCCATTAAGTGAACATCCGTTAAACGAAAGAGGATTTGTAAACAGCTTCCGTTCATTTGGAAAAGGAGGAACAGCACAGGCGCCATTTAATTTGGGAAGAACAGCTACTCATGAAATTGGTCATTACTTTGATCTCAATCATATTTGGGGGCCTAACAATTGCAATGGCATACAGAACTGTACTGATGATGATGATGTAAATGATACACCCAAACAAGAGGAATGTAATTTTGGTGCGCCACCTGCAGATTCTGTTATTAAAGATCTTTGTCAGCCAAATGCACCCGGTGTTATGTGGATGAATTATATGGATTATGTAGATGACAGAGCCATGGTTATGTACACGCCACAACAACATGCAAGAATGGAAGCCATTTTATTTTCAAGTTCCTGGATGGTGAATTTATTAACTTCCAATGGTTGCACACCTGTACCTGCACTCAACAGAGATGTTCGTTTTGAAAATTTCAAAGATGCTTTTTTTGATTTATGTGGCAGCAGTACTAATTTCATTTATACCTGCAGCAGCTCTTATCGCCCTGTTGTAACTATTAAAAATACAGGAACAGATGTTGTAACCTCCTTAACTATTTCTGCTAGGTTTGGAACAGGTGCAATTGTTAGCACAAGCTGGACAGGCTCATTGGCTCCGCAAACAACAACCAATATTCAACTGAATGCCATTACACTCAACCAGGGAGTGAATACTAATTTTATAGTTTACACAAGTAATCCCAATGGAGCAGTCGATCAAAAAGTATTGAATGATACAGGTAAATTGGCAGGTATTATTTTCCCTGTTGTTACTACTCCTTTTACTGAAGGTTTTGAAACTGCAAGTTTTCCGCCAACGTTATGGCAACGTTTAAACCCAAGTGCTGATATTACATGGGAGCGTACTACAGTTGCCAGAAAAACAGGAACAGCTTCCATGTTTATCAACAACTTTGATTACGAAGCCAACAATTTAAGCGACTGGATGTTTTCGCCTTTGATTCCTGTAAGAGGAAAAGATTCTTTGTTTTGTACATTTCAGATTTCAGCAGCTACGTATAATTCTCCCTCACTTGCAAACAATCCGTTTGATACATTGGAAGTATTAATTACTACAGATTGCGGTGCATCTTATAAAAGCGTATATAAAAAATGGGGGAAGGATTTGGTCACCACCGGAAATGTAGCTGTAGATACAGGCTATGTTCCCAATGCAAATCAATGGAGACGAGACTCCATTTTCCTTGGTGATTTCAGTACGGAAAATTTTGATTATGCACAAGTGGTTTTCAGAAACATTACCAATTTTGAAAACAATATATACATAGATGATGTTAATGTATTTGCCAAAGAAGTAAATCCCAATCTCAAACGAAAAGGAATTATGGCCACGCCGAATCCTTTTCGGGATAAAGTAATTCTGCAGCAATATCCTACTCCGCTCAATGTAGAGTTTATCAATGTGTATGATCATGCAGGGCGTTTGGTATGGCAGAAAAAAATTGCTTTAGGAATACCTGGCAATAACTTTGGGCCGAATTATTTGGAAATTGATTTAACAGGTTTGAGCAGCGGCATGTACACCATACAGGTTGTGTACCGTGCCAATAAAACAGAAACATTAAAAGTGATAAAAGTGAATTAGAGAATTTGAAGAATCCTAACAAAAAGAGAACGTCATTGCGAGGCACGAAGCAATCTAAACATGATGCCGGTAACGAGATTGCTTCGTGCCTCGCAATGACGAAATTGATTAATCAAAGTCCTAATTTACAAACATGAACTCCGTGCCTTCCCCGTAGATGCGGGGCAAGCTGTGGTAAATAAATAAAATAATATGCAAACAGGAATTCAATCCATCATTAACAGTAATACTGATACCGCTTTAAAAACCATTGCTGATAAAATTTATACCAAACAAAGAATTACAGAAGCAGATGCATTGGTTCTGTTTGAAAAAGCAAGTCTCCCCTTTCTCGGTGCATTAGCCAATCATGTGCGGGAACGCTTGCATGGCGACACTACTTACTTCAACCGGAATTTTCATATTGAGCCCACCAATGTATGTGTGTTCAGTTGCAACTTCTGCTCTTACTCCAAATTATATGCAAAAAGAGATGAAGGCTGGGAACTAAGCATTGAACAAATGCTGCACATGGTAAAAAAGTATGACGGCGTTCCTGTAACAGAAGTGCATATTGTAGGTGGCGTGCATCCGAAAATGGATTTGCAATTCTTTGCAGATTTGCTGAAGGCAATAAAAGAGCATCGTCCTGATTTACACATCAAAGCATTTACTGCTGTTGAATATGATTATATGTTTCGCAAAGCAAAAGTGAGTGTGGAAGATGGATTGAAATTTTTGATTGACGCCGGATTAAATTCAATACCCGGCGGTGGTGCAGAAATTTTTCATCCGGAAATACGTGAAAAAATATGTGCAGATAAAGTAGATGCAGATGGATGGTTAAAGATTCATGAAACCGCACACAAACTTGGCTTGCATAGTAATGCAACCATGCTGTATGGGCATATTGAAAATTACAGTCACAGAATTGATCACATGAATCGTTTACGAATTTTGCAGGATGAAACTAATGGCTTTCAAACTTTTATTCCGCTCAAGTTCCGCAACATGGATAATGATATGAGCAATGTACATGAAAGCACCGTAGTAGAAGATATGAAGATGTATGCCATTGCAAGATTGTTCTTAGATAATTTTCCGCACCTCAAAGCTTACTGGCCTATGCTGGGAAGGCACAATGCACAAATGACGTTGAGCTTTGGTGTAAATGATATTGATGGAACCATTGATGATACTACCAAAATTTACAGCATGGCCGGCAGTGAAGAACAAACACCTACCATGACAACCGAACAACTCGTTGCTTTAATTAAACAGGTAAAACGCAAACCGGTTGAGAGAGATACCTTGTATAATATAGTGAAAGATTATAGTGAAATAACTGTTGCGGAGGAAAAGGGATTTTCGAGTAATTGATGATGCGTTTTGAAATTAAACAATACAAAAAAGCGACATAACAGGTTTTAAAATTCAACAGGTTATAAATTTGGAATTGTGAGTAGTGGTAAATATTTTAGTGTTAGGCGTAAATTTTCAGCATACTTCATACTATCCAAGAAATGCAAAAGTTTCATACAATAGAAATAAGCTCACTTTCCGAATTTACTAATCAATTAGAAACAAGAATTTCCGATAAATATAGAATTCTGCTTTTTAGAGGGCAAAGTATTGACAAGCCTTTAATACCCAACATTGCCCGTAACATTTTTAAAAAAAGTCGTGAAGTTGATGAAAAAAGAATGCTTGAAGAATTTAATATACAATCCGTTCAATATTTATCCTATTTCCCAAAAAATGAACTTGAACAATTAACAATTGCCCAACACTATGGGCTTCCTACACGACTTCTAGATTGGACGGAAAATGCATTAGCAGCACTTTATTTTGCAGTTTCTAAAGAACCAATAAAAGATAATAACGGAGTGGTTTGGGTATTAAGTTTAGAAAGAGATAGTCCATTACTAATTAATGATCCTAATATAAAAGTTTTTAATCAAAATGAACTTAAGTTTTTTAAGCCATCAAGCATTATTCAGAGAGTTTCATCTCAACATGGCTGGTTTAGTTTGCATCCATTTAAGGGACAGGGTTTTTATGAAAGGGCAGACCAAGTATTAGATGGAGAGTACAGACTAAATAAGTTGATTATAAAATCGGGATGTTCTAAAAAAATATTGCAGACACTAGAAAGTTGTGGAATAAACCGACATACCATATTTAGAGACCTTGATTCCCTTGGAACATACATTTTTGAAAAATACAAATTCGAGAAGAAGGACTAAAACTCCCCTCAACGCCATGGTTCGTGTCTTCACGAACCATTATAGCAATTAAAATTCCGTTTGGTGGAGACAGGCAACTATATACGTGTTAGACCACAGGGGTTAAAAAAGAGATACCTACTTTGTGACCTTTTTTCTTAATTTCTTCTTACCCGTTATTGCTATTACTCCGTAAATACCTCTATACCCGTAGAGACTTACAACTTCAGGGCTTTTTAATACTTTAATTTCTTTAATATCAGCTATGGTAGCTCTATTGAGTTGGTCAATATGAACTACAATGCCATTTACTAATATCATGGGAGAAAGAAGTCCAGTATCACCCCTAAAAACCACTTTGGCTGGTGTTATACTTGAATGAGCTACAGCGGAATCTAAAATTGTCATTGCTCTTTGCGGGTTAAATTTTAATTCATACTTAATAATGGAATCAACTTTTAGGTATAAGTCAGATTTGCTTTGTGCAATAGTGTTGCTTGCCAATAATGATAGTATAAATGCTATTAATACTCTCACACTTTTTTCTTTTTCTTCTTAGGCTTAGAATTACCCTTTACCGATGCAGCCATTATATTGTGAAAGGTATTAGATGCTTCTTTAGCTGACTTCTTTTTTGATGTTGCCATAATTGTGAATTTAACGAAAACCCCCTCTGGCGCAGGTCTCCCGACCTGATGCTTGCTTGTTACTTAACTCTAAATAAATCATTACAATAATACTTTTGCCTTTGTTGGTGTTTTAAAAAGAAACACACCGAGGTTACTTCTTTTGACCAACTGCATGAATATAATATAAGTTGCATAAAATAGTTGACTTTACTTCGCATCATCTTATCAACATCACATTTCCCTTTAAACTACTGTCCTCCCCTGTTTGCAAATTTGTAAATTGAATTCTGTACACATACAAACCGGCGGGCTGTTGCAATCCTGCAAACAATCCATCCCAACCCTGCAATGCATTCTTTGTTTCATAAATCACTTTCCCCCAACGGTTAAAAATCTGCATGGAAAAATCTTTTACATACGCAGCACCGCTGATCCGAAACACATCATTCACCCTGTCGTTATTTGGAGTAAAGGCCGAAGGAATAAAAATTTTACAAATCACTTCTTTTAAATCAACGCTTCCAAAATCTGAACCGCAACTGTTACTTACTGTAACAGAATAAATGCCCGGTTGAGCTGTTGTAAAAACAGAATCGGTACTTCCATCCTGCCAATCAAATTGCAACCCATCACCTGTCGCTTTCGGATTGAGTATAACAGTTTCGCCTTTGCAAATTGTTTGAAGTGTATTCCAAAAAATTTCAGGAGTACTGTTTACAATAATGTTCATACTTGCTGAATTTGCACAAAACGAAACATTGGGAATAAATGTATAGGTAGTTGCTGTTTGGTTATTTATTACCGGCGACCATGTTCCTGATATTCCATTAAGAGAAGTTGTGGGCAAGGGCAACACAATAGATCCTTTACAAATAGTATCAACCTGTGCAAACAAAGGTTGTACAGCGGTTGTAACTGCAACAGTACCAAAAGCACTTACACTTGTACATCCTGTAACCGTATTGGTAAGCACAACAGAATAGGTTCCCGCTTTATTGGTGGAGAAGGATGCCACATTGCCGGGGTTTGTAAAACCTGAGGGTACTGTCCACGCATAAGAATAAGAACCGGCAACAGTTGGAGTAGCAGCAATTAGCTGAGGTGTTAGCTCACAGGTTGTAAAACTATTTACAGTTGCTGCAGGATTGGGATTGGCAGTAACATTAAAATTTACTGTTCGTAAAACTCCACAATAATCTGTATAGCTGCAGGAAATAATTCCTGTTATAGAAGCGGAATAACTTGCCGTATTTGTAACTGATGCAGATCCCGTCCATGAATAGTTTGTTCCCAATGGTGGAGCAGTTAACGTATAGTTTACACCTGCACATGAATTGATATTGTTATTACTGCTGCTGGCTACTCTGAACTGCTGCAGATTGCTATTACCACCTGTAGAGCCTGATACAGACCAGAAAACAATATTGTTATTTATAAATCTTTCTGCAATATGATTTTTTGTGGAGGCCGTTCTCAAAACACCATCAAAAAAAATACTGATGCGTTGTGATGTAGCACTGAGATATTCCCATTTAATTTCCACATCATGCCATAGCCCGTCTTCAACATTGGCACAACTGCTGCTTAAGCAAACAGGAAGAGTGGCTCCATCCATAATATTACCTGCTGGGCTAAGCATACCATCGGCATAAATACCTGTATGATCAGTACTGATGTCATTAAAAGCAGTTAAGTTATCCCAGGTATCAAACTCAACTATTAAAGAATTAGCAATACCAAAAACTCCAAGCCCGCTGCCGGAAGTTAGCGTTGGAGAACAGGCATTGCTTAATAAAAAAGCAAACCCATCAGCTCCACTTGCATCATTTACACCAAAGTTTAGTTGGAAATTTATGGAAAAATTCTGTCTGAGATCAAGCGGATATACATTGGTAACCATACCGGCCTGCCATAAAACATTAGGTGTAATGGTATAGGTAAATGGCCCGGCCTGAGATGCATTGCCTTGAATAGTGAACTGCTGTGCATGCACATGCAACTGAAAAAATAACAGTATCAAAAAGCTGTATGGCGGATTAAATTTTAACCTCATTAGAATATGAACTGGGAATTATAAAACATTTTTCAAATGTAAATAATAAGAAGTGTATTTGATGTAACTGAGTTTTTCAAAAAAACATTAACTCTGTTTTTATTGACTGGCTTATTCCCATTAAGCAGAGAAGCCTTAAAGAATATGTTAAAAGAATTTCAGAGAAGATTGATGCCTCGCAACCATTAATACTTATTGGTTTTTTCATTTGGTAGTATTTGTGCAACTGAAATATTTGAGTTTATTCAACTATATCCAACCATTCTGTTTTCCATTGCAGGCCGGAATTATTATAGAAAACAGTGTTTTCAAAACAGAGAAAAATTAACTTTAAGGTTTAAAGCATTTAAAATGGAAAAGCTTCATCAGTATTTTGCTTCCTGCGGATTTTCAGCCGACGAGGTTGAAAAAATAACCGGTTGTTTTATAAGTAAGCATTTTAAAAAAGGTGATTTTTTTACACAAGAAGGCAAAACAAGCAGGTATCTTGGTTTTATTGAAAAAGGTTTTCTTCAATATTATGTAGTGATTGATGGCGAAGAAAAAACAACTTACTCTGCCGGTGAAAATAACTTTGTGGCTTCGCTGGTAAGTTTTTTAAAGCAGATTCCTGCAAAAGAAAATATCAGAGCTGTAGTGGATTCTGATTTGTGGCTCATTGAACGGAGTCAACTCAAGCAATTGCAAAATGACATCCCTTCCTTTAAAACATTTTATGTGGAACTTTTAGAATGGCAAATCTGTTGTATTGATGAAAGCCGGCTAGATGCTATTATGCTTAATGCCCAACAACGCTATGAAAAAATGCTGGACAAAGAACCGGAGCTGATTCAGAAAATCCCCCTGCAATATCTTGCTTCTATCCTTGGCGTTACACCCCGTCATCTCAGTAGAATCAGGAACAATATCCGTTGACCTGGATTAATGGACATTTGTCCTGTAACAGCGGTTTGCCATGTTTCATCTTTGTGCTATCAAAAAAACAAAACAAAATGAAACAATTAATTTTTTCCGCACTGTTCTTCATTTCAACAGGCGCAGCTTTTTCACAAAGCAAATTTCCAAAACAACAATTAAGTGTTAATGGATTCCGGAATCCTTCCATCGGACTGGAATATCATTACAAACAAGTATCTGTTCATGGAGGTTATTATGTAACCAATTTTACATCCGGCATTACTACACGTTTTATTAAATCCGGCGTTACTGTTTGGTTTTTACCGGTTGACAAAAAAGAAATCCCCTCTTCGTTTTATGCAGGCGTGTCGTATTTGCGTGGGCTCAACAGAGACTATGAAGAAAAAAATGCAATGGGTGTTGAAGCCGGTTTCCGCTGGATGATTTGGAAAGGTTTGAATTTTCGTATTGGTGCCATTGGTGTTGCAGCAAAAGGCGAAGATTTTAAAATCAACCCAACCCCTGGTATCAGTTATTCGTTCAAACTCTAAACTATCAAATCATGAAAGCAGAAAAAACGATTGGATGGTTGTTGATAGCAGGTGCAGTTGGTGTATTGATTCCTTATACCATTCTTACAATCATCTTTGAAGACCCGGATATTTTGCGACAGGATGCCGGAATTGTTTTAACAAAATTTCATGAAGGCGGAAGCCCACTTATATTTACCTGGTGGGCTTTTGCGCTTCTTGGATTGCCTTTGTTGATAGCGTACATAAAAATTGGCGAACTGTTTCAAAACAAAACCGGTTTTATTAAATGGGCAACTACATTCGGAGTTATTTCAGGCATTGCACAAATCATTGGCTTGTTACGATGGGTGTTTGTTGTTCCGGTTATTGCCCGGAATTATGTAACTGCAACCGATAGTGTTACAAAAGAAATTGCAAAAGCAAATTTTCAAACAATCCACCAGTTTGGAGGTGTATTAGTAGGTGAACATATCGGTCAACTGTTTACCATTATTTATACCATAATACTGTGTATCGCATTTATCAAACTTGGGTATTTTAAAAAATGGCTTGCTTGGTTTGGTATCATTGCCTCAGCCATTTATCTGTTGGCGCAGTTTGAATTGTTTGCTACTGTTATTCCTGGTTTTCCTGTTTGGGAGATGGTAGGATTTGTGGGTAGTAGCTTGTGGTTACTATGGTTAATTTTAACAGGTATTCTCTTTTTAAGAATAAAAAAATAAACCAAGCATCTGTATAATTTACTTCAATCAAAAAAAATGTTGACACTAAAGAAAATAAAAACATTCTGGTATAAACTAATGGCTAAACAACTACGCCGGCCAAGTGGTGTATTAGCAAAGCTTACAGGCAAAAAAATGAATGAAAGTAATGAATTCATGTACCGGTTTACGTTAAACAGCTTACCGGTAAACGATGGTGATAAAATACTTGAAATTGGTTTTGGAAACGGAAGATTTTTCTCCTTATTAAATGCAAAAGCAAAAAATCTGGAAATAACCGGGATAGATCTTTCACATGAAATGGTTACGGAAGCTGTGAAAAATAATAGAGGCTTATTTGAATCAGGAACAATGAAAGTTAAAATAGGCAATAGTGATGCCCTGCCATTTGATGATGAAAACTTTGATACTGTATTTTGTATGAATGTAATTGATTTCTGGGAAAATCCATCGTTACACCTGCAAGAAATATACAGGGTTTTAAAACCGGGAGGGTATTTTATTGCAGGGTTTCGGCCAAAAGAAAACATGCAGCAATTTCCGTTTGCTGAATATGGATTTACACTGTATACAGAAAATGAATGGAGCAATTTATTACAAGTAAATGGTTTTATAAGTTTGCATTCTTCCCATAACATAGAGCCTCAAACCGAATTTCTTGGAAAGAAAATTCAGCTAGAATCGGTTTGTATAGTAGCTAAAAAATAATAATACTTATTCCAAAATAAAACCCCGAATTTCTTCGGGGTTTCTTTGTGGGAGCACACGGGTTCGAACCGCGGACCCTCTGCTTGTAAGGCAGATGCTCTGAACCAACTGAGCTATGCTCCCTTTTAAGGAGTGCAAAGATAAGGTCTCAAAATTTTGCACAAAATTTTTCTTGAACTTTATTTACACGGCTTCATTTATTCAACTCGCTTTGTAAATGTTCCGGGGTTCGCACAGTAGAAGATGATTTAATAAAATCAGAAGGATGCTTTCTGAAATACCTCCACAAAATGCCAATAAACTCAGGATATTCTTTTAAATGAATACCTCTTGATTTTACAGCCACATAAAACGCACAACCAAAGCTTACTAAAAAGTTTAAAAAGCCAATAAGCAATACACCCAATACAATTGTAATTAAATAAGTCATGGGCACCTGATGATCTAACCCATAAAATCCGATGGCAGTATTACCTGCTGCAATGGTAATATGACGAATATCAAAAGGAATACTTAAGGTTTTTCCTATAAACCCCGCCATTCCTAAAAAGAATCCCAACGAAATGCTGCCTGCAATAGATCCCAAATTGTTTTCAATCACATTTACAAAGTAGCGTAACTGTTTTTTGCCAAGAGATTGTGTAAGCACCGGGTGAAACCTCAGCCGGTCTGGCAATTGTGCATATACTACATAGTTTTCTACCCATCCTGCAATTAACCCGCTTAAAAACAAAAAGAACCCTGTAAAACAGGCAAACAACAAAGCCAAACTTTTAAATGGATGCTGGGCACTCAGCAAAGCATCTGCCTCGGCACCTGTTGCAATTTTTGCTCCGGTAGCCATATCAAATAACATGGCCAGCAAATAAGTGAGCGGAAATACAATCAACAGGTTTCCGGCAAAAGATGCAATCTGGCTTCTGGATGTTCGGGAAATAGTGAGTGCTAGATTATAAAGATCAGGACGACCCTGGAGCTTTTTGCTGTCTAATGAAGCAGCAATAGCGGAGGCTGTAAACGCAGGTTGCTTGGTAGCAAGTGTTGATCCGCTTGATTGAATTAAAATAAAACCCATTGAATAATTGGTGCTGTATAGCATTCCCTGCCAAAGAGGAGCAATGGCTAATTTGCCAATGAGGTTTTTAAAAATAGCAATAAACGAAATGATAAATCCCCCGCCTAATGCAGAGTAAAAAAGTTTATGAAATTCTTTTCTTGTTACAGCAATATAATTCTCTCCTCTCTTGCCACCATGTTCAGATATTTGATAGGCTAATAAACCCATGTTCTGAGAAAGAAATTCACCGATACTGTTCTTTCTGTTTTGATTTCTTACAACGGTAATGAAGTAATGAATAAACCGTTGGGTATTAAACACATTGTCTTCATCCAACGCATCTAATATCATAAACATCCGCTCTACGTGCTGCTCCATACGTGTAAGCAAAAACGTTTCTGCCAGGCTTGTACCATTTACACGTCTGTCATCTTTTAACCACTTTATACTTTGTAAAGAGTTATGTAATGCCTCAGGAATATTTTCTAACAGTAATTTTTGCTCATGCGGCATCATACTGGTTTGCTTACGCTCCAGATATAAATTAATTAAACGGTTTTGCTCCATAAAAGGAAAAGAACCATCATTTAACTGATCGTAACGGGCAGTAACTTCTTTCTCAAGTCCCATCATGCTTAAACGATAAGATAATATTTGCAGTGAGTTTGACAACTGCTTTGTAAGTGATGCTTCCGATAGATTTACTTCAATACCAATCATCTCAAACAATCGAACCCAAAGGTTTGAGTCCACATTTTCCATCCATACATAATCATTCCGTTTGTAAAAAATGCGTTCAATAACGTATAAAAAATCAGTGGGTTTTAAAAGTGGTGGCAGCAGTTTGTGCTTAAACTTAGAACTCAGCTCCTGAATAAAACCTCTTGCACTTAACAAACCACTTTCGGTTAAAGCCAAAGTAAGATCGCTTTTTATAAATTGATTTAGAAGTGAACGACGAAGTGCAAATAAAAGCGAACGGTCTTCCTGCAATTGAAATAACAGGGCTTTTAATTTCAGCTCTGCATCTTCGGTATTTTTTGTGTTGTTAGGGCGAATTTGCTGAAACAGTTCTACCAAAAAATCGAGCCCCCGGTTGGAGCTTTTAATAGAAAGCACAACAGCCTTGCCTTTTGCCGGCAAAGCTTCTTCTGTTTTCTTTTTTGGAAGGAACCTGAATTTCATTTTTAGCTGTAATTGGTGTTGAACAATTGGTAAGACAAAATTGATACTTCTTATGCTGCAATACAAATAACAAATGGTTATGTTTGTTTAAACGAGTTATTTACCTTTGCTGCTTTATGCTGAAAAACGCAACACATACAAAAGAATTGATTGAAACAGATGTGCTTACTGATTTTGAAGATCCGTGCAGCCTCATTGTCTGGAACGACGAAGTGAACTCCTTTGAATGGGTAATAGAAAGTTTAATAGAAATTTGTGGCCATTCACAGGAACAGGCCGAACAATGTGCATGGCTCATTCACCATAAAGGAAAATATGCTGTTAAGCAGGGAGAATACGATACTTTAAAACTTATGTGCAATGAAATTACTGATCGTGGAATTGGAGCTACAGTTGAAGTGATTGCTTGATTTTTTCTCTATTTACATTTAGCGAATGCCCCTTACAATTTTAACTGATGAATTATGGTTTCCTCCGGTTGAAGAAGCTGCGGAAGATGGGTTGCTTGCAGCAGGTGGAGATTTATCTGTAAACCGTTTATTGCTTGGTTACCGCAGCGGTATTTTCCCTTGGTTTAATGAAGAGGAACCGCCGCTTTGGTGGAGTCCTGATCCGAGGTTTGTTTTATTTCCGCAGGAGTTGTATATAAGTAAAAGCATGCAGCAACTGTTTAAGCGAAATGAATTTGAAGTAACCATCAATAAAGCATTTGCAGAAGTAATTACTTTATGTGCAGAAACAAGAATGCTGAAGGAAGGTACATGGATCACCAATGAAATTATTAATGCTTACTCAAAATTGAATGAACTTGAATTTGCAATTAGCGTAGAAGCATGGAAAAACAATGAACTCGTCGGTGGATTATACGGCATACGAATGGGCAATTTATTTTTTGGCGAAAGTATGTTTAGCAGTGTGAGCAATGCAAGTAAATATGCATTTATCAGCTATGTGCAACAGTTACAAAAAGAAGGCGTATTGCTTGTTGATTGCCAGGTGTACACAGAGCATTTAGAAAGTTTGGGTGCAAGAATGATTGGGAGAGATGCTTTTTTAGAAATGGTGAAAGAGAATTTGTAAAAAGAGAGTTAAGAGCGTAAGGAGGAAAAGAGAGTGGGGAAAAAATTGAAATTGACAATAATTTTTGTACCTGAACTTTTTTAAGAAATCTACAATTCTATTGCTTCCTCTTTTACTCTTGCTCTGTCCTAGTTGCTCTTAGTTTCTCCTGCCAACTCCAGCACCACCTCCCACTCTTCTTCTGAAACTTTACCCACACTCAATCTTCCTAATCGAAGTAAATCCATATTGGCCAAACGTTTATCTGTTTTCATTTGAGCCAAGGTAACTGGCTTTTTTAATTTACGTACTGGAGCTACATCCACTACCAGCCACGCTGTTTCATCAGTTGTTGGATCCTGATAGGATTCTTTTACTACTTTGGCAATACCAATAATTTCCAAACCTTCGTTGCTGTGATAGAAAAAGAGTTCATCACCCTTCTTCATATCTCTTAAATTATTTCTTGCGGCATAATTCCGCACTCCATCCCAGAATGTTTTTTTGTCTTTTACAAACTCATCCCAACAGTATTTAAAAGGTTCTGATTTAATAAGCCAGTAAGCCATAGTAATTGATAATTTTATAATTAATAATGATTTGCCTAAATTATCATTTATCCATTAATAGATTATCCATTAATTTCTACCATCCCATCGCCAGCACATCAGCAATATGCATGGTTTTGAGGTTATTTCCTTTCTGTTTACTATATCCATCTAAATGCATAAGACAACTAAGATCGGTAGAGATCATATATTCAGCACCTGTAGCCAATGCATTGTTTACTTTCTGATCGGCCATGGCAATAGAAATGGGTTCAAACTTCACCGCAAAGGTTCCGCCAAAACCACAACAGGTTTCTACATCGTTCATTTCAACAAGCTCCAGTCCTTCTACATTACGCAACAATGTTCTTGGCGCTTCTTTAATTTTACATTCTCTTAAGGCAGCACAACTATCATGATAGGTAGCTTTTCCATCCATCTTTGCACCAACATTTTCCACTTTCAATACATCTACCAAAAACTCGCTGAATTCATACATCCGTTTTTGGAGACTTTTCACTTCGTTGTGTACAGAAGAATTGTCGAATAGTTTGGGATAATAATTTTTTACAAATCCTGCACAACTGGCGCTGGGTGCTATTATAAAATCAACTCCTGAAAAGTCTTTCACAAATTTAGAAGCTACTTCCCTGCACTCCTCCTGAAAGCCTGCATTAAAAGCGGGCTGGCCACAGCATGTTTGATTGCTGTTGTATGAAACACTGCAACCCAGCTTCTCCAGCACTTTCACCATGTTGAAAGCGGTTTGCGGATAGAGCTGATCAACAAAGCAGGGAATAAATAATTGAACATTCATAAGCAATTCTCAAGCGGAAGTTATTTTTTTAAAGATACATTCAGAGCAATCATCTTTAATGCAGTAATGGCAGCCTCTTCTCCTTTATGACCATGTTTGCCACCAATACGTTCTTCGGCTTGCTCCTGCGTATTTACGGTAAGTACTCCAAAAATTACCGGCACTTTTAAGCTGAGGTTTAACTGTGTTACACCTTCTGTAACAGAATGGCATACATATTCAAAATGCGGAGTATCACCTTTTATAACACAACCCAGCGTTATAAAAGCATCGGCTTTCAGTTCTGTATTACCCTCATAAAAAGCCTTTACAGCAAAAGGAACTTCAATAGCCCCGGGAACAGTGATTGTAATAATATCTGTTACGCCATATTCACCCAATACTTTTCTGCATCCACTTTCTAAAGCATCAATAATGGCTGCGTTCCATTCTGTTCGTACCAAAACAACACAGGCACCTGAAAAATCATGAGTGCCTGTACTTAGTTGAAATAAATTGCTGTTACTATTTGTCATTGCTTATTTTTCATACGGGAAATTTCTTCCCACTTTACGCATCATACGTTCCATTACTTGATTTGCCGAGCTTAATACATCTTCATTCATTTCTTTATAGAAACGCCAGAGCATTTCGCCATCAATACCATTATACACCTGCATGGTTAAAATACCTGAAGCAACTTTTCCGGTTCCTGCTCCAAGCAAAATAGTTTTAGCAATTGCGCCACCTTCACTTCCAGTTTTTTCATATTTATAGGAGCACTTAATTACTGCATCCACACCTAAAATTTTTGCAATAGAATCTTGTGTTAACTCATCCAGTTTATCAAACACTCCATTTTGCTTTAACAGTGCATTGGTGCGTTCTACATCCTGAAAGGTTACACTATAATCTTTTGCCTTACGAAGTAAATAAGTGTACATGCCTGATTGCATACTAAGCGATAAATTCTCCTCCTCATTTTTATTCGCTTCTGCGTTAAAATTTTTAGGTGTACGCTTGTAAGAAATTGCAGCCTTATAAGGAAGAATAGCAACTGTTTTATGTTTTGCTACTTCACTCTTAAGTTTTGGAGATTCAAATACCTGCTTTGCTGTTTCAAACTGGCCAAATGAAAGCAGAGTGCTGGCAATAAACAAAAATGTAAAAAACGTTTGTTTCATAGTAGTAATGTTTGTTTGATAATAAATTAATCGTTGATGATTACTCCCAACCGAGCCAGATATTTATCAACCAAGAACCCCTTTTCAGATTTGGGATACTTTTCTTTAATAATTTTTAAAAGGTCGGCTGCTTTTTCCTGCTTACCAATTGTTTCATAAGCCATTGCTGCACGAAACAAATTTTCAGAAGAGCTTACTTCGTCTTTCTCATTCAACTTTCCTGCTTTTGCTATAAGATCAGCTCCTTTTTCTTTTTTATCAGTACTCATATAAGCATCGCCCAGCATTCTCCATGCTGCACTTTGAATTTGAGTAGCATCTGTGGAAAATTCTTCTAAATGCTTAATAGCATTTTTATAATCTTCTTTGCGCAAATAAATAGCACCTGCATAGTAGTGAGCAAGGTTAGCCGCATCTGTACCGCTGTAATTTTTAATTACTTTTAAAAACCCCGATGCAATACCATCCCCATTCAATGCAAGGTCTAACGAATCAGCAGCAAAAAAAGCCTGTGCTTTAGTAATTGCCTCATTTGCTTTTTTTGTTTTAGGAGCAAGTACAAAATTTTTGTAGCCCAGCCATGCTGCTGCTAATACAATGATTGCGCCGCCTACATACGTAATGGGTTTTGAATATCTGCCCCAGAAATCTTTTGCTTTTTTTATTGCCTGCACCTCATCTAATTCCTGCGCAGTTGTTTTTGTTGTTTCAGCCATTTTATAGTTTATTCAATTAGTAAAAACGTTTTTATTAACCAGAACTAAAAACTCAGAACTGTTTTGTTTAGTCCATCACAAACGGATAATCTGCCTGCATATATACATCTTTGTATAATTCATCTGCTGCAGGCCATTCACTTTCTTCAGAAAAGCGAACACACTCTTCTACTTCTAAACGCACTCTTTCATTAATCACCTCAATATCTGTTTCACTCACTCCAAACACATTCAGTAATTTTTGTTTTGAAGTTTCAATTGGGTCTTTGATTTTATACTCTTCCACTTCGTCTTTAGTTCGATACTTCTGAGGATCGCTCATGGAGTGGCCTTTGTAGCGATAGGTTTTAATTTCAATTAAGGTAGGCCCATCACCTTTTCTTGCACGGTTCACTCCACGTATTACACTTTCATGCACCGCTTCAGGATCCATACCATCAATACTATCGCTTGGCATATCATAGGCATCAGCCAATTTATAAATATCTACAACATTACTGGTACGCTCTACTGATGTACCCATTGCGTAGTTGTTATTTTCACAAATAAAAATTACGGGCAATTTCCAAAGCATTGCCAGATTAAAAGTTTCATGCAACATACCCTGACGAGCCGCACCATCTCCAAAAAAAGTTAAACAAACATTATCAGTGCCTTTATACTGTTCAGCAAAAGCTAAACCTGCACCAGTTCCTATTTGAGCACCTACAATTCCATGGCCACCAAAGAACCCAACATCAACACCAAAAAAATGCATGCTTCCGCCTTTGCCTTTAGCACAACCAGTTGCTTTACCAAATAACTCTGCCATAGCAGCTTTTGGAGAAATACCTTTTGCAATACCCAGCGCATGACAACGGTAGGCTGTTATAAACTTATCCTCCCCACGGGTAGCCGTCATACATCCAGCAGCAATAGCTTCTTGGCCAATATAAAGGTGACAAAAACCACGAATTTTTTGCATACCGTACAACTGCCCTGCTTTTTCTTCAAACTTTCGGAGTAAGAGCATCAGTTCATACCAGTATAAATAGGTTTCTTTTGTAAATTTAGTAGCCACGATGGGTTATTTTTTAGAGTGGCAAAGATAAGGGGGCAAAGGCAATTTTGAATTGCCGATTTCTGATTTAAGATTTTTGTGGAAAAGGTGTTTTCTGGGGGTGTAGCCAGCATTTGTAAATCAGTTGAACTGCGGTGGTACTGTTTATCCCAAACTTGTTTCGGCCACTCTTGTACAACAGAAACAGCATTGAAAAACCCGCAGCAAAACCTTTTAGTATGATCGAGACATTTGTCGTCTCGCCCTTTCAATCATTGTTTTTGTATAAGTTCCTAACACCCCTCCAAGAAGTGAATTGACTAATTTCAATTCAACTGTTATTTCTTAATTGTACAGCAAATGACAACTTGTTGAAATGCTTAATTACAAATGCCCAGCTATAAATTAAAAGTCAGGCCTCCCTCTCTTTTGGAGAGGGAACGAGGGTGAGGCTTTACCCCTTCTTTCTTATCTTGCGCCTCATGTTGTTTCTTAAGTCAATAGCAGTTACCCAATTTAAAAACTATACACATCAAAGTCTTTTATTTGAGAAACAAATTGTTGCCATAACCGGATCTAACGGAATTGGAAAAACAAATTTGCTGGATGCTATTCATTACCTCAGCTTTACCAAAAGCTATTTTACCGGCATTGACAATAACAATGTTCAATTCAACTCTTTAGGTTTTAGAATTGAAGGTGTGTTTGAAAAAAATAATGAAACTTCTCAAACCTGCATCATACTCAGGGAAAATGGTAAAAAGGAAGTGAGTTGTAATAACGAGTTGTATGAAAAATTTTCGCAGCATATCGGCTTGTTCCCCTGTGTACTCATTGCACCTGATGATGTGGAGTTAATCATTGGCGGCAGTGAATTACGAAGAAAATTTTTAGATACGCTGCTTTCGCAATTCAACCCCACTTACTTGCAGCAACTGATTGCATACAATAAACTGTTGCAACAACGGAACAGCTACTTAAAAACCTGCGTTCAAACACAAACAAGAAATAACAGTTTGCTTGATGTACTCGATGAACAGTTATGCACTGCCGGTAATTTTATTTTTACTGTGCGAAAAGAATTCCTCCCTTCCTTCTTTCAAAAAGTAATTGATTTTTACAAAACCATTGCGGGTGAAAAAGAAACTATAGAATTGGTTTACGAAAGCCAGTTAGAGCAACAAAGTTTTGAATTATTATTACAGCAGAGCAGAGAAAAAGATTACATCCTGCAACGAAGCAACACAGGCATACACAAAGATGATCTCACTTTTGCATTGAACGGTGAAGTTTTTAAAAGTACAGCATCGCAGGGGCAGCGAAAAAGTTTACTCTTTAGTTTAAAACTTGCAGAAGCTGAAACCTTAAAAGAACAGAAAGGCTTTCCTCCGCTCTTATTACTCGATGATGTGTTTGAAAAATTAGATGCGGAGCGGATGCATAATTTGCTAAACTATGTTTGCAAACAAAACGGGCAGGTGTTTATTACAGATACACATCCTGAACGGATTACAAAAGCATTTGAAGAGTTAAAAATGGAAGTACAGATGATTCATTTAAGCTGAATAAAAACTAATTTTACCTTATGGCCGAGCTATCGATACAGGAAGCAATGAAGCAGTTTTTAGAAAAAAGCAAACTCAAACAAAGAGTTCGGGCTTTAGAAATAAAAGATGTGTGGGCAGAGCTTATGGGAAAAACAATTGCCAAGTACACCGATGATATTCAACTCATCAATCATCAACTCATCATTACTACCAGCACGGCTCCATTAAAGCAGGAATTACTTTTTCAAAAAGAAAAAATCCGCAACCGGATTAATGAATTGTTTAATGAACATGCGGTGAAAGAAGTAATTATTCGGTAAACAAATTTATCCAACTGAAGTATATCATTAGCAATAATGACTATTGTCATAATCCTTTTAATTCTATTTAAGGTATTTTGAATCGTAAACAAATTCCTCTATTTAAAAAACAATCCGCATGAGTTATACAAGCACAGAAAAACTCGGAACAGAACATACTGAGTGGTTAAAAGCCATAGATTTTTATGATTCTGAAATAGACATACTTGAAAACCGGCTTGCAGAAATTGTACAAAAAAATAACAAATCATCAATTCTTGCAGAAGTTGAACATTTTCAAAATCAATTTATTGTTCAAAGAAACAATATTGATGAGCTAAGACATAACATCAGGGAACACAGCCATAAAGCTGCAACAGAATCAATGCGTCATGCAGGTCATATACCTACAGAATTGGTAAACGAACATAGCGTTGTAAAGGATTCGTTTGTAAGTTTTGAAAAGGTAATGCAGGAACTGCGAAAGGAGTTTAATGAGTTCCTTAGCAAATGGATGTAACTATTTTCATATTTATTGTTGTAAAAAAAGCTGTCTTAAAAAACAGCTTTTGTATTTTGAAAAATAGATATTTAAAATTTCGCTTCATCCACATCTTTTATAAAACTGATTACCCCGCTCATAAAAACCTGCTGATCATCCCACATTGCCAAATGACTTCCGTTAGGGCAATACAAATAACGACCTTTCTGTACCAATTTGCTTTGCTCTTCCATTGATTTGGGATCCATAGTATCATGCTTTGCACCAATCATTAAAGTTGGTACAGAAATTTCTTTCAATCTGTTTTTTATATCCCATTTTGCAAGACGACCAGAAATTCCAAATTCAGATGGGCCCTGCATCATCGTATAGATTTCACCATTAGCATGTTTCATGGAACGGTTAAATCCATCGGGC
This sequence comes from Chitinophagaceae bacterium, assembly GCA_031401115.1. Lineage (GTDB taxonomy): Bacteria > Bacteroidota > Bacteroidia > Chitinophagales > Chitinophagaceae > Lacibacter. Next base: position 725,503 of record JANNRE010000014.1, read on the forward strand.
CATTCTTCCAAACGGCATAAATGTTCTTTATAAAAATTGGGAATGAGTAACTCCATATAACGTGGGTTAGCAAAATCTTTTTTTGCTTCGAGTGTTCTTATTTCTGCTAACACTTCGGGCTTCATTTGTTTGGCTAATACTTCATCAGCATACTTTCCATATTCTGGCGCACTGGCAACCATATTAGCAACAATTAATCCTTTTATATTTTGTTGATATTTCAATGCATATTCCATTGCAAGAATTCCACCCCATGAATTTCCGAGTACATAAAAATTACTACTGTCAGCACCAATTGCTTTGCGAACCTGTTCTACTTCTTCCACAAAACGTTCAGTTGTCCAAAGGCTGCTGTCTTTTGGCTGATCACTGTAATAAGATCCTAACTGATCATATTCATAAAATTCAAACCCTTCTTTCGGAAAAAAACTTTCGAAACATTCCATGTACTCATGTGTCATTGCCGGGCCACCATGCAGTAATAAAATTTTTATGCGTGGATTATTACCGAAACGTTTGGTCCATACTTTAAACTCCCCAACTGGTGTTTTAACAGGAATGAATTTAACACCTGCAGATTGTACACCACTATCACCATAGTTAAAATAATCTGCAATAGTTGGAGCTGAAGACTTCTCTTTGCAAGCAAATAAAATAAAGGATGTAATTACAATTAATAAGAACTTCATATAAAAAATTTAACCATTACGATTTACTATTTCCCCACCCTCGGATCAACAACTCCATACAACACATCAGCAAGCATATTTATTAAAACAAAAATAAAAGCACTTAAAAGTACACTTCCCATTACAACCGGGTAATCTAATTTTTCTAAGGCATCAACAGTTACTTTACCTATGCCTTTCCATCCAAAAATATACTCTACAAAAAAAGCTCCTGCAAGCAACTCTGCAAACCATCCTGTAACGGCAGTAATTACTGGGTTGAGTGCATTGCGTAACGCATGCTTCCAAATAACAGTTTGTTTGCTTAATCCTTTTGCATAAGCTGTACGTACAAAATCTTGGCTCAGTACATCCAGCATGGCGCTTCTTGTAAGTTGTGTAATAATGGCTAATGGACGAATACCTAAAGTTATAGCCGGAAGAATTAAATTTTGGAGTGTCAATTTTTTTTCACCTGTTTGAACATCAATATCAAACCAACTGCCCGTCATGTGCAGCCCTGTATAATTATTCAGTACAAAACCAAAAAAATAAGCAATGAGTATGCCCATAAAAAAAGAAGGAGCAGATATACCAAGGATACTTGCGAAGACAGAAGATGTATCCATCCATGTATCTTTTTTAACCGCTGCTGTAACGCCTAAAAAAATACCAAGCACCGTTGCAATAAGCATGGCTGCAAAAGCTAACATTAAGGTGCCGGGCAATACTTCCATCAACACATCCCACACTTCTTTTTTTGTGAGATAACTTTTTCGTAAGTAGGGAATTTTAAAAGCAAGATTTTTTTCACCGCCAATGAACAATCCCTGCAATTGCTTTTTTTCAATTTCTTCAGATGAATGAATAGCAATTGGGGACACATCATTTACATATAACAAAAATTGCTTCCATTTGGGTTGATCCAGATACAATTCTTTTTTTATATTAGCAATGGTAGTACTGTCGCCGCTCTGCCCCATTACCATCCTTGCAGGATCGCCAAAACCCTGAAACATCCAGAACACAAGTGTTACCACACCTGTCAAAACAAGAATTCCGTAGAAGATTTTTTTTAGAAATAAGGAGAACAAGGATTATCTTTTATTTTATAGCATTATCAAAATTAGCGCCACTCCATTTTCCAATCACAACAGCTCCATTCATTTTAAATAGCGTAGGCACTACCCTAGCGGCGGTTTTAATTGCTGTAACATCGCTTACTAAAACAGTTGCATTTTTTAAAACTGCATCCTGCTTCAACAATTCCTTTACTGCATCAAACTGGCCTGTAACAATCATCAGTTTTTCCTTAGCTGCTAATGTGGAAATTTTTTTAATCCATTCATCTGAGGAATTCAAACCGTCAACCTCCTTTATAAACAGTAAATAATAAATTCCCTTCAGATTCAATACTGAATCAGTAAGATCAACCCCTTCAACAGTTTTCAAATCAAAGTCTTTAATTTTAGCTTCATTATTACTTCCTTTTTCAATTAGTATTTGTTTCCTGTCGGCAAATTTCCAGGTACTATCCGGCAAAGCATTCAATGGAAATTCTTTTTTCTCTCCATTTTTTTCGTATACAAACTTGTACTCAAATTTATCTGCAATGGCATTAGCCGGAACTTTCCTGTTTTCAATAAGATTGCTTCCTTTTTTAAATGGCAAACAATCTACTATCGGCAAATACTTTAATACATACCATTGCAATACAAAAGAAAAAGTAGCAGCAGCAACAAGCAGGAAAAGATTAATTGCTGTTTTTGAAAACAGAGGTTTGATTGAATTTCGGTAATAAAAAATTATTACAATCAATACAAACAGTATTACATCTTTCAAAAAAGATTGCTGTGGATTGAGAGGCAAACAATCGCCAAAACATCCGCAGGAACGAAACTTCATTGTACCATCTGCATTCGTAGCAAGCGATGCATAACCTGTAAGAAACGTAAAGAATAAAATGAGCAGGAGCAAAAGCCAGCTGAACAAACGCATCCTGTATCCCACAATCACTGCAACCCCTGCAATAATTTCAAAAGCATTCATGATTACAGATAAAGCAATTGTATAATTATGAAATCCGTTTAAACCCCAGGCTTCAAAAAACTCCTGCATTTTATAACTGAGCCCTAAAGGATCGTTTGCTTTTACCAATCCGGAAAAGATGAATAAAATACCTACTACCCAACGGCTGATGGTAACAATCAATTTCATGTGTTCAGTTTTTCAATTGTACAAAAGAAGTAAAAAAATAGTCCCGGTGTATTACGCCGGGACTAAATTTAGAATTAAAAGTTGATGAACTGCAAAATCAATAGAACAGAAATTTAATTGAAGATTAAAATTCAATAATTAATCCAATGGTTGGCGTTACAAACGGATCATCGTTTTTTACCCTTGTTGGTATGGCATTGCTTCCGTCTGGTTTTATAGGCTGACCATCTGTTGTTTCAAAACCTGTATTGGTTGCGTTACGTTTAAAAGTATACTCAGGCACAGCAGGGTTTTTACTGATGTACCAATTGGTAACATCTAAAAACAAATCAATCGTTGTTTTTCTAAAATTCCATTTTTTATCAATGCGTACATCGCTGCTGTTAAATGAACCAAGACGCTGTGAATTGAGCAGTGCATAATTTAATGTGCCCACTCCCTGCGACAAATAATTCAGCCTTGACAGTGTTTCATCAAATGGTGTAAACGGAGAACCACCCTGATAACGGAATTTTAAACCAAGCTCCCAGTTGCGTGGAAATTTATAACCCCATGTAACGCTTAACAAATGTTGATTATCCCAACTGCTGGCTATGAATTTTTGATCATTGCCTGAATAAAGGCTTCGGTAATAGGTATAAGATAAAATGCCAAAGAAATTTTTAGTGAGTTTCTTTTGCACAAAAAATTCAAGACCAAACGCTTTCCCTTTTCCATTGGTTGTTACAGCTTCATTACCAAGTAGAGTAAAGTCTGTACCAAGATTTGACAATGAAATTCCATTTCGATTTGAAACAGGCACATTGCTATATTTTTTATAAAATCCTTCTACAGTAAGACGCAACCCATCATTGGGCAAATATTCAAACCCGGTTGTGTAATGATTACTTCGCTGATACTTTGCATTTTTATTTATGAGTACATCATTGTTATCTGCAAATCCAAGGATTGTATAAGGCGGAATTTTATAATAAGTACCTACGGATGAATTCCATGTCCACTTATCTGCCAATACATAACTAAAAGAAATACGTGGAGATAAAGTTTGAAGCCCATTCAGACCATCGGCAGTAAATGTGTTCATATCTGTACGAACACCAGCGCTTACTCCGAGTCTGTTATTCATAAAGCGTTTGCCTACCTGCAAAAAAGCACCTAATCGTACAAATGAATTTAACGGACTTTTGAAATTTACATTTACTGCAGGTTGCACAATGGCGCCTCCTGCATCACGGAGTTCTTTACGAACTACATTAAATGTATTGTTTGAATAATCTGCTAATTGTGCAGAAGCACCATAGGCTATTTTCCATCCATTGATATTTTTATTCATGTCGAACCGAAGTTTAGTTTCCTTTTCAGCACTTACAATATCTAAGGATTTATTAGCATCAGTAGGGTTTTGATTGTCTTCATACTTCTCAATATCATTATTAAAATCAGTATGGCTCAATGCTAAGTTCCAATAACCGTTTTTAACGGTTCGTCTTAAAGAAGCCCCAACCGTATAATTCCATTGGTTTACTAAAACACCGGAATTAATAAGATACAATTTTTCTGGTGTTGCTTCCTTAGGTATTTCAAACCTGAATTCATCAATAGCACCAATTCCTAAAAAAGTAAGCGTTGTTTTTTTATTGATTTGATGGGTGATTTTTGTTTGAAAATCCCAATAGTTCGGACGAATAGGCAGATCGATAGCTTTGAATAATAATTGCAAATAAGAACGGCGAACAGAAGCTAAGAAGGTTGTTTTTTTATTTTGTGACAGAGGGCCTTCAACTGTTAACGCTGCTTCACTAGCACTTAATCGAAAGTTTCCTTGAAATGTATTGGGATTACCATTTTTTTGTTTGAATTGAAAAACAGAACTCAAAGCATTATCATAGCGAGCATCAAAAGCAGAAGAACTTAATTTTACATCTTCAATAAAACTTACATTTAAAATTCCCTGCGGCCCACCACTGCTGCCCTGGGTTTGAAAGTGATTAATCACCGGCACTTCAATACCATCTAAATAAAACACATTTTCATTAGGTGCACCACCACGTATGATAATATCGTTTCTGAAACTTCCACCTTGCGGACCACCACCCACACCCGGTAATGTTTGAATTACTTTGCTGATATCGAAATTACCACCGGGGTTCGCTTTTATTTCTTCAGCAGTTAATCGCTGCACACTTAGGGGTGTTTCTAAAGTTGCTGCACGTACTGTTCGCTTGTTTGCTTTAATTACAAGTTCGGTTAAGGAAGTTGCATTTTGATCCAGCTCAATTGTATACGTATTTTCATTGCCGCTATTAATAACAACATTATAAAGTGTAAAGGTTTTGTAACCCACTTTGCTCACTTCCAGATTGTAACTTTTTGCAGCAATATTTGCAATTCTGAACTTACCTGAGCTATCTGCAATGGCTCCTTTTGTTGAGCCATCTAGTTTTACAGATGCTCCGGAAAGAGGTTGCTGCGTTAATTTATCAATTATAAAACCTGTAATACTTCCTGTATTTTGGGCATTTGAAAATTGAACAAGGAATATTGTGATTATTACTATTAAAAAGTTTTTCATTTTGTATTTTACTTTAAAAATTCCTATTTAAGTATTTTATAATACCACGCATTTAATATTCGTAGTTTTATTTAAAAATACTGCTCTTGGATGTAAACAGATAAAGTGGTGAAAAGTTTAAAGGATAGTAAAATAGATAAAATAGAACCAACAAAAAATAACAACTAATTTTTTAACCCTGCTGCTTTCCTTCAGCAATCAGAATCAAAGCAAATACGCTGTAATTGATAATATCATAATAATTGGCATCAATACCTTCACTCATAATGGTTTTTCCTTCATTGAGGAGTATTTGGCGAATGCGTTGCAACCGTGCCAGAATCATATCTGCAAAAGTTTCCTGTTGCATTTCACGCCAGGCTTCGCCGTAATCATGATTTTTATCAAGCATTAATTTTTGTGCAGTGGTAATTTCGGCATTGTACAAAACTTCTAATTCTGCAATAGGGATGCCCTGCCCTTCATCTTCCGGAAGTTGTAATTGCATTAATCCAATAATGGCATAATTCAAAATGCCTTTGAATTCTGATGTAATGCTATCTCCTATCCGTTGCTCCTTTTTTTCCTGTATGGTACGAATGCGTTTGGCCTTAATATAAATTTGATCAACCACTGAAATAGTGCGGTAGACTCTCCAGGAAGTGCCGTAATCAGTTGCCTTACTTATAAAAATAGATTTACAGGAAGAAATAATGCTGTTGTATTGTTTCAATGTATCCATGAACTGAAATCAAAAATTGTTTGTTACTTCGGTAATTAGTTCAACGGTTCAAAAATAACAGAAAGCAAGCAATGTACACACTCAACTGTAAAGGAAGATTATTAGTAATTGAACAACCCATTGTTATGGGTATAATCAATGTTACACCTGATTCATTTTACAGTGGTAGCAGGTTGCAAACTGTAGAAAATGTTTTACAAAAAGCCGGCCAAATGATACATGAAGGTGCTGCTATACTTGATATTGGTGGGCAAAGCACCCGGCCAAACAGTTCCCGTATTTCAACTGAAGAAGAATTGCAAAGAGTTGTACCTGCAATCAAAAGCATTAAAGATAACTTTCCATCTGTTTTTATTTCAATTGATACATATAATGCAGATGTTGCTAAAGAAGCAATCAATGCTGGCGCTGATATGGTGAATGATATCAGTGCCGGAACGATGGATGCAGCAATAATTGCAACCGTTGCTGCACTGGATGTTCCGTTTATTGCCATGCACATGCAGGGAACACCAGATACGATGCAGCAAAACCCAACGTATAAAAATGTAGCCGCAGAAGTAATTGATTACTTTATAAAAAAAACCGAACAATTAAAACAAGCCGGCATAAAAGATGTATTAATTGATCCCGGATTTGGCTTTGGTAAAACTATTGAACATAATTTTCAACTGCTGAAACAATTAGAAGTATTTAGTATATTTCTGTTGCCTTTGCTTGTAGGATTCAGCCGAAAATCAACCATTTATAAAACACTCGGCATCACTTCAGAAGAAGCTTTAAATGGAACTACGGTTTTAAACACAATTGCATTGACCAAAGGAGCAACAATATTAAGGGTGCATGATGTAAAGGAAGCAAAAGAAGCAATCACACTTTTTACAGAAATGCAGGAAGCATAAAAAAAGCAGCGATTCAGTTTTTGAATCGCTGCTGTTCTATTTTCAACTGAGAGTGTATTATTGATTTGGATTCTGCTGCTGCTGAGGAAGTACAGGAGCAGTTTGCTTAGGAGCATCTGTAACTTCAATCAATTCTATTTCAAAAATCACCGTATCAAAAGGCTTAATTAATGGAGCAGAACCCTGAGCGCCCCAGGCAAGACTTGATGGGATGTATGCTTTTAGTTTTCCACCCAATCCTATTTGTTTCACTGCATCTTCAAATCCGGGAATCATTGCACGCTGACCAAGAACAAATTTCAATGGCTCAGTATGTTTAAAGGAAGTATCGATGTTCGAATCAAATTTTTTGCCATCTAGGAGTGTTCCTGTGTACATGGTAGAAACCTGCTTACCACTGTCTGGTTTAACACCTGTTCCGGGATTTATAATTTCTACATACACACCACTTGGAGTTTTTACAGCATTAATATTTTTTGATTTGATGTATGCCTCCAGTGTTTTTGATTCTGTTTCTGTTTGCTTTGTTATTTCACCCTGGTAATCTGCCTGTGCTACTGTAATATCAGTAAACACTTTCAGCACCTTAAGTGTAATTGTAATCTTATCTCCTTTGTTTAAACCGGGAGGCATTTGGCCCATTTGCATTTTTGCAATGCTATCTGCCAATTGTATAACTACGGCACTATCGCCTTCTTTTAACATTGTAAATATTTCAGAAATATCATAAGGACGGCCTGCACTGTCAACCATTGTATACGCAGGAATTTTTCCGTAAGAATTATACGTTACAGAATCTTTTTGCTTTACCAGCACATTAAATTTTACATAGTTCCCAGCCTTTAACTGTGTACCTTTTCCTTTAGAAATGATTTTGTACAATAAGCCACTTTTTGTTTTTTTGAAACTGCCTCCACCGCAAGAAGCAAGCATAAACGCTGCTATTGCAAGAAAAAGAATTGATTGAATTGTTTTCATCTTTTATTGTTTATTTAAAATTTTGTCAATTGCTCTTAGTCCTGCAATTGTGGTTTATAATTTTGAATTACCTCTTTAAACTGCTGAATGGTAGTTTCCAAGCTGTCATCTGTTTCCCCGCCTGCTGCGTTAAAATGCCCGCCACCGTTAAAATGTTGGCGTGCAAAAGTATTGCAATCAAAGGTTCCTTTGCTGCGAAAGCTCCATTTTCTTTTTTCATCCCTGTCAATTACCAAAGCCGCCAGCTTAATTCCCTGTATGCCCAGCGGATAATTTACCAATCCTTCAGTATCTCCGGTTTTAAGCTCATATTTTAACAAATCTGCTTTGCTCACCCATATAAAAGCCGTGTTGAGTTCGTAATTAATATCCATTCTGTTGAGCAACACATGGCCGATAAATCTGAAGCGGCCTTCTAAAAAATTATCATACACATTTTCATGAATAACGGTATGCTGCAAGCCCATATTTTTAAATGTGGCCACCATTTCATGCACACTTGCAGATGCGGCAGGAAAACGAAATGATCCTGTATCTCCAATTACTCCGGCATACAAACATTGCATCATGTTCATGTTCAAAAGCTCCGAATGATTACTCGTTTTGATAAAGTCATACACCATTTCGCAGGTAGAGCTTTTAGAAGTATTGCTTTCTCCATAAGCAAAAACCTCTGTTTGGGGCTGTTGGTGGTGATCAATTAAAATACGTTCAGCTTTTGCATTTTCAATGGCTGCGGCCATTCGTTTTGTGCGGCTGAGTGTATTAAAATCTAAACAGAAAATCCAATCTGCCTCATTAATGATTGCCTCAGATTTCTGTACATTTTTTTCAAAATCAATTACTGTATTACACCCGGGCATCCAGTTTAAAAAACCTGCCCAATTGGTGGGCGAAATCACCTGAACACTATGACCAAGCTCCATAAGAAAATGATACAATGCCAGCGATGAACCCATGGCATCAGGATCGGGTTTTTGATGTGTGGTAATTACAACTTTATGTGGCTGCAATAACTGAGAATAAATTTGATGGAGGAGCTGCATAATAAACGGCTGCAAATGTAGGGGAAAAAAGGTTCTGAGTTATGGGTTTTGAGTTTCGGTTCTTGCTTCTTATCTTTTATTTTTTTGTTCTTGTTTTTTCTGCTTTCATCTTCCCCCTATCTTTGCGGCGCAAAAAACAATATGAAAATATGAGCAATCGTACGTTTACAATGATCAAGCCCGATGCAATGAAAAATGGACATGCAGGGGCAATTTTAGACAAAATAATTAAAGCCGGTTTTCGTGTAGTGGCATTAAAGCAAACTTTATTATCTGCTCACAAAGCAGGGGAATTTTATGCAGTGCATAAAGAGCGCCCTTTTTATGGAGAGTTAGTAGAGTTTATGAGCAGCGGTGTGTTGATAGCAGCTATTCTTGAAAAAGAAAATGCCGTGCTCGATTTCCGCACTTTAATTGGAGCAACCGATCCTGCCAAAGCAGATGAAGGCACAATCCGTAAATTGTTTGCAGCATCAGTAGGCGAAAACGCAGTTCATGGAAGTGACAGTAATGAAAATGCAAAAATTGAAGGTGATTTTTTCTTTAGCGGATTAGAGCAATTTTAAAAGTTCCTCTAAAATGATTTACGATCCCCCATATTAAGGTTTGGGGGATTTTTCGTTATAAGAAAACTTATCCCTATCATTGTCGTAGCCAAAACCCAACTAATGAAATCACTACTTTTTATCTTTAGCTTTTTATACAGTACAATCATCTATTCACAAAAAGCCCCCTCCTTTGGAAAAGTTGATATTACAGATTTGCAAACTAAGGAGTGTTCTTACGATAAAACTGCCGAAGCAGAATGTCTGTTTGATTATGGAGAAGTAAATTATTTTGTAAACTTCAATTCCTTTACTAATGAAACCATTTTTTGGCAGCGAATAAAAATTTATTCTGAGAAAGGATTAGACGAGGCAAATATTAAAATACCCTTTAATGCAAAAGGAAACCGTGTAAGCATTATTAAGATTACCGGCATTACCTATAACCTAAATGAAAAAGGCGAAATAGAAAAAACAGAACTTGATAAAAATTCTGTTTACAGGCAAAAGCGCAGTGAAACCTTTGATGAAATGGTTTTTTCTTTACCAAAGGTAAAAGCAGGCTCTGTATTTGAATATAGATATACGGTAATTAAGCAAAATGTTTTGGAACTCGATGGATGGGTGTTTCAGCAGCAGATACCTGTAAGACATACCGTGTTTGATGTGGGCATTCCACGGACTCTCGGATTTCAATACCGATTTGCAACAAGAATGCCCATTGAAGAAAAAAGTGAAGACGGAGTACAAGGAGTAAGGCGCAAAGTATTTACCGGCAGAAATTTACCGGGCTTAAAAAGTGAACCGTATATGAGTTGCCTGGGCGATTATTATCAGCGTGTTGAATTTCAATTGAGCGGTGTAAACGGAATCGTTTATGAAAGTGCTACCTGGAAAGGGTTTGCCAATCTTCTTTTACAAGATGAAGATTTTGGTTTGCAGATAAGAAAAAATATTCTAAAAAATTTAGACCTCTCAGCAACACTTAAGACAATTACAAACCCTTACGAAAAAGTAAGAGCTATTTACAAATTTGTACAGGCAAATATTAAATGGAATGGAGATAATAGTTACGGATGCAAAAATGGCACCAAAGGAGCATTGGATAAACACGAAGGCAACAGTGCCGATATGAATCTCTTACTTGTTAATCTTTTGCGTGATGCAGGTATTGAAGCCTACCCTGTTTTAGTAAGCAGCAGAGAAAATGGCAGAATCAGCACATCCATGCCCTTTAGAGACCAGTTTGAAAATGTGTGTGCTTATGCGGTTATGAGCGATGGAAATTTATTTATGGATGCAAGTGCAAAAAATACTCCTTTTTTTATAAGCCCGTGGGATATACAATTTACAAATGCCTTTGTTGTAGATGATAAAAAACCACAGTTGCTTACTATACAGGATATAGCACATAAGTACAAACTTACTTCTATTATACAAAGTGAAATTACCAGTGATGGGTTTGTTAAAGGAAACGCTAAAAGTTATGCATCGGAGTATGCAAAAGTGGGCAGGCTCAATACTTTGGAAAAAGGAAAAGACGAGTTTAAGAAAAGATATTATACTGATCTGCACAGTGAATTTTCGTTTGATTCACTGCAAATAAAAAATGAAGACAAGGATTCTGCTGCGCTTGAAAGCTCAGTAGAGTTTAAAGCTGAATTGCAAAAAAGCGGCGACTATGTTTTTTACAATTTAAATTTCTTAAGCGGGTTGGATAAAAACCCTTTTTTAGCCGAAGAACGTATTTCAACTATTGAATTTGGACACAATCAATACCTGCTGCTAACAGGAAGTGTAAACTTTCCTGAAACACTCGTTCCCGAAGAGTTACCCAAAAACATCAAGATGATTATTCCTGACTCCAGCATCATTTTGCAGAGAATGTGTCAGGTAGATGGTAACACCATTTCGTACAGAGTAATACTGCAAATCAACCGACCCCTATACTTTGCTGATGAGTATGCCGATTTCAGAGCTTTTTACACTGCCATGCTTGAAGCGTTAAATGAGCAGATTGTGTTTAAGAAAAAAGTAAGGCCTTAATAATTAAATACCTACCTGATGAAAAATTTCCTTGTATTCATTGTTGCAATGTTTCTTTTTTCAGAAACGAACGCACAAATCAACTTGCGTTTTGCAGTAAAAAATATTGCTGACAGTTTACGACACGAAGCCACCTCTGTGTACAGGATAGATGAAACAATTATAGATGTAAATTCTATTGCAGAATATAAACAAACATGGCATCAGGCATATACCCTTTTCAATAATAAAGCTCTTAAATATTTCCAATACGTTGTTGTTCCGTCAGATAAATTCAGCAAACTTGATGAAGCTGAGGTAAAAATTTATGACAGTACAGGCATTGAAATAAAAAAATACAAACGTAAAGATTTTACTGTAATAGGGAGTCCGCTTAACGATGCACTTGTATCTGATGACAAAAGCTATGTGTTGGAAATATCGCCAAAAGAATACCCTTGCACTGTTGAAATTAATTTTACCATCAATCACAAAGGGTATATTGATTTTCCTGATTGGAAGGCAGCTTCATTTTATGGAGCGCTAGAAAACAGTACGTACCGCATCAACATTCCTCAAAAACTTGGTCTTAGATACAAATCCTATAACACAAATATTAAACCTGCAATAATAACCAGCGGAGAAATTGTAAGTTATGAATGGAAAGCATCGAACGTAAAAGAAGTAAATGAAGAAAGGGCAAGTTTTTCCTGGTGGGCTTATTTTCCAATGGTAGCAATAGCGCCAAATCAGTTTGAATATGATGAACGCAAAGGTTCTTTTGAAACCTGGAAAGACTATGGTAACTGGAACTTTGATTTTTATAATGAAAAAGAGCCATTCACTCCAACCGAAGCAGAAAAAATAAAAGCGTCTGTTTCCGCATTAAAAACTCCTGCAGAAAAAATAAGTTACCTGTATAAAAAAATGCAGCAGGAAACAAGGTATGTAAGTATTCAGCTTGGGATCGGCGGTTTAAAACCTTTCCCTGCAAAATTTGTGCATGAAAAAAAATATGGTGATTGCAAAGCTCTTTCCAATTACATGAAACAACAGTTGCAGGTAATTGGATTAAAATCGTATCCCGCCATTATAAAATCAGGAGCAAGCTCTTACCCTGCTGATCCGAATTTCCCCAATGAAGGTTTTGATCATGTTATTCTTTGTGTACCCATGGAAAACGATACCATGTGGTTAGAATGTACCAGCCAACTTACTCAGCCGGGTGTACTTGGAAACTTTACTGAAAACAGGAATGCATTATTAGTTACAGAAAATGGTGGTGTGCTGGTAAATACGCCTGCAAGTAAAAGCAGCAGCAATCAATGGATTTCCAAAACAAACACAGAGTTGTTTGATGATGGAAGTGCAGTAATACGCAGCCGCATTTTTGTATCGGGTGAGTTTTGGGAAATGGTGTTTCGATATTCAAACAGCAAAACAAAAGATGATATTAAAAAAGCATTGGTAAATATATTTGGTTACAAAGCGCCAGATGATTTTGAATTTAAAGTACTTTCCGATTCCGCAACCGGGCATATTATTTCCATTGATCTGGCGTATAACAAACTGTTTGATTTTAAAGCAGGAAGCAAACATTTTTTCCCTTTCCGTCATTATAAATTAAATGATGAAACCATTGAGCCAGCAGAAAAAAGAAAGCATGAATACCTGTTTCAGTTTCCGTATATGAAGGTTGACTCTACAGTATATAAACTTCCCGCTTCCTTCAAAAGCGAAAACCTGCCTGTATCAAAAGAAATTAAAACTGATTTTGTAGCGTATAAAAACGAAATAAAGTGGAATGAACCAACTGCAGAATTAAGTGTAATAACAAATCTTACATTAAACAAACATATAGTTCCTGCTAAATTGTTTAATGAAGTGGCACTTGGCTTTGCTGCCATAAAAAAAGATGAAGCTCAAAAAATAGTGCTTAAGGCAGAATAGAAACTATGAGCAGCTTTCAGGAATAACACTTCTACCCCCCCGCATGTATTAAAATTGCTTTGCAATAATTGCAGTTATAACAGCAATTGTAATAAAAATAAAAATCATTACAAGCGGAATGTCCTTTCTGTTGTAAACAGGAGGAATCTTTGTATGTCTTTTCATGGTATTGTTTTAAAGTTATAAATAAACCATAATACAATAACGTCCTTTTTAGAAATTGATTGCGCAATAAGGACGTTATTGCATAAACAGTGGTTATTACGTATTAATCCTGTTTAGGCATTACCACATTAATTAATGCTCTTCTGTTTTTTGCACGGCCTGCTTCATTATCAAGTCCGTTAATTAACTCCATTTCAATGGGGCAACATGCACCAAATGATTCAAAGGTGATGCGGCTGCTGTCAATTCCTTTTTGAATAAGATAGTTTGCAGTTGCTCTTGCTCTTCTATCGCTTAATACTTTATTATATTCAACTGTTCCCTTTCCATCGGTATAGCCGGAGATTTGTAAAGTAGCACCCGAAGTTTCATTTAAAACATTGTAAACTGAATCTAACATGAAAACTGCTGAGTCTTTTAAATTATATTTATCAAAATCAAAATAAATGGTAACCACCGTTTCAGGTCGGAGAATTACACGCTTTTCAATAAACTCATCTTTATTTTTAAATACATCTGTTAACCAGTCCTGCTCATTTGTTGTTTCAATTTGAGATGCAGTATTTTTTTCTTTATAATATTCTTTTGTAATGGTTAATGAATTGCTTCCTTCATGTTCCAGACTGAAACTATAAGATCCATCAGTGCCAGTTGTTTGTTTCCATGTTTTACCTGTTGCATCTTTTAAAGTTACTTCAGCACCGGCAACAGGTTCTCCCGTAGTTACATCACGGATAATACCTGTGAGCTTTTTATTCTTAGGTGCTTTTGTAACAATATAAGTTTCTAAACAGCACTCTGATCCTCTATCAGAACTAACCATAGCATTTTGCAATACATTATTTTGTTCTGAAACAAAAAAGTAAGCATCATCTCTTGTCGAGTTTACAGGATGACCCATGTTTTGAACAGTACTCCAGCCATTAACGGTTCCTTTACTTATATACAAATCATAACCACCCATACCCGTTCTTCCATTGCTTGAAAATACAAGTGATAAATTTCCTGTATGGTAAAAAGGTGCCTGCTCATCATTTGCAGTATTAATGATTGTTCCTGCATTTACAGGTTCACCCATCGTTCCATCTTCATTTAAAGTTGCAAACCAAATATCATACTTACCTGCGCCTCCCGGCCTGTCTGATGAAAAGAATAAATATTTTCCATCGCTCGTGCAAAATGGCTGCTTACTGTTATATCCGGTAACATTCACTCCATTTAACAAAACTGGTTTGCTCCAGCCTGCTTCATTTTTTGTGGAGTGATAGATAGAGGAAACAGTTGCTCCGTTTCTTTTAGTCCATTCTGTAAAATACAAATGCTTACCATTTGCACTCAAAGATGCTGCTCCCTGATTCTTTGCAGAATCTATTGATGCTATAATTACAGGCGAAACAGACTCTAAACTTCCTGATTGATAGGCAGCAGAAAACAAACGGCTATGATAGGGGTTTACTCCATTTACTTTTACGCTATCTGTTTGTGTACTGGTAATTAAAACCTGATTGCCATTAAAAACTGCAGGAGCAAAAATTCCCTTCTCCACACTATTGGATGCATTGAGTTTTTGTACACTATACATCACAGAATCCGGCCGTGCCAATTGCTGTAAAATATAATTCAATGTTTCCTTTTCTTTTTCAGCAGCCTCTTTAAAACGACTGCCTGCATTTGCCTGGTATTGGTTGATGGATTCTTCTCCTTCTTTATACTTACCCAAACTGCGTTGACACACTGCATACCAATAGTATGCATCCACATACTTTGCAGCATCTTTAGTAAAACACTCTTTATACAGTTGTGAAGCTTCCTGATAATAGTTTGCAAGACGGTAACTTTCTGCCTGCTTATACATTATATCTGTTCTTGATTCTTTTGTTGTTACCGTTTGTTGACGGTTTCTTTTTGAATTGAGAGGAAAATCGCTTACCGTTTTAATTTTCTTTGACGGGTTGAGAAACTGTTCATACAATTTTGCTGCTGTATAAAAATCACCCGCTGCAAAAGATGCATCAGCTTGTTGCAAAGGATTGTCATTTTTTTTCTGGGCATGTGTATGTGAAAAAGAAAAACATACTGTTGCAAGTAATGCAACGCCTTTCAACCATTTCTTATTTATAAAAAAGTATTTCATAGTGCTATGGGGCTTTAATGTGATCATGGATTCTTTAATTTTTATTATAACCTTGGGCAACGGATAAAATCAAAAATGCTGCGAGTACCGCTGCGTTTAATATAAGAGAGGCTTAATTCAAAACTGTTTATATTTCTTGTAAGCGACCCCAGCTTTGATGCATTTACATCATAGCTCAGCCCCACAATAAAATTTCTCCAGTCAACTCCCACAAAAGGAGCAAACGCATCTTTTAAACGGTAATAACCACCAAACATGAAATCTGTTTCTTCATTTACATTCAACTGTACATAGGTACCAATCATTGCTTCATAAGCAGTACCCTGTTTCATATACAATGCATGAGGAACAATGCTGGTGCGTTCTGATAAATTAAAACTCAATCCGCCATGTGCCACAAAACGCATGGGAATGGTATTAAGACTTACACTTTGTGTAGAAATGATGGGGTCTTTTGGACGATTGATATGATATACAGACAATCCTCCAAATACATTTGCTTTTTTATCAGGCGATGCATCGAAATATAAAACACCGGCACCCATTGATAATTTTGTAGATGAGGTGGATGCAAAAGATTCAGTAGTTGCGTTGGATGCATTGTATCCTGTAATAGGATTCCATTGCTCACCCCATTTAAATTTTGTTTGATCTACATTTCGGTTCACAATGCCACCCTGTAATGCAAATACCAACCTGTGATTTGCGTCAGCACCAAACTTTACTCCTGTATATGCAACAGAAATTTGTGCATTGGTATAATTAAATCCACCATCACCTGCTGATTGATTTAGCAGGCTTACGCCCAATGCAATGTTTTTATTGGTTCGGGTATCAAACGAAACTCCATTGGTTCGGTAAGGATTTGTAATGCTACCCCACTGGCTACGATAGATGGTTGAAACACGATAATCACCATCACTTCCTCCCGTTAACGCCGGGTTTACATACATGGGGTATGTATAGTTCTGTGTAAAGTGCGGATCTGTTTGTGCAGAGGTTTGCATTGCAACCGCAAGCAGCAGACAAGCTGTTAACAAACCACTTCTTTTTAGTTCTGTATTTTTCATTTCTAAGGATATTAATATTTTAAACACGTAATTTTTTTTAGCGGATTAAGGTAACAGAGCCTTTTAAGTTAACCGTTCTTCCATCGCTCAAAACAGCTTTCAATACATATACATACACACCTACAGGTTGAGGTTTTCCTTTATGAGTGCCATCCCATCCTTGTGTTCTGCTGTTGATCATTGTTAGCAACTGCCCCCATTGATTATAGATATACATTTCTATCTTATCGATATAATTACCATACACAAATAACTGATCGTTCTTACCATCACCATTAGGCGAAAACACATTGGGCACAAATACATCTTTATTTAAAGGACGAACGGTAATAGTATAACGCTGTGCTGCTCCCACACATCCATTGGTTGTGGGTGTTACAGTAATGGTTGCTGTAATAGGATCATTCCCTCTGTTAACAGCTGTAAAAGATGGAATAAAATTTCCTGTTCCTGATGCTGCCAAACCAATTGCAGGATTTGAATTCACCCAGCTTAATGCTACAACTCCCGGGCTTGTAATAAGATTTCTTAATGGAACATTTGCACCGTCATACACAATGGTATCTGCACCTGCATTTACAGTTGGTATTGCATTTATCTGCATTGTAAATGTTACGGCACCTGTTACACATTGTCCGGCATTTGGTGTAAATGTATAAACGCCACTTGCTGTATTGCTTACTGTTGATGGGCTCCATGTTCCGGCAATATTGTTGGTGGATGTTGTTGGCAGTACGGGTACTGATGCATTAATACATATAGATTGTGAAGTACCAAAACTAAATGCTGGAATTATGTTTGGATTTACTGTTACAGTATAAATTACAGGTGTAGCACATACTGCTCCATTTGGAGTAAATGTATAAACTCCGCTTGCTGTATTACTTACTGTTGATGGGCTCCATGTGCCGGTAATGCCATTGTCTGATGTGGTGGGTAATACAGGAACTGTTCCGCCACTGCAAATTGTAAGCGTAGCTCCAAAAGTAAATGTGGGTATTATGTTTGATGTAACAGTTACAGTAAACGTTGTAGTTGTTGCACACAATCCAGCAGTAGGAGTAAATGTATAAACGCCACTTGCTGTATTGCTTACTGTTGATGGGCTCCATGTTCCAGTAATTCCATTACTTGATGTAGTTGGTAATACAGGTACTGTGCCGCCACTACATATTGTAAGTGTTGTTCCAAAGCTGAAAGTTGGTGTTATGTTCGGATTTACAGTTACTGTAAATGTTGCTGTAGTTGCACATTGCCCTGCTGTGGGTGTAAATGTATAAACACCACTTGCTGTATTGCTTACTATTGATGGACTCCATGTTCCGGTGATTCCATTTGTTGATGGTGATGTTAGAGCTGGAACTGTTCCTCCGTCACAAATAGTAAGAGAAGTTCCAAAGCTAAATGTTGGTGTGATGTTGGGATTTACAGTTACTGTAAATGTTACTGGTGTTGCACATGTTGCTCCTGTTGGAGTAAAGGTGTAAACGCCACTTGCTGTATTGCTTACAACTGATGGGCTCCATGTTCCGGTAATTCCATTATCTGATGGTGAATAAAGAGTTGGCACAACGCCACCAGAACAAATAGTTAGTGTTGTTCCAAAACTAAATACTGGTGTTATGTTTGGTGTAACCGTAACAGTTAATGTAGTTGTAGTGGCACATAATCCTGCTGTAGGTGTAAATGTATAAACACCGTTTGCAGTATTACTTATTACCGATGGACTCCATGTTCCGGTAATTCCATTACTTGATGTGGTGGGTAATACAGGAACTGTTCCGCCACTGCATATTGTTAATGTTGTTCCGAAAGAAAAGGTTGGTGTGATGTTCGGATTTACTGTTACAGTAAAAGTTGTAGTAGTTGCACACAATCCAGCAGTAGGAGTAAATATATAAACGCCACTTGCAGTATTGCTTACTGTTGATGGACTCCATGTTCCGGTAATTCCATTATCTGATGTGGTGGGTAATACAGGAACTGTTCCGCCACTGCATATTGTTAATGTTGTTCCAAAAGGAAACGTTGGTGTTATGTTTGGATTTACTGTTACTGTAAAAGTTGTTGTTGTTGCACACTGTCCTGCCGTTGGGATAAATGTATAAACACCACTTGCTGTATTACTTACTATTGATGGACTCCATGTTCCGGTAATTCCATTATCTGATGTGGTTGGTAATACGGGGACGGTTCCGCCGCTGCATATTGTGAGCGTTGTTCCAAAAGGAAACGTTGGTGTTATGTTTGGATTTACAGTTACTGTAAATGTTGTTGTTGTACCACATTGGGCAGGGTTATTCGGTGTAAACGTATAAACTCCGCTTGCGGTATTACTTACTACTGACGGACTCCATGTTCCGGTAATTCCATTATCTGATGTTGTTGGTAATACGGGAACGGTTCCGCCGCTGCATATTGTGAGTGTCGTTCCAAAAGGAAAGGTTGGTGTTATGTTCGGATTTACAGTTACTGTAAAAGTTGCTGTAGTTGCACACTGTCCTGCCGTTGGGGTAAATGTATAAACTCCACTTGCTGTATTGCTTACTACGGAAGGATTCCATGTTCCGGTAATTCCATTGGTTGATGTGGTTGGTAAAGTTGGTACAGTTCCGCCACTGCATATAGTAAGCGATGTTCCAAAAGTAAAAGTGGGTGTTATATTCGGATTTACAGTTACTGTAATAGTAACAGGAAATCCGCAGAGCCCCGGTGTGGGCGTAAATGTATAAACGCCTGTTGCAAGATTATTTACGGTAGCCGGGTTCCATGTTCCTGTAATACCATTATTAGATGTGGTAGGCAATAGTGGTGCAGTTGACCCGGCACAAAAAGGCGGAATAGCACTAAAAGTAGGAATGAATATAGGGTTCGATAAAATAATTCCGGTATTGAGGTTTGTAGTGCATCCATTACTCAACAATGAAAAATTTGAATAAAGACCGGCATTTAAGCCACTAATAATAATTTGTCCTGATGCATTTGCTGTAAAATTGAGAGGACCTACTGTAGCACCGTCATCACTGTAGGTAACTGAATAAGTTACGCCGGCTGCAAGTCCGTTAATTGTAATAGACCCTTCAACGCCATTACATGTTGATGGGTTTGTACTTACCAATACAGGTGCCTGTATAGAAAAATTCGCCTTGTAATTGGCTCCGCTATTGTTTAATACCACTAAATCATCACATAACGATGTAGAGGTAAATGAACCTGTAGCATCATAATACACTTCAAGAATATAATTGCCCGGTGAAAAACTGGTAAGATTAGCAAGTGATGGAATTACACTTTGCCATTTTTGATCTCCTGCAACACATGGGCCACCCGATGGAAAAGTATTGGGTCCTACATTACAATTATCTAAAAAAGGCAGATCATAAGTAGTGAACGCCCCGGGTACTGAGCTGGCCTGATAAATGCGATAATACATGCGAACATTACACACGTTAGAAGATGCCGGATTTTTAAATGTTTTTACCTCTGCTCCACGCAAAAGCAAAGTTCCTGAGTTTTGAGTGTGCACCCCTAGGTTAGCTCCTTCAAAAACATTACCTGCAGGGCCAATTAAATTAGGTCCTGATCCAGATGTGTTAAAAAAGTTACTTTGATTACAGTCGGTTATCCAAACTGCAGATGCAAATGTGCCATAAGATTGGCCTTGCGAAAAATTAAAAAACAATAAAAGCAGGATGGTTCCTACAATGGATAGTGGATTGGATTTCATGTTTTATCAGTTAGTCTGTAATACTAATTACTATGTAAACCTACTAAGTAGTTTTTGTTTTTTATAATAAAACCAAACTTTTTTTACCAGAATGAAACAAATTCAGGGATTCCCACAACTAAGATGTTGAATTTACTAAAATGCAACTCTGTATTTCTACTTAATATAAATTAAAATGCCATACTGTCTTTAGCTTTTAAGTGTGGTGCCTGCTTAGCAAAAAGTATAAGACTCAATATAAATTTTATTAAAGGATTTTCGTTTTGCAAAATTACTCATCAGTATTTTAAATAACATCTTCTTATAATTCCAGTTTAGCAACCAAAGCTTTTCCACAGTTTACCAACAAGTAAGCCCGTTCACATTGTGTTTACATTGATTTAAAGATTTGGCAACATTGGACTTATAGCTTCATCATGCGATTTTATGTTTTCAGTTGAACTTTCAGCCTCAGGGCTTTCATATAAATAACAGCTTTGTCTCTAACCATTTAATCATTCAGCATGAAATCGTTTCCATTAAAAATAGTAATCCTTTATTCCGATAGTGATTTTACTCCGTGGAAGGAAAATATCAATTCGCAAACAATCATCACTTTGGCGCAGGCTTTATCACTGCGTCATCAGGTTACCATCACTCATTTTGTTTGTATGGATGAATGCTTTGCGTCTTTTTTAAAAAGGTTTGATTTGGTTTACAATGTATGTTATGGGTTTGACAGCTATTCTCAAACCGATGTTACAGAGTGGTTGGATGAAAATGAAATTCAACATACGTCATCTCCGTTTAAATCGCAACGTATTGCACAAGATAAAAGCTTGTTGCCCCTGCTTTGTACAGAAACAGGGTTGCAAACACCAGCATTAATTGAGCCCGGCGATGTGTTTTTATATCCCGATATCATGATCTTAAAACCAAGATTTGGGAGTTTGCACAGGGGTATTATTGTGTTTGACGAATCTACTATTCCGGTAGCGGAAGTATTGAATGAAGAAAATATTATTCAGCCTTATATTTTTGGACGTGAATTTACAGTGGCAGTTATACCCACCGAAGATGGAACCGGCGCTATTTGCCTGCCTCCGGTAGAAGTAGTTCCGTTTGAACAGAAAGAACTATTTATAGCTGGCAATGCAAGTGGCAGAACGTTTATTAATTACGAACCTTGTTTAGAAACTGAAACTAAAGAGCGGGTTATGAATCATGTTTTACGCATACACCGCCGCATGGGTTTAAAAGGAATGAGCCGTACCGATATACGTTTGCAGGATGGTAAGGTTTTTATACTGGATGTAAATGCTATGCCCAATATTGAACCGAAACAAAGCTTTTTACCAAATATTGCCTATTACAATGGTATTACTTATGCCGAGCTTGTTGACAGGATGGTGAATTGTTTTGTACATCATTATTCAAAACAAGAAAATGAAGTAATTGTATAATAGTTAAAGCAACTTTTTCATTAACCAATCTGTTTGCACATCTTTCCCTACAACAAATTCATGCTCTCCATAAATTTCAAAGCCCCATTTTTTGTAAAATAAAATAGCGGTTTCATTTTTTTGAAATACACCCAGCCACATTGTTTTTTTCTCTTTCTCTTTTGCAAATGCGATAGCTGTTTGCATTAATAATTTGCCCACACCTTTCCCAATCATTTTTTTTAAAGAATAAATACGCTCCAGTTCTATTGGTGCATCTAAAGAAATTTCTTCTTTCGGCTTGGCATGAAGGCTCATTTTTAAATACCCTATCAATTCATTATTAGAATAAGCTAGAAAAAAACACGCCAACGGATCCTGCAACTCTGCTTTCATTTTTTCTACAGAATAGTATTGGTTCAAGTGCAATTCCATATCGGCTTCTGTATTATCAGCAGCAAATGCTTCGTAAAAAGTAGTACGGCTAATTGCTGCCACTTGCATTGCATCATCAACATTTGCTTTAGTAATTGTATAGTCACCCATCATATTTATGAAATTGAATTAAATTCAAAATAGGATATTTTTTTTATACACACGAACTTAATCACTGATTTTGAAAGCGCAGCGGCTCTTATCTTTAGCATCAATAAAATAAATGCATGGAAAGAAGCTACTGGGAACGTATTGCACCAAACTACAACGAAGAAATTTTTGATGTTTTACAAAATGATAAAAGTGGAAAAATAGTTTCAGCCATTGAGCAATGTGCATCAAAAGAAAAAACAGCAACAGATCTTGGATGCGCCGTGGGCAAATGGATTCCGCTTTTAGCAACTGCTTTTAAACAGGTAATAGCTACAGACATTTCAGCAATTAATCTTGAGCTGGCTAAAGAAAAATGTAATGACTACCCAAATGTAGAATATCAACGGATGGATATGAGTGCCGATACACTTACCGTTACTCCCTGCGATGTGGCAATTTGCATAAATGCAATTCTAACAGATAATTTAAAAAAACGAATCAACTTTTTTCAATCGCTCAACATTTGTTTGCACAGCGGAGGCGATTTAATTCTTGTTGTTCCCTCACTTGAATCAAAACTGTACACGAATATTATTGCCCATCGCTGGAATGTAGATGAGGATCATAAAGAAAAAATTGAAAGTGTAGAAAAAGCTTTTGCGCTCGCCAAAAATATCAAGCAAGGTGTAACAGATATTGATGATGTGCCTACCAAACACTACTTAAAAGAAGAATTGGAATTGCTATTAACCCTGGAAGGTTTTACGGTTGATCGGGTGGAAAAGATAAATTATACCTGGAAAACAGAATTTACAAATCCACCAAAATGGTTAGCAGAACCTTTTCCCTGGGATTGGATGGTTACTGCAAAAAAGAAATAAAATTATAAAGTACTACCCTACATTCTCAAGAACCATTGCACTTGCTCCTCCTCCACCATTACAAATTCCGGCAGCGCCATACTTTGCATTATTTGCTTTTAATACATTAATGAGAGTAACAATAATCCGTGCACCACTTGCACCTAAAGGATGCCCAATACTTACAGCACCACCATGCACATTTACTTTTGATGGATCGAGATGCATACGTTTACTGTTTTCTATTCCTACAACTGCAAAAGCTTCATTCAATTCCCAATATTCAATATCACTCATTTGCAAACCAGCTTTAGCAACAGCTTTTGGCACAGCCAAAGAGGGAGTAGTTGTAAACCATTCAGGAGCTTGCTCCGCATCGGCATAAGAAAGAATTTTAGCAATGGGTTTTAATCCCAACTCATCAGCTTTTTCTTTACTCATTAATACAAGAGCAGCAGCACCATCATTCATAGTACTTGCATTAGCAGCAGTAACAGTTCCATCTTTTTGGAAAGCAGAATTGAGTGTTGGTATTTTATCAAACTTTACATTAAAAGGTTCTTCATCTTTTGAAATTAGAATTGCATCTCCCTTTCTCTGTGGAATTTCTACAGGTACAATTTCATTTTCAAAGAATCCTTTTTCTATTGCAGCCTGACTACGTTTATAACTTTCAATAGCAAATGCATCCTGCTCTTCTCTTGAAATGCCGCATTCTTTTGCACAGAGTTCAGCAGCATTGCCCATTGCTTTGCCATCATACACATCGGTAAGACCATCTTTAGCAAGACCATCAATTAAAGAAACATTACCGTATTTATTTCCCCATCGTACACTATCACTGTAAAACGGAACATTGCTCATACTTTCCATACCACCTGCAATAACAATATCTGCATCGCCTAATAAAATACTTTGAGCCGCTTGTGCAATGGCTTTCATTCCGCTTGCACACACTTTATTAATGGTTGTACAATTTACATCGTTTGGTAAGCCTGCAAATTTTGCTGCTTGTCGTGCAGGTGCCTGTCCAAGGTTGGCTTGAATTACACAGCCCATTAATACATCCTGCACTTGCGCCGGTTGTACTCCTGCTTTTTGCAAAGCACCTTTAATAGCTGCTGCTCCTAACTGAGTTGCTGATAAACTTTTTAAACTTCCGCCAAAACTGCCAATTGGTGTGCGAACAGCGGAAATGATATATACTTCTTTCATTTTATATGGAATCGTTTTTAAATAGAGTTGCAAAGATAAGTGTTCGATGCTTGCTGGCATTGATACTTATAGTTATGGATGCTATAAATGAAAACGGGAGCATGCAATTGCATGCTCCCGTTTTTCATTAGGTGTGACAGGTTTAAGGTAATGGAATGAGTGCTATGTTGAGTACTGTGTTTTGACCTAATGTAATACTTACATTGTTATTGGTTATTGGTGCGAAACCTGTTTTACTAAATGACACGGAGTAAATGCCGGTTACCGGAATTTTGATTTCATATCTACCGGTTGGCTTTGTAGTATCTGTATAGCTTGTATTTAATACTTGTATCACCACATCTTTTAAAGGTTGATTGTTTGCCGATGAAGTAATGATGCCTGAAAGTTTTGTTTTTTGTGTGGGTGCATTTACAATAACCCTGTTAGATTTAAAGCCATTAAAAAAATTGATGTTGGTGGTTTTAAACTGAATTACGAGTTTATCCATTTCCAGTTTTAAGAGATCATCAATTTTTTTAAAGATTGTTTTGAGTTGCTGCCCCGAAACTTTTTTCTGGCTGGCGGCATTGCGTGGCTGTGGTACTGCTGTAATGTATTGGGTAATTAAATTGTTAAATGCAGTTATGAGCGCTGCTGTAATACCATAAGGAACAAGGCCCGCTTGGTTTGCCGTAAGCTCTGCACTTATGTTTTGTGTGATGATTGTGAGCTCTTCATCTTTTAAACCATATAACTGCGAAAAGGAGGTTTTTGCTTTTGCTTTTAGTACTTCATTGTTTTGTGAGTTTGCAAACGCAAAGAGTGCTGCGGCATGGCTGGTGGCTGTTTGTGCCAATGTTTTTTTAAGGGTTGCTTTGTTTTGTGTAATACCTACAATAATGGCGGCTTCGTTTTGTGCGGCTTGTGTAAGTAGTACAATTTGTGCTTTGAGGTTTGTTACTGCTGTTTGTAAAGCAGGTACTGTGTTTACAATTGCATTGTTTGTGGTGCAAAAGGCGGCCACTGCATTGTACATGTTTAGTTTGGCTTCGTCTCGGTTAGTCATTGTGTTTTGTTTTAGGTGAAAAATGGTTTGAGCCTACAAGATATTTTTGATGTTTTGCTTTTGCAATACCGCAAAGCGGGGGGGTAGATGCTCATTTGGACGCTGCAGATGTTGATTTGGGAACTTACAGAGTTGATTTGGCCGCTGTAAGAGTTGATTTGGAGACTTGCAAAGTTGATTTGGACGCTGCATGTGTTGATTTGGAGACTTGCAGAGTTGATTTGGGTGCTGCAAGAGTTGATTTGGGTGCTGCACGATGTAATTATGGCAGTGTAAAAGGTAATTTGGGCAGTGTAAGAGTGCGTTTGCAGACTGTAAGTATCTATTTGTAGGCTGAAACGGGTGTTTTATGGGGGAAATGCGGGGATTTGTGGGGAGAATGGTGGTTTTTTTGCCACGGATTGCTCGGATTTGCACGAAGGGAAGAGGAGGAAAATTAATATTGGAGTTTTGAAATTGCTGGTTGATGTGTTTTATATTTAGGCTATAACTGCTTCAATAATTGCTATGAGAAAAACACTTGATACTTCTTAGTATACAATTACAGCCTTAAAGAATGGGCATAAAAAAACCGACTTGCGCCGGTTAATAAATTCACTACGGAATAATCCTTATTGTGATTTGCTTTCAAATTGTAATCAAATATATTAAATAAATTAATCAACCGCTGTATGATCAAAAAAATTTTAGGTCTTGACTTAGGAACAAATTCAATAGGTTGGGCTTTAGTAGAATTAGATTCAGAAAATAAAAAAGGAAATATAATTGACTTAGGGAGCAGAATCATTTCAATGGGTGCTGAAGTTTTGAATTTTGAACAGGGTAATCCTCAGACTAAAAATGCCGAACGAAGAATAGCCCGTAGTATCAGGCGAATGGGCAAAAGATATAAAGCGAGGCGAAATAAACTATTATATAGTCTTAAGCAAACAGGTTTATTGCCCGACCAATTCCAATTTTCTAAACATTTTGATAACCCAAACAGCATCCAAAAGGTTAACCTACTACCCATTAAAGCAAAAACAGCACAACTTTCTGCTATTGAATTAATGCAACTAAAAATAAAAGCGCTGACTGAACCTATTGAACTTAAAGAGTTGGGCAGATTAATTTTTAATTACAACCAGTTAAGAGGGTATGCCGGAGGTGGAGAAGATGAAGAAGAAATAAAAGAAGAACCCGCAGAAGATAATAGTGAAAAGACTGGTTTTCTAAAGTTTGAAAAAGTAATTAAGCAGATAAAAATAATTAATGAGCCTGTAAAACAGCAAGGAAAAAAGAAAGGAAAAGATTTTTTCGAAGTAGAAATAGAGCTTGATGGTGAAATCGAAAAGGCAGAAACATTACTTGCAACTTTAAAAAAAGGGGATGAACTAGAACTGCAGATTATAATCAGAAGAGATAAAAAAGGCAATACTACTTCAATAAACGTTTCAATGCCAGTTAAAACAAACTGGAGGAAATCAATGGAAGAGTTGGAGGAAGAACTTGACAAATTATCCAAACAAAAAGGTTCTGAAGCATTTTTGTGTGAGTATTTTCTTGGAAAACTTGCAGATAAAAATTATAAAATAAGAAGCAAAGTAATATTAAGAAAACGATACCAGGCAGAATTTGACGCAATATGGGATGCACAATTCAGGCTTAATGATGAATTTAAAAGAATTGTTGAAAATGAAGAGTTGTTAAAAAATATAGCTGCATTTATATTTCCTGGAAATGACCCAAATAAGAATCAATTAAAACTCAGGGATTCTGCAGTATCAAATGGATTAAAGTATTTGATAAAAGACCAGATAATCTATTATCAAAGAGAACTTAAAGACCAGTCAGATTTAATTGGTTTCTGCAAATATGAAAAAACAGAGAGGGTTGTTCCGAAGAGTCACCCAATGTTTCAGGAATTTAAGGTGTGGGAACAGATAAACAAACTATCTATTAACACAAGGATACAAAAAGGAATTAAAAAAAATGGCGAACCAAAGTATGAATATAATGATGTTCCATTATCGTCCTCATATAAACAATGGCTGTTTGATGAATTGCAAAAGAAAAAAGAAATATCAGGCAAAAGCTTTTATACTAAATTAGAGAAAGAGGGCCTACTGATAAAAAATGAAAGTTTTTTAAACGGTATACATAGGGATGCAAAATTTAAGGGGAATGAAACATTACTTTTTTTAAAAGCGCAGCTTAAGGATTTATTTGAAAAACTTAATCTAAACGAGTTAGAGAACCTTATAGATTTTTGGGAAATATTATACAATTCAAAAGGGAATGAATATGATCTTACCAGCGACAGATGCCTAAAAATAAAAGCTTTTGTGGAAAACAAGGCAGGTGCTGTAGAAAATATTGACAAGCTCACTATCCGGTTAGCCAAGATAAAATTTGCAAGAAATTATTCTTCTCTTTCATTAAAAGCTATCACTAATATATTGCCATTATTAAGAGCCGGCAAACATTTTAATGAGGTACTACCAGAAAAAATACAGTCAAACATAACCAAAGTTATAAACGAGAAACAAGAAGACCCTTTTTTAAAATCTGTACAAGAGGTTTTAGAAAGTTACCAGCACATTTTTTTGGCAGAAGGAGGTATGCAACCAAGCTATGCAACCATTTTAGTTTATGGTAAGCATACGGCAGAAACATATTCAGGAGACAATATAAAGACTTACGCAGACATAAGACCAATTCCAAGAGGCGAATTGAGAAATCCATTAGCAGAGCAATTGATAAATGAAGCTCTGAAAATGTTTGCAGAGATATGGAAACAGTATAAGTATAAACCAGATGAAGTAAGGATTGAATTGGCAAGAGAACTAAAGAATAGTGCTGACGAAAGAAATAAAATTTATAAAGCAAATGAAAATAATCGTAAAATAAATGACAGAGTAAAACAAAGGCTGAGGGAATTAAGCAAAGAAACTTCTCTTGGCAATATAGAGCGTTATCGGCTATGGAGCATGCAGGCTTCCGAACCATTCCCATTTCCTGAAAAGGCCAATGAGCCAACTTCAGGAGAAATAGAAAAAATGAGGCTTTGGGAAGACCAAAAATGTGTTTCGCCTTATACAGGGCAACCTATTCCGTTAAGTCAGTTGTTTGATAAAGGGCTTTATGACATAGACCATATTATACCAAAATCGAGATACTTTGATGATTCACTTACCAATAAGATTGTTTGCGAACGAAGTGTAAATATTGACAAAGGAAACAGAACAGCCTGGGAATATTTTGAAACAGGTTCAGTAACAGAAAAAATACTTAGTAAAGAACAATTCACCAATCATGTAAATCAAAGTTTTTTTGGAAAGAAAAGGAAAAACTTACTGACTGTAAAAATTCCTCAAGACCCTGTAGCAAGGCAATTAAAAGACACACAATATATCGTTACAAGAGTAAGAGAAGAAATATCTAAAATTGTTGGCAGCGATAACGTAAAAACAACAACGGGTGGTGTAACAGATTATTTAAGGCATCACTGGGGTTTGACAGATAAGTTTAAAACTATTACAAAGAAGCGATTTGATGATGCACTGACTCTTGAAAAAAATGAAGAAAAAAGAAAAGAATTAAAATGGAGCAAAAGGATTGACCACCGTCACCATGCAATGGATGCTTTAATAGTTGCCTGCACAGAGCCTGCGCATATACACAGGCTTAATAACCTTAATAAGGTATTTCAGGATTGGCTTGTAAAAAATAAAGAAGAAGTAATGAAGGACTTTACTGGCACTGATGAAGAATTGATGGAAGTATTCATTAATCTGGCGAATGAGAAAAGAGAAAAAATACTTGAAGAAATTAAAGGAGGTTTTAGAAATTTTGAACATCCATGGAATACATTCTCTGTTGACTCAAAAGAGGCTTTAGAAAAAATTATTGTTTCTCACAAACCAAAAGAGAAATTACTTATTCAAAAAGCTGATACGGGTAAAGATGCAGGCATAAAAGATATTTTAAGAATAAGAGGCAAACTACATGATGCTACATTATACGGAATAAGTCAAGGTAAAGAATCGTACAGGATAAAATTGACAAAACTTGCAGGGAAACAATTTGCAACAGAAAAAACCATTGAAAAAATAATTGACCCTTTAATTAAGGGTACAATTAAAAAACATCTTGAAGACTATAAAGGCAAAAAAGAAGAAGCATTTTCCGCTGAAGGTATTTCAGAATTAAATAAAGTGCGGAATGTGCCTATATACGGTTTTAAGATTTTTTATAAAGACCAGTCGGAAAAACTAAACATAAAGCAAATTTCAAATAAAAAAGCAACCCCTGATTTTCTTAATGATGTACTTGCAAGAATGATAGATACCGACTTAAAAAATAAAGTCATTTCTCACATTGATACAATGGGCGGTTATAAAGAAGCATTTTCTGAAAATGGAATCAAAGAATTTAACAAACTACTTGAAGCGGAATTCAATGTTAAAAATCCAGGCAAAAAATTTAAACAAGTAACATCAGTAAAATTAATGCCTAATAAAGATGGAGAAGATGATGAACAAGAACTTTCATTATTAGCATTGGAGAGAAAAAGCAGTTATAATGAAAAACTGCTCATTTCTACTGGGAGTAATTATGCTTTTGCCGTTTTAGAAAAGGAGGGCGAAAGATATTATGATGAAATAAGTTTTTTTGACGCTGCAAAATTGGTGAACGAAGCTTTTAAAAAAGGGTTAAAAAATATCAGCCAAATAATGTCCGCCTATTTTGAGAATAAAAATCAGGGGTTCAAACTTTCATTCTTATTAAAACAAAATGAAATGGTTTATTTACCAAACAAAGAGGAAAAACTAGTTCTTAATAACGAGAATAGTGAATACAATATATTTTGGAATAACAAAAAAAGCCGATCTGCTAATACCTATATAGTTGTAAAATTTAGTGGTAAGCAAATCTATTTTCTAAAACATGACATAGCCCACCCGCTGGTAAATAAACTTGAATTCGGAAGTCAAAACTGTTATGAAAAGGTAAATGGAGTTTCTATAAAAGATAAATGTATTAAACTTAAAATTGATCGTCTAGGTAATATTAGACCTTCATTGTAAATAATAAACTATAGATATGTCCGTTTTATCATACCAAACCTAACCACCTATGATAAAGCGAACCCTGTACTTTGCAAACCCCGCCTATCTTAAAACTAAAAACGAGCAGCTCGTTTTTGAAAGCCCCGAAACAGGCGAAACCAAACAAATACCTATTGAAGATATCGGGCTGCTTATTTTAGACCATCAACAAATTACCATTACTCATGGGCTTATTGCCAAACTGCTGGTCAATAACAGTGCAGTTATTACCTGCGATGACAGCCACCACCCTACCGGTTTGTTACTGAACTTAGATGGCAATACTTTGCAAAGCGCCAAGTTTGCAGCACAGGTAGAAGCTACCGCCCCGCTAAAAAAACAATTGTGGCAGCAAACCGTGAGCGCTAAAATAAATAACCAAGCAGACCTACTTGAAACAAAAAGAGTACCTGTAAAAAATTTACGTAACTGGGCAATGGAAGTAAAGAGCGGCGACAGCGAGAACCATGAAGCCATTGCTGCCGCTTATTACTGGAAGCATTTGTTTCCTGATTTTTTAGAATTCCGCAGAGAACGGTATGGCCCACCTCCGAATAATTTATTAAACTATGGCTATTCTATTTTACGGGCAACTGTTGCCAGAAGTTTAGTAGCGAGTGGCTTACTGCCTACACTTGGTATTTTTCATAAAAATAAATACAATGCCTACTGCCTTGCAGATGATATTATGGAACCGTACCGTCCGTTTGTGGACAGGGTGGTTTGTGAAATTGTGCGTATGAATGGAAATTTTTTAGAGTTAACCCCGAATATGAAAAAGGATTTATTGAATATACCTGCGGTGGATGTTCGGATTAAAGGGGAAAAAAGTCCGCTAATGGTGGCGGTGCAAAAAACTACAGCCAGCCTTACAAAATGTTTTGAGGGTAAGCAGAGGAAGATAGATTATCCGGAGTTTATTGATTTATGATTATTGTTAGATCGTCTTTGCAGACGAAATAATCTTAGAACGTCTTTGCGAGCCTCTGTTGTTTGGCGAAGCAATCTAACCATACTAACAAGCAAGATTGCTTCGCCATAGCTAAACCACAAGCTCTACATGGCTCGCAAAGACGTACTAACCATATGCTATCCTATGTATAACCGCCTAAACGCTTATAGAATTATGTGGGTACTTGTTTTGTTTGACCTGCCGACAGAAACCAAAAAAGACCGAAAGGCATACACAAAGTTTCGTAAGAAATTGATGGATGATGGTTTTAATATGTTTCAGTTTAGCATTTATATGCGGCACTGCCCAAGCCGGGAAAATGCGGATGTACATATAAAACGGGTAAAATGCTTTTTGCCCGAAAAGGGACATGTGGGCATTTTTCAATTTACCGATAAGCAGTTTGGGATGATTGAATTGTTTTATGGTAAGGCGGCAACTACGGCTGCCCCGCCCTCTCAGCAGCTTGAAATGTTTTAAAAAAATGGGTTGATAGAAATGAAAAAATGAGTTGGTTAACCCATTTTTTCATCCTGCTTTTAAGCTCAAACACAGTACCATAAAGGCTTTTGGCGATTGGTGTTGTGTAAGAACTAAGATACAATACAATTTGAAAGCAAATCACAACTGTGTGCCAAGTGGGGAGTTACAGATGCTTGTTGTGTAAGAACTAAGATACAATACAATTTGAAAGCAAATCACAACTGCGTGAAGAGATTAGATATAATGAAGAGAGTTGTGTAAGAACTAAGATACAATACAATTTGAAAGCAAATCACAACGCAAGCTCTACGTTGCCTTTTGTTGTGTAAGTTGTGTAAGAACTAAGATACAATACAATTTGAAAGCAAATCACAACTTTGACGGCTTTGGCATATTCAAAATTAATGTTGTGTAAGAACTAAGATACAATACAATTTGAAAGCAAATCACAACTGACTGTAGCGTTTAAAATCTACAATTCCTGTTGTGTAAGAACTAAGATACAATACAATTTGAAAGCAAATCACAACACATCCATTCTTGCAGGCTCAAAATGCATTGTTGTGTAAGAACTAAGATACAATACAATTTGAAAGCAAATCACAACTAAATCTAATGTATCGCCGGGCAGTAAATTGTTGTGTAAGAACTAAGATACAATACAATTTGAAAGCAAATCACAACCTTACAGTTGTAGGTATGTCAGTTGAATAGTTGTGTAAGAACTAAGATACAATACAATTTGAAAGCAAATCACAACCTATCAACATTGCTTTGTTGGTTACTGATGTTGTGTAAGAACTAAGATACAATACAATTTGAAAGCAAATCACAACATCAGTGCTTTGTGGTGCATAGATTTCGTGGTTGTGTAAGAACTAAGATACAATACAATTTGAAAGCAAATCACAACTCTTCTGCAGTAGTTACAACAGTTCCGTTAGTTGTGTAAGAACTAAGATACAATACAATTTGAAAGCAAATCACAACTTTTTTAATAGTGAACCACTTACTCATAAAGTTGTGTAAGAACTAAGATACAATACAATTTGAAAGCAAATCACAACTGCCCTGCTGCTGGAAATGTATGAAGTACAGTTGTGTAAGAACTAAGATACAATACAATTTGAAAGCAAATCACAACTATACGAACTCAGCAAAGCATTCACGCTGCGTTGTGTAAGAACTAAGATACAATACAATTTGAAAGCAAATCACAACCGCACAGGTCCTGCCACCAATCTTTCATTAGTTGTGTAAGAACTAAGATACAATACAATTTGAAAGCAAATCACAACCGTAACTCAGCAATACCGGCATTTGCAAGGTTGTGTAAGAACTAAGATACAATACAATTTGAAAGCAAATCACAACAGAACTGTTGCTGCAAATACTGCTATTTCTGTTGTGTAAGAACTAAGATACAATACAATTTGAAAGCAAATCACAACTATAACGATAGGGTTTTCGAAGGTAGGGCAGTTGTGTAAGAACTAAGATACAATACAATTTGAAAGCAAATCACAACAGTTGCTGGATAGTGAAGAGAGGGAAAGCGTTGTGTAAGAACTAAGATACAATACAATTTGAAAGCAAATCACAACGTGGCGAATAACCGTAGGTCAATGTTTTTAGTTGTGTAAGAACTAAGATACAATACAATTTGAAAGCAAATCACAACGTATGAACATTGCTTTGTCGGTTACTGATGTTGTGTAAGAACTAAGATACAATACAATTTGAAAGCAAATCACAACCAAGCGATTTAAATGCCGCATTAATTAACTGTTGTGTAAGAACTAAGATACAATACAATTTGAAAGCAAATCACAACTCCATCACTAATGGAGATTGCGGAGATGTAGTTGTGTAAGAACTAAGATACAATACAATTTGAAAGCAAATCACAACACAATAACAAATGTGCATTGATCGCAAAGCGTTGTGTAAGAACTAAGATACAATACAATTTGAAAGCAAATCACAACGGATTCTGTTTTCTGATTCTTTTTGCAATTGTTGTGTAAGAACTAAGATACAATACAATTTGAAAGCAAATCACAACGTGGCGAATAACCGTAAGTGAATGTTTTTAGTTGTGTAAGAACTAAGATACAATACAATTTGAAAGCAAATCACAACAAATACAGCAGGGCTTCCAATTGGTTTACGGTTGTGTAAGAACTAAGATACAATACAATTTGAAAGCAAATCACAACTGCTACGTACTTTGGGTTTGCATCTTCTCTGTTGTGTAAGAACTAAGATACAATACAATTTGAAAGCAAATCACAACATTATCAGTAGGAGTGCCACTTAAATTAGTGTTGTGTAAGAACTAAGATACAATACAATTTGAAAGCAAATCACAACAGTAATGATTAGGTTCAATAGGGTAATTAAGTTGTGTAAGAACTAAGATACAATACAATTTGAAAGCAAATCACAACAATATCAGTAGTTTTAACTTCACCTACTTTGTTGTGTAAGAACTAAGATACAATACAATTTGAAAGCAAATCACAACTTACAACTACCGATGCAAACGTGGTAGGAAGTTGTCTAAGAACTAAGATACAATACAATTTGAAAGCAAATCACAACCAGTTCGTTAATGTGTTGTTGATTGTTTTCGTTGTCTAAGAACTAAGATACAATACAATTTGAAAGCAAATCACAACAATACAAATATTATAACCATCACCTCCAAAGTTGTCTAAGAACTAAGATACAATACAATTTGAAAGCCTGCCCAAATGGCAAAGCTTGGCGGGCAAATCATAGCTCTAAAGATAGATTGCCCGCTTAGATGAATCGGTCGGACAGGCTTCGCCAAACAACAAGGCTCGCAAAGACGTTTTAATGAGAATCCGTCATTGGAATGACGAATTCTCACCTCACTTCCACCACCACAAACTCCTGCAATTCCTTTGCTCTTGTTTTATAATTCAGGAATTTAAAATTCAACATGCTGATATGAAAATGGGGAAAGCTTTGTAAGATTCGTATCTGCAAACCCGTTTTTGCAATCTCAGCTAAATTTTCTTTCCGTGTAAACACTACAATACCTATTTGTTTATTTTTCTTCAACAGATCCGCAGTGCTGAGATAACGAACCGGATTATCAGAATAAAATTCAAAGGAGTACGAACGAAGTTCATACACATAAACCGTATCTGTTCTGCTGTTTCTATTTACATAAGCCGCAGCTTTACTTCCTGATTGATATTGCAGCAGGGAAGGATAAAAAAACAAATTGAGGAAAAAATACAAAATACATGCTACTATAAAAGAACCCAGCACAGCAGCGCCTGCATCTTTATAAAAATAAACCAAGGATGCAATACTACTAATTGCAATTACAATGCTCAACACGATCCAACCATCAAAACGATACAACACAATGAGCCCCACCAAAGCAACCAGCAATAAAGCGCAAACGATGTACTGAATATTTTTAAATAATCGTTCAGGTTTTGGTTTTGTAACAGATATAAACCAACTGGCAGTAGTAATTGCAAAAAAAGGAAATACAATATTTAAGTAATGCGGTAATTGAAACCGGGATAAGGAGAACATTAAAAAAGTAACCACTGCTCCAAATAATGAAATGTACTCAGGATTTGCAATAGCTGTATTCCTGAATTTTTTAAACCGCCATACAAGGGCGATGTACAAAAAAATACTCCATGGTAAAAAAGCCCAAAGCAAGGTATGCAAATAGAAGGATGGATCACCACTACCTTTAATAGGTCCTGTGTTTAAAAACCGTCCGAACTGACTATCCCAAAAGAAAAACTTAATACCTGAAACATACTGCTTACCAAAAATGACTTTTTCAGGATGTGCATCAAACTGCGAATACAAGCAGTATAATTCCGGAATAATAAAAATGAAAATTAAAAAGAATGCAAGTACCCATCTGTAATGAAAAAATTGTTTATAATCTCCCGTAAATAACCAATGAAAAATAAAACCGGCACCAATGGTTACTAAAACAAATGGTCCTTTGGTCATAACGGCACAAGCGGCAAACAATGACCCGATAATTAAATGCTTATCAATCTTCTTTTTAGATGCTTTGTAAAAATGAAAGGCAGCAGCAATGATCAACCCTGTTAGAAAAGGCTCCGCTCTTACATCGCCATTTGAAATTACCAAATGAAGTGTAGTTAAATAAATAAGCACTGCAAGTTTGGCTACCACTTCATTATAAAACAAACGGGCAAACTTATATGTGTACACTGCACCCATCATCCAAAACAACAAAGCAGGAATACGATAGGCAAAAGAATGATAACCAAACAATTTAAAGCTGAGAGCCGTAACCCAGAATGGAAAATGCGGTTTATCTAACCAGTCATTTTCTAAATCATACAGATTTACAAAATCATTTGTTTGTGCCATGTGTTTGGCAATACTTGCATACAACGCACCATCAGGTTCCAGTATGGGCAAAAACAAAGCGGATAGATTTGCCAATACTCCAACAATAAAAAGTGGAAGAAAATATTGATCAATCCACTGGCGGTGCTGATTAATTCCAGTATCAGAATAAATAAACATCAAACAATTAAATTAGAAAAATATATTTTAAAAGTAAATCCTTTTTATAAACCTGATTCATTAATATTTCCCTTCTACCCCAGTAAAATATCTTTTGCCAACCTTAGAATTAAAAGTACAATTACAATTAAAAAAACGTTTCGTATAAACGAGTTGCCTTTTAATATGGCAGCCTTACTTCCTATATATCCGCCCAGCATATTACAGACTATCATAGGAATTGCAATTTTAAATATTACCGACTTACTCAAAAAGAATCCAATTAAAGAAGCTCCATCAGCAATGGCATTAATTACTTTTGAGGAAGAAGAAGCTTTTATAAAACTCATACCTGCAATGGAAACAAACGAAAACACCAGCAACGTACCTGTTCCAGGCCCTATAAACCCATTGTAAAAGCCCAGTACCAAACCAATGAGCGCACTTACGAATAATAATTTCTTTCCTTCATACTTTGGCAAATGCTCTACACCTAAATCTTTTTTAATAAATGTATAAATAGCAAGCAAAATAATAATGCACAGCAAAATTGGTTTAAAAACATCTGGTGCAATCAACTTCATTACAAAGGTGCCACCAAAAGCAGAGAGTGCAGAAGTAATACCGGCTACAACTACAACGGCAACATCAATTCCTACTGATCTTACATAATGAAAAGCTGCCACACAGGTTCCGGCTACAGAAGCAAACCTGTTGGTTGCAATAACCTGCACATGCGAAAGCTCAGGAAATAAAATGAGCAGGAGTGGCACTTGTACCAATCCCCCACCTCCTACTACCGCATCAATAAAACCCGAGAATAAGGCACCTGCACAAATTAAAAGTAAAATCAGCCATTCATTCATTTGGGCAAAGTAAAAACAATGTGGTGAAAAGATGACGATGAGTTTAGAATACATACGATAAATGAGCCTGCAAAAAACACTGCTAATTTTGAGCAGAACTACTCTATAGTTGCATTACTATTTGTCAGACCTTGCACTTACCTTTTTCTCATGTACAGCCATCACTAACTGTATGTAATTTTATTGATTTTAAAATCTGTACCTATGAGTAAAAAATTCTACTTACTTTTTTTACTGGCTTTTTTATATGCTGTTAATTGTTTTTCGCAGATTTGCAGCACCTTTTCCGCTACTGCTGAAACAGTGGAATCAAGATGTGCTGCAACAGGAAAAATTATTATCACAGTTCTAAACGGATCTGGTACTTATAATTATTCTGTTACCGGCCCTGTTTCTACACCTTATACATCCAGTGATACTATAGACGGCTTACCGGCAGGGGCTTATGATGTGTTTGTAAAAGACATTGTAAATAATTGCTTTTACACTATTCCCAATGTAATTGTATCGGGTTCGTATCAAGATCCTCGTTTTGAGCTTTTAAAAACGAACGTAACCTGCTTTAATGGAAATAACGGAACCATTACAGTTAATAATGTGCAATACGGACGGCCACCGTTTAACTATACAATTGTTGCACCTTCTACTTTTGGTATTGGAACTGGCAGTGCAACCGGAGTTTTTACCAATCTTGTTCCGGGTTCCTATTTTATTCAACAGAGAGATTCTTGCGGAGGTATTCAAACAAGGAATATCAGTATCCTTAATTATGATTGGTTTTTTGATCAGTATTCAGTAACAAAAGTTACCTGCGACAGTTCAGATATTTATATTCGCTTAAAGGATATTTATGGCAAATTAAATACTGCAGATACTATTTTTAGCGGGTTTATATATGGCGCTGTAACACCTTTAGGTGATACAATTTTTTCAAATAACTATCAATTTCGTATTCAACTTGGAAATTTCAGGTCACTTAAACTATTTGCAAAAGATAAATGTGGAAATATTAAAACGGTTAACTGGGTAAATAATAATACCCCCCGTGTTGCCACAGCAGTTAATGAATTAAACAAGGAATGTAACTTTTTTTCAGCAAGAATTACAGACCAGCAAAATCTGACAGACCCAAATTATTGCCTGTACGACAGCTCAAACAATTTAATAACTTGTAATTCAACAGGACAGTTTGATAGTTTAGCGTATGGTTCTTATTGTATTCGTATTACAGATGTATGTTATGATACAATCATCAACAGATGCTTTACAGCGGTAAAACCTGTTCCCTCTGTTGCAGCAAATGTAACTGTTACTTATGGTGACGATTGTAATGTTGTAACCGTTTCAATAAATGGACAAAGCAATTTAAACAATCCTCAATTTTGTTTATACGACAGACTTGATGTATTAATAGCCTGTAATACAACCGGTACATTTGGCAATGTACCAATCGGAAACTATTGTATGAAAATAACAGGTACACTCTGTAATGACACAACACTTATCCGATGCTTTACAATAGTACCGCTGCCCGTAGGACCGGGTACAGGGCCTGAGTTTTCTAATTTTACCTGCAATACATTTACGGGTACCATTACTGGTACTACAGGATTGGGAAATGCAACATACTGTTTGTATGACAGTTCCAATCTACTACTCAGATGTAATACTACAGGTATTTTTGACAGCCTCGCTTTTGGGGCTTACTGTATTACAATTCAGGTATCCAGAATAAATGGCGGATGTGCCGATACACTTTTCCCAAGATGCTTTACAGTTTCAAAACCTGTACCTGCAGTAAGCGATGTGCAGATTACAAAAACCTGTTCTACTTTTAATGCATCAATTGCTACGTATCAAAATTTAATAAATCCGCTCTTTTGTTTATATCAGAAAAATACGCTGATTGCCTGCAACTCAACGGGTGTTTTTGATAGCCTGGCATTTGGAAAGTATTGCATTAATGTTACTGACTCTTGCAGCGACTCAACAATTGTAAAGTGTTTTGATGTAAAACCTGATACTGTTGAAATAGCTGTAAGTGCAAAGCCATCCTGTAGCCTTGATGAAACAAAAATTACAGTTACTATAGCCACAGGAGTGAGCCCTTACATAGTTGAAGTATTTGATCATTTAGGAATTTTAATCCGTACTATTAGTACAAACAATACACAAATTGATATTGACAGTTTGCCCTCACTACCCTTAAACGAAACCTATAAAATTGTTGTGCTGGATGTTTGCGGCAATATGGCAACTTCTTTTATTGCACCTGTAGCCGCATATTTAACTAAAAGTATCGTACTTAAAAAGAATTGTCCCGGGGGTTCTTTTACACAGGGGTCAGCAGATATAGAGATCACTCTTAATTCAAATATTTCTAAAGCTACTCCGGTTATTATAAAAAGAGATGGTTCAACTGTTAATTTTACTTATTCATTTTCTAATTCGTCTCAAACAGTTTTTACATTTAAAACCCTCAAACCTGCTGTTTATATTATCAGAAGCAGATTAAACAATACTTGTAACATCACAGTATATGATACCGTTACAATAACAGCCTATCAATATCCATCACTTCAAAATTCAAGCCTCTACCGTTGCGATGATAACAGCTTTAATATAACCGCAATAACAACAGGAGGAATTGCCCCTGTTACATATGAAATTATTGGCAGCGTTCCATCTGCACCTTCTATCATTACTCCGCCACAAAGCAGTCCGGCATTCAGTATTAACAACGGAACTGCTTATACCCTTGTTCGTTTAAGGGTGCTGGATGCATGCAGTAATGCTTCAATCAACGACATCAGCACAGTTCCTCTTGTAAATTTCATTATTACGTCTGTTGGAGGTTGCTTTAATGAAGAGGCAATCCTAAAAGTTGATTCCACTGCAGGTGCCACTTATGCATGGTATAAGAAAACTTCTGCTGTTGACAGTACATTTATTGGCAGTAATTCAAGTTATTACATTCCGGTTGTTACAGCTTCAGATACAGCTATGTACCTGTGTAAAGTTGTATTGAATACAGGCTGTATTACCCGCCTTGCTTATTTTCATGTGACTGGTTTCTGCGACATTTTATTGCCCGATGCGAATATAAAATTAGAAGGAAAGAAATCTGGTGATGATGTACTCATTAGCTGGAAGGTGAACAATGAAAACGGAATAAAAGAATATGTTGTTGAACGTAAACGAAAAAATGAAAACCAATTTACTGCTATTCATCAGCAAAAAGTAAAATCTACAAACGGAAGCTATTCAACAACAGATACAAAGCCTGGTTACTATACTATGAATTACCGCATTCGTATTCTGAAGGAAAATGGAGATGTTACGTATTCAAATTTTATTACCGTCAAATCCGGATTTTCTCAATCGGATATGATTATTTATCCTAATCCTGTAAAAAATACTTTTACAATACAATTAAAAAATATAACTGCAAAGGAAATTATTTACAGATTAACTAACCTTAATGGAAAAGTAATTGAGCAGAAAAAACTATATATACTTCCACAGCAGAATATTTCGTTAGAGCGGCCTCCATTTGCTCTAAAAGGAATGTATTTGCTAAGCATTATCGATGTTCAAAGCAACACAACAACTACACAGAAATTAGTATTTCAATAAAAACGAGCTAAAAAAAACCCGTTACTTACGTAACGGTTTTCTTTAGCGCAGATATGCCTTTGAAGTTCATGAATAACAAGAAACCGGCGTTCGGATAAATTCTGCAAGAGGAAATAAACTTGTTTACCTTCGCCGCTATGCAAACGAATATGGACTGGTTACCTGATGTACTTGAAAATGTAAAGATCAAAGCTCTTAATGAAATGCAATTGGCTTCTTTGGAAGCATATAAAACTCACAACGATCTCATTTTATTATCTGCCACAGGATCGGGTAAAACCCTTGCTTTTTTAATACCAATAGTTGACTTATTAAAAACAGCAACTACTGCTACTAAAGCCATCATTATTGTTCCGAGCCGTGAACTGGCCATGCAAATTGAACATGTTTTTAAAAGCATGGGCTTGAATTTAAAAGTGAGCTGTTGCTATGGCGGACACAAAAGAGAGATAGAAGAAAATAATTTAAAACAAGCTCCCACCTTATTGATTGGCACACCTGGTAGATTGGCCGATCATATTCGCCGGGGAAATATTACTATCGATAGTATTGAAACATTAATACTGGATGAGTTTGATAAATCACTTGAACTTGGCTTTCAGGAAGAGATGTCTTTTATCATTGGTTCATTAAAAGGACTTAAAAAAAGAATGCTCACCTCTGCTACACAAATGGATGAAATTCCGGCGTTTGTTGGTTTAACAAATCCTGAGAAATTAGATTTCTTAAGCGGTAACGAGGATTCAGATACCGGACTTGCCATACAAATAATTAAGAGCCCGGATAATGATAAGCTGAATACGTTGTTCCGTTTAATTTGCATGCTGGGCAACCGATCCACTATTGTATTTTGCAATCACCGTGAATCTGTAGAACGCACCAGTGCTTTGCTAAAAGAAAAAGATATTCTCAATGTATTTTATCATGGTGCTATGGAGCAACAGGAACGGGATGCAGCACTTTGCAAATTCAGGAACGGCACTTCAAACTTTTTAATTACTACCGATTTGGCAGCAAGAGGCTTGGATATTGCCAACATCCGTTACATTATTCATTATCACTTACCGCATACTGAGGAAATGTTTACGCATCGTAACGGAAGAACTGCAAGAATGGAAGCAAGCGGCACTGCTATTTTAATACTTGGCCCAGATGAAAAATTACCTGGTTATATTCCTGCTGATGCATTAGAAATTGAATTGCCAGAAGAAGCCATCATTCCTGAAAAACCAAAATGGAGTACCTTGTTTATTGCTGCGGGTAAAAAAGACAAGGTGAACAAAGTTGATATTGTAGGTTTCTTAAGTCAAAAAGGTGAATTAAAAAAAGAAGATATTGGTTTGATAGAAGTAAAAGATTTTTTCAGCTTTGTGGCAGTAAAAAAAATAAAAGCCAACCATACTCTGCATTTAATAAAAGATGAAAAAATTAAAAATAAGAAGGTGAAGATTGCAGTGGCGAAATAACTTTTATAATTTATATGCAACTCAAAGGCAAACTCACAGATGATCAAACCCGTTGCATACATTATCATTCAGTATTAGATATTATTGCTATAAAATTTAAATGTTGTGATACGTATTATCCCTGCTATGAATGTCATACAGAAGAAGCCGGGCATGAATCAACTGTTTGGGCTAAAGAAGAAAGAGATACCCAAGCCATACTCTGTGGAAACTGTAAAGAAGAATTAACTATTACAGAATACTTAAATTCCGGTAATCAATGCCCACAGTGCAACGCAGCATTCAATCCAAAATGTAGTACGCATTATCATTTGTATTTTGAAGTTTGAGACTGAATATAAAATAAGAATACAGCATTTGCTTTTACCTTTACAGCCAATATGAACTTATTTACCACTCTTTCCTCCATAACCATTACCTGTCATAAACGCATTGCTGCTTATCTTGAAAAAGAAGTTACTGCACTTGGTTTTAAAACAGATGAAACTTTTGTTACCGGAGTAAAACTTACTGGAACTATAAACGATTGTATAAAACTCAATTTAAACCTTCGCTGTGCCAGTCAGGTATTGTACAGCTTAAAACAATTTACTGCTGTTAATGCTGATGCTATTTATAATAACCTGAAAGATTATGAATGGGAAAACATCATTCCCGATCCCGGTTATTTTTCTATAACGAGTAATGTTTTAAACGATACCATTAACAACAGCATGTTTGCAAATCTTAGAGTGAAGGATGCCATTGTTGACAGATTAAGAGATAAAAGAGGAACCCGTCCATCAACCGGTTCCGAGCTTTCAGGAACCGTCATTCATCTGTTTTGGAAAAATGAAAATGCCGAAATTTTTGTTGATACAAGTGGTGATTCATTGGCGAGACATGGTTACAGAAAAATTCCCGGCCTTGCTCCTATGCTGGAAGGATTGGCTTCAGCAACTGTTTATGCAACTGTGTGGGATAAGCATTCCCCTTTTATTAATCCCATGTGTGGTTCAGGAACATTAGCCATTGAAGCAGCATTAATTGCTACCAACAGAAGACCGGGTTTGTTTAGAAACAAGTTTGCGTTTATGCATGTGCAGGGTTATGATGAATCAGTTTATTTAAAAGAAGATGTATTATTGGAAGAACAGATTGTTGATATTCCCGAACTGAAAATTATTGCAACTGATTACAGCGAAAAAGCAATTGAGAATGCAAAGAAGAACGCTATTGCAGCAGGTGTAGGTAAACTCATTGAATTTGCTGTTTGTGATTTTGCTGATACAGAAGTACCAAAAGATGCAGCAGGTATTATGATGATCAATCCGGAATATGGTGAACGCCTAGGCGACATTATGGAACTTGAAAAAACATACAGCCGCATTGGAGATTTTATGAAACAAAAATGTGGCGGCTATTTTGGATATGTGTTTACTGGCAATATGGATCTTGCAAAAAAGATTGGCTTAAAAGCAAAACGGAGAATTGAATTTTACAACAGTACGATCGATTGCCGCTTATTGGAATACGAATTATACATTGGAAGCAAGCGGGAACCAAAAGAAATAATACAATAGAAACAAATCATTTTCTTTGTTTCATTTTTGCTGATGCTGTAAATTGCCCTCAAACTATGTCTTTATTCATCACATCACTTAATTCAGGAAGCAATGGCAATTGTTACTATATCGGTAACGAAACAGAAGCGGTATTGATTGATGCAGGCATCAGTTGCAGGGAAACAGAGATACGAATGAAGCGACTGGATCTGCAATTTTCAAAAGTAAAAGCCATTTTTATTTCGCATGAGCATAGCGATCATATTAAAGGTGTAACAATGCTTTCTAAAAAATATAATA
The DNA here is from genome assembly GCA_031401115.1 of Chitinophagaceae bacterium. Taxonomy (GTDB): domain Bacteria; phylum Bacteroidota; class Bacteroidia; order Chitinophagales; family Chitinophagaceae; genus Lacibacter. The sequence goes on from JANNRE010000014.1 coordinate 770,177, forward strand.
TCCCCGTTTATATTACAGAACAAACACATAAGCAGGCAAGAATAAAATTTGAAAAGAATTTAATCAATCGGTTTACAGAAAACAAACCCGTACAAATAGGTGATCTTATAATACTGCCATTTAAAAAATTTCATGATGCAGTAGATCCACACAGTTTTACAATTTCCTCTTCATCAGTAACAATTGGCGTGTTTACAGATATAGGAATTGTGTGCGATAAAATCATTCATCATTTTAAACAATGCCATGCTGTTTTTTTAGAAGCCAATTATGATGTGGAAATGCTCAGCAACGGAAACTATCCCATTTATCTGAAACAAAGAATTACCAATGGCTCCGGTCATATTTCAAATGTGCAGGCATTGGAACTTTTTAAAATGCACCGGCCTTCGCATTTAACCCATATCTTTTTATCCCATCTTTCAAAAAATAATAATACACCGGAACTGGCACTGGGTCTTTTTAAGAAACATGCCAACAAAACTGAAATCATCGTTGCTTCCCGTTATAATGAATCTCCGGTATATCAAATTGGATTAGCAGGTAAATCATCGGTTATCAAAGTAAAGAAACCACAACTGCAGCTCAGCTTATTTTAATCGTTTTCGGTAACTTAGATTTTATACAACTTAATTTTATGCGTTTATTCATTTGCTACTTCGTTCTCGGCCTTAGTTCTTTACAATCAAATGCATTTATAAACAGTCCATCAAATACAATTGATGACAGTATCAAAGCCGTTTCATATTTAGCACATATAACCGTAAAAGAACTTACAGTAAAAAAAGAAATCACCGCAGGTATAAAAGCGGATGATGTGCAACTGTATCTGGAGGCAGATAAAAAAGATAGAGAAGTGGTATTTGAATTTCCAAAAACAGCAACCGTTGTTGCCACTGGCCTAGATACAAAAGCGGAGAAAGGAGAATATACATGGCATCACCAATGGAACACCAATGAACCTTACCAGCTTTTTATAGCCACCGCTACTGACTCTGCTTTAAATTTTATCATTTACTCTGGCTATATTTATTTGCCTGCACAAAATAAATGGAAGCTCATTGCCAGTTGTAAAATCTCAGGAAGATGGGGTACAATTAAAAATACTTCTACATTTAAAACCAATAGTGTAAAAGATGTATTAAAAGCAGAGTTTTCTCAAACATGGCTGCAACGCAACAATGGCTCCTGGAAAAATATGGAAGCTGCTTCCCTCCCATTGCCTGTAACTAATCCCATGAGCAACATTGACAGTACAGCACAAGCCACAGCAGATGATACATACATTGAGCAACTCATCAAAGAAAATAAAACGGATGCTGTGTTAAAGCAGGAAAGTGTTTATTATACCCTAATTAAAGAAGGCACAGGCCCACAAGTAAAAGTTACTGATACTGTTACTGTTTTTTACAAGGGCTACTTGCTGACCGATGGTTCTGTTTTTGATCAGACAAAAGTGAAACCTGCTACATTTCCACTAAACCGTTTAATTAAAGGATGGCAAATTGGTGTTCCTCTTTGTAAAGTTGGTGGCAAAATAAAAATCATCATCCCATCAGGTATTGGTTACAGTATAAGAACAAGAGCGGCAAAAATTCCGCCCAATAGTATTCTTGTATTTGAAATAGAAGTGCAAGGCGTAAAATAAAAAAGTGGATTCTTCACGAACCCACTTTCAATTTTAAGCAAGCATCATTTCCGGCCATTGTACCAGCCGAGTACCGACCCCACAACAGCACCAATTACTGCTGATGCAATAAAATCAACTGCAATGCCTGTAATATCAGAAAGGTTCATTTGTGCATACATCATCAAATTAGCTGAAAAAGACATCAGGAACATTACAACTGCTCCTGTAACTGCCCCGTTGCTCACAGAAGCTACATTTGATTTGTTGATCACAAAAGACAACAGGAATCCCAGGCCAAAGTTTCCTGCAATCATAGCCCACCAGGGCCATTCAGCTTCAGGACGCATTACGCCTGCAGCAGCCGCAGACATGTGTTGAGTCATAAAATCCATAAGTAATATTCCATAGATTAGCCATCCGAGAAAGAAGAATAAAATTCCTCCAATAAGTCCGCCAATAATAAATTTACTTGTGTTCATAAATCTTGGTTTTTGGGTTAAAAAAAAAAAATGGCATTACAATTTAAGAGGTTTGTTTGCCAAATGCAATAGGGGTTTCAATATGTGCAAAATAAGAGGTCGGCTACGCCAACCTCTTATGAATTTATTTTATCGTTCAATCCTGTTTTTGTTTATTTCAACGACCAATCAAAAAAAGCATCCACATCTTTTTTAAACTGAATCATATCGGGCATATTGATATAATACATGTGTCCGCTATTATAGAAATAATGTTTTACATTTTTCCTTGCTTCTGGTTTTAAAAACATGTGCTCAATGTCATATTGTGCAGTAAAGAAAGGCGTAGCAAAATCGTAATAGCCACTTCCTACATACACTTTTAAAGCCGGGTTTTTGGTCATAGCATCACGAAGACTTTCAGCCACATTTAAAAATTGATTCTGTACATTGTTATAATTCCAGGGACCTACGTTTCCGAAAATATTATACGGTTTCTCTTCTTTAAAATTTAACTCTTTTTGAAAATAATCATTCATGGCCGATGTAAAAGGCCCGTCAATATTTGTAAAGGAAGGATCAAAACTTACATACTCACCTGCATTATCAAGATCATTGCCTGTAAACCGTGCATCTAATCTGCCAATGGTTAAACCATCCTTCCGCCTTAACTCTTTATAAAAACGATTTTCTTCCACACGCAGGTTGGCATTTAAACAATACTCTTTACTAAGGCCTGTATAATAACTCATCCGTTCTGCCATACGGTCTTTTTCAGCAGCCGTTAACCAATCTCCTTTTAAAAGTGCAGTAGCATATTCACCCATAGCAAATGCCTTGCTTTCGTTCATCGCTTTTGTAAAATCAGCTTGCAGATCAGGTGCTAATTTTTTATGATACCATGCAGCAGCAGTATAAGAAGGAATGTATAATGTTCTTGGCAAATCATTCCCCACATAATAATCATTGCTTCCAAAATTGAGTACAGGAGAAATTAAAAAGATTCCGTTTAAATAAATACGATAACTGTCTTGTAAAAATTTTGATAAGCCGGCAGCTCTTGTGGTTCCATAACTTTCTCCAGCTAAAAACTTAGGCGAACCCCAACGTTCATACTTTGATAAAAAATTACGGATGAACGAACCTACACTTTGAATATCTTCTACATATCCATGAAATTGCTTGGGGTTTTCACCGGACGCTGCTCTGCTGTACCCTGTAGAAACAGGATCAATAAAAACCAAATCAGTTTTATCAAGCCAACTGTATTCGTTATTGATATATTTATAAGGTGGTGCAGTAGCAGTACCATCATCTTTTAAATAAACACGTTTGGGGCCGAGTGCACCCATGTGCAACCAAACAGATGAAGAACCGGGGCCGCCATTAAAAGTAAAGGTGATGGGTCTTGTACCTGCTTCACTACCCTTCTTTTTGTAATAGGTAAAAAAAACTTTTGCCAGCAACTTACCTGTATCATTTTTCAAATCGAGGTAACCTGTATGTGTAATATAATCAACAGTCTTGCTCCCGTAATTCACAGTGCCGTTGGTAATGGTAACCTGTACGCCACCCGGAATCATTTCTTTTGACTCAACAATTGTTTTTGTTTGAGAAACAACGGTTGTAAAAATAAAAAAAGAAGTAAGGAATAAAAGCAGTTTCATATTGCATCGTTTTTGATATTTGAAAGATAAATGTTTTTGTGCTAACAATAATTTTCAAATAGCAGAAAGAGTACACTTTTTTTGCCATTTTAAATTCTTAACTTACTATATTCTATTATTCACCTTAAATATTTTTTATGCCAATCGTAAAAGTAATTGAAGTAATTGCTACTTCTGAAAAAGGAATTGATGATGCTATACGCAATGCTGTAGCAGAAGCATCTAAAACTATACGAAATATTGATTCTGTTTATGTACAGGATATTAAAGCCCATGTAAAAGATGGTGCTGTTACCACATTTGGATGTGTTTGTAAAATATCTTTCCGTTTAGAGTGAGCAATAAAAAACCACAGAGGTCACAGGTACTCTTCAATTGCACAAAGTAGTTAGGAAGCCCGGTCTCTGTGGTTTAGTAATGTATCTGCACTCAATGTGGTTTTAAGAAACTATCAGTAGCCAAAATATTTTCTTAAGCTGCTACTTCATCCTTATTTATTTTAGAATAATCCTCAATCAGCTTTTTCTGTATTTCAAAAGGCACAGGCGTATAATCTAAAAACCAGCTTTTAAATTTTGCCCTGCCTTGTGAAAGTGAACGAAGTGAAGATGAGAATCCATCCATTTCTGCCAGTGGGACTTTGCTGATCACTTTTTGAAAATGCCCTTCACTATCTATTCCTTCTACCATGGCTCTTCTGCTTTGCAGGTCGCCCATTACGGCACCTGTTAAATCATCAGGACAAAGTACTTCTACATGATAAATAGGTTCCAGCAATTGCGGATCAGCCTGCTGAAATGCCTGGCGAAATGCTTGAAGCCCGGCAATTTTAAATGAAATATCATTGCTGTCAACCGGGTGCATTTTTCCATCATACACACATACACGGATATCTCTTACATACGATCCTGTTAACGGGCCCACATGCATTTTTTCCATCACACCTTTTAAGATTGATGGCAAAAACCGGATATCAATAGCGCCACCTACAATGCAATTATAAAAAACAAGTTTACCTCCCCACTCCAGTTCATGCGTTTCTCTTGCACGAACTGAAATATCTTTTGGCTCGGGCATTCCTTCATACCAAGGTTCAATACGCAGATACACTTCGCCAAACTGACCTGAACCACCACTTTGCTTTTTATGCCGGTAACTGGCATCGGCACTTCTGCGTATCGTTTCCCGGTAAGGAATTTTTGGTTTAATAAATTTTACATCTAATTTATAATTGTGCTCAATCTTCCATTTAGCAACTGCCAAATGCATATCTCCCTGACAGTGAATGAGCGTTTGTTTTAACTCTGGCGATACTTCAATAAGAATGGTGGGATCTTCTTCTTTTAACTGATGCAATGCCTGCGAAAGTTTTTCTTCTTCTCCTTTTTTTGCAGGCTCAATGGCAACTGTAATATTAGGAGGAGGAAATTCAATGGAAGGAAGTTCAATATTTTTCCCACGTACATGCAAGGTGTTATTGGTATGCGTATTTTTTAATTTGAGGGTAGCGCCAATATCACCCGCTACTAATTCATTAACCGCAGTTCGCTTATTTCCTTCAACCAAAAAAACCTGATTGATTTTTTCTGCCACGCCTGTGGTTTCGTTTTCCAGTTCCATTCCGCTTTTAATAGTACCGCTATACACTTTAAAAAACGACAACTCGCCAACATGCGGTTCGCTTACTGTTTTATAAACAAAAATGCATGCCGGGCCATTTACATCGCAGGTAAGTGCAGCCCCTGATTTTGTTATTTGCGGTGGCATTTCATTGGCACTGGGACATACGTTATCAATAAAGCCCATCAAACGGCCACTACCCATATTTCGCTCGGCACTTAAACAAAAGACTGGAAACAAATCATGATTGATCATTGCTTTTTTAATTCCTTCTTTCATTTCATCTTCATTCAGCTCGCCTTTGTCAAAATATTTTTCCATCAGCCCTTCGTCATTACTTGCAATTGCTTCTACCAACTCTTTATGCAGGTTTTCTGCTTTCTCTTTTTCATCATCGGGTATGGCAATTTTTTGCGGTTTACCACCTGAATCAGCAAATTTGTAAAGTGTCATTCGGAGCACATCAATAATTTCATGAAAACCTGCACCTGTTTGTCTTGGGTATTGCACCACCGCTACCTTATTTCCAAAATGTTTTTTTGCATCGCTTACTGTTTTTTCAAAATCGGCATTCTCATCATCTAATTTTGAAACTGCAAAAATCATAGGTGTTTTAAACTGTTCAGTATATTCCCAAATAATATCAGTGCCCACCTCTACACCCATTACTGAATTGAGGAGCATCACTCCGGTATCTGCTACACGAAGTGCTGAAATTACTTCTCCGGTAAAATCATCATAACCGGGAGTATCAATAATATTTATTTTGTAACCTCTCCATTTGGTGTGAAGTAATTTGGAGAAAATGGAGTTTCCCCGTTCCTGTTCTAACTCATGATAATCGGCAACTGTATTTTTTTCGGCTACATTGCCTCTTCGGTTGGTAATGCCTGCTTCGTACAACATGCATTCCGCTAAACTTGTCTTACCAGAGCCGGCATGGCCCAGCAAGACAATGTTTTTTACGTGTGAAGTATCAAACTCTGCCATAGCAAATCGTTTTTAGTGGTGAATAGAAGAACTCTTCCTGCTGTAACAGGAAAAATTTTATACAAAGCATCAAAGGGAACGGTTACTATGGATTAGTAGGAAAATGGAAGGAGGGGTTACGCCTGGCCTGTAAAGTTTCGAAAATCTAATTTCAATTCGTTGATGGTATGTTCCAAATCATTGTACTGCTGATGCAGCTGTTCATGTTCAGAAAAAATGTCAGAGGATAGATGGTTCTCACTTAGAGAATTTTCTAACTGAAGTTTGCGGTCGTGTGTTTTAATAGATTGTTTCAGATCATGAATATTGATCTGCTGAATGTAGAACTGGTTGTGATAATGTTCTACTTCTGTAAGTAATTCTTTATCGCTTTGGTTGCGGGCTACCTCCTGAAGTTTGTCTCGAAGTAAACCCAGTTCATTGCGATAGGAACGTAAGTTGTCTCTCCAGGAATTACATTCCCGGTTGAGCTGTGTTGTGTCTGTAGAAACCATTGGAATAAATTTTAGTGAATAAATATGGTTACCATCAAAGAGCTTTCTCAATTTAAGCACAAGTTTTGATACTACCTACACCATTTTTGCACAATGTGAAATTAGTTTCCGCCAGCCCTGCTTTAGGAAATACCAACAGCAGATATTATCTTAGCACCGTAATTCTAACATATCCTGTTTCTGAAAAACAAATACCAACACATGAAACCAATACTCGCAAGCCTGTTTGCAGCAATCCTGTTTTGCAACACGATTGCTGCTCAGCAAAAGAAAACAGGTAAATCTCCGCTGCTTTCTTACAATATCAGTTTTTCCGATTATCGTTTACCAAAACAAATAAAAGATTCTTCCATAAGTAGGGCATTGAAAAACGGAGACTGGTATAAGCCTGGCAAAAAATCTTTTGGCTTAGGTGTAAATTGGTGGAAACATCTTACAACTCATATTGATTTTTCAGGATCACTTACAGGAACCTTCTCCAATTTTCCTGCTTTGTTTGTAAAAGGTGATAGCATTGGACAGGCAAAATTTACACCGCAAATAGATGCATTGGTTCATTTAAATATGTTTACAGAAAAAGCAACAGTAAATCCATTTCTAACGGCTGGTTTGGGTGCGGGACTTTTTTCAGATCAGTTTGCAGCTTATGCACCACTCGGTGTGGGGCTGAAATTTAGATTTAAGGAAGGCGCTTTTTTAATATTACAAACACAATGGCGCAAGAAGCTAACTGATGGCATTAATGATGATTATCTCCACTATACAATTGGTTTTGCACAGGCAACAGCAAAAAACAAAACAAAAACAGAATCTCAAAAAACTACGCAGTCTATTCCAATAAAGGCAGACAAAGATGGGGATGGATTTGAAGATGCAAAAGATGAATGCGCTGATATAGCTGGAACATTAAATGGCTGCCCTGATGCAGACAGAGATGGCATTACAGATAAATATGACAACTGTAAGGATATATCAGGATTGATACGTTACAAAGGATGCCCAATACCCGATAATGATAAAGACGGTGTAAATGATGAAGATGATAAATGTTTAAATGAAGCGGGAACAATTGAAAACAACGGATGCCCCGAAGTAAAAACTCAACCAACAGAAAAAACGGAGTATCCTTTAAAAACTATTTTCTTCAAATTTAAAAGCCATCAATTATTTAGTGCTTCAGTAGGGGTGCTGAATGAAATTACCCAACTCCTGATTGCGAATCCTGATTTGCAATTATACATAACAGGGCATGCTGATAATTATGGCACGCCTGAACGTAACATGTACTGGAGTGAGCTGAGAGCAAAAGCAGTAACAGATTATTTTATAAGCAAAGAAATTAATGCAGCAAGAATTACCAGCAAAAGTTATGGTGATACACAACCCATCAGCGATAATAAAACTGAAGCAGGTAAAGCAAAAAACAGAAGAGTGGAATTGAAGTTGAGTTATTGATTAAATGAACTGTTGCCACAAAGGCACAAAGACTTGAAGGCTTTCTTATTTGTATTTCTTAGTGCCTTTGCGTCTTCGTGGCAACAAAATATTCTTCCCTATCTTCCTACCTTCGTACCAAATAACTTCCCCTGTTACTCCAAACCTCTCTAATAGAAATTGAAAAAGCAGCTCTTGAAAAAGAAGCTGAAAATATTTTATTTGTGGAGCAGCTAAAACAAATGAATGAAGCAGAAGTAGATGCGGCTGTTTTTGCACTTAACCAAACCATTGAGCCGCAAATTGATTGCACCCAATGCGGTAATTGCTGCAAAAGCTTAATGGTGAACATTACCAATGAAGAAGCAAGCCATGCTGCTGCCTTTTTAAACATGAGCCGAACAGATTTTGATGAAAAATATATTGAGAAAGGAAGTCATGAACTTATGATCATCAACACCATTCCCTGTGCCTTTCTTAGCGGTACCAGTTGCAGTATTTACAGCCATCGGTTTGCTGGTTGTAAAGAATTTCCTGCCCTGCACCTGCCTCAATTTAATAAGCGGTTGTTTACCGTAATGATGCATTATAACCGCTGCCCTATTATTTACAATGTAGTTGAGCATTTAAAAAAAGAAACCGGAATTACATACTAAATTTTACTACTTAACAATTCAGTAATGTGCAAAACTATTTACTTCCTTCTCTGTTGCTTTTTTACAAGTAAATACAATACATTAGTCATTCAAACTAAAACAATCTATCATGAAAAAAATGCTGAAACTGGGTTTTGCAGCAGTTGCGTTGCTACTTATGCTTGGTACAACATCCTGCAAAAAGAAATTAAAAGATGCCGATATACAGGCAGCTATTGAAACCGTATTTAAAGCTGATGCGGATATGAGTAACTCTATGGTTAGTGTAAAAGATGGTGTGGCAACCATTACCGGCGAATGTAAAGATGAAGCCTGTAAAACAAAATGCGAAGACGCCGTAAAAAAAATTGAAGGTGTAAAAAGTGTAGTAAACAATTGTACTGTGGCACCTGTAGTAGCAATAGTACCGCCGGTAACAGATCAATTGCAACAGGCAATTGCTGATGCACTAAAAGATTTCCCTACAGTAAAAAGCGAATTGAAAGATGGCGTGCTTACACTTACAGGCGAAGTGGCAAAAACAAGTTTGCAAAAAATGATGATGGGTTTAAACACATTAAAGGCAATGGGCTTGAAAAAAATCGAATCAGCTTCATTAGTAAAAAAATAAAATAAACAACCATGGCATTACAAGATAAATACAAAGAATTAATTGATGCAGCTACTGCTGCTCCTGTTGTAAACCTTAAGGTTCGTGAAGAGGAAGATGTGTTATATATGGATGGAGAAAGCAGTGGTGCTGTAAAGCAACAATTATGGGACATCTACGGCAAACTTGATCCTGATTACAGCAGTGGTGATTTAATGCTCAACATTAACAGCGTGGCCGGTATTAGCGAAGGTGCTAAACTAAAAGTAACTACTAACAAAACAAACCTCAACATTCGTAGTGGCCCCAGCACCAATGATGATATTGTAGGCAAAGCTGCAAGACATGAAGTAGTAACACTGGTGCGTAAGGAAAACGATCAATGGTGGTTTATTAAAACCGATGATGGTGAAGAAGGTTACAGTTTTACACAATATCTTACGCCCGTAGAAGGATAAGTACAGTAAAAAGATTTTAAAAAAGCGATGCCGTGAGGTGTCGCTTTTTTGCAACAGTATTTTCTGCTTCGTATTGAAATATGTATCATACACGTTGCACAAATTAAAAGTTGTAAAACTTTGTACAGAATCAATAAAACATCACTTAATAAAATTTAAGTTTTAGTAATAATACTTACTGCAAAAGTGAATTTTGAATATTAAGGGTATCTTATTTATGCTTATAAAATTTAATATTACCAAATTGTTAATTTTTAGTAACTTTAATCTAACCAATATATTTGAAAGCAAGGTTTGTCATATTATCCCTCGTACTTTTTAGTAACACAATCAGTTTGTTTTCCCAGACTGGCAGTAAAACCATACAGTTTGAATTTTTCGGAACTACCGTTTCTCTCCCCTTTAATGAATTCGCTTTTATTGATTACACCGACACACAATCCGAGGCATCTATCAAATCTTTTTTAGAACAGGTAAATAATGACAGCTACCGGTTAATTATTGAAACCCTTCTTACTTATAAAGAAAAAAACAAGCTAGACGATTGGTTGTATTATCAGTTGATACGTAAAACAGCGCAGCAAATAAGCCCTAAAAATGCAAACTATCACCGGTACACACTTTACAAATATTATTTTCTTATACAGTCAGGCTACGATGCATTACTGGCAATTTGTAACAATCAGATTTTGTTTTATGTACAAAGCGATGAAGAAATTTTTAATATGCCTTACCGAACTATTAACGGCAAAGAATATGTATGTTTGAACTATCACGACTACGGAGGCAATATTGATTTTGTAAGAAATAAATTCACGCCTGTAAACCTGAATATAGCAAAAGGGCAAAAATCATTTTCATACAAAGTAAGCAGCCTGCCGGAATTTAGAGCGACAGATTATATGGTTAAAGATCTTGAGTTTACATACTATGATCAGAATTATCATTTTAAAATAAAAATAAACCCTGAAATAAAAAACATATTTGCCAATTACCCGGTGGTAGATTATGAAAGTTTTTTTAATATTCCGTTGAGTAAAGAAACCTATCAATCGCTCATCCCCAAATTAAAAGAGAATATTAAACGAATGAATCAAAAATCGGGTGTTGAGTTTTTAATGCATTTCACCCGTTATGCTTTTTTGTTTGAAACAGATTCTATTATTTACGGTAGTGAAAAAAGGTTAAGCCCTGAACAAACTTTATTAAGCGATTATAGTGATTGTGAAGACAGGGCCGCTTTATTCTTTTACCTTGTTAAGGAAATTTACAACTTACCCATGCTGGTTATTGCTTATCCGAACCATGTTACAATTGCAGTACAGTTTAAAAATTCTTATGGCAAACCCATTCTTTATAATGGAAATGAATACACAATTTGTGAGCCAACGCCACAAAATAATGATTTAAGGATTGGCATGCCGCTCCCTCAGTTAAAGCGTTCAGTTTATCAAATTGCCTACGCATACACCCCAAAAAAATAATTCCCCGTTCGGTTTAGTTTGCAGATTTCACTGCAAAGGATTCTCTTTTTTTAATTCTAAAAATTTTGCGGCTGTTAATTGTATTTGCTTCTTTTTAAAACACAATTGAGCTTTACCTGAAGATGACAAGCCATTGATACCTGCCAACCCCTGAAGCATCCATTTCCTGTTTTGTTTGTTCCGTTTGTGCCAGTTATCTTTAAAAATTTTACCTGCCGGAAAAATATAGTTATCAGATGTCTTTATCATGTGATAGCTATGCGGATAATCAGTTACATTGCCTGCCCAGTCGTTGATTTCTATCAACTCATTGTTAGTTGCAGGATCCAGTATATAAAATCTTATCTCGTCATCTTCCTGTACCTGCAGCAAAGCTGCTACATGATAATTCCATAGCTGTTTTAATCCTCCAATATGATTCTTCTTTAAAAATGCCCCACTAAAAACCCAACCTTTATAATTGGGGATGTTCCATTCAGTTAATAGCAAACAAACAGCCTCGGCTCTTGCTTCACAATTATTATGTGTATCGCCCCATTTAAAGAGCGAACAGTTTTTAAAAAAAGTAAATAATTTTTCCGTATCAGCTTTTGTTACTGCATGTTGCGGTTCTGCTGTATCAGAGAGTACATACTCAAAAAGCGTAGGGAGTAAAACCTCATCCATTTCAATGAAGGTAATTGCTTTCCTTCACAAATCATTTTAACTACAACCGGAGTAAACCAACCTTGTACAAAGTTTTAACGGGTTTATTATCCCAAAACAATTCAAAATCATCCCAGCCATTTTGTTCATAGCTGTTTTTTATTTCCTGCAAAGTTGTTATATGTTCATGGTCTACAGTAAGACTGGGCAATAAGTTTACAAGCCACTCCCCTTTTACTTTGTCAATCTGGATGCTGATGTTTTCTTTGTTTGTTACAAACGTAATTTGCAATAGTTTCCAGTGCGATCCTTTTTTTGATTTTGAAATTACTTCTGTTTTTAAAACGGTACCCAGAAAAATAATTTTAGTCACAGGTTTAAACAGAGGCAATTCTTCCTCAGAAATAATCTTTAGAATATAATCCGGTGCAATGGTTGTTTTAGGTACCGGCAAATCAAACCATTTTTGTAATGAATCATCCAAACACAATCCCTGCATATAATTAAACAGCGATTTCTTTAATCCAAAGCTGAAACTTTCATGATCAGTTCCGGTTTCATCAATATGCTCCACATCATTATCAGCAAATACAATTTCAACTTCCTTTGCTTTTTTTACGTTGTACTTTTCAGGGTTCATACCAACAGGACTATGAGCCGTCATTGCAAACTGATGCCAGAAAGCAGATTGCAGAACTCGTGTTTTAAACAGCTGACGAACCATCTCTAATGAATCAATAGTTTCCTGTGCTGTTTGTGTGGGGAAACCATACATGAGATAGGCGTGTACCATAATGCCGGCTTCAGTAAAATGTTTGTTCACTGTTGCCACTTGTTCTACAGTAACACCTTTTTCAATTAACTCTAATAAACGATCGCTTGCAACTTCCAATCCACCGCTCACTGCAATGCATCCACTGGCTTTTAACATCAAACAAAGATCACGGGTAAAACTTTTTTCAAAACGGATATTCGTCCACCAGCTTACAACAAGTTTTCGTTTTATGATTTCAATGGCCAATGCCCGCATGAGTGCAGGTGGTGCAGCTTCATCTACAAAATGAAATCCATTATTGCCTGTTTGAGCAATGATAGTTTCCATTCTGTCGCATATTAATTTTGCTGCAACAGGTTCATAGAGCTTAATATAATCAAGCGAAATATCACAGAACGTACACTTGCCCCAATAACATCCATGTGCCATTGTTAATTTATTCCATCTTCCATCGCTCCACAAACTGTGCATTGGGTTTACCACTTCTATTGCTGAAATGTATTGATCTAATAACAGATCACTGTAATCAGGCGTTCCGGTTTCTGATTGCTTATAGTCTTTACAGGAAGTATTATTGATGTACTCAACTTCTTTTGCCTGCAATAAAAATGTTCGCTTCAATTCTGTTTCACTAATCAATCCATCTGCATATTTCAGCAACTGTTCTACAGGAGCTTCGCCATCATCCAAAGTAATAAAATCAACAAACTCAAACACCCGTTTTTCTTTAAGCGAACGTAATTCAGTGTTGGGGAAACCACCACCCATTGTTATTTTAATATGTGGATGATTTTGTTTGATCCATTGTGCACTTCTGAAAGCTGCGTACAAATTGCCTGGAAAAGGAACAGAGATACAAACCAATTTTGGCTGAAGATTTTCAATATGAAGTTTCAACCTTTCAATTAATAACTCATCAATAAAAGTGAGAGGCTTTTGAAGTTCTGCATATAACTCATCAAAGCTGTTGGCGCTTCTACCAAGCCTTTCTGCATATCTGCTGAAACCAAAATGCTCATCAATGCATTCTTTAATAAAGTCTGATAAGTCTTCAAGATAAAGTGTGGCAATATGCTTGGCTTTATCCTGCAAACCCATTGCACCAAAAGCCCAATGAAAATCTGTAAGCTCCTTAAAACGGTTTGCTTCGGGTAAAAAATTTCGTGTGGCAATTAAGTGTGCAATAGTTGGATTTTTTCCTTGCAGAAATAAAATCACTGCGTCAATGGTTTTGATATACTCATTTTTTAACGCCACTATCCGTTGTACGTTCTCAGAATATTGCTGCACATTGGTAACTGAGCTAACCAATTGTTCAATTCTGCTTTTTGAAAATAATTGCAGCGTTACTTCAATTCCTAAATCTGCTTGAAAAGAAGAAATGTTTTTTGTATTGAGAAACCCTTTGAGATAAGCTGTGGCCGGGTACGGCGTATTGAGTTGGGTAAAAGGCGGAGTAAATAAAAATACTGTTTCGTTCAAATGATTGAATTTTGATGCAAAAGTATTTATAATTCTCTACTCTCTGCAAAAGCAATTAACTCCATTTGGCAAGTAATTCTTTTGCTTCATTTTTTATAAGAGCATCTTCTGAAGTTGCATCGGGTAGCTTTATTGCATATCGCAAAAATTCAACAGCCTTTTCTTTTTTCTTTAGTTTATAAAGCACTTTAGCCATTTCCAGATAATTCAAAACAAATGTGGGACTTAATGCAGCTGCTTTTTGATAAAAGTATAGACTGGAGTCGAAACTGGCTTTTGGTAAACCACCATAAAACATTTTGAGTGCTGTTTTTTCTACTGCATTCAGATTGGTTACTTCGTAATGCCATTTGCCTAATACATGCAGCGCTTTAAAATTTTTGGCATTGCTGGCAACCGCTTTTTCAGCATAATTTTTTATTTCTTTTACAAAAGCTATTTTTTCTTTTCCGCTTTGCTGTAATGATAATCTTCCGTAAGCCACAGCCATTACCATGTTTGCATCAGAATCTTTTGGGTTTACACGCAAAGCTCTTTCTGCATAAATTTTGGCAGCTTTATAAAAATCAACTTGCCTTTCTTTTGTAGTTTGAATTCTTCCAATGCGGCTTGCCAGTTCGCTACAATGAATTAATGCGTATAAATGTTGCGGCTGAATTTTTACTACCTCTTTAAATTTTGCATACGCTTCTGTTTCCTTCATCTGTTTTTCTAACAGATCGGCCTGCTTTATCAGCTCCTCCACATTTTGTGAACGAACAATTAAAACAATAAAAAAACTAAGCAGTAGTAGTAAGTGTTTTTGCATGTACTCTTTAATACTTTTTTTGCATAGTAATACCTGTTTTCCCTTCAAAGCCTTCAATGGGTGGAGAACATTTATAAATAGTGATCTCCACTTTCTTTATAACGTTGAAACTGGCATAAATGTTACTGCAAATAGTTTCAGCCACTGTTTCAAGCAGACTGTTAGGCTGCTGCATTTGCTGCTTTACAATTTCAAAAAGGGTTAGGTAGTTGATGGTTTGATGCAGTTGTGTGATTGGTGTATCAGGCAAATACCAAACGCTGAGATTCACTTCAAATGGCCCGCCTGTTTTTTCTTCACCATCATACAAACCATGATGCGCATGAAATTTTAAATCTTTTAAGTGAACTGCAATCATACAATTTAAAATTAAACAATCCCCTTATGCGATAAGTAACGTTCTGCATCCAAGGCCGCCATACATCCACTGCCTGCTGCTGTTACTGCCTGCCTGTAAATTTTATCTTGCACATCGCCACCTGCAAACACACCTTCAATATTTGTTTTTGCAGTGCCGGGTGTTGTAAGCAAATAACCTGCTTCATCCATAGTTAACCAGGGCTTAAAAATATCTGAATTTGGCTGATGACCAATGGCTACAAAAAAACCCTGAACAGGAACAATGGACTCTTCACCTGTTTGAGTATTCTTAATTTTCATGCCATCTACTTTTGTTTCGCCCAGAATTTCTACAGTTTCTGAATTAAAATATATTTTAATATTGGGAGTTTTAAATACTCTATCCTGCATCACCTTACTGGCACGCATTTCACTTTTACGAATGAGCATGTGTACAGTAGTACATAATTTACTCAAGTACAATGCTTCTTCTGCTGCTGTATCGCCGGCACCTACTATTGCCACTTCTTTACCTCTAAAGAAAAATCCATCGCACACAGCACAGGCACTTACACCATATCCGTTTAAGCGTTGTTCGCTTTCAAGTCCGAGCCATTTTGCACTTGCTCCTGTGCAGATAATCACTGCATCAGCTTCAATTAATTTTTCATCATCAATCCAAACTTTAAACGGAGGGGCAGAAAAGTCAACTTTTGTTGCCAGGCCAAAGCGAATATCCGTTCCCATTCTTGCTGCCTGCTTTTCAAAATCAACCATCATTTCAGGGCCTTGAATTCCATTGGCATAACCGGGATAATTTTCTACTTCGGTAGTAATGGTTAATTGTCCGCCCGGTTGAATACCCTGATACAACACAGGTTTTAAATTTGCCCTAGCTGCATAAATTGCTGCTGTATAACCGGCAGGCCCGCTTCCTATAATTAAACAATGTACTTTTTCTACTTCCATAATCTTCAAAATATATTAATCTTCAAAAATAAGATTCGAGATGATTGCTTATTGTCCGAATGTACCAACAATATTATTTGTGGATAACTACTTTGGAATGATAATCGTTTTAAACTGATTGGCATAGCCACCAAAATAACCCAAAGCTCCATTACTTATGTTGCCGATAATTTTTGTGGGTGATGAAAACGGATTACCAATACTTTGATAACTGAAATCAACTGTTCTCCAAAAATCAAAAATGGCTTTGTTGATGTTGCTAAACTTTATGGTAACGGTATCGCCCTTTTTAAAAAAAGCAAAGTTTTCAAAATCTATTTCCGAGTTTCTGTCTGCACCTTTATCTACATCAACAATATAAGTTGTTCCGTTTACCAACTGATCATCAAAAACTGAATTTAAACCGGGATAAAAAGGTTCGCTGTTTACTTTGGTAAAATAACGAATATAATCACCAAAGCCGGGCGGATCTGTAACCTTAGCTCTCACAATCATCTTGGTACTTGTATCAGTAGTATTTAATGCTTTTACTGCCCAAATAGAATCAACAGTTTTTCTTAATAACGGTATAGTAGTATTCGATTGATATTCCTGCCCTTTCCAAACGATTCTAAGGCTGTATGATTTACCAAAGGCACCAGTAATAATTGTTGCGGGGCTTGCAGGATCAGTAGCATAAAAGCTGAAAGGAACGTTACCGGGCAAGGTAATATCATATCGTTTTAGCTTATGAGTAATGATACCATCGCTTATAAAAACCTCAGCATCGGTAACCAAACTCTTACTCAGCACATCTGCTGAAATTTTTGAAAAATAATTGAGGCTTTTGGTAAGAATAACAACAGGTTGTTCATTATTTTCTATGCTGGCATCTACCGTAAGTAATTCAGATGCCTCTTTTAAATTAAATTCAATTTTCTTTTCGCAACCAATCAGGAAAAAGAAAACCAATACAACAGTTATATGCAATTTCATGGTATGCAAATTTAAGCTTGTAACTGTTAAGAAAACTTTCATATTATATACCAAAAAAAAATCCCCCGGAAAACCGGAGGATTCAGTACTTAATACCCATTGAAAATTTAGTTGCCCAAATAACTTTTCAGCGCATTGCTGAAACGGGCTTTTTGTAAACGTTTAATAGCCCTTTCTTTAATTTGGCGGATACGCTCTTTTGTTAAATCATACTTCTGACCAATTTGCTCAATGGTAACGCCATTTTCGCCATCCAATCCAAAATATGCATTTACAATTTCAGCTTCACGGGGGCTGAGTGATTTTAACACCCTGCGAATTTCATTACGCAATGAATCCTTCATTACATCTTCATCTGTATCATCACTTCCCTGCAGCAAATCGCCCATGGCCACATCTTCTGCTTCATGCACAGGTGCATCTAAAGAAGTATGACGGGTATTGCTCTGGAAAATATTGTTGATTTCAGTTTCGCTCATTTCTAAAATATCGGCAAGCTCTTCCGTTGATGGTTCTCTTTCATGCTCCTGTTCAAAAGCCATATAAGCTTTATTGGCTTTGTTGTAAGTGCCAATTTTGTTTTGCGGTAAACGAACCAAACGACCCTGCTCAGCCAAAGCCTGTAAAATTGATTGACGAATCCACCATACAGCGTAGGAAATAAATTTAAAGCCCTTGGTTTCATCGAAACGCTGGGCAGCTTTAATCAAGCCGAGATTTCCTTCATTGATAAGATCGCTCAAACTCAAGCCCTGATGTTGGTATTGCTTGGCTACCGAAACCACAAAACGCAGATTCGATTGAACCAATTTATCCAATGCCCGCTGATCGCCCATTTTAATACGCTGCGCCAGTGTAGTTTCCTCTTCAGGATTAATCATTGGAATTTTAGAAATTTCCTGTAAATACTTTTCAACCGCTTGTGAATCACGGTTGGTGATCTGTGTAGCAATTTTGAGTTGCCTCATATTATACTCCTTGTTTTGTTTCTGAAAACGATATTAAGACAGGGGAATTTCAACGAAAGTTGTAAAAACATGGTTAAAGTATCCTGTAAGTCTACCTGCAAAGGTAGTACTCAAAAGCCGTTTTTCATAGTAAAATTATAAATTAAAGTCCGTTGCAAGCATTTTTAAAACGTTTGCAGAGGATATAATCAACTCTATTAACATAAAATATTTCATTTAGTTGAACAATGAATAGATAAATTTGACACAAATATTAAAAGAACAACATGGATCTGATTGATTTTAGAAGTGATACGGTAACAAAACCAACTGCCGGCATGTTACAGGTAATGATGAACGCCCCACTCGGTGATGATGTTTTTAGCGAAGACCCTACCATTAATAAGCTTGAAGAAAAAACGGCTGATTTGTTTGGCATGGAAGCCGGTTTGTTTTGCCCATCGGGTACAATGACCAACCAGATTGCTATAAAAATGCACTCACAGCCTGGTGATGAAGTGATATGTGATTTCCTTTCTCATGTATATCAATATGAAGCCGGCGGCATCGCTTTTAACTCAGGAGCATCAGTTCGGCTTTTAAATGGAGACCGTGGCCGTTTGAATGCCCGGCAGGTGCAGGAAGCCATCAACGCAAATGATATACATAAGGCTCATACCAGCTTAGTTGTGTTAGAAAATACGAGTAACAAAGGCGGCGGAAGCTGTTACGAACTTTCTGATATGGAATCCATTCAACAAGTGTGTATAGAAAATAATCTGCAACTGCATTTAGATGGGGCAAGGCTATTTAATGCGCTTGTTTATAAAAATCAATCTGCAAAAGATTATGGCAGATTGTTCCATTCCATTTCCATTTGTTTGAGTAAAGGCCTGGGCTGCCCTGTGGGGAGTGTTTTGCTAGGAGCAAAAAAAGATATTACCAAAGCCCGGCGCATTAGAAAAGTATTTGGTGGTGGAATGAGGCAGGCCGGGGTTTTAGCTGCTGCAGGTATTTTTGCACTGGATCATCATATTGAAGGATTGGCCATAGATCATGTACACGCAAAACAAATTGAAGAGGCACTGCTTGCAAACAAAAATGTAGAAAGTATCTTACCTGTGGAAACCAATATTATTCTATTTACTGTAAAACAGGAAGTAAACACAAAAGAATTTGTTTCCAAATTAAAAGACAAAGGAATTTTAGCTTTTGATACCGGCCCCAAACAAATACGTTTTGTTCTGCACTTAAACATCAGTAAAGAAATGGTGGAAAGAACAATGAAGATTTTGGGTGAACTATAAAAGCCCCTTTTCAGGGGCTTTACTTTAATTTTCTGCTTTTGTCGATAATTTATTTAAGGCGATTTGATGATACTGAATCATATCCATCAGCACATTCACCGTTTCTCCAAGCGTTATATCATTTTTACGAACACGAAGGAAAAATTTGTTCCGTTCTATTTTTATGGAATCGTTACCAAGTGCTGCTTCATCCGAATTTAAATTCACCATATTTAATGCTACAGGAAGTTTGGTGATGGTGTCAATAGCTTTAATGGTATTGGTAAGACTTAATTTTTCCTGACGGTATTTATCAACTTTAAGAGAATATACTTTGTCGTTATATTTCTCTAACCAGTTGGTTTGTTCTTTTAATGCATTGAATGATTTGTTTTGTTTGATGCGGTCATTACTGCGCTGGATAATACTTGAAAATTCATAATCGTTGCTCCATGTTTTATATTGAGCACCCGGAATTTCATCCCATGCAAGAGCCGCAGGTTCATCTCTTTCCCTCAGCTTTAAATATTCATACTGATCAGGAATAATAATATCTGAGCTTACTCCTTTACGTTGGGTACTTGCACCTGTAATACGATAAAATTTTTGCAGCGTAAGCTTTACAGTTCCAAGCTCAGATGGGTTATTACTTGCCCATGTTGTTCTTTCCAGTTCAATATTACGTTGCACAGTTCCTTTACCATAAGTAGAAGTGCTGCCAATTACCAATCCTCTTTTGTAATCCTGAATAGCTGCTGCAAATATTTCTGATGCAGAAGCGCTAAACTCATTTACCATTACCACCAATGGGCCATTCCATAAAACACCTGCATCCTTATCTTTTAAAATGGAAGGGGTTTCATCTCTGCTCTTCACCTGTACAATGGGGCCATCCTGCACAAACAATCCAACCATTTGCACCACATCCATTAAGGAGCCGCCACCGTTATTTCTTAAATCAAGAATAATTCCACTCACATTTTCTGCTTTTAGTTTAATGATTTCTTTGGCCACATCGGCTGCACAACGGGCACCATTGGGGTCGCTGAAGTTTGCATAAAACTCAGGCAGATAGATATATCCCATCTTTTGATTACTGGCACCGGTGATCACAGCACTTTTTGCAAAAGTTTCTTCCAGATTAATTTTTTCACGAATCATCACCACCACTTTAATGGAGCCATCGGGCTTTTTAATGGTAAGTCTTACTTCCGTTCCTTTTGCACCACGAATTAAACGTACAGCATCGGGTACTTCAAAACCGGCCAAATCCTGTGGTTCAGTTTTTCCCTGTGCCACTTTCAACACAATATCTCCTATTTGTATTTCTCCTGATTTTTGTGCAGGGCCTCCGGTAACAATGGTTGCCACTTTAATATTATCTCCATCTTCTGTTAAGGAAGCTCCAATTCCAAAAAACTCACCGCTCATTGATTCATCAAACGATCGCTTTTCAATGGGAGGAAAATAAGTGGTATGTGGATCCATATTTTCTGCAATATCATTTACCAAAAGGCTGAAACGGTCATCATCTTTAAACCTGTTGCGAAAGCGATCAAACATTCGGTCAAAACCTTTCATTACTTTTTCACGGGCTTCTTTTTCCAATTCCTGTTTTGATTTTACAACAAAAGCTTCTCTTCCTTTATTTTTTTCCTGCAACTCTAAAGCTTCTACATATTTATCAAGCGCTAAAAACTTTAATTTTTTACGCCATGCTTCTACACGTGCAGCTTCATTTTTGGGAAATGAAAGCTTTTCAGATTCACTGTTGTACACTTCATCCACATTAAAATCAAAAGGCTTCGAGAGTATTTCTTTGTAAATGACAGATGCTTCTTCTACCCTTTTTTTATACACTTCATTGATGGCATAAAACGATTCAAGTTTTTCACCATGAATTTCATTATCAATCCTCGTTTCAAATTTTTTAAACTGCTCAACGTCTGCTGCAAAAAAGTAGGTTTTATCGCCATCTAAACTTTTTAGAAACTTATTAAATACTTCCTTTGAAAACTTATCATCAATTTTTTTAGGATTGAAATGTCCTTCTTCCAGCATTTCTCCAATAAGCACTAAAATGCGTTCATAACGGGAGTTAGGCAACTTACTTGTAGACGAAGATTGTACGGCATAAAATATTCCACCACCCACTACAAGCAACAGAATAATAAAGAGACTTTTTTTACTAAACATATAGGATAAGACTTTTGACATAATTTAATAAGGGTAAAAATAACGAGAAAAGATGAGTTGAAAGAAGCCGACCATGTATTTCTTGTTATTTAACAGGCTGTTGGCTGCTATTTCCTAATTTGTTGAATGATAAATACAGCCGGCACAGGCCGCTGCCCTTCTTTATCACTTGGCTTTATAGTTTCTTTTCCATTAATGAGTAAACAACTACTGCCACCGCCATCCAGGTTTAAAGCTTCTACACAACCAATATCTAAAAGAATTTTTGCAAGATGATTTAAAGATGCTCCCTCTGCAATGCCCGGAAACCTGCCCTGAACTACAAGAATGATAAGCTTATTATCTTTTGTATAGCCCATGGCAGTGCGTGGATGACGATCATTTATTGCATTGCCAATAAACATTCGCTCTTCATTATTAGTGATTCTTATTTGATTATTGTGAATAAGCACAGGCCCTCCTCCAATTGCCGTTCTTACTTTCCAAGTATCATCTATTCCTTTCCATTTTTCGTTTTTTGGCATATGACGCTTATGTGGTGAGTACGCATATACATTAATTCTTGGTAGTTTATCTTTAATTAAAATTGGATCTCGTTGAAATGCTACGGCATATTTTCTTTTCAAACTATCAGTAAATAGCCACGCAACATCAGCCTTTCTATTTTTTGTAATTCCAATTGCACTTCTCAGCGGATGAAAATAACTAAGTGTATCTTTTCCACGCCCCGCAATTGTGTGCAGATTATAGCTCACCATTTTACCATCTTTTACAACCACATTTAAATTTCTGTTACTAACAAAATCAAAAAAAGTTCCGTTTACAACTACAAGTGGTTGTTTATTTTTTTCAAAGAATTGTTGCAGAGTGAATCTTCTTTTTAGAGTTGTATCAGTTGTAAAATTCAAGCCTTTATCTTTTAAATCTGCCACAACATAAAAAGCTATGCTGGGTTTGCCATCAATAGGGTCTGTTGTTTTATAAACATGAACCGATGTCGGCAAAGGGCTAAACAAAGAATCCACATTCACCCATTGTATCTGAGCCAAACAAAAAGGAGCAGATGTAAACCATACAACTGCCCCTGCTATTAATTTTTTCATCAGCATTATACAACCATTTCTGCTTTTTCTGTTTGCCATTTTTCTCTGCCATAACCTGATATTACATGCTTTTCGCTATGGTAACTGCTGCGAACAAGAGGGCCGCTTTCTACATAATCTAATCCAATAGCATATCCAATTTGTCTCAGCTCGGCAAACTCATCAGGATGAACAAAACGCTGAACCGCCAAATGTTTTTTGCTTGGTTGCAAATATTGCCCAATGGTTACCACATCTGCTCCGTTATTATATAAATCCTGCAAGGTTTGAATCACTTCTACTTTGGTTTCGCCGAGACCAAGCATAATACCACTCTTCACCCGCATTCCATTTTCTTTTAAGTAGCGTAACACATCCATACTCCTCCAGTATTTTGCCTGTATGCGAACCTGACGTGTTAACCGTTCTACCGTTTCAATATTATGCGAAACTACTTCGGGATGTGCTTCTACAATCTGTTGCACATTTTCCATTTGCCCTTTAAAATCAGGAATTAATGTTTCTAAAGTAGTAGATGGGTTTAATGCTTTTACAGCTTTAATGGTATTGTGCCAAATGGTACTGCCGCCATCTTTCAGCTCATCTCTGTCAACCGATGTGATTACTGCATGTTTCACTTTCATTAAATGAATGGCTTCTGCTACCCGCTGTGGTTCATCCCAATCAACTGCATCTGGCCTGCCTGTAGCAACAGCACAAAAACCGCAGCTTCTGGTACAGGTGTTTCCTAAAATCATAAATGTGGCGGTACCTGCACCCCAGCATTCGCCCATATTTGGACAATTGCCGCTTTCACAAATAGTGTGCAGTTTATGTGTTTCAACTAAATTTCTTACATGCTTATAACTTTCGCCAATGGGTAGACGAACACGTAACCAATCTGGTTTTTTTACTTTTTCAATAACAACTATTTCTGAAATACTTTCTCCTGAACAACTCATGCTTACATTCAAATTAAGTTGCAAATTTAGGTCACTTTCGTTTACCAAACAGAATTGCAACATAAGAGTTAAAGAAGAACTGCTCTTTTGGATTGAGCAGCATTATACTCACTTTACGGGAATAAGCTTCCACATTTAAACCCACTTCAATAGCCGACACCATTTCATTAAACCGACCATAATCAAAACGCAAAGCAATTTTTGCATGTGCACCAGGTACAATCTTCATATCCTTCCAACCATATTTTAAACCGGTGCCTTGAATAATATTGCCAGGTGTAAGAAAGGCTATGCTATCCGCCACTGAATATTTAATATCTCGTGTTCGGTTACCGCTACTTTCTGGCACTTTAACATAATAAGGTCGCTCTAAGCCAAGTGAAATACCACCTGCATATATTGCATGAATGGCAACCCCATTCTTATTCGTTTTACCTCCTACTAAACGCTGCTGACCAAATGTTGGTTTTAATTGATAAAAAACATTTTGCTTACCATACACAAATGGATTTCCAAACTGCACAAAACTTCCGTTGCTAAGTACGTTGTTTAACCGCTTTTCTTTGGGATGCTTTTTTTCTGAAAACTCTAACGAAAACAAATTGGTTACCTGCACACTTTTTAAATATCCTTTTTCATAAAACATTCCCCAGCCATCGGTATTTAGCCGGAAACCAAATACATTTTGCTTATTAAAGACCAATGCCCCTTCTTCCTGCTGCCGAATAAGATTATTGATTTTGTTTTTACGCTCCAGCTTTTTAGCGTCCCGTTCTTCATTTCTGTTTACAGGTTTTTTTTCCTGAGCCAGAGAGGCAATTGAAATACTTGCTGCAATAAAAAAAAGAAATAGTTTCTTCACAAGATTATGTATTAATGTTCGGGAGTAAATTTACAGAATAAAACCAAAGCAAACAGCAGGTTTTTTATTCTGAAATTAATTTTATCAACTTAATAACTACTAATGACATCAAGTATTGTGTATCATGGCGATTTAAGAACTGAAGCCACTCATTTGCAAAGTAATACGGTTATTGAAACAGACGCCCCTACCGATAATCAGGGAAAGGGTGAACGCTTTTCTCCTACTGACCTGCTTGCTACTTCGCTGGGAAGTTGCATGCTGAGTATTATGGGTATTAAAGCCAGAGACATGAATATTGACCTTAGAGGTGTTACAATTGATATTCAGAAACACATGAAAGCTGATCCAAGACGGGTGAGCGGTGTAGATGTTACTTTTCATTTTCCAAAGGATCTTGTTTTAGATGACAAAGAAAGAACCATTTTAAAAAATGCTGCACTCACCTGCCCTGTTACAAAAAGTATTCATCCAGATATTGAACAAAATGTTGTTTTTAACTGGTAACTATTTTTTAAGAATGGAATTACCTATTGCACAACTGATGCAGTTTTTTTGAGTACAATAATTCTTTTTTAAGTGAAGTAATGCCTGTGAATCAAAAGCAGATAGGTGGGCAACGCCTGCCTCTTCCCACTTTTTAGTGATTCCGTTTTTTTCTTTGGGTAACTGCTGCAACCATTGAATAGCTTTTTGCTTTATCAATTCATTTTTATGATTACTGCCATAGGCAAACAGCACAGGAATAATAGTATTTATTAAAATATTTTCCAGCATCATAGCTCCCAATTGCTTCTTTCTATATGCTGAAGCTTCAGTTAATGTATAATGTGTATGCCAAAAATCATTAGCGGTAAGCTGTAACATTTTTTTTATTTCGTTCAATTCTTTTGCTTCTACAATTTTTGAAAACAAATGTGATGAATGATGAATGAGCATAGCCATTTGTGCCAAACGAACTGTTGGAAAATTAGAAGGCCGCATTCTTAAAAAAACAGGCTTTTGAGGAACGGCTGTTAATTTGTATTTCTTTTTTAGAAACTGATATTCCTTGGCTAGCATTTGTGGATACTGATCTGCAAAATCACCACTTAGCAAACCTGCCTGCCCCAGCAACAAAGCTTCTATTTGCTGAATTTGATTTTTATGTTTGGCCAGTATAGGAATCGAAAGTGATTGAGCAATGGCTTCAAAAAGATCGGCATTAAGAGGCAAACCGAAGTTACGTGCAATGAGCTGCCAAAAAACATCTTCCCAATGATGTTTGGTTGTTATATGCAGCTCCTCAATTTTTTTTGACCGTTGTTGCAATCGTTCAGCAACCATACGTTCTTTCCAGCTAAGCCAAACAATTTCACGCACAGATGCCACTTGCTTTTCGCAGGGAATAAATTTTTTTTGCTGCATCAGATCATCATATTTCTGCAGCAAAGAAGAAGCTACTCTGCTTTTTAATTCAAGTACCGGAAATCGTTGTTCAGCAATTGTATCATGCTGCCAAACTACATGCAGAATTACACTTTTGTATTGTTCATCATTTTCATGGCCATGTTTTTTCCAATCGCTTGTTTTTAAATGAAGCTCTACATGACCCGCCCAAAGCACGGTATCTATTTTAAGTTTTGCATTAAGAAAATCAGGACCTTGATTGGTATTGATTGATCCCTGAAAAATAATTTGAAGAGGCTGCCCATCTTCAGTAACAAGCTGCTCTTTATTAAAATACAGGTGTTGCCAGATAAATTGAAGCAGGTGCTCATTCATAATGTAAGTTTAGTAGCAAGTATAAATTTAAACAAACCATTAAACTAATAAACGAATTGCAAAATTGCAAGCATCTGCTTTACTTCATTTGAAAATCGTGTAATGCTTTAACAACTCTGCTTACGGGCAAGCCCATTACATTATAAAAATCACCGCTTACTTTTTTTATACCTACTACACCGATCCATTCCTGTATGGCATACGCACCGGCTTTATCATAGGGCTGATACTGATCAACATAGTATTGAATTTGTTCCGGAGTTAATGTATGAAACTCCACTTCAGTAATATCTCTGAAAGTAACTTCTGCATCTCCATTCAAAATTACAACACCTGTAATTACCTCATGGGTTTGGCCTGAAAGTTTTGCTAATGTTTGAATGGCTATTTCTCTGCTGGTGGGTTTACCGATTATTTCGTCATGTAAAACAACAATGGTATCGGCTGCAAGAATCATTCGGTCATGACTCAATTCGTATTTAACCGCTAATGCTTTATTACGTGCAATATAAACAGGCACCTGATCAATTGCTAAGGTTGAGGGATAAAGTTCATCCGTTTCTTTTACCAATATGTCAAACGGAATTTCAGCCCACTCTAAGAGCTGCTTTCTTCTTGGTGAAGCTGATGCAAGAATAATTCGTTCCATTATCCAAAAAATTTAAATAAGATCATGGAAAAGATGCCGGTAAAAATGACTGCTTTAATCCAGTTACTGAGTTTATGAAAATCGGCAGTAGTATTACTGCGCAACAATAAAAACAAACAATAGACTGCTGGCGCAATAATGAGCAGCAGATTATAGACAGCAGGTATCCACATTTGCAATTGCACTACATAAAACAAAACAATAAAAAGAAGTGCAAGCAAAATCACCATCCAGATCACAACAAAAATTTTAGAAAATTCTACACCCCAAACAATGGGCATGGTTCGGCAACCGTAACGCCTGTCGCCTTCCATATCTTCCATATCCTTTACAATTTCACGAATGAGTGTGATGATAAAAGCAAAAGAAGTGTAGAGCAATGCCAACCTTAATAACTTTTGCCCTGCATTTGCCTGCAAGGCTTCAAAAGAAGTGGCTCCGTTTTGAGAAAATGCAAAGAAATATACTACTAAAACCGTCCAACCGGTTAACAAAGAAATTAAAATATTGCCGCTTAATAATTGTTTTTTAAAATTGGTACTGTAAAACCAAAGTATGAATACACAAACTGTATTTGCAAACCCAATAAACCAATTTCCATTTTGCAAACCAATATAAAAGCTGATAAGAATACCTGCTATAGAAAAAACAAAATGAAAGAAAATGGCCCATCTTCTGCCTATGGTTTTATCTACCACCATGCGCTGAGGTTTGTTTACCAGATCGATATTCAAATCAAAGTAATCATTAATGATGTATCCGGCAGCAGCAATAAATACAGATGCGGTGCATAAAAAATAAAAGAGAATTGTAAACTCTCTCGGAACATATCTGTTGCTGAAAAATACAGGCTGTACAATTCCATAAAAGAACAAGAGCTGCGTTAAAAAGATAAACGCAAGGTTTGGCCACCGTATTAATTTAAAAAATTGTGCTATTGCGTTCATTAAAAATTTTGAGTACTGAGTTTGGGTTCTTGATTTTTAGTTTTCTTTTTTTGTCTTTTGTTTCTTGTTATTTGGTTCTTTATTATAAAGAAGCTGTTTCAGTTGAAGCTGCCACCCAATCATTATTTAAACGCAAAACTTTTTCAATTACTTCCCGCACACATCCTTTGCCGCCATGCTTGGTAGAAATAAATTTAGAAACTGCTTTTATTTCGCTCACCGCATCAGCAGGGCAGCAGGGCAAACCCACTTGCTTCATTACTTCCAGATCAGGAAGATCATCGCCCATAAACAAAACTTCTTCCCACCTTAAATTATTTATAAGTACAAACTGAGCCAGTACATCTTCTTTATCCTTTACTTTCATAAACACATTACGAATACCCAGATATTCAAATCGCTCTGCACAAGGTTTTGAAACGCTACCGGAAATAACCACTACATGATAGCCTTTTTTTACAGCATATTGCAATGCATACCCGTCTTTAATGTCCATGGTACGCACAAATTCGTTATTAGGAAGTATGAGCAATGAGCCATCAGTAAGCACACCATCCATATCAAACACAAAAGCTTTTATTTGTTGAAATTGCTGCAGAAGATTCATAAGCTCATTTTACGTTAGCGAAGTTCTTCCTTTTTATGATACATATCTAAAATACTGCTAGAAAGTGTTTGATAAATGAATTGGAGCTTTTCATCCTCTTTCAATAATTGCAAATGTTTGTCTATTGTAGCCTTATCATCTCTTCTTGCAGGGCCTGTTTGTGCATCCTTTGCAGAAACCTGTGTTAATCGCTGAGCAGTTTCCTGAATTAAAGGCAGCAGCATTTGAAAATGAAGTTGCTTCTCACTACAAAAGTTTTCAGCAACAGCGTAGAGATGATTGGTAAAATTATTTACAATCACTGCTGCCAAATGCATGTGTAATCGTTCTGCATCATTTGCAAAAGCAACAGACCCGGAAAGTTCTTTTGCAAAATCATACAGCAACACGTTTACTTCTTTTGAATTTGCATCAATTAAAAAAGGAATTTCAGGAATAGCAATCATGTCTTTTCTCAAACTTTGCAAAGGATACAAAACACCATAATTAGCAGACGCATTTTGTAAAACTTCTTTACTTACTGAGCCGGCAGTATGCACTATTATTTTATTCTTTAGCTGAAGTGGAGCCGCAACAGAATTTACCGCATCATCTGCCACAGCAATAATATATAAATCAGCTTCCTTAGTAATATCCGTAAGAGATTCAACAGCCTTACCTCCTGTCCATAAAGTAAGCTCATGTGCATTTGCAAAAGTTCTGCTCCAAACCTGCACAATAGAATGTTGCTTTGCAAGCATTAATTTTGCAAGCACAGTTGCAGTGTTACCCGAACCAAGTAATACAATGTTCATGAAACTGATTAAGCTGTATATGTTAAATTGCAACCACAATATAAAAAACAT
This sequence comes from Chitinophagaceae bacterium, assembly GCA_031401115.1. Classification (GTDB taxonomy): domain Bacteria; phylum Bacteroidota; class Bacteroidia; order Chitinophagales; family Chitinophagaceae; genus Lacibacter. The sequence goes on from JANNRE010000014.1 coordinate 799,797, forward strand.
CAAATGAACCTGGCGCAAAAATTAGTAATTGGCTATTACAGAACCAAGCTCACCATCTGGTCAAAACTATCCAAACGAAAAGCGGCGGAAAAAGCATTTGAATTATTCTGTACACCTGTTCCCGGTTTAAAAAAGAAAAATCCCAAAGTTTTTGAGCAGGCAGAAAAGCTACACTTAAAAATGGATGATGCTAAATTGGTGGGTTATCGTTGGAATCATCCCCAACCAAAAAAAGCATTAATTCTACATGGTTTTTCTTCTACCATAAAAAAGTTTGATCATTTTGTAATGCCTCTTGTAAAGAAAGGCTATGAAGTAATTGCTTTTGATGCACAGGCACATGGCGAAAGCAGTGGCAAAAAAATTGATGTTCTTGTTTACAAACAAACCATTGCAGCCATCTACGAAAAATTTGGCCCCATCCATTCCTTTATAGCACATTCTTTTGGTGGGCTTGCCCTTACATTATTTGCCGAAGAATTAAAGTATACTGATTATAAAAAAATGGTTTTAATTGCTCCTGCTACCGAAACTTCAACTGCTTTAAAAACCTTTTGTATCTTTTTAAAAATTGATGACGAGGTACAAGCAGAGATGCGGGCACTCATTCATGAAAAAAGCGGGCTATGGGCTGAAGATGTTTCCATTCGAAAATCGGCTTACAAAATAAAGGCTGATGTTTTATGGATACATGATGAAGAGGATGATGTAACACCATGGGCAGATGCAGAAAAAGTGCAGCAGGATGCACATCCAAATTTTCAATTCATGCTCACAAAAGGATTAGGACATCGGAGAATTTACAGAGATAATAAAGTGAAGAAAGCAGTTATAGAGTTTTTATAATTGATAATTTAATAATGTATAAATGATAATGAAAAGTACATTCTAATAATAGTGATTTTGACTAAGAATTGCTCTTTATTGATTCTCCATTCTCCATTCTTTTCTTGCTTTTCACATTCATTTTATAATATTGTACCGCCGATGTCCTCCAAAAAACCGGCCTACACCAATTAATTATGGCTAAGAATTTACTTATAGTAGAGAGCCCTGCAAAAGCAAAAACCATTGAAAAAATCCTGGGAAAAGATTTTGAAGTGAAGAGTTGTTATGGTCATATCCGTGACCTTGAAAAGGATGATATGGGCATTGATGTGAACAATAAATTTGAACCCCGTTATATTGTTCCTGCAGATAAAGAACGGGTGGTAAAAGAATTAAAAGCCCTCGCTAAAAAAAGTGAAGATGTATGGTTGGCAACGGATGAAGACCGTGAAGGAGAAGCCATTAGCTGGCACTTGTGCGAAGTGCTGGGCTTGGATCCCTACAAAACCAAGCGGATTGTTTTTCATGAAATTACAAAGCCTGCCATTTTAAAAGCAGTTGAAAAACCCCGTACCGTAAACATGAATTTGGTGTATGCACAGCAGGCCAGAAGAATTTTAGACCGCATTGTTGGTTTTGAATTAAGCCCCGTGCTTTGGCGCAAAATGAGCATGCGTAATAATTTAAGCGCAGGCCGTGTACAAAGTGTAGCCGTACGTTTAATTGCAGAAAGAGAACGGGAGATTAATGCGTTCAACACCATTTCCAACTTTAAAGTAGAAGCATTATTTACCGCAAAAGATTTAAGTGAACGCAATGTAACTTTTAAAGCAGAAGGCAAAAAGCAAAACACTACAGAAGATGCAGAAGCATTTTTAAAATCATGCATTGGTGCCACATATAAAGTGGCAGATATACAAATAAAGCCGGGAAAAAAATCGCCTGCTCCTCCTTTCACTACCTCTACTCTTCAACAGGAAGCAAGTAGAAAATTAGGTTACTCTGTAAGCAGAACCATGACGCTTGCACAAAAATTGTATGAAAGTGGTAAGATCACTTATATGCGTACCGATAGTGTAAACTTAAGTGATACTGCATTGGGCGATTTAACAAGAACCATCAAAGGAATGTATGGCGACAAGTATCATCAGTTCAGAAAATTTAAAAACAAAAACGAAAGCGCACAGGAAGCACACGAAGCCATCAGGCCAACCTATATGGAAAATACAACTATTGATGATGAAGATCTCAGGCGTTTGTATGAATTGATATGGAAGCGAACGATGGCAAGTCAAATGGCCGATGCAGAACTTGAACGAACAACTGCGGCTATTTCTATATCAACCAACAAAGAAGAATTAAAAGCCGAAGGTGAAGTGCTAAAGTTTGAAGGTTTTTTAAAAGTGTACAGAGAAGATAAAGATGAAGATGATTTGGAAGATGAGGCACAGGAGGGCATGTTGCCGCCATTAACAGTTGGTATGCAATTGCCTTTTATTGAAATGAATGCTGTAGAACGGTTTAGTCGCCCTGCCCCAAGATACACAGAAGCATCGCTGGTAAAAAAGTTAGAAGAGCTGGGTATTGGCCGTCCTTCAACATTTGCGCCTACTATTTCTACCATTCAAAAAAGAACCTATGTAGAGAAGAGAGATAAAGAAGGCGTAAAAAGAGATTTTAGAATACTGCAATTAAAGAATGATGTAATTACTAAAAAAACAGATCAGGAAAATACAGGTGCTGAGAAATCAAAACTGTTTCCTACCGATTTAGGTTTGGTAGTAACAGATTTTTTAAAGCAGTATTTTGATGACATTATGGACTACGGTTTTACTGCAAAAATTGAAGGCGATTTTGATGAAGTAGCCGAAGGCAGATTGAAATGGAACAAACTGCTTGCTGATTTTTATACACCCTTTAAAAAAGATGTAGATAATACCATTGAAAATGCAGAACGTATTAAAGGTGAAAGAGAGTTGGGCATTGATCCTGCAAGTGGTAAAAAAATTGTGGCACGCATGGGCAGGTATGGCCCAATGATACAGATTGGTGATGTAAATGATGAAGAGAAACCACGCTTTGCTGCACTAAGAAAAGATCAAAGTATTGAAACAATAAGCTTGGCAGATGCTGAAAAATTATTTGAATTGCCCAAAACATTAGGTGTGCATGAAGAACAGGAAGTGAGTGTGAATATTGGCCGCTTTGGCCCTTATGTAAAATTGGGCGATCAGTTTATTTCAATTCCAAAAGGCGAAGACCCGATGGAAGTTTCATTAGATAGGGCATTGGAATTAATTAAAGAGAAACATACTGCCGATGCACCCGTAGGATTTTTTAATGAACTGCCCATTACAAAAGGTAAAGGAAGGTTCGGGCCATTTATAAAGTGGAATGAAATGTTCATCAATGTTCCCCGCCGATATGATTTTGATAATCTCAGTACGGCTGATATGAATGAATTGATTGAAGCAAAATCTGCCAAAGAAGCCAATCGTTTTATACAGCAATGGCCGGCAGAAAAAATTGCTATTGAAAATGGAAGATGGGGACCTTTTATCCGCTTTCAGAAAAAAATGCTGAAGCTTGACAGGAAAAAAGATGAATCAAAATATACGAATGAAGAAGCGGCTACCATTGAATTGGAAGATGTAAAAAAGATGATTGAAGCACAGGTGCCCAATGCTTTCAGCAAAAAAACCGCTGCAAAAAAAGCACCGGCAAAAAAAGGAGCAGTGAAAAAGAAGGCGGCGAAAAAGAAATAAAAAATAGCTAACTTTAAGTTATGCAAAATCAACATATCAATGAGATCAAGCAAAAAATTTATCAGCAGGTTGATGAATTAAATGATGAAACCTCTTTGCAAATGTTACAGGAAGCGGCGGCTACCTACTCTTTAAAAGAACGAAGGGATATTATTGATGAACTTACTACTGAACAGCAGCAAAGGTTACAAGAATCAATAGAACAAGTAAAAGCTGGCAGTACTTATACCAATGATGAAGTAAAAGCCAAATCAAAATCATGGCTCTCCAGGTAATATGGTCATTAAACGCCGAAGAAGATTACAAAAAAGTGATTGAATATTTAAGAGACGAATGGTCTGTAACTGTTGCAATGAACTTTATTGAAAAAACTGAACGTCGTCTTGAAAGTTTAGCATTACATCCCCTTCTCGGAATTGCTTCTGAAAAAGATAAAAACATCAGAAGTATTGTACTCTCAAAACATAATAAGCTCTAATATCAAATCACTGAAAACACAATTGAAGTACTAAATATTTTTGATACCAGACAAAGCCCTGATAAAAACAAGAATGAATGATTAACTGATTCTTATTTCAACTCCCCCAACGCTTTCTTAATTCTCTTATACGCTTCTTCAATTTTTGGTAAACTGTTTGCAAAAGATAACCTGATGCAATCGGGTGATCCAAATGCTCTACCTGTTACAGTTGATACATTTGCTACATTTAACAAATACATACAAAGATCATCGGCATCTTTTATAATCTCTGTTCCATACGATTTGCCGAAATAAGCATCCACTTTAGGAAAAACATAAAAAGCACCATCGGGTACAGCACATGTCCAGCCGGGGATTTCACTAATCAACTCCAGTACACGTTTTTTTCTGCGTTCAAATTCTTTTGCCATTTCAAACGTAGGAGTTAAATCGGATGTTAATGCTACAATGGCTGCTCTTTGAGTTACGGCATTAGCACCACTGGTAAACTGACCTTGAATTTTTTCACAAGCTTTAGCCACATCCGCATGTGCAGCAATATATCCAAGACGATAACCCGTCATTGCAAAACCTTTACTCAATCCATTTACAATAATCACCTGATCTTTTATGGCATCAAACTGTGCAATGCTTTCGTGAGCACCAACAAAATTGATGTACTCATATATTTCATCTGAGATAATTAAGATGTACGAATGTTTTTCAAACACGTCAGCTAAATTCTTTAACTCTTCTTTACTATAAACAGAACCTGAAGGATTGCATGGCGATGAAAATAAAAACAGTTTTGTTTTTGGTGTAATAGCAGCTTCCAGTTCAGCACCAGTAATCTTATATTTATTTTCAAGTGTAGTACTGAGAATAACCGGAACACCACCGGCAATTTTTACCAGTTCAGAATAGGTAACCCAGAATGGTGCAGGAATAATTACTTCATCGCCCTGATCTACAACCGCCATCATAATATTAGCAAGACTTTGCTTGGCGCCTGTTGATACAACAATGTTCTCAGGTTTATAGTCTAAGTTATTATCACGTTTTAATTTTGTGCAAACAGCTTGACGCAAATCAAGAAATCCTGCAACAGGTGTATAATGACTGTAGTTTTCATCCACTGCTTTTTTAGCAGCATCTTTTATATGTTGAGGAGTATCAAAATCAGGTTCCCCTAAACTTAAATCAATAATATCAATTCCTTTTGCTCTTAATTCTCTGCCCAGCTTGGCCATTTTCAAAGTTTCCGGTTCACTAAACCTGTCCAATAATGAAGATAATATCATCTGTTCTTTTTATTTTTTATTTGCTACAACTTGTCTCGGTGTTTTGAGGCTGCAATATAATTTAAGTAGCACTATTAGTTGTTAGTGCTGAACAATTGACAGAGAAAGTGAATCAGCTCCACTCCTATTTTTATATCCTTTTACTACTAGTGTGTACACTCCATTACTTTGTAACTTGTAATTATAATTTCTCAATACAAGTTGCGGATTTTTTTGACGAATTTGAATTGCATAGTTTCCTGTATCTACATTAAAAAAACCAGCAAGTCCACTTGAGGTTACTAATAATTGGCTGGAATAAAACAACCAGTCAACTGCTGTATTAGCAGTAGTTCTTACAAATCCTCCGTTCAATGCTAAATTAAATGTATCTACATCAGGAGCTAAATGCATGATGCGGATTTTTGCAGATTTTCTTCCGGGTGTATCAATGTTATCATCAATTAAAAAAAAGCGAAGCTTACTCAAACTATCATACATAAAAAAAGAGGCTCTGGTGCTGGTGGTGCTAAGTAATGTATTTACAAATTCAGTACTCCCTTTTTTTATTTTATAATTTTGAAACCCGCTGTCAACCAATTGATATTGTGCAATACCAGGAGTTAGATTTCTAACATAATCAAATTCCGCAGTACCAACTTGTTTCAGGTTTTGTAGCAGTTGTAATTTTCCTGCATTGGGTGAAGCATTAAAAACAAATAGCTCTGTTTGTGTGCTTCTTACTTTGTCTTTATTACAAGCATAAATCAAACTAAAAAAAAGGAAAATCAGAATCGTTCTCATTTATCGTACCTCACTTTAAATTTACTCAAATCAGGAATTTGTTTTCTGTTTCGTTTTGCTTCATAATCATAAACTGCTTGTCCAATCTTTTCTAAAAAAGGCATCCCCACAGTATCGAAATCATATTTATCATCATTGAGTACACCATCGGCATTGCAATAAATAGTAGCGCTAAGCATGAACTCAATATTTTTTTCAAAATCAATAATGTATGCTACATCTGTTAAAAATCCATAAGCCCATCCTACTTTATTAAAAATGCGAATATGTTTCGGCATCGGTTCTTTTTTTGTGCCGAACATAAAAAACTTTACATACGAATCGTAATGCTCTTTCAATTCATATTCAGGATAAGTTGTTTCGCTTGGCAACTGACTCATGTATTGATATACAAAAGAATAATCGGCAGGTGTAAAATTAAATCGCTGTTGTCTTGGTACAGCTTCAGGAAAAATTACACTCCGTAACACCTGGTGCAGATCAGTTAAATAAAAACGGTTCTTGCTGCTAAAGTTCATAGGTGTTTCAATTTTCTTATCACCACTCATATAAGCATTGCCTACAAAATCAGTTCGTGGAATATAATTGTAACTGCTATTTTTGTTTTGCTGCTCATAAATTATTTTGCTGCTAGTATCTCTAAAGCTAAAAGGGTTTGTATTCCGTTGCTGATCGTCGGGCATGCTCACCCCCAGCCGATGCAATATCTGTGCTTCTTTATACCCTTTCGTGTACAACTGATCATTGAGGTATTGCTGACCCAGCAGTTCATACAATCTATTATTAGCATCATTATCACTTACTAAAAATAATTTTTTAATGTAATGCTCCACGGTAGGTCTTCCATCGGGAGATGTAGGGTCGTTATAAACCATTGTTTGACCTGTGTAGGATTTCTCTGTAATAAACGTAGTGTTGAGCGGAATCTTTAACTCATTCATTTTTTCCATAGCCAAAAAAGCAATCGGCATTTTTACAGAAGAAGCAGGATAGAAATAGAGATTGTTTTTTACATTAAAATAGTAATCGGTAAATCGGGGCTGGTTGCGGCTGTCTCTGTCAATTTTAGTATAAACAATTTGCACCCTTAGTGAGTCTCTGTTTTTGAGAACATCAGCAAAAGCAGGGTTGCCAGCCATCAATTGTTCCAGCATATTTTCTTTTGAAACTGCAGGCTTCACCGTTCTGCACCCGTAAAACAAATGCAGCAGTAAAACAAAAGCCATAGCTGTGGCGGTGTGTTTGAACATGCCCAAAAATAAGGCATTCACTGTTTCCCGTGCCTTAAAAAAGCAGGAAAACAGGCTGTTTTTAGCAGTTGGCTGTAAGTCTGAAACTCCTATCTTTGCCCGCCTTCTAAAGCCCTGTGCTTTGGCAGGCATCTTAGTTATAAAAAGAACCCAAATTTAAATTTTTATTATGGCACTGAAAGGTTTGGTAAGGTTTTTTGCGGTTGCATTAATCTTGATATCGCTTTACCAATTGAGTTTTACTTGGATTGTAAACAATTTTGAAAGTAAACAAAAAGCAAAGGCTGAAAAATTTGTAAAAAACAATTTCGGCACTTCTTCTAAGGAAACAAAAGATTCTGCTTTAAATGCTGTGTACCGCAGGTACTTAGACAGCATGAAGGAAAAACAGATCATGAACGTTCCTATTCTATATCCGAAACTAACGTATCAAAATGCAATTGAAAAAGAACTCAACCTCGGTTTGGATTTGCAGGGCGGTATGAATGTAACACTCGAAGTGGGCCTGGATGGATTGATTCGCTCCATGAGTAATAATCCTAAAGATCCTGTTTTAAATAAAGCATTAGACAGAGCTATCCAACAAAAAGCAAACAGCGATGCTGATTTTGTCACGTTGTTTTTAGCAGCGTTTAAAGAAACCAATCCTAATGGTAAATTGGCAGGATTTTTTGCAGGCACATCACAAACAAGCAGAATAAAAGTAACCTCAACCGATGCACAGGTAATTGAAGTAATAAGAGAAGAAGCCAATCTTGCTGTTACCAGAACCTATGAGCGTTTAACTGCCCGTATTGATCAGTTTGGTGTAGCTCAACCCAATATCAACTTAGATAAAAATAAAGGAACCATCAATGTAGAACTGGCAGGTGTACAGGATAATCCTGAGCGTGTACGCAAGTATTTGCAGGCAACTGCCAACTTAGAGTTTTGGGAAACATATACGAATAATAACTCTGAGCTTGCAGGATTAGCAAGCATTGATGAGTTAGTAAAAAACTATATCAGTGGAGTAAAAGATACTGTAAGGCTTGATTCAAATGGAGTTGCTATAGTTGATACAACTAAGAAACCGGCTTTACCTACAGGTGCAAACACTCCGTTTTCACAATTACTTGTACAGCGTCAGCAACCGGGTTCACCATCACTTGGTTTTGTACGTGTTATTGATACGGGTAAGTTTTCTCAATATGTAAATCTTGAAACGGTTAAAAGCTCTTTGCCTGCTACACTCAAATTTGTGTATGGTGCCAAGCCTGAAAAAACAAAACAGGGCGAAAGCATTATTGAAGTGTATTTGATCAAGAAAAGATCAGGCACCGATGCTCCACGTTTGGGTGGTGATGCTATTGCAGATGCAAGACAGGATTACAGCCAGGCAAACCAGCCCATTGTAGAAATGATCATGAACAAAAAAGGAGCTACAGAATGGGAGAAAATGACAAGTGATGCGTATGATAAAAAATATGCTATTGCCATTGCACTTGATAATTATATCTACTCTGCCCCTTTTGTAAATAATGGAAAAATTTCTGGTGGTGTATCTCAAATCTCGGGAAACTTTACCGTTCAGGAAGCACAGGATTTATCAAGCATTTTAAAAACGGGTAAACTTCCAGCTCCGGCAAAAATTGTACAGGAGCAAGTAGTAGGTGCCACACTGGGTAAAGCTGCTATTAAAGGTGGAGCCATGGCTTTTATCATTTCGTTTGTGGTCATCTTCATACTCATGCTTGTGTATTATAATACAGGTGGATGGGTTGCTAATATTGCCTTGATCTTAAATTTACTGTTTACAGTGGGTGTGCTCAGTTCGCTGGGTGCTACTTTAACTGCTGCAGGTATTGCAGGTTTGGTATTGACTATTGGTATGGCGGTGGATACGAACGTAATTATTTTTGAACGTATTAAAGAAGAGCTTACTAAAGGAAAAACTTATCAGCAGGCAGTTGCTGATGGTTACCGTCGTTCGCTTGCACCTGTATTGGATGCACACGTTACAACCCTGTTAACTGCTTTAATTCTTTTTAAATTTGGATTAGGCCCTGTACTTGGTTTTGCTACCACACAAATCATTGGTATTCTTTTGTCGTTATTCTGCGGAATTTTAGTATCCCGATTAATAACTGATTACTGGACAAATAAGAACCGCCACTTTGAATATTTCACAACGGTAAGCCGCAGAATATTTAAACATGCTGCTTATAAGTTTATCGAGTACAGAAAAATTGCGTACGGTATTTCATTGGTGGTATTGATCCTTGGTATTGCTGCCGTTATCAACGGATTTGATTATGGAGTGGAGTTCCGTGGAGGAAGAAGCTACACCGTTGATTTTAAAAAATCAATGAACAATGAAGAAGTAGCCACTGCATTAAATAAAGAGTTTGGTAAGTTTCCTATTATAAAAACTGTGGGCAGCGATAAGCAATTAAATATTACCACCGATTTCTTAATTGAAAAAACCGGTGTGGAAGTAACTGAAGAGGTAAAAATTAAATTGTATAATGGTTTGAAATCCTTTTTACCCGCCGGCATTTCTTACAAGCAGTTTGATGATGAGTACGAATTGAAATCACAAACGGTATTGCCTACTATTTCTGATGATTTAAAGAAAGGTGCATTGTGGGCTACCCTCCTTTCTCTGCTTGCTATTACCATTTACATCTTTGTTCGTTTCCGTGATTGGAGATATTCTTTAGGAACTATCTTTTCGTTAATGCATGATGTGTTGGTAACTTTAGCCGTTTTCTCTTTCTTAAAAAATATTGTGCCGTTTCCCTTGGAAATTGATCAGCACTTTATTGCGGCCGTGTTAACCGTAATTGGTTTTAGTATGAACGATACTGTAATTGTATTTGACCGTGTTCGTGAATATAGCCGTACCATGTTTGGGCAGGATAAAACAACAATTATTAATAAAGCGATCAATGATACGCTGGCCCGTACCATCATGACATCATTAACCGTATTCTTAACTCTGTTAATTCTCTTCATTTTTGGTGGTGAAGTAACGAGAGGGTTTTCATTTGCCATGTTGATTGGTGTGTTTACAGGTACTTACTCTTCCATTTTTGTGGCCGCTCCTATCTTGGTTGATTTTGCAAAAGATAAACCACTGGGCGAACCCGAAAAAGATAAAACATTGGCAAGGGCAAGACATTCGATAAGCTAAATTTAGTTTGATGAAATAATAAACCCCGCTGATTTAGCGGGGTTTTGCTTTTTATTTTCTTAGTGCTTTGAGAATGTTATTAAATACAGACAGAGATTTCATTTTCACCACATCACTCCCTCAACCCATGCCAGTATCTTGTTTCTTTATTAAAGAACCAATAGATTCCATTGGCATAAGAAAAATTAAAATAGGTTTCGGGTTTAAAGCTCAGTGAGAGTTTTACAACCTTTGTCATATATCCCGTTTTTATATTGTACAGCTCTACTTGTTTTTTAGTTACATTGAGCAATCCTATTTCAGTGCCTTCCTTACCAGTGTAAATAAGAGTTCGGGTGTTGTAATTCTCTTCAAACATCGTAGCACTGATGCCCGAACCTTCTTCTTCATTTTTTGAACCGATATGTATCTGTATCGTTTTTCTTTTGGCAACACCTTCTGTAGTATAACAAACAATATTTAAACCATCTAAAAACATCACTTCATTGTCATCGGTATTCAATACACCCAGACTATGATCATCAGGCTGATAACGGCCCTGCTTAAACACATCAATCTTTTCAGGCAATCCTTTTCTGTCAAGCTCATAGGTAAACCATCCAAATTCTTTGTAACCGTTTCCACCTATTTTTTTTGTATCAGGATTGTACCAAAGACCTCTGATGTCAATCAAAGTAGTTTGCTCAGAGTTGGAAACAATGGAACCATCCGCATCAAAAATCACCAATGGAAAACTTTCATTACCACATTGTGCAGCATAATATAATTTTTCTTTGGGGTGATAAACAACTGCAGCAGCATTGGCTCCTCCTTCAGGAATTTTTATTTCCATGATTTTAGAAGCCGTTACTGTTTGAAAACCTTTATTGCTGCTTCCACTTTCGCTGTTACCGGCTCCCATAAGAGCAGCTACCGCCGCCACAGGTTTGCGTTGGGCATTAATAGAACTAACCGATAAAATACTGATTAAAAAAATGGATAAGATTCGTAACATACTTTTGAATTTGTAAGCGAGTTACGAACTCTTTGGATACTTACCAATACCTGTCAGTGGGTATTTATAAACCAAGCTGTATAAAATTAATTTTATGCGATAAAAAAGCCCCGTCATTCCGGAGCTTTTACTTGAAAAATATTTTTGTTACACTGCAAAACTGCTTCCGCATCCACAGGTTTTGCTTGCATTGGGGTTGCTGAATGTAAATCCACGGTTGCTCAAACCATTATCCCAATCTATTTCCATACCCATCAAATAAAGTCCGTGGCTTTTATCCATGATGCAGGTAAGCTCTTCAATTTCAAATAGCTCATCATTGTCTTTCTGTTCATCAAACTCCAGCACATAACTCAAACCGGTGCAGCCACCGCCCTTAGCTCCTACACGCAAAAATTTTCCCGGCTCCTGCTGAGGAATTAATTTTTTTAATTCATCTATTGCAGATTTCGTAAACGTAACGGGTGCTATTGTAACTGCTTCCATAATTGAGTACAAATTTATGAAGAATCATTCATTCCCTATTCATGTAATTTACCAATTAACAAAGCCCTATTTTTGTGCATATTCAATAATATGGATCCCATTTATTACTATCTCTTTGGTGCAACGGCTGTAGTTTTTCTTATTCTCGGCTGGTATTTAAAAGTTCAGGGCAAAAAAGAATTATTGCAGCAGCAATCGCAAATTGCAGAACAACCTACTGTAGCCTCACCAACTGCATACAGGCAGGCAGGCACTACTAATCCTGAAATGATACGTTTGCAATTACAAGCTTATGAGCGGTTAATTATTTTAACTGAGCGTATTTCACTTGGTAATTTAATTGGCAAGTTTGATATGAGCAATAGCAGCGCAGCGCAACTTCAGCAACAGCTTGTACAAAACATTAAAACAGAATTTGAATACAATGTGAGTCAGCAATTGTATGTTTCTACTACCGCTTGGGATGCAGTTAAAAATTTAAAAGATCAAAATATTTTTATCATCAATCAAATTGCTGCAATGCTTCCACCCAATGCACTGGCAATAGATTTAAGCAAACAAATTGCAGACTTACTTGCTACTGATGAAAATGTTTCTTTACAACCCATTGTTTCAGCCTTATTGCAAAAAGAAGCCAAGCAATTAATGAGTGCAGCATAATTGTATTAAACCATCTTGCCATGGATGAACAAAAACGTTTTACTGATTCGGGAATTGAAATAAAACCAATCTATTCAAAAGAAGATGTAAAAGATGCAGACATTGAACCTGCCGGGCAATTTCCATTTACCCGTGGCGTGCAGGCAACCATGTACCGTGGTAAACCATGGACCATGCGGCAATATGCAGGCTTCTCCACTGCCGAAGAAAGTAATAAACGCTATCATTATTTATTAAGCCAGGGTGTAATGGGTTTGAGTGTGGCTTTTGATTTGCCTACTCAAATCGGTTACGACAGTGATCATGCTTTAAGCGATGGTGAAGTGGGAAAAGTGGGTGTAGCCATTGATAGTATTGAAGACATGCAAACACTTTTTGCCGGAATAAAATTAGAAGATGTTTCCACTTCTATGACTATTAATGCTACAGGTTTTATCCTGCTTGCATTTTATGTGGCACTTGCAAAACAGCAGGGAGCTGATTTAAAAAAAATTACGGGAACCATTCAAAATGATATTTTAAAAGAGTATGCTGCAAGGGGAACCTATATCTATCCGCCCAAGCAAAGCATGCGCATCATCACTGATATTTTTGAATGGTGCAGTAAAGAATTACCCAAGTGGAATACCATTTCAATAAGTGGCTATCATATCAGGGAAGCAGGAAGTACTGCAGTTCAGGAAATTGCATTTACACTGGCCAATGGAAAAGCTTATGTAAAAGCAGCATTGGAAAAAGGAATGGATATAAATGTATTTGGCAAAAGGCTCTCCTTCTTTTTTAATGCACATAATAATCTGTTTGAAGAAGCTGCAAAGTTCAGGGCAGCAAGAGGAATGTGGGCGCAAATGATGAAGGAGCTTGGAGCGACAGATGAAAAAGCAATGATGCTTCGTTTTCATAGCCAAACGGGCGGCAGTACATTAACCGCACAACAACCTTTAAACAATATTGCAAGAGTTACTTTACAAAGTTTGGCAGCAGTGCTAGGTGGTACACAATCCTTACACACCAACGGATATGATGAAGCGTTGAGTTTACCAACAGAAGAAGCGGCACGTATTGCATTACGTACACAACAAATGATAGCGTATGAAAGTGGCGTGGCTGATACGGTAGATCCACTGGCAGGAAGTTATTTTGTAGAAGCACTTACCAATGAAGTGGAAGAAAAAGCATGGGACTTAATTGCAAAGATTGATGCAATGGGTGGAAGTGTGAGTGCCATTGAACAAGGTTTTATGCAAGATGAAATTGCAAGAAGCGCTTACGAGTATCAACGTGGTATTGAAGATGGAAGTAAAATTATTGTGGGTGTAAATAAATTTCAGGTGGAGGAACAGAACACCACTCCGGTTTTTAGAATTGATGAAAGCATACGAACCATACAAACAGAAAAACTCAACAAATTAAAAGCAAACCGAGACCCAAACAAAGTAGATCAATGCTTGCAACGAATTAATGACTGTGCAGAAAGCGATGAAAATTTAATGCCTGCTGTTATTGAAGCTGTAGAACATAAATGTACATTGGGTGAAATAGCAGATGAGTTGAGAGCGGTGTTTGGGGAGTATAAGTAAATTGATTTCGAATTAAATACCTTGGTTCGTGGCACACGAAACAAAGAACTAAAACTTTTTGCGTTGAAATAGTTGAACTATTCAACTAAAAATTATTTAAGATGTAGTAAATATTTCGTGTGCCACGAACCAAGTCGGAGAGGCTAAAATTGCTATGGTTTTTTATTGCCAATTACTTTGATCCATTGAATTGAATTAATTCTTGCGGCGCCTATATTGTATTCAGGCTGTACAATTATGTCGCCATCAATGCCCGCTAATGAAGTAAAGATTGACATAAATAATCCTTGCTTTGTTTGATAAAAGTATTTAGCCTCCATTTTTTGTGTTACGTCAACGTAGTAATAACCTTGTTCTTCGTTATAGAGTTGTTTTATACCTATAAAGGTAATTTCTTGATCACATTTATTCTCAATCTTCATAGTATTTGTAACGGTCCAGTCATTATCCTCTGTAACTACTCCATCTGACCACAATGTTCTTGTTGTTGTTGGATCAACGCCGTAAGAGGATGTTCTACTAAAGCAAGAAATGCAATTATATCCAGGATATTTTGTTTTTATACTTTTCATCAATTCCTCAATTTGTTTTTCGCTTTTCTTTACATAGTCTGCATATTTTTGTTTTGCTTCAAGCTCAGCAGCAATGATTCCATTTGCTTTTTCAGCACTCATTTCATTTTCTACTGTTATATTTTTGGCAAGATATCGATAAGCAACTTGTGTTGGTTTTTTATATAACCCGTCAAGAGAATAATTTTCAAGGATCAAACTCATCGTAACATCACCATTTCCATTTGCGGAAAGTGTGATTTTGCCTTCCCACCCTCCTTGTGTTACTGGGTTAGAACCGCTTCTGCATGGCTCTCCTGTTGACCTGTCATTAAGAATTCTCCTGAAATTAGTTACTTGATAAGTTTGTGGTTTTTCTGTCAGAATAGATAAGCTATCCTTTACAACTATATCTGCAAAACAATCACAATTTGCATGGGCATTTATTCGTATAACTGCCTTATTATTATACTCTCCAATAACGATAGAAAAATTACTTTGTCGAATCGAAGTACTTTTGTAATACCAATTTTCCATATCAAAGTTTAAACTCGACTTATAATTAATAAAGCGCCATTTAGGCTGATACCCATTTGGATATTTTCCTTTTATATCAATCATCAAATTTTTTGCAATTCTAAATCTAGTATTTTCTGGGTTTCTTTGAGGATTCACAGCATTCTGAATAAAATCTGTTTCATTTATTTCAGAAAGCTTTGGTCTGCCTTTAGTTGTATCAATTCCTTTCGTATTCGTGTTCTCTTGTTGAATTGGAGTTGTTCCTGTAGTTGGAGTTGTTCCTGTAGTTTTTTTCTTTCCATTTAATATTGCATCTGCCTTTTTTTCTATAGCATTTTCTCCCTTTTTCTTTAGTTTGTCAATCAAGCCTTGTGCATTTGAAGTATTGCTAAAAGTAAAAAAAAGGAATGTAGTTATTAAAATTGCTGATGGGAGCTTAAAATTTACGTACATAAACAGTGTGTTTTTTGGTTTTGATTTTTGGGGAGCTAAAATGAATAATGCAGAAAGCACTAATTTATGCGCCACTATCCACTCTTCCAAATTTTCTGAGTTATTAAATTTAAAAATGTGCTTTTTTCTGAGCAATGTTTTCAATACCATGGTTTGTGCCACAGGAAGCAAAGGATCGGACTTGCGATTAAATAGCTGTTTTATAAACCTTAAAAATTATTTTAGAGTATTATTGAAGCAACTATTTCGTGTGACATGAACAAAAGCGGAGAATTTGTACCCCTAATCCCCCCTTATTATAATCTATTTTCATATCTTTCTTTAATCTTCAAATTTCATTTTTTAAAATAAACTGTACATGAGAAAAGTATTTGCATTGTTACTCTTGCTTGCCGTATCACAAATTGCATCAGCCCAAACCATTCAACAATTGATTGATACAAAAGCAAAAGCAATTTTACCCAAAGTAATTGAATGGCGTAGAAATATTCATCAAAACCCTGAGCTTGGCAACCGTGAATTTAAAACCATGGAACTCATTGCGGCGCATTTAAAACAATTGGGGCTTGAAGTAAAAACCAATGTTGCTTTAACAGGCGTTGTTGCAATATTAAAAGGCGGTAAGCCCGGCCCTGTTATTGCACTTCGTGCAGATATTGATGCATTGCCGATAAAAGAGAGAGTGGATGTTCCGTTTAAATCAAATGCAATGGCAGATTATTTAGGCACTCAGGTTCCTGTGATGCATGCATGCGGACATGATAGCCATGTGGCCATGCTGATGGGAACTGCAGAAGTCTTGGCATCAATGAAAAAAGATATTTCCGGCACAGTTAAATTTATTTTTCAACCAGCAGAAGAAGGACCGCCGGGAACGGAAGAAGGTGGTGCTCCATTGATGATTAAAGAAGGTGTGATGGATAATCCGAAAGTGGATGTGATATTTGGAATTCATATATCAAGCAGTTTAGAAGTTGGTAAAATAAAATATAAGAGCGGTTCCTTTATGGCCAGCAGCGATTGGTTTAATATA
The DNA here is from genome assembly GCA_031401115.1 of Chitinophagaceae bacterium. GTDB lineage: Bacteria > Bacteroidota > Bacteroidia > Chitinophagales > Chitinophagaceae > Lacibacter. The sequence goes on from JANNRE010000014.1 coordinate 816,635, forward strand.
AAAGTAAAAGGTAAAGGCGCACATGGTTCTGCACCCTGGCTGGGCATTGACCCAATTATGATTTCATCTCAAATTATTAATGGACTTCAAACTATTGTGAGCAGAAGTTCAGACTTAACTAAAGCACCTGTGGTGATTACGGTTGGAAAATTTCAAGGTGGTGTGCGTGAAAATATTATTCCGGAGGAAGTAACATTTAGCGGAACGATAAGAACCTTAGACAGTAAGATGCAAAAAGATGTGTGGGAAAATATTAAACGTGTTGCTACCAATATTGCAGAAGCAAACGGAGGCACAGCAGAAGTTACAATTGATAATAAAACATTGGTTACTTATAATACTCCTGAGTTAGTTGCAATGATGTTGCCCTCACTTGAAATAGCCGCCGGAAAAGAAAGCGTATTTGCAGGAGAGTGGACAACAGGCGCTGAAGATTTTTCTTTCTTCGGTGAAAAAGCACCTGCCTTTTTCTTTAATGTGGGCGGAATGCCCAAAGGTGCAGCACCTACCAATCACCATACACCCGATTTTTATATTGACGATAGTCAGTTAGATGTGGGTGTAAAAGCCTTTTGCAATTTGGTATTTGATTATGGAAGGTTGAAGAAGTAAAAAATTTCAAACAATAGTGTATGAAGGTCATTGCGATTTTTCTTTGGGCAAGTTGTTTTAGTTTACCGTTTGTATCCTGTTCACAAAACGGAAAACAAACAACTAACAAAAAGCAAGAGAGAGTGATACAAGTGGGAGGCGGCTGTGAAGGTTGTGAGGCAATTTATGAAAGCCCGATTCCATTTGAAAAACTTTTACATATAGATACATTGCCGGATTATTTTGAGCCTGGACCAAAGTTGATTGTTAATGGAGTTATTTATAAAGCAGATAGAAAAACACCAGCATCTAATGTTGTAATGTATCTCTATCATACAGATCAAAAAGGACTTTACTCTGGTGGAGAAAAAGAAACAGGCTGGGGTAAAAGACATGGTTCCATTCGAGGGTGGATTAAAACAAATGAAAAAGGCGAGTATCAATTTCTTACTTTAAAGCCAGCTTCTTACCCCGGCTCAACAATTCCTGCACACATTCACCCCACAGTTAAAGAAGCTTGCTGCACAGAATATTATATTGATGATTATTTCTTTGATGATGATGTTTTTCTCACAAAACAAGAAAGAACAAAACTTACTCAAAGAGGTGGCAACGGAATTCTTCAATTAAAAATGAAGAATGGAATTTATTATGCAACAAGAAATATCACCTTAGGATTGAATATCCCTGCTTACCCGAAACAATAAACTTAATCGGATTTACTTTCTCGCCCCAAACAGTAAACTTCCAATCCGCACCATGTTACTACCCTCTTCTATTGCAATTGTATAATCGCTGCTCATACCCATGGAGATAGTTGATAGTGGATAGTTGATAGTAGATAGTGAAGCGTACTTATTATAAAGAGTTTTCAAATATTTAAACTCATCCCTCACCTTTTGTAAATCATCACTAAAACTCGCCATGCCCATTAATCCACATATCCTTGTGTTCTGCATTAGCGCATCAGCATATTTGCTAATTATCACATTTACTTCTTCTTCATCCAATCCAAACTTTGTTTCTTCCTGTGCAATATGAATTTGCAGCAGCACATCAATGGTTCGGTTGAGTTTAGATGCTTGTTTATTAATTTCTTTCATCAACTTTTCACTGTCCACACCATGTATCAAATGCACAAAAGGTGCAATGTATTTTACCTTGTTACTCTGCAGATGACCAATGAAATGCCAGCGGATATCTTTGGGCAACTGCTCCGCTTTATCTACCAACTCCTGTACATAGTTCTCTCCAAAATCCCTTTGGCCAAGATTGTACAATTCAAGAATATCTTCAATGGGTTTTGTTTTGGAAACGGCAACAAGAGTTGTGTTTGTTTTTTTAAGTTCAGAAATTAAATGGTAATAGAATTCTTTATGTACGCTCATTACAGATCAGATTCAAGTTGAAATAAAATGGAAGAGATTTGTTTCTTTAATACAGGTATGTTATCCTGAGTAATTCCCCATAACAGTTCAAGATCAACACCGAAATATTCATGTGCAAGAAAATTTCTGAATGATATGATTTTAGGCCACTCAACCTCTGGATATCTTTCATGTATTACACTTGATATATGATTGGCTGCTTCTCCAATGATTTCTAATTGCCTTTCGATGGAAAAACGAAACTGAAAATCGGTATAGATGTCTGCTTTGTTTTTGTTTATGCTGAAATTGTCAATATGCTGTATGGCATCAAGGATATGCAGAAGCCTGATTTTGTCAGACAAATTATCCTTCATAAACCAATACTTTTTCCCTGTCAATAATTGGTTTTATAAAACGGGATAATCCATTGGCACTAACTAAATCTACTTTTTTATTTAAGAGCTTGCTGAGTTCTGCTTGCATATCAAAAAAAAGAAAATAGTTGGCACCGTTTAAATAGTCAAGTTCTACCAACAAATCAATATCGCTGTTCTCTGTTTCTTCGCCTCTTGCTATGGAACCAAACAAATATGCCTTCTTAACAGGTTTACCTGTAAAATAAGTTTTAATAGTTTGATGTAACTGATTCATACTACAAAGAAACAAAAAAGTCCTGCATTTTACAGGACTCTTTCAACTTACTTCAAAATACTTCTGCTTATCACAATCCGCTGCACTTCACTTGTTCCTTCATATATCTGTGTAATCTTGGCATCACGCATCAAACGCTCCACATGAAATTCTTTTACATAACCATACCCGCCATGAATTTGTACCGCTTCTACGGTAGTCCACATTGCTGCTTCGCTTGCAAAAACTTTAGCCATAGAAGAACTTAAGGCATAGTCCATACCATTGTCTTTTTCCCATGCTGCTTTTAAACAAAGTAAACGGGCAGCTTCAATTTTTGTAGCCATATCTGCCAGCTTAAATTGAATAATCTGGTGGTGCATAATTTCTTTACCAAATGCCTTACGTTGTTTTGAATATTTAAGTGAAAGTTCATAAGCTCCGCTTGCAATACCTAATGCCTGCGATGCAATTCCTATTCTGCCGCCGGCCAAGGTTTTCATGGCAAACGTAAAACCAAAACCATCAGCACCGATTCTGTTTTCCTTAGGCACTTTTACATCTTGAAAAGAAATGCTGTGCGTATCGCTGCCACGAATACCAAGTTTATTTTCTTTTGCACCTACTGATACGCCGGGCCAGCTTTTCTCCACAATAAATGTATTGATCCCCCTGCTTCCTTTTGATGCATCTGTTTGAGCCATTACTAAATACACGGATGCAGATGAACCGTTGGTAATCCAGTTTTTAATTCCATTCAGCAAATAGTAATCACCTTTATCTTCTGCTGTTGTTCTTTGCGATGTTGCATCACTTCCCGCTTCAGGTTCACTTAATAAAAACGCACCAAGATAAAGCTCTCCATCTTTTTTGCCTTGTGCCAGAGGGGTAAGATATTTTTGTTTTTGTTCTTCATTACAATATTCCTGCAGGCCATAACAGACCAAACTATTATTTACACTCATGCACACACTTACACTGGCATCAATTTTACTGATTTCTTCCATAGCCAGTAAATAGCTCACTGTATCCATTCCTGCGCCGCCATATTCAGGCTTTACCATCATACCCATAAAACCAAGATCGGCCAGTTTGCTTATTTGATCTTTCGGAAATTTTTGAAGTTCATCCCTTTCTATAACACCGGGCAAACATTCAGTTTGTGCAAAATCTCTTGCTGCTTTTTGTATCATCAACTGCTCTTCTGTAAATTCAAAATGCATGGTAAAATAAATTTAGGCGCAAAGATAAGGTGTGCATCAAGTTTAACAAACAACTGTTATTTACGAATACCTTGTTGTGGGTATAGGAGAAAAAATTAAATTGCGGTAACTTCAACCCAAACTACCCATCTCATGAAAGTAGCAGCACTTTTACTTTTCAGTTTTCTATCTTTTTCTATCAGTTCTTACGCTCAAACCTGCCTTAGCGGTAATTGCAGTAATGGCTATGGTAAAATACAATATGCCAATGGCGATGTGTATGAAGGCGAATTTTATGATGATAAGCGTGAAGGGTTTGGAGTATATACCTGGAAAGGTGGCGGAAAATTTTCCGGTGAAAGCCTGGCAAATGTATTTAATGGCTTTGGCTTACTTGAGTTTGCAGATGGTACAAAGTATGTGGGTGATTTTAAGGATGGTGAGTTTGATGGTGAAGGCGAAAAAACCTATACCAATGGAGTGAGTCAAAAAGGATTATTTGGAAAGGGAAAGTATCAGGGAAAAATTAAATATTACAACAAACCTCTCGGAACTACAGGTTGCCTTAATGGTGATTGTGATAATGGCTATGGCATGTATTATTCTGCTGCAAACAACCGATTCTTTGGTTATTTTAAAGATGGGTTAAGAGACCGCTTTGGTGCCTATTATTGGGAAGATGGCACAAGATGGGTAGGACAGTTTGATAAAAATCTATTAACAGGTTATGGCACTTACTATTTTATTAGTGGTGAAAAATATGTGGGTTATTTTATTGACAGTAAACGAAACGGCTGGGGTATTAACTATGATCCTGCTACAGGGATTAAAAAAATAGGTTTTTGGGTAGATAATATTTTAACCACTCCAAAAAAAGATTTGCTAAAAGATGGAGCTACAGGTTGTATTAGTGGTGATTGTAAAAATGGATATGGCAAATATGTTTACAACAGTGGTTATTATGAAGGCAATTTTAAAAATGGATATCGGAATGGTACAGGTAAATATTACTTTGATATTGGTGATTTTTATACCGGCAATTTTACAGATAATAAGTTTAATGGTAAAGGAACGTATTACTACACTAATGGCGAACGGTATGAAGGTGAATGGAAAGAACAACGCTACAATGGCCGGGGCCAGCTTTTTCATTTTGATGGTTTACCCGAAGAAGGCTATTGGGATATGGGTAAATTTTTGGGCGAAACAACAAAACCAAGTGGCTATGATCTTTGGGTAAAAAGCAATTACAACAATTCTGAAAATACAGGTGTAGTAAATAATAATAAACCCACCACTACTCCGGTTACAAACAACAATCCAAACTCAGGCACAAAACCAAACAATACCAATGTTGCCAACAATAACAAACCAACTACTACTAAACCACCAGTAACAAACAATACCAAGCCGAACAATACCAATGTTGCAAATAATAATAAGCCAACTAATAACAATCCCACAACCGGAAATACCCCAATAAGTTCAAACAACACAACAGGACTGAATACTACCAATTATAAAAAGAAACTGGCATTGGTTATCGGTATTCAAAGCTATAAGTTTACAACACCGCTCAGGAACCCAAGGAATGATGCACGTTCCATGGTACAGGTACTGAGAAACAGCGGCTTTGAAGTAATGGAAGTAATAGATGGTGATGAAAAGCAAGTAAAAGACGCAATTAAAGAATTTGGGTATAAACTGGAAACCTACCAGGTGGGTTTGTTTTATTATTCAGGTCATGGTTTACAAATTAATGATCAGAATTATTTAATACCGGTAGATGCTAATTTAAAATCGAAACAGGATGTGATAGATGATTGCCCTTCTGTTTCATGGGTTTTAAAACGTATGGAAGATGCCAATACTAAATTGAATATTGTAATCTTAGATGCCTGCCGCAACAATCCGTTTGAGCGTGGGTCTTTTGGGCAAGATGATGATGGAGGTCTTGCTCCGATTTCACCACCAGATAATACAGTGATTTCTTTTGCTACTGATCCGGGTTCAGTTGCAAGTGATGGAGTTGCCGGCACCAATGGTTTGTACACTGGATCACTCGTAAAGTACATTGCCGAAGCCAATATGCAACTGGAGAATGTATTTAAGAAAACAGGAAAAGAAGTAAAAGAAAAATCAGCAGGCAAGCAACAACCTTGGTTGAACTCTAACTTTTACGATATCTTTTATTTTAGAACACAATAAGGCTTTGAATAAAGAAAGCCGGAAAAATGGTGAGAGGGAAAGAACAATAGTGAATAATTATTTTTTGTTCCCGACTTTCCGGCATTTTTCTTTTAAAACAACTTTCGGCTTCATGACAGATTTTCTTTCCGCTGCCTATTGGGAAACCAGATACCAAGAACAAAACACTGGTTGGGAGATTGGCTATGCTTCTACCCCATTGGTAAACTTTATAAAGTCTATTGAAAATAAAAATGCTTCCATTCTTATTCCCGGCTGCGGAAATGGTTATGAAGCTGAATACTTAATGCAAAATGGTTTTACAAATGTTACTGTTATTGATTTTGCCTCCACCCCTGTTGAAACCATGAAACAGAAGTTTGCAAATAAGCCTATAAAAATTCTGCAGCAAGATTTCTTTACTCATGAAGGGCAGTACAATTTTATTTTGGAACAAACTTTTTTTTGTGCGTTAAACCCAGCACTGAGAGTTTCTTATGTTGAAAAGATGAGTACTTTATTAACTGCTGATGGTGTATTAGCCGGCTTACTATTTAATAAAATATTTGAAACCAATCCACCGTTTGGCGGAAGCAAAGAAGAATACCAACTGCTTTTCTCCACTAATTTGCACATACAAAAAATGGAGCTGTGTTACAACTCCATTAAAGCCCGCGAGGGAACTGAATTATTTTTTATTGCAAAGAAATTACCCCTGACCTAATTCTTTTAAATGTGCCACATGCGATGCAATTGCCAACCGTAGTCTTGGGTATTCAATATACTGCACATTAAATTCTTCGCAGGTTTGTCGTATGATTTTGCTGATGGCCGGATAATGCACATGCGATATTTTAGGAAACAAGTGATGCTCTACCTGAAAATTTAATCCGCCCACCAAAAAAGAAATCAATTTATTTTTTGTTGCAAAATTAGCTGTTGTTTTTAGCTGATGGATTGCCCACTCATCTGCCATGCGACCGCTCACTTCATCAGGCATAGGGAAATGAGTATGCTCTACGGTATGTGCCAATTGAAATACGATACTCAATACAAAACCTGCAAACAATGTGGTTACTAAAAAACCAAGAAGCCATGGTAAAAATCCAACAACATAAATAGGCATTGCAATAAACAGAAACAGGTTGGTAGCTTTAAACAACCAAAAAACAATATGATCATTCAAATGCATTTTTTTCAAAGGCATTTCTCCAATCTTCTTTTTAAAGTATTTCACATAGTCCGATGCAAAAATCCAGAAAATATAAAGCAAAGAATATAAAACAAAAAAGTAGCGATGCTGATACTTGTGCAGCTTGTAATGTTTTTGGGTACTGCTCATCCGCATCCAGGGTTTTACATTTATGTCTTCATCTGCTCCGTCAATATTAGTATAAGAGTGATGAATCATATTGTGTTTTACATTCCACATAAAACTACTACCACCCAAAACGTTTAAAGAAAAAGCAGCAATTACGTTGATGGATTTGTTTTTACTAAAACTTCCGTGAGCACCATCATGCATTACATTAAAACCAATGGCGGCAATTGTGCCCCCTAATGCAATACATTCAGCAATTGCAATAAATACATTAGGCGTATAAAAAACTAAATGCGTATAAAGTGCCACCGCAGCCACTATAAAAAGGATCGCTTTAAAGTACAGCATAAAATTGCCTGTAGGATTTTTTCCTACCTGATCAAAATAGGCATATACCCTGTTCTTGAGTTCCGTATGAAATGATTTTGCTGATGTAGCAAATTTGGGAGTAGTCATGAATATATAAATTTAGCATTGCAAAGGTATAACACTTCTGCCAATCAGATTGTTTTGGCTTGTTAATTTATGCTTTGGAGGAGTTATGTTGCTATTTGAATAATCGCATCAAAGGTTTGTATGCCGATTCTTTTTTCACTGATAAACCCTTCACCATACTCCACACCTATTCTTTTGCCAAACATTTTATGACGTGAAATGATGGTCTCAAAGTAAGCAGGTGTTGAAATATAGGTTTGAGGTTCACTTGCATCTGCACTGTTAAATTGTGTGCTGTATGCTTTAATACTCTCCACTTTACGTTCAAAAACACTTGAAATATCAAAAATAAGATCAGGTTCTGCATATCGGTCCTGTATATAATGAAATACCTGCTTTGGCCTCCATGCTTCTTGTTTTGTCTTATTTAGTTCGGTTTCAATTTTACGAAGTCCGGAAAGAAAACATGCATCAGCAACTAATTTAGCTGAGCGGCCATGATCCGGATGCCGGTCAACAATTGCATTGCACAAAACAATCTCAGGTTGATATTGCCTCAGTTTTTGAATAATCAATAGCTGGTGTTCTTCATCGTTTATAAAAAAGCCATCTCTCATGCCCATATTTTCTCTTACATGCACACCCAAAATTTTTGCAGCAGCATCTGCTTCCACCTGTCTGGTTTCAGCAGTTCCTCTTGTACCCAGTTCTCCACGGGTAAGATCAATGATGCCGGCTTTTTTCCCATTATTGATTTCTACCATCAATGTTCCAGCACAACTCAGTTCTACATCATCGGGGTGAACCCCAAATGCTAAAATGTCTAATTTCATGAAACGAATTTAAGTGATCTATCTATCACTTTAACGGAGGAGAATAAGAAACCGCAGGTGCACCATAGTACATACGATCAACTTCCAACACAATGGATTCAATTTGACGGTCTATTTTATTTTCAGCAGGATTCCATTCCTGTTTTAAATCACTGCCTACAAAAAACATGAGGGTTTGATAAAAGCGAGCAGTAAACCCACCTTTCATTTCTTTAATGATTTCATAGCAATCATCCCCGGTTTGTCGGTTGATTAATTTCATTAATACTTTGCCTTGGTAAACAGAAAGGTCAGTTACCTTATCAGTAAAAGCAGTACGCAAATCTTTTTCTCTGGACTTAATGTATTTCTTACGCTCTGCTTTCCCTTTTATATTTTCTAAATGTTTGATTACATCTGCCATTACAACTCCCGCAGATTTTGCATACGGATAGGTAACATACACTGCATTGCGAAGCCTTGTCCACTCTGCCCAATATTTAGCAGCCTGTTTCGGATCGCCTCCCCACACAAATACTTCCTGCAATTCTTTACCACCAATTAGCTCACCATTAATATTGAGGGCTTTTACAAAAATGGTATCGTTTGTACCATATTCTGTTTTTGCTGGTTTAAGAGGTTTCTCATTTGCAGGAAGGGGCAACTCTTGTGCATTACTTATTTGTACCATGCACAAAGCAAATAGTGAAAGTATAAACCGATATGTATTTCTGGCTACCAACATCTTGCTACTAAGGTACTCAATCTAATTTATAGATACTTTAGACACACAAAAAGTAACCAATGCTGCCTGTGAAAGTTTTGGTAAGAAATGATTTTATACGCATTTCTGTGCGGCTTTTCTGTGGAAGCATAAAACAATGATTGCAGCCAGTATCACACAATGTCCCCAAAAATCTTTGTACTAATTTTTAGAATTGTTTTGGGGAGACATTGCTGCGAAGAAAGAAAATAGTTTTTTACAGGTGACAAACGGGTCATTACCCGTGAGGGGCTTTGTTTTTATTCTTTATCAAATAAAATTTTTTCTTTTTCTCCATCATAAGACACTTTTTTATAAAGCCTTCCATCCTCTTTATAGTACTCCCAAACACCAACTTTTTTACCCCTTTTATAATATGCCTTTTTTGCCAATAGATTATTTCCGTAAAAACTTTTCCATTCTCCTTCCTCTAAGCTATTTACATAGTTCCCTATAATCAATGTATCACCTCCTTTTTCAAAGTAACCAACATACTTCCCGTACAAGCTATCATTATAATACAAGTATTCTGAACTTACACTACTATCCTCATTATAAAAAATCCAAAGTCCATTTTTCTTATCATTAATTAAAGCTCCTTTACTTCTAAGCGTTCCATTCTGATACACTTCCTTTCCAAATTGTATTCTAGGTTCTTGATTATTATTTTCACATGATACTAAGAAAATAATATAGAGAAGGCATAGCCTACTTTTTTGGGGTAGTTTGATGCTCTTGTACATTTTTATTGTAAAGATTTGTGTAAACTTTTGTGTTTCTCTCAGCAACATCTCCGCCTCGTGACATTGCGTAAGGAAAATAATAACAACTTTATACTGATTTCAATACAGCCTTTCTGTTCTTTTTTATATGATTAAAGGTCGCCAGTAAAAAACCACATACCATTACAACAATTCCCAACCATAATACATTGATGGCAGGAAACTGATAGGCTTTTAAGGTTACGTATTCAAGAACGGAATTGCTTTCCTTATAAGCCAGCTTAATACCATCCTGCTCTGCACCAACAAAACCAAGGATTAAGCTTTGAGAAATTACAGTATCTGTTACAGGAATTACAGAGTTGCCTCTTAAAATCAAAACAGGTTCAGCTTTGTACTTGCTGCTGTCTTTTGCGTAAATAGAAATGTTAGCTGTAAACACAGAGTCGCCGGTAAGTGATGGAATATTTTTTCTTGTTGAAGTTCTGTTTAAGCCTTCTAAAATCATAAAACCTGCACTGTAAAAAATGGTATCACCAGGTTTTATTTTTTTCTCTTTAAAACTTGCCGTGTCTTTATTCTTTTCAGGATTGGGAAGTGAAGTGATGAATGTAAACACATCTTTGTGCAGATAATGCTTGCTATCAGGATTTGCAATTAACTGCTGATTGCCTTTATAGTTTACAAATGCATCAGGATAAAGAGTAAATCCATCTGTTGAATTTTTGTATTGAAACCTGATTTTAAAATATTGCTTTTCATCTAAAGGATGTGTTGAATCGCCAAGATAAGTAACCATATACTTTCCCATATCAGTAGCAACACCTTTTACAAGAGTTAAATTTTCTGCAGGGTTTTCTTTACTTTCTGATCCAAAGTTTACCATTATACCACTGGTGTTCCAACTAATGATTTCTTTTTTGGATGATGAAATTAAAATACCAAGCAGTGTTAATCCAAAACCTATATGTCCAATGGAAGCCCCGGCTTTTATCATCTTTCCTTTTATACCCACCCATATATACATTGCGTTTGCAACTGTTGAATATACAGCAGCAAAAATCCCCAGGTGAATAGCAATTAAAAATCCAATGCCGTATTTATTGTAGTTGATATTTCCAAACAGACTGATAGCAATGGATAAAGCCAAAGCAATAAATGTGGGCAAAGCAATCATTTTAAACAACTGCGCCTTTCCTGTTTGCTTATATTTTAAATATTGTACTACCGCTGTAAGTACGCCAATAACAATTGTAAACAGGATCAATACTTTATTATAGGAATATTCAATATCCTGAGAAGGTGCATACTTTGTTCCAAAAATTTTATTTACTACGGGCAACGATGTTTTAGCAATGATAAACATAGCTGAAATAAAGAACAGCAATGAACCAACAAACAACCAAAACTCTCTTGAGCTAATGTGTTCTTCTTTCTGTATAGTGGGTATTTGTTTATACCTGTAAGCAAACAACGCAAATGAAGGCACCACAAAAATTAATAGAAACGTAAGCAATTGTACATTCATTCCTAAATCTGTAAATGCATGTACACTCGTATCGCCTAAAATTCCACTGCGGGTTAAAAAAGTGGAATATACAATCAACAGAAACTGAAGAATAAAAAATAAAAAGGTTGCTCTTAATGAATGCCCTGTGTGTTTGTAAGCAATCATTGTATGAATAGCACAAATTAAAACCAACCACGGAACTATGGATGCATTCTCCACCGGATCCCAGGCCCAGTATCCACCAAAGGTTAAACTTTCATAAGCCCAGGCAGCACCCATCATAATACCCAGCCCAAGAATACCAGCACTAAACAATGCCCATGGTCTTGCAGGTGCCAGCCAGCTATTGTATTCTTTTTTCCAAAGGGCTGCAATAACAAATGCAAATGGAACAATGGTACTGGCAAAGCCGAGAAATAAAACCGGCGGGTGAATCGTCATCCAGTAATTCTGCAGTAATGGATTTAAACCTTTTCCATCACGTATAAAACTTAAATAATCTTCTTTTAAACTCCCATCAGCATTAAACCCAATGGGAAACTGATCGGCACTCAGCATTCCTTCATTCCGCATTAACACAAAGGGGCTGCTGCCTAACTTAAAATTGAAAAAATAAATTCCAATTACCATTGTAGCGAGTGCAAATTGTGCAAAGCTGATGGTGGTCATTACCGGAGCTTCCCATTCTTTTTCTCTCCAGATAATAATGCCACCTAAAATGCAATGCCAAAAACTCCATAGTAAAAAACTTCCTTCCTGCCCTTCCCAAAAGCAACTCAACACATATTGCATGGGCAATGCAAGATTGCTGTGCTTCCAGGAATATGCATATTCAAACCTGTGATTTGAAATAATAAAGTACAGTGTAACAAATATTCCAATCACAGAAATCATTTCAGCTACAAAAGCAGTACGGGCAATCCGTTTCCAGTTTTGTTGCTGCAGTAAATCTTTAGTAACAGATGCTTTGTAAAAAGCAATTGTGGCAAGTAAAGAAGCAATTAAAGAAAGTACGGCAAGAAATTGTCCAATTTGTCCGGGTAATAACTGTTCACCAATATATGAAGGCATGTTGTAAAACTATTTTGTAGTACTGCTGATGGTTGCTTTTTCTTCGGTGTATTTGCTGGGGCATTTCACTAATATATCATCGCATAAAAAAGCACTGTCTGTCATTTTTCCTTTTAACACCATGCGTTCGCTGCGTTCCATATCCGTAGGTGGTTTACCTTTCATGTACACCACTTTTGTAGTGCCGCCGAGTGAATCAATAAGATGAAAGCTGAGATAGTTTGGATTTTTAATAGCATCGTACTCTATTTGTTTACCATTTACGGTATCAAGCCTGCCAATTAAATGAACAAACTTTCCGGGTTTTGCTTTGGCTGATGCTACGCTGTCGTAGGTTGAAAGGTCGGTCATGCTGCTGATTAACACACCAATAGCCACTGCAATTAAAACCAGCAAAATAATATGTGTTGTTTTCATGAAAAGAAATAATGGTTGAAGTTGCAAAGTTAATTCAAAAACAAGTTGAGTACTGTATTAAAAGCTGATTGCTGTGTAAAAGTTTAAAACCCTTTTTGGTTGTATGAAAAATTGTCTGTTACCTTTGCCAGCTTTTTTATGAAACAAGCAATTCCATGACAGATCATTTGCAGTTCGACCCAAACAGCGCAGGAAATCCCAACAATAATATTTTCGGCCTCCCTTTTTCCGAAGCAGAAGCAGACCTCATCATTTTACCCATACCCTGGGAAGTTACAGTAAGCTATAAGGCTGGTACTGCCCGTGCACCTGAGCACATTATGCAGGCAAGTATGCAGGTGGAACTCTATGATAACGACACAAATGATGCATGGAAGCGTGGCATTTATATGCGTGACATTGATAAAAAAATGCTTTTAAAAAGTGATTATCTGCGAAAAGAAGCTGAGCTCTATATTAATTACATAACGGAGGGGGAAAACGTAAGCGATAACAAGTTTATGTGTAAAGCATTGAAAGAAGTAAATGAAGGAAGCAATCTGCTTAATAATTGGGTATATGAGCAAACAACTGAACTTTTAAATCAAAATAAATTAGTAGCAGTTGTTGGTGGCGATCATAGTACACCGCTTGGTTTTTTTAAAGCCATTGGAGAAAAGCATGGCGATTTTGGAATGCTGCAAATTGATGCCCACTTTGATTTGCGTGAAGCGTATGAAGGTTTTAAGTATTCCCATGCATCTATTATGTTTAATGCCTTAAAAGAAATACCGCAGTTAAAAAAACTGGTGCAGGTTGGCATTCGTGATTATGGCGATAATGAATGGCAACTGGTTTGTAACAGTGATTTTAGAGTGGTTGCTTATTTTGATAGAGAATTGAAAGAACGACAATATGAAGGGCAAACATGGAAACAAATTGCTGATGAAATAGTAGAACAGCTACCACAAAATGTGTATATCAGTTTTGATATTGATGGACTTGATTCAAAGCTCTGTCCAAATACAGGAACTCCTGTAATGGGTGGGCTGGAAACGGAACAGGTATTTTATCTGTTTCGCCAAATTCTTCGTAGTGGCAGAAAGTTTATTGGCTTTGACCTAAACGAAGTAGGTATAAGCACCAATGAATGGGATGAAAATGTAGGAGCAAGAGTTTTGTATAAGATGTGTAATCTGCTTTTAGCTTCCAATCCAAAATAGTATCTTTAGATACCATGATTACGTATCGCATTCCCATTTACTACGAACCTTTTGCTAAGCAAAAAAAGGCGGCCAGGCTTTTACATTTACTTTCAGCTTTTTTAATGATTGCCAATGCATGGGGCTGTTTTAAACAGCCTACTCCCAATCTTTTTTTTATAGTTGTACAAATTGCAGGAGCTATTCTCACCATTGTATTTGCATTCTCCGGTAAAAGCGGATTTTCGGTTTCAAAAAGTATAAATGGATTGTTCAGGCTCATAGAAGCTGCTCTATTATTCTTTGCCGCATGGTATTTTTTTAATACTATGAATTTGCATTTAATGGGTATGTTACAGATGGTGGGTGCGGTTGGTTTACTTCTCTTGTTTTTTACAGAACAAAAATTATTTGCTGCTTGTTTTGTAAACATTGATGAAAGAGGAATCACTACTCCCGGTAATTTTAAAAACCGAACCATGCCATGGGCTGATATTGACAATATGCTGGTGAAGAATGATTTTATTTCCATCAACACAAAACAAAATTATTTTTTACAATATCGAACTGCTGAAGTTTTAAGTGAACTGCAAATGGATGAAATGAATGCGTTTTGCAGGCAACATTTTGCCTTGTAATTTTTTTATCAAACACTTTACATCATCTGTGTGGAATAATTGCAAGCTTGCATCTAAGCGCTAAATATACTGCTATGGCTGCTCCACTTTCAGTTTCCATTGTACATCCTCAATCTGTTAATTTAAAAAGAATCAGCCCTTTTCTTCACTTTGTTGCCGGGCTTGTTTTTATGTGTGGCGCTTACTATGAGTTTATAGCTGATAACAGGGTTACAGCATTTTCTGAGTTTATCATTGGCGCAGATGTAATAGCCATTGCATTTATGAAACGGTTTGCGGAAGAGTCTATCAAATTAAATGCGTGGTTCAGGTTTATTGAAGTACTTGTGTTTACAGGCATTGGCATACTCATTTTATTAAATGAATCCTATATTCTTTCCGGTTTATGTTTCATTACTGCAGGTATGTATGCATATGTTTTCTACTGCGAACGCAAACTTATTTTAAAAGAAAAAGTGGAAGTTCATCACCTTGGAGTAACCATTTCATCGTTTCCAAAGGATAAATATCTTGATTGGGAGCAAATAGAACATATCAACGCACTGCCGCACTCCATCACCATCATCTCCAAAAAGAAAAAAACCTATCATTTTAATTTTGAAAAAGGAATTGCTTTGAGCGAACTGGAACAAATTCACGAATTTTGCAGTCATTACTTGAAAACAAGTTCTTAGTTCTGAGTTCTAAGTTGACAAATACAACCTAAACTCAACTTAGAACTTACAACTCAGAACTCATGACTCTTACTTCTTCTCCATACTTACTTTATTCCGATGGAAACGGAAATATTTTTGAAGATACTTCACTCTATGCTGTCGGCCGAGCAGGCTGGGATGCATTTCCTGTAGAACTTACTGATTGGATTGAATTACCAGAAGGCGGTAACTTATACGAACTTCCATTACGCAAAGCAATTGGGATAGATGTACTCACTGGTGAAATGCGTTTGTGTGAAAAAGGCTGGGCTGTAGCAGCATTTATTCCTCCTGCACATACTTGTTTATTTGTAGCCGCCTATGAAAGCGAACCGAATGCAGAAACACTTCCTTTATTTTGTTACACCGCTGCAGGATGGCTGAATGATAAATTTTATGTTACTGCTGTTCGTATTGAGCAGGATATCCGGCAGGAAAGTGTGGGTTATGATGAAAGCAAAATTGAAACAGGTACTGAACGTTTATTGAAAGCTTATCCTAATAACAGACTGGTGAAACATTTAATGGAAAACTGTTGCCAAACTTACAATTGCCCGGCAGCAAGGAATTTTTCTTTGAGCAGATGGGAGTGTCCTATTCCAGTTTCACCTGCTTGTAATGCAAATTGCTTGGGATGTATTTCGTTTCAACCACAGGAAGAAAGTATTGTTAGTCCTCAAGACCGGTTAACGTTTAAACCTACTGCAGAAGAAATAGTTGAGTTCACCGTTCCGCATTTAGAAACAGCACCCTACCCGATAGTTTCATTTGGCCAAGGATGTGAAGGTGAACCTTTGCTCATGTGGGAAACTATGAAAGATGCTATTATTGAAATTAGAAAACACACTAACAAAGGAAGTATCAATGTAAATACCAATGGCAGCAAACCTGATGCTGTAAAAATTTTATGCGAAGCAGGATTAAATTCCATTCGTGTAAGTACAAATAGTGTGCGAAAAGAAATTTATACTCCTTATTACCGGCCAAACAATTATGAGTTTGAAGATATTGTTGAAAGCCTTAAAGTAGTAAACAGCTTTGGCGGATGGACGAGTATCAACTATTTTGTTTTTCCCGGTGTTACCGATAGTGTGGAAGAATACGAAGCCTTACGAAAACTGATAAGAGAAACGGGATTGAAAATGATTCAGTGGCGCAATTTTAATATCGATCCCGATTGGTACATGGGCAAACTGGGAATTATTGAAACGGGTGAAATGCTGGGCGTAAAACAAATGATGGATTTAATACGGGATGAGTTTCCTGATTTGAAGTTTGGATATTTTAATCCACCGATAGAAAGGATAAGAGGGAATTATGAAGTGGATTTTGCACATAATTAAATGGCGAGATTTTAAATAAGCAAATCACAAAATCGTTCTCAATTTAATCGCAGATCTTTTAAAATAATACTCTCCTATATTTGATAAATGAACAAAACCTCCGCTCAGCATCATATTCTATTAGGAATACTTTTAGCTGCGGCAGCCACTATCATCTGGAGCGGGAACTTCATCATTGCAAGAGCCATCAATAAAGAAATTTCTCCTATTGCTCTTTCTTTCTTTCGCTGGTTTACAGCAGTTGTTTTATTACTACCTTTTGCATGGAAGCATATTGCGCCAAGTTGGAAAATTGTAACTCAACACAAATTTTACTTTTTCTTTACTGCACTCTTTGGCATTAGCCTGTTTAACACCTTTGTTTATATTGCCGGGCACACATCTACTGCTATTAATATGGCATTGATCGGCACTACTTCCTCCCCCATCATTTCTGTAATCCTGGCGCATTATTTTTTAAAAGAACATATAGGTCTGCGTAGAATCATTGGTATTGCACTATGTATCTGTGGTATTTTATTTTTATTGAGTAAAGGAAGTTTCTCCAATTTATTTCATTTGCAGTTTACAAAAGGCGATGTATGGATTTTATTAGCAGCGGCAAGTTTTGCTGTTTATAATATTTGTGCAAGAAAAAAACCCGCCGAAATTTCTGCCGTTGGGTTTTTATTTTTTGTGTTTGTACTAGGCACAGCCATTTTGCTGCCTGCTTATATCGTTGATTTATTTTATAGTAATCCTGTTGTATGGAATTTTAAAATCATGGGTTCTATTATTTATCTTGGTTTGGGCACATCTGTTATTGCATTTTTATTTTGGAACAGATCCATTAAAGAATTAGGAGCCGGAAGAACAGCTTTGTTTGGCAATCTCATTCCTATTTTCAGCAGTATAGAAGCCGTATTCATTCTCAGTGAGAAAATTACTTATATTCATCTTATCAGTTTCATATTAATCATTGCAGGTTTATTTGTTGATAATATGCATTTGCTCAAAAGAAAATATTAATGAAAAAAATAATCATCATCGGTGCAACTTCAGGTATAGGAAAAGAACTGGCTATTCAATACTGCAAAGCAGGAAACATTGTGGGCATTACAGGAAGAAGAACTGAATTATTAAACGAGCTACAACTACAATTTCCTAATCAGATTTTTACAGAGGCATTTGATGTTACCGGAACTGAAAATAGAAATCATCTTGAATCATTATTGAGCAAAACAGGTGGTATGGATATTTTTATTTACAACAGCGGTACAGCAGACATTAGCAAAAACCTCAACTGGGAATTGGATAAACAAATCACACAAACCAATGTGAACGGATTTATTGATCTCACCAATTATGCCTTCAACTATTTTCAAAAGCAAGGGCACGGACAAATTGCCGGTATTTCCTCTGTTGCTAGCAACAGAGGAAATAGTTGGGCACCTGCATATAGTGCCAGTAAAGCATTTATGAGTAACTACTTAGAAGGTATTCATATTAAAGCAGGCAGAATGAAATTAAACCTTGCTGTTACTGATATTCAACCAGGATTTGTAGATACACCCATGGCAAAAGGTGACGGCGTTTTTTGGAAAGCAACTGTTCCAAAAGCTGCCACCCAAATTATTGCCGCCATCAACAAACGGAAAAAGAAAGCATACATCACCAAACGTTGGGTACTCTTTGCATGGATCATGAAGCTGTCCCCTGATTTTCTTTACAAAAGAATGGTGTAGCAAATTAGCTTGCAAATAAAATCACCTATAAAAAAATCATAAGATTTACTTAAAAGACGGTTTATACTTATGCAATCTGGCATGGTTTTCCATCGTTATGTGTAAAAGAATTAATTTAGATACATAGTCCAGTAAATATGAGCACAACAGATAACTCTCAAAAGAATTTAAAAGCTGCAGCAATAACAGTTGTTGTGCATGTAGCTTTATTACTTTTATTTTTCTTCATCACCATTGCAATGGCAGTGCCTGCTCCACCAAAAGTGGAAGAAGGTATTGAAGTAAATTTGGGCAATAGCGATATTGGTTTTGGCGATGTACAACCGCTAATTCCTGATGAACCAGCACCAGATATTCAGCAGGAATCTACTCCGCCCAAACAACAAATTGCTGAAGTATTTGATGATAAAGAGAAAGAAATCAGCGAAAAAGATGATGCAGATGCTCCTGAACTAAACAAACCAATAAAGAAAACAACCCCAGCAAAAGTTGTTCCTGTAAATAATCCACCAGTTATAAAAACAAACCAATCAACAAAGACAGTTTCAAATCCAATACCAAAGCCTCAAACGGCAAAAACAACTATGAAAAGTGGTACTAGTACTGGCATTAGTGGTAATAATAGCGATGAGTATAATAACAGCCGCAATCAAGGTATTGCAGGTGGCAATGATGATCAGGGCAAACAAAATGGTAATGCAAACAGTGATAATTACAACGTTAATGGTAGTTCAGGAAAAGTCGGTATACCAAAGGTTAAAAATGGAAAGAGAGAAATTTTAAATGTCAAGCATTATACATTTAATGACAACTTAGGTAAGGCCACCATTTTTGCAAATATTAAAGTTTCACCAAATGGCGTTGGCACCTTTATAAGTTTTGCCTTGGGTTCAACTGATACCAAAAAAGAGTATAAAAATGCTATTATTGAATATCTTTTAAAGATAGAGTTCAATAAAGCCGATCATGAATCTACTGTTACTGTACAGTTTAATTTTAATGTGAACTAAAGCAGATGCCTTTATTAAAACAGTTTAAAATTCCTTTACTATTATTTTTACTCGGCATTTTGTTTTCTGTTACAGGTGCGTGGATGAAAATTATGCATTATTCCTATGCTGATTTTTTACTTACTACAGCTATGATTATAAAAGCAGTTGCTGTGATAATTGCTATTTATATTTTGGTAAAAGATAAAGGTTAAATAAATACCTCTCCTATCTTTGACGCCGGATGAATTATAAAGAAACGATCGATTATCTTTTCACAAGGCTGCCCATGTTCAGCAGAATTGGTGCAGCTGCTTATAAAAAAGATTTAACTAATACTTTAGCACTTTGTAATTCTTTAAATAATCCACAAAACAATTTCAAAACAATACATGTTGCAGGCACAAACGGAAAAGGATCTGTAAGCCACATGCTTGCAGCAATCTTACAAACTGCAGGTTATAAAACAGGATTATACACTTCACCACATCTACACGATTTTAGGGAGCGAATAAAAGTGAATGGCAAAATGGTGACTGAAGATTTTGTAATTGATTTTACAAAACGAATTGAACCATTGATTGAAGAACTGGAGCCTTCTTTTTTTGAAATTACAGTAGCAATGGCTTTTGAATATTTTGCAAAGCAGAAAGTAGATATCGCTGTAATTGAAGTTGGTCTTGGAGGAAGATTAGACAGTACCAATATTATTACTCCCGAACTAAGTATTATAACCAATATAGGTTGGGATCATATGAATATGCTGGGCGATAGTCTTGAAAAAATTGCTTATGAAAAAGCGGGCATCATTAAAAAAAATATTCCAGTTGTAATAGGTGAAAATTTACCTGAAACAAAACCTGTGTTTGAACAAAGAGCCAAAGAAGAAGAAACAAAACTGTTTCTTGCAAGTGAACAATTCAGTATTACAGAAAGCAAAACAGAGAATATTTATTTAGCAATTACTGTAAAAGAAAATGCATCCGGAATGCTTTATAAGTACCATCTTGATTTGCCTGGCTTCTATCAAACAAAAAATATTCTTACTGTTTTAACTGCAATAGAACAATTAAAGAAACAAGGCTGGGCTATTGAAGAAAACCATTTGCAAATTGCTTTTAAGAACAGCAAACAGATCAATGGTCTGCATGGCCGATGGGAAGCGATACAAGTAAATCCAATAATTGTTTTAGATGTGGGGCATAATGAAGACGGCATCAAACAAATTGTGCAACAGTTAAAACAAATAAGTTACCACAAGCTGCATATTATAATCGGCATGGTAAAGGATAAAGAAATTGATGCAGTGCTTGCTTTACTCCCAAAAAGTGCTGTTTACTATTTTACAAAAGCACAAATACCAAGAGCATTGTCAGAAACTGATTTGCAAACAAAAGCAAAACAGTACAATCTTACAGGAGAAACGTATAAAGAAGTAAATGAAGCATTAGCAGCAGCAAAAAAAAATGCAAGAGAAGATGATTTTATTTTAGTGTGTGGCAGTGTCTTTTTGGTGGGGGAAGTTCACTTGAGTTAATACTTCAGTTCACCCAATTTTTCCAATGCATAAAGCAGCCCTGTCACATGCATACTTTGTAAAAATTGATTTTCCCGAATCATTTGTTTTACTTCAACAATAGAAAACAAATGCACTTCAATATCTTCAGCTTCGTCTAACTGCTGTTCTTTTACAAGTGCTCCTCCCCGTGCTAAAAAAACATGCATCATATTATTGTTAGTTGAAGGGTTTGCAGATGTATTACAAAGAAATTCAAAGGACTCAAACTCATATCCTGTTTCTTCCAAAAGCTCTCTGGTAATCGCTTTTTCAAGAGAGGCATCTGTTTTGTCAACACAGCCACCGGGCAGTTCTAAAAGAGTTTGCCCAAGTGCATGACGATACTGCCGAACCATCACTACCTTATTTTCTTTTGTTAAGGCAATAGCACATACCCAATCTGGAAATTCATAAACGTAATAAGGCTCAATAATTTTTCCATCAGGTCGCTCACAAGTATCGGCACGCATGGTGAGCCAGTCATCATTAAATAGATATTTTGAAGAAAGTGTTTTCCAGTTCATGTTTCATACTAGATTGATAATAGTCTGTGTATTACTATCAACTCTTGACTAACAACTATCGGCTAATACTACCAACTCATTCGTTCCCTCAAACTTGTAATATGTGCCACATGATGTTTCCCATGCCATGCATACATGCCCATCAAATACCAAAGATCAAATTGCTTTTTGCTGTGAGAATGAATATAAGTTCGTTTCAATTCCTCATCTGTTAAGTTTGAAAAAATAGTAACCAGCTTTGCATGAATTGTATGAATCATCGTTAAAGAAACATTAACAGGAAGTAACTCGTTTTCAATTGTCTCAGCCCACTTTTGTTCATCATACCCCATTATTGTTGGGTTATCTTCAGTTACAGTAAACTTTAAACGGCTTAGTGCGTTCATATGACTGTCAGCTAAATGATGCACAACCTGTTTCACCATCCAACCACCATCACGGTAAGAAGTATTGAGTTGATGCTCGTCTAAATTTTCAATGGCTTGTTCAAGCAGACCGGGTAAAAATTTAAGGTCAGCCAACCTTTCAACTTTCAATTCATTACTGAAAGGCAATGGTTCATATTCGCCTATGGGATAACGTAAGTCCATAAAAAGCCCCTCCAAACCTCCCAAAAGGAAAGCTTATTTAAATTTGATTATTTTTTTAACGGTTTGACATCAAGCAATTCCAATTCAAATATCAAAGTAGCGCCTCCGGGAATATTAGGACCTGATCCTCTTTCGCCATAAGCATACTCACTCGGAATAAACAATTGCCATTTACTGCCTACAGGCATCAGTACTAATGCCTGTTGCCAACCAGACACTAATTGGTTCAGGGGATATACAAGCGGCTCACCACGGGTATATGATTGATCAAATACATTTCCATCAAGTGTTGTTCCTTTGTAATGGGCTATAACAGTATCCTCAACTAATGGTTTAATACCGTTGCCCTGTGTAATAATTTTGTATTGTACTCCGCTTGGTAACACTACAACACCCGGTTGCTTTTTATTTTCTTCTAAAAATTTTCTGCCTTCTTCTTTTACAGCAAAGTTTTTCTTAGCTGCATACTCTTGTAGTTTTTGTTGAATAGTCATATTACATTGATCTTGATTCATTAATGGCTTGGGGGTTTCTTTTATTCCATCAGCCATGCCTTTGTTAAAAGCAATATAGTTTATGTTGTCTACTCCTTGAGCTTTCATATTAGTACCGATGTTCATACCAATGGCATAGCTTAAACTGTCAACTCCGGTTTTTAGCAAAGGTTTTGGCACTACGGGTACTGCGGGCTTTGGAGATGTTTTTACTACAGGTTTTTTTGCTTGAGAAAAAACAGAATTGGAAATAGTGATTGCTACAATTGCAATGATAATAATTCGCATGTGATTGATAATTGTGATGAAATATATTTTGGTGAAATTAAAAAATTATTCGCCACGTAATTCATGGCCGGTTATAGAAATAAATACATCTTCTAAATTTGCCTGCTTCATTTGCTTGGGTCGTTCAAAACCTGTTGCAAGTAAATGATCAATTAATAAAGAAGGCGAATCTAAGGCAACAATTTTTCCACTGTCAATGATGGCTACTCTATCGCACAAATATTCTGCTTCATCCATATAATGTGTGGTAATGATTACTGTTGCACCACGCTTTTGAATATTTTTTACCAACTCCCACAAATTTCTTCTTGCCTGTGGGTCGAGGCCTGTTGTTGGTTCATCAAGAAAAACAATCTTTGGCTCATTAATTAAAGTGGTTGCAACAGAAAATCGTTGTTTCTGCCCACCGCTTAACGCTTTATATTTTGCTTTTGCTTTTTCTTCAAGATTTACTGTTTTCAGTAAATCCAATGCATTTACTTTTCTGTTATACAAACCTGCGAAGAGATGAATAAGCTCAGTTAAGTTTAAGCCGGGATAGTAGCCAGATGTTTGCAATTGTACACCAATGATTTTTTTAATTTCATCAGCATGTTTATCTACACTAAACCCATCAACCAACACTTCGCCACTTGTTTTATTTCTAAGTGTTTCAATAATTTCTAATGTGGTTGATTTGCCTGCACCATTGGGGCCCAACAGTCCAAATATTTCACCTTCATACACATCAAAACTAATGCCCTTAACAGCTTCAAAGCTGCCATAATTCTTCACTAATTTTTTTACTTCAATTATTTTTTGGGGCATATTATTTTTTTAGAAACGAAGAATACATCCAAACTGTTTTTTCTTGTTCACGAATATAATCACTCATCATGGCATTCGTACCTTCATCGTTTACATCTGCACTTAATACCAGTATTTCCCTCTCTAGAATTAGCAACTCTTGAAAGCCATCTACCACTAATTGCACAGCTTTTTTACCATCACTCACATTTTTTGATTCTTTAATAGAAGATGCTTTTACATAATCAGTAAAAGAATGCATGGGCGTATGGCCAAGTGTTAAAACACGTTCGGCCACTTCATCAATCTTTAGCAGCGCATCTGTATAGAGTTCTTCAAATTTGAGGTGTAGCTCAAAAAACTTTTCTCCTTTTATATTCCAATGAAAACCACGGGCATTCATGTAAAACAATTGAAAATTTGCCAGCAACTTGTTGAGTTTAGTTGCCAGTTGTTCTGATTTTTTTTCCTCCAACCCTATTGTATTCAACTTTGCCATACTAAAAAATTTAAGTGTTTTAAAAAGTTAATTCCATTTTAATATCTGCTGTTTCAAAAGGCGAATCTTTCATTTCAACATATACAAATCCATATTTCTCGTACAGCTTCAATGCATTTTTTAATTGATGGTTTGAAAACAACTCCACCTTCTTTGCTTTTAATTCTTTTGCTTTTTGCAAACATGCTTCCAATAACAATTTACTGATCCCATTCCCCTGCCAGTTTTCTGTAACGCTCATCTTTGCCAGTTCATACACCCCATGTCCTTCATTTATCAATGCTGCAGTACCCACAATTTCATCTTTACTTTTTGCTAGATAAATTACGCCGCCCTTATCAAGTATCATACCCTGCGGGTCATTCAACACCAGCATATCTGCTTCTTCACACAAATTGTATTTATCAAGCCACTCCAGATTTAAAGTTCTGAATGCATCATGCCATTGACTCTTGTATAAAACAATTTCAATCATTTGGCAAATGACTTTCCAGTTCGGCCATCATTCCTTTACTGCCAATGAATAAAGGCACACGCTGATGCAGTTCTGTAGGCTGGACATCCAGAATACGAATTTTGCCATTGGTAGCTTTACCTCCTGCAATTTCCATAATAAATGCAAACGGATTGCACTCGTAACTCAATCTTAATTTACCGTTTGGCTTATCAACAGTACCGGGATACATAAAAATGCCTCCCTTAATTAAACTCCTGTGCACATCGGCAACCATGCTTCCAATATACCGCTGGGTATAAGGTCCGCCGTTTGCTTTATCTTTTTTCTGGCAGGCTGTAATATAATCCTGCACACCTTTTTCATAACGGAAAAAATTGCCATGATTTACTGAATAAATATTTCCAAGTTCAGGGCATTGAATATCAGGATGGCTTAAACAAAATTCTCCAATACTTGGGTCAAGTGTAAATCCGTTCACACCTCTTCTTGTAGCATATACCATCATGGTACTGCTGCCATATACCATATATCCTGCGGCTACCTGGTTAATTCCCTTCTGCAAAAAATCGGCTATTGTACATGGCTTTCCTCTTTCAGTCACACGGCGGTACACACTAAAAATGGTGCCGATAGAAATGTTTACATCAATGTTACCACTACCATCTAACGGATCGAACATCACCACATATTTTGCATTGTTACTTATCTCATCATCAAACACAACGATATCATCCATCTCTTCGCTGCCAATACCTGCACAGCTCACACCATGCTGCAAAACTTTCATAAACTGGTCATTGGCATACACATCCAGTTTCTTTACATCTTCTCCCTGAATATTGATGCTTCCTGCATCGCCCAGAATATCAACAAGGCCCGCTTTATTTACTTCCACATTTACACGTTTGGCAGCAAGGCCAAGGTCTCTCAGCAAACTGCTCAACTCTCCCGTTGCCTGCGGAAAGTTGCGCAACTGCTGAATGGTAAACTCATCAAGTGTTGAAATTCTACGGTTAAAACTCATGCGTTTTGTTTAAGCAATCAAAGATGGCAAATGTAAGAGATAAAAAGAGATGATGTTGCCAGCTTTTGCGCAGGTGGCTTCGTCTGTTGCGTCACTCTCTTCTGGGTTCGGTTTTCATGGGGGCAGAAACCTCACCCTCCCTCTCCATTTGGAGAGGGAGCGGTGCTGCAAACAAATCCAAACACTTTTTTCTTCCACATCAGCAATAAAATACAATCCAACATAACACAACCAATAAAACATGTAGCAAGCATCTTATTAATTTTAGAATTAGAAAAGCTAGGGCTGTGAGGTGCAGCTCTCCCCTTTGTGGGAGTTGGAGGGGGCTTCTTTCATTTAAACGTAAAATACTTCTGCGAAAAATAGCTGAAAGCAACTACAAAAAAAGTGGTAATAATTTTTGCAACAGTAGCGTACATACCAAATGTTTCAACAAATACTTTCAGAAAAAAAAAGTTAAGAAGAATAGCACCCATCACCACTACCAAGTATTTTGGCAATTGGTCTCTGTTACGCACAGCACTACCTTCAAAAACAACATGACGGCTTAGAAAGTAACCTACAGGAAACGTAACTATAAATGCCATTAAAAATGCAGCAATATGCGGACTTAAGGTAAGCCAAGGTGTTACAAGATTTTCTTTATTCAAAATGAACTGATAGCTTATGTAAAACAAGCCAATATCCAGAACTGTATTACCTCCACCACAAACGGTATAGCGAAAGGTTTGTAATGGCATCAGTTTTTTGAATGGTGGGTAAAACCAATCAATAACAGTATGTATAAATGCTACTATTGTATTGATCATTTTTTCAGGCATAAGGTTTTTAGTAAAAGATTTAGGTGTAAGATTTTCTCACTTACACCTTTTCTCTATCTCCGGTTAAAAGAATAACCCATTCAAAAACAACTTACTTGTGCCAAACCAAAATGCACGGAAGTTCATATTATCACTGTAGGTAATTACTTTTCCTCTGCCGATGTTTTCAATGTTTACAATGGCGCTGCCTTTTAATTTGTCTTTGTATTCACGGAAAAGATAACCGCTCTGCAATGAATTATCAGTAAGCAATACCGGAGAATCATACGGATTGTTATTCTGATCCATAAACAAGGTATTGGCTTTAAAAATACTTATGGTTTTTGTACGGTAGCCATAACAAAGTGGATGCGTATGATCAATCCTTGCTTCAAAAATTGAACCGGGCATATCCTTAGCTCTCATTTCATCGCTGCGTAAATAATAAGGAAACAAAGCTGTGCTGTCAGTTTTACTTTCATCAGTTCTGTAAATTGTTTTGGTAATACCGGCAGTTGCTAAAAATTTTCCTGCATTTTCAAATGCAAGTACTGTACCTCCATTGCTGATCCATGCACGGAGTTTATCCTGTGCTGCTTTCTCCATAGTATTATAAGCTCCTTCGGGCATAATAATGATATTGTAACCAGTAATGGTAACGCTGTTAAAACGATCAACTTCAACAAGTGTTGATGGCATTTTCATACGCTGATCTAGCATATGCCAAATTTCACCAGCATCATTGGGGCTGGTGCCATTGCCACCCAACATTAAAATTCTTGGTATACGGGTGTTGATAAAACTTCCACTCCCCAAATCAATACCTCCAATTGATAAACCGCTTGCTAAGCCATAAACCTGTACACCTGTACCTGTTACATTTGCTTCAATTAATTTTTGTACTTCTTCTGCACTGCGGCTTTGAATTTTTAATGGAATTAAAATAGTTCCGTATGTAAATTTCTTATTTCCATTTGCTGTAGCAGATTCAAATAACTGCGATGCCACTTTGGTAATGATACCTTTTGATTGCAGTGCATATAAAAATTTTGGGGCATAAAAATCATCCCACTCAAAAGCATACGCATAATTGCTGCTACCAATGATTTTACCTGCTGGTTTCTTTACTTCATCCACAGCAGTTCCTAATGTTGGAAGTACTTTTAATTCAGTTGATTGAATGCCCATTGCTAATGGAAACGTCCAACTGGTAATATCATAAAACAAGCTGTCTTCATAGTTCAATGTTTTTTCAAAAATAGTTTTCACTAATTTAAACTGCGGTTGATTGGTGGGTACTATCCAGCTACTACCTGCTGCAAATGTTTTACCATCAGCATCCATTGATTGTTTGTTTTCATACACTTCAATTTTATGCCGCTTCATCATTTCCACAAACAAAGCATTGCGGCTTGCATCAAATGCATCGCCAAAAACATAAGCTTTTACAGGAAAAGCAGCCGCTTCAGTTTTTGCATTGTTGTAAAATTCTTTTTGATAATTTAATAAATCTTTTCTCAAATTTCTTCCTGCTTCTAAGGTTGATAAAGCAGTGTTGAATTGATTACGAATAGTAAACGGAAAAGTAAGCAAACCATTTTCTGTTTGCTGTGCATGGCCTCGGCTGCTTGCCTGCTCAAACAAAATACCTACGCTTCCATGAATATCAGGAAACGTACTTCCTTTGCCATAATAAAAATCATCAAACCCTTCTTTTGTAAAATAAAAAGAACCAATACTGTCTAATGCTTTTGCATGATACTTTGCTATTTCACCAGTTAACTGTTGATTCTTTTTTGGTGTATTGGGGTTTACTCTGCTTGGTACGCCCGGTTGAAAAAAGAAACTTGAGTTGCTGCCCATTTCATGATGATCGGTTAAGATATTGGGTCTCCAGCTATGAAAAATTTTTAATCGGTTCTGGCTTTCGGGCTGCTGTGCTGGTAACCAATCTCTGTTTAAATCAAACAAAAAATGATTGGCTCTTCCTTGTGGCCAGGGTTCATTGAATTCTCTATTGTTAGGATCAGTTACTTGTGTTAAACTTTTATTTGTATTTGCCCAGCTTGCAAAACGGTTCAATCCATCGGGGTTAAATGAAGGATCCAAAATAATTACTGTGTTATTTAATAAATCATCAATCTGTGCTCCCTGTGCTGCAGCTAAATAGTAAGCAAGTAGCAAACTCATATTGGCACCGCTTGGTTCATTACCATGAATGCTGCAACCAACCCAAACTACCAAAGGCATATCTGCTGTGTTTAAACCTGCACTTTGTTCTGAATTACTTAATTGCAAATGTTGTTTACGAATTTCTTCAAGCCGTGCATGATTGGCGGGTGAGGTAATAAACAATGCCATTTGTTGTCGGCCTTCATGTGTTGTTCCTGTTACAATTACATTTACCCTATCGCTTACAGCATCTATGGCTTTCATATAAGTTACTAAACGATCATGTGTAATATGCCACTCACCTACTTCCTGCCCCACCACCTGCTTGGGTGTAGGTATGGTTTGATTGTAAGTAACAGAAGTGGGCATGTAATAAGAAAGCTGTTGTGCATTTGCAAAAAAGGAAGCACACAGCAATAAAACAATAAGCAATCGATTCATAAATTTTGTTTTGTGAATTCGAATATACTGATTCAAACAGAAGATGGTAGATTTGCTACAAATATTATTTATGCGGTTATTGGTGATATGTTTTTTTCTTTTTTTAATGAGTTGTAATACCAAAGGGCAAACCAGTAAGGAACTAAGTGCGGATGAGTTTGAAAAAGAAATAACAAAAGATGTGCAATTGCTTGATGTAAGAACCGCAGGTGAATACAGAAATGGCCACCTAAAAGGAAGTTTACAGGCTAACTGGAATAATACAAAAGAGTTTACCGAGAGAGTATCTGCATTAGATAAAAGCAAACCTGTGTATGTGTATTGTATGAGTGGCCCCAGAAGTAAAGCCGCCGCAATATGGCTAGGAAATAATGGCTTTATTACTGTTGTAGAGCTTAAGGGCGGTTTTAGCAATTGGAAGATGAACGGTAAATCTTTTGAAGGAACTCCCGATTCAAAACAAATGACGATTGAAGAATACAATCAACAAATAGCAGGTAAAGAATATGTACTGGTTGATTTTGGTGCGGAGTGGTGCCCACCCTGCAAAAAAATGGAACCCATCATCAATGAATTTGCTGCATCCAATAAAAACATCTTCTTCCTTAAAATAGATGGCGGCATTCATACAGATTTAATGAAACAATTAAATGTAGAAGGCATCCCTACTTTGTTGTTTTTTAAAAACAGTACAGAAGTTTGGCGTAAAAATGGCGTGGTTGAAAAAGAAGAACTCAACAATATGTTTCGGGTAAAAAAGTAGAACGTGTACAACTTCATCATTGCTTTCAGCACTCTTTTTATATTTTTATTTTATGGAAACTGAGGTAAAACAAAAATCATGGTATCGTAACTGGTTTAACTCACCTTACTATCATTTACTTTATTTTAAAAGAGATGAGCAGGAAGCTGGTGTTTTTATAGATGGCTTATTGCAAAAACTAAATCCTGCACCATCATCTAAAATGTTAGATGTGGCTTGTGGCCGTGGCCGTCATAGTATTCATTTGGCATCAAAAGGTTTTTTTGTTACAGGTATTGACATAAGCGAAGAAAGTATTGAAGATGCAAAACAATTTGAAACGGAAAGCCTAGAATTTTTTGTACATGATATGCGTTTGCCTTTTCGCATGAATTATTATGATTATGCGTTTAATTTCTTTACAAGTTTTGGATATTTCCGTACAAGACGGGAGCATGATAATGCAATACGCACTATTGCTCAATCCTTAAAACCAGGTGGCATTTTTGTAATTGATTACCTCAATGCTCATTATGTAGAAACACATCTTGTTTATAAAAGTGAAATCAGTAAAGAGGGAGTTACGTTTGATATAACCCGATGGCTGGATGAACATTATTTTTATAAAAAAATTGTAGTAGAAGATGAAGAGAATCTGGAAGAACCTCTGGTGTTTACAGAAAAAGTAGCAAAATTTTCGTTGGGAGATTTTAATGATATGTTCGGCTTTAACGGCATGCAAATACAGGAAATATATGGCGATTATCAATTTCAACCTTACGACGTAAAAACATCTCCCCGATTAATTATTATCGCAAAAAAAGTAAGTTGACCCTTAATTCTAAAATTTTCTGTTACCTTTTTATTAATTACAGTAACAGCAGTTTATATTTGAACTCATGCTGAAATCTGTTCTGCAACTAGACCGTAGGCTTTTTAAACTCATCAATCAGGATTGGAGCAATTCTTTTTTTGATGCGATCATGCCCTTTATCCGCAACCAATACATTTGGGTACCCCTGTATTTATTTTTACTGGTTTTTGTTGCCATTAATTTCAAATCAAAACTTTGGTGGTGGGTTTTATTTTTTCTGGCCACATTTGCACTTACAGATTTAATAAGCAATCAACTGGTAAAACAGTTTTTTGAACGTCCCCGCCCATGTATTGATTCAGTAAGCTCTGAAACGGCACACATGCTCATACCTTGCTCTACTGCTTATAGTTTTGTTTCCAGCCATGCCACCAATCATTTTGGAATAGCTATGTTTTTATTTGAAACTATGAAACGATTTGGCAAACCCTGGATTTGGCTTGCTTTTCTTTGGGCAGCTATCATTTGTCATGCTCAAATTTATGTAGGCGCTCATTTTCCTTTCGATATTTTGGGTGGAGCATTACTGGGTAAAGCTATAGGAAAATTCACCAGTTTTAATTATGTAAAACAATTTGGTGGCTTACAATAATCTTTCCTATTTTCATTTAAATCAAGAGTTGGCAAAAGCTTTGTAGCTTTGCGCCTCACAACAATGACAGAGTTTATCATTTTACTGAGCTTACTTTTTGTAAACGGATTATTTGTAATTGCAGAAATTTCCCTTGTTTCTGCCCGCAAATCCAGACTGGAAGCAATGGCCAATAAGGGCAATGTAAATGCAAAGATTGCTTTGAATTTAGCCGAGAATCCCGAAGTATTTTTATCTGCCGCACAAATTGGTATTACTCTTATCGCCATATTAACAGGTGTGTACTCAGGAGAAAAATTTAGTGGCAGGCTTGTTCCATTTTTTGAACAGTTTGAGCCATTAAAAGAATATGCTCAAAATATTGCAACAGGGTTGATAGTTATCATGGTTACCTTTCTCTCTATAATTTTTGGGGAGCTGATTCCGAAACGTTTAGGATTATTGCGATCAGAAAAAATCGCAATCCTTGTTGCCCGCCCTATGCGTGCATTTGCCTGGTTTACACACCCCATTGTTTGGTTATTAAATAAGGTCACCAAAATCATATTCACATTATTTAATGTAAAAACTACGCATGACAATCATGTAACGGAAGAAGAAATAAAAGCAATTATAAGTGAAGGAACTGAGCAAGGAACTATTGAAGAAGCAGAGCAGGAAATTATTGAACGTATTTTTCATTTGGGAGATAGAAACATTACTTCATTAATGACTCATAGAAACGATATTATTTGGTTTGATTTAAACGACAGTGAATTTTCAATTAAGGAAAAAATACTTTCTGAACCGCATTCCATTTATCCTATTTGTGATGAAAACTTAGATGTCATAAAAGGATTCGTTTCCATAAAAGATCTTTATGTATCAGATGATTTTACATTATTTAAAGATTTAATGAAGTCGGCCTTGTTTATTCCTGAAAATAATACAGCTTATCAGGTATTAGAAAAATTTAAAGAGCGAAAAATACATTCGGCTTTTATTGTAGATGAATATGGAAGTGTACAGGGCATGATTACCCTCAACGATATTTTAGAAGCTATTGTGGGCGACATGCCCGAACCGCATATTGAAGAGTATGAAATTACAAAGCGGCATGACGGCACTTATTTAGTAGATGCCCAAATACCTTTTTATAATTTTCTTTCCCGTTTTGAAAAAACAGAATGGATGAATGAAGGTGAGCAGGAGTTTGATACGCTGGCCGGTTTTATTTTACATGAACTGGAACGCATACCTCATGCAGGCGATCAATTGGAATGGAAGGGATTTGATTTTGAAATTATTGATATGGATGGCCATAGAATAGATAAAGTACTTTTAAAAATTCCTGATGGAGTAGAAGACGGAAATGATTAGACCTATAGTTTTGCCTCTACAACATAAATCAACGAACTGCATTCTTCTCTGTTAAAAATTGTATTAATATTGGATTTTAATCCTGCAAAGAAAGCTTTTACTAAATTTCCTCCTTTGTATTTTTCACTTAGCATACTAACATAGAAACTGTCGAGCCACATGGGCTGTGTTTTAATTACACTAAGTTGATGCCGCTCCATTAATGCACGCATTGATTTGGGAGAAAAATGATACAGATGCCTTGGCACATCATACGCTGCCCACCCCGCACCGTAATGCCTGGCATCTTTACTTTTATAATTTGGTACAGCTATAATTAACTTACCTCCGGGTGCTAATAATTTTTTAAGCTGTAAAATATAAGCATCTAATTCATGTACATGTTCCAAAACATGCCACATAGTAATTGCATTGTACGTCGATTGTGGCAGGGCAAATAAATCCTCTGCAGGATAAACGTCTGCATTGTATATTTTTACTGACAAAGCTCTGGCATCTGCATCAGGTTCCAGTCCTATGCTGCTCCACCCTGCTTTTTCCATTGTATGTACAAATGCACCGGTTCCACTACCTACATCAAGCGACATACCCACTGCTTTACCTGTAGCTTCTCTTACAAATTCTAATTTTTGCTTCAATGTATAGGTTCGGGCAAGATGATATAATTTATTAATGATCCCTTTTTTAGTATCAGAGTGCGACACATAAGCTGATGATTGATAGTAGCGGCCAATGGCTGTTTGGCAGGGTACATTTTGTGTAAACCGAAAGGAACATTGTAAACATTCGAATATTGTAAACAATTCTCCGCTTACAGAAAAATCCTTTACACGAAATACTTCCTGCGTAGATATACTTTTGCAGGCAGGGCAAGATTTATGTTTAACCAATTGATCCATGTTTAATGTGGAATAATCTTCCGGAAAACCTAATGTTTTTTGTACAAAACCGGCGGATCTTTTATTTGCAGTTGTTGATAATTGGTGTGTTGGTTCCATAAAATATTGTAGCTACTGGCGAAATACGAAGCTAATATAATGCCGATAGTTAATAAAACCAAGGCGTTTAGCAGCCATAGGGGTTTTTTCTTTTTTACATCGAGGTGCAATAGTTCTTCCATTTCTGCTCTTGTTCTTTCATCTTCTCCTACACGAACTGAATGTTCAGCACCTTTTCTTATTATACGCTCTGCAATAACGGCATGGAGTAGAGTTTTAGCAGCAGCATCTGGAATAAAGACTACTTGCCCATCTTTGGTTTGCTCAAAAACACCCCAATTAACCCACTTTATTTTTTTTATTGACTCAATTGACTGCTTAAAATTAATTACAAACAAGTTTCTTTTTTGACCAGCCATTTCAACAGTTGCCTGCATTTGATTTGCAAGCCAATTTACAAAAGGGCTATCATCTGTTTCATTGCTAGTAAATTTAAAGGTAACTGATGGGGCATATAACAGGCGGTTAGAAAAATCAAGTTCAGCACTTACAGAAATCATTTGCAAAGTACCCCATCCTTTTATTGAAACAGTTTTATTAAGCAGTAAGTATTGTTGAATAAATTCCGTCAAAGCCATTACAGGTTTTGGTCAAATGTAAGTCTTATTCCCCCAAGAAACTGAAATCCTAATTGAGGATAGTTGTTCCAGCGTTGATATACGTTGTTGAAAATATTATTGAACTGAGTCCACACAGCAATATTTTTTGTGGCTTTAAATTCAATCCCTGCATTTAAATCAAATACTGCCGGTAAGCGATCTCTAGCACCTCCTGCATTTTTTAAATACTTAGCACCCTGCCACGCAAACAAATCGCTTTTTATCATTACTTTCTTAACAGGTTGCCAACGCAGCGACGTAGTAAGTTCTAAAGGAACTATATGCCAAGCTTCAGCTTCCGTTTCCTGATTTACAAAATTATAAACATCAAGCTTGGTGCTTATATTTAATTGATCCATTAACACAAAACCTAACTCGGCTTGTGTATGAATGCCCTGTAACTTTCCCTCTTTAATAATTGCAAACAAAGAACCAGGCTTTTGATTGTTTACAAACAGAGGCAAATTTAAAAACTCAACAAAACCTCCCTGCAAACGATAATTAAAAGAATTTATCAAACTGCCTTTTACACCACCAAACACTTCTGTAATTCTTGTATTGAATTGTGAGGTGGGTTGATTAATCCATGGGTTTTGAGAAGCAAGGTACTGGTATGTGTTCTTTCGAACATATGCCGTCCATCCCGCAATAGCAATTGCTTTGCCGCCTTCAATGGGGAAATCAACCAACACATCCGGTAACACATTGAGTTTTTGATTATCCCAAGTGGGGCGAATGCCTGCCCGCAAACGCAACTTTGCTGTTTTTAAAATTAAAGCTGGGTTTAAAAAAAATACATTGTTTGTATAAACGGTTCCTCCTGTAGGTTTAAAGGAAGTAAGATCAGCATTGGCACGAATGAGCACACCAAAATTTGTACCCATTCTTACTTCAACAGGCACATCCAGTATGGCATTGGTTTCGCTGCTACGGGTATCATCAAATACATTGATGTTGAGATCTGGGTTGTAACTGATTCCAAACCTATTTACAAATGCATTTCTTACACCAGCACGTATTGAATAGGTTTGATATGGCTTTTTTAAAGAATCATCTTTTGTATTTCTAAACGTTGAATCGAGACCATAGAGATAAGAAGTTTGTTGCTGATAACCTGCTTTGCCATACACTTCAATTTTTTGAACTAAGGTATTTAAATGTGCCGTTAAATTGGTATTGCTAAATTTCTGCAATCGTAAATCACCTTTTTGTGAAAGATGACTTGCAAATAAATTAAAGTTTGTTTTCTTACCATCGCCCAGTGAAAATCCTGCTTCTGCAAGGGGCGAATTAAAATTACCATAGCCCAGTTTCACATAATTGCTGTTATGTGCCGCCCCTGCTGAATCAATTTGCAAAGCCAATGGTTGTAATGCCACTGGTTGTAAATTAAAATATAAATTCTGTATAGGAATATTATAAGTAAGGTTTGGCGGTGTAGCCTCAGGTGCAGGTGGTGTGGCATTAAAATTAATTTTCACCGCATTCTTTAAAACAGGTTTAAAAGCTGAGGTAATTTCAATTTTTTGTTTTTTGGTTGTATCCTGAGCATTGGAAGTAAATCCAAAAAAACAAGATACAAAAATCAAGAGGCAAACTTTGTTCATCATTTTCAATTTTTCATTTTCAAATCATCTATTATGTTACCCATCAATTTTTGAGTTTTTCTTTTCTTCTTCAATAACCATATTTAATTTCTGCACTGCTTCCGTTTTCAATTCCGGGTTGGTTGCATTTTCTGAAATACTTTTAAATGTAGCTTTTGCATTAAAATAATCCTTCTGCTTAAAATAAATATCACCCAGCAGAATGTATGATTTGGTTACCCAATAATCATAGCTACCACTTTTATTAATTACTTCAAATGCCGCTTTTTCAGCATTAGTTAAGTTATTTAAATCATACTGACATTTTGCAATTTCATATCTGCTTTCGGCTGCCCACTCACCTTTATTTAAATTCACTACGCTTCTGTATGCCTGTATAGCCAAATCATATTGGCCATTTATTTGATGATTTCGCCCCGTTACAAGATTGGCTAATGCTTTATCATCATTGCCTGCATTTTTATTGCTTAATAAATCTTTGGCAACTGTTGCTGCCTGATTATAATTTTTAAGCTGATAATAACAACGCAGCAATCCTCTTAATGCTTCCAGTCTGTTTTCGTCAGTAGTGGCCACATTGCGGAGTACTTCATAATATGGTTGAGCTTTTGCATAATCTTTCAACTCAAAATAATACGAGCGGGCTGCAATAAATGCTGAACGTTCAGTAAACTTGCCACTGCCCTGCTGTACTACAAACTCATAACCGGGCAACGCACTCTTCCAATCTTTTTTCTGCATGTAGCATTCGCTTCTGTAATAATTTGCTTCTATTGCATGTGCACCATTTGGAAAACGATTGAGGTAATTATTAATTTGTTGAGTTGCTCCTGTGCAATCATTATTGCTGAGTTTTACTTCTACTGATGCATAGGCAAGTGAATCTGCTTCGCTGGCCGTAATGGTTTTACCAGTAGAACGTACAAAATCTTCGTAGGCCTCAGGCTTTCCCATTTCAATATAAAGAGTTCTGATATTTTCTAATGCCTGGTCTGCTTCCTCACTGTTGGGATACTGCTCCAATAATTTTTTATAGGTTGCAATTGCTTCTTCATTTTTATTACTGTTAGCATAAGCAATACCGAGTTGCAGTAAAGCATTTTGCTTAAAGCCTGTATTCTGCGGAGCATTAATTACATTGTTGAGATACGGAATAGCATCTCTAAATTTTTCATCAGCCATATAAGTTTTAGCTATTTCCAAGTTGGCATCAGGAATTAAAACACTGTTTGGAAACAATCGCTGCAATGTATTGAGCTGTTCAATTTTTGCTTTACTGTTTCCTATGCCATTGATAACCGATTTTTGATACAGTGCATAATCTGCATTGCGCCAGGAATAATCCAGCACCTGCTGATACATTGCCAAAGCCTGTTTAAAATTCTTTTGCATAAAATAGCAATCAGCCTGGCGTATATAAGCATCCTGATCAATATAAGGCGAGTTAAGTGCTACCCTGTTCACCACCTTTTGGAAAAAACTAAGTGCTACATTAAAATTCTCTTTTCTTAAATAACAATACCCCAAATTATAATTCGCTTCTTTTACAGATGCTTCTCCCAAGCCTGCACTACCGCTTTGTAAAAACTTGTGATAAAATTCCATAGCATCATCCAAACGGTTATTTCTGTAAGCTATTTCTCCTTTCCAATACTGAGTAAGTGCAAGTACAGGTGCATTGTATGGGTCTTTCAAAATTTTATCAAACAATTCTTCTGCTTTATTTAACTCTCCGTCATTCATAAACTCAGCAGCACGGCCATATAAGATGCGGGGGTATAATTTTTTTGTTGCATCACCCCGTTCATCAAGCGATTCAATTAATACCAATGCATCTTTAAAATTACTGGTGCCGGCTAATAAGCCAACTAGTAACTCTTTTGCCTCTTTATTATAAATACTCCGGGGATACTCATTTAAAAATTTCTTAAACTCAGTTATGGCTACGCCTTGGTAACCGAGTTCGTAAGAAAGCTTGGCGTAGTTAAATAAAGAAACCTCCCGCTGCTGTTGGTTACTGCTGTTGCTTGCACAAAATGAAAAAGCATTTCTTGCATTTTCTTTTTGATTGGTTTTTAAATACGCATCGCCTAAAAGATACATAGCGCTTTGGCTTAATGAATCCTGATTGCCACTTAATTGTTTAAACCCATCAATGGCTTTATTTAATTGATTGTTTTGATAGTAACAATAACTTAGCTCATACAAATCTTCCCGGCTTACCTTTTCTGATTTGCTAACATATTCCTCTAATAATGGTAATGCTTTTTTATATTCCTTTTTTTCAAAGTAAGCATGACCCAGTAATTGTTTTATTTCCAAATCATAAAACAGATCTTTCTTTTTCATTGCAGCTTCTGCTATGGTAATCGCCTTATCTTTTAGCCCACGGAAATAATAAATGGAAGCTAAATAAAAAGGAACCATTTGTCCGTATTGAGGATGATCCTGTACTTTTTCAAAACTACTTAAGGCATCATTGTATTGTTTATCAGCATACGCTAAAAAGCCATAATAATAATTAGCATCTAAATAGTGTGGGTCCATTGGTAATTGCCTGATGGTATTAAACAATGGTTTGGCTTGTGCAAAACGTTTTAAATGAAAGTAGCTGTAGGCCATTCTAAATTTTGCTTCAGCTACCTGTTCATTATTTAAACTGGCAATTTCTGCTTTTTCAAAATACTCAAGGGCATCGGCAAACTGTTGTTTACGAAAATAGTAGTTGCCTACATGATAACTTAGCTGCTGGGTTCTTGGTTGATTAAAGGTATAATTGATAAAGTCTCTTGATGGGTTGAGAGCACGCTCATCGTTTTGTTGAAGCCGGCATGCATACAAATAAAAATCAAGTTCTTCTATTTGAATGGAGTTATTTACATACGATGCTGATTGCACATCCTGTTTTAACTCTAGCAAAATTGGTAATGCCAGGCTGTACTGATCGTTTAAAAAATATTCCTGTGCCTGTTTAAATTTTTGAAAAGGATCTCTGTTAACGGCAGTTACCTGCGCCATTGTATGTGATGCCAAAAAACTAAAAAGCAAAATGAAAAACAATACAATGCAGTACTTCATTGGCAGTTTAACGTACATCATCTTCAAATATTTTAACCAATTTCTTAAAATCATGTTTAATGGATTAAAGGTAACAGCTACCATGCTTTCAAACACCGTTCCAGTTTTTTGTGGATAAAAGATTGTGTTCCGTTAATTTCGCAAATTATTATTACAAACACAATGAAGAGATTATTATCACTCAATTATTCTGCAACTGCTTTTAACATTTCGTTTTTATTTCTGAGGCTTCTTATGGGTTTAACCATGTGTGTAAACCATGGGTATGATAAACTAGTGAATTTTGCCAAATACAAAAGCGAGTTTACAAATCTTTTGGGCATGGGAAGCACAGCTACATTGGCTCTTGTAGTATTTGCTGAATTTTTCTGTGCCTTGTTTATTACCATTGGTCTGTTTACTCGTTTTACTGTTTTACCATTGGTAATTTGTATGGGTTATGCATTTTTTAAATCGCACAATAGTGAATTGTTTGGTGATGGAGAACATGCGGCTCTGTTTCTTTCTGGTTACCTTGCTATTTTATTATGTGGCCCCGGAAAGTATAGTGTAGATGGAATGATGACAAAATAAAAATATGTTTAGCACCCAAACAAATATCAGAGTCCGCTATTCAGAAACCGATCAAATGAATGTGGTGTATCATGGTAACTATGCCCAGTATTTTGAAGTAGCCCGTGCAGAAGCAATCAGGGAAATGGGAATTACCTACAAAGAAATGGAAGAGATGGGAATTGTAATGCCCATTGTAGAACTGCATACAAAATTTTTAAGGCCAGCGGTATATGATGATTTGCTTACTATTAAAACAGAGTTGAGAGAGTTACCCAAAGATCATCGTATAGAATTTCATCATGAAGTATATAATGAAGCTGGAAAGCTGTTAACCATTGGCCGTATTGTACTTTATTTTTTAGATGCAAAAACCATGGCAAGAACAGTAATGCCAGATGCTCTAAAAAAACATTTGGAACCTTACTTTCATAAATAAATTATGGAGCAGGCAAAAATAAATGCATCGATTATAACCATTGGGGATGAGTTATTAATTGGACAAACCATCGATACCAACAGTACTTGGATTAGTACACAACTCAATAAAATTGGTGTGTGGGTAAACCGACGTGTAGCGGTGGGCGATAACAGGGAAGATATTTGGCAGGCTTTGGATGAGGAATCAAAAAGATCACAAATTGTTTTAATTACAGGCGGCCTCGGCCCTACTGCTGATGATATAACCAAACCTCTTTTGTGTGATTATTTTGGTGGAAAGATGATTGTAAATGAAGAAGTGCTGGAGCATGTTACCGCTATCTTCCGCAGGTTAAATCGCCCCATGCTGGATCGTAATTTGAAACAAGCAGAAGTTCCCGATACCTGCACTGTATTAATGAATAAAAGAGGCACGGCCCCGGGAATGTTGTTTAAAAAAGGGGGCTGTATTTTTATTTCGATGCCCGGTGTACCCCACGAAATGAAGGGATTGATGATTGATAAAGTATTGCCCCTGCTTCAAAGCGAATATGAACTTCCTTTTATTTTACACCGTACTTTATTAACCGCCGGTGTGGGCGAATCGTTTATTGCCGAAAAAAT
Organism: Chitinophagaceae bacterium; assembly: GCA_031401115.1. Taxonomy (GTDB): domain Bacteria; phylum Bacteroidota; class Bacteroidia; order Chitinophagales; family Chitinophagaceae; genus Lacibacter. Next base: position 857,314 of record JANNRE010000014.1, read on the forward strand.
TCAGCAATGGGAAGAAGCATTGCCTGCTACGGTTAAACTCGCCTATTTACCAAACTATGGCATGGTACGTTTACGGCTTACCACACAAGGAACTAATGAACGATCTCTAACATCACAGCTCGACAATTTATTTTTAGAATTACAAAACCTTGTAAGCGAATGGCTCATTGTAAATGAAGATATACCACTTGAAAAAGCATTGGGCGATTTGCTGATAGACAAAAAGAAATTTCTGGCAACTGCCGAAAGTTGCAGTGGCGGCTACATTGCACATTTGCTTACATCAGTATCTGGTTCTTCTTTATACTTTAAAGGAACAGTAGTTGCTTATTCCTATGATGCAAAAGAAACCATACTTGGTGTAAACCCCGAAACACTTGCAACTAAAGGAGCTGTGAGTGAAGAAACCATCACCGAAATGTTTAACGGATTAATGAAAACTACAACAGCCGATTACGGTATTGCAACCAGTGGTATTATGGGCCCTGATGGTGGTACAGATGATAAACCTGTAGGAACAGTTTGGATAGCAGTAGGCAGCAGAAAAAAACTGATTGCAAAAAAAATGCATTTTCGGTTTGACAGGATGAAAAACATAGAACTAACAGCAGCTAATGCACTATTGATGTTGTTTCAGTTTGTAAAAGAGGATAAGGAATTATAAAACCCAAATCTTTACCTTTGACGCCGATTAGCGATTTGTTGCCACACCCTGCTGCGCAATATTCTGAAACATGAACTGTGCGACGCAACAGGCGATGCCATTGGCACCACCGCTAACCAACAAAAACTTATTCAAATTTTTCTTATGGCTATAGTTGATTTAGTAATGCCCAAGCTCGGAGAAAGTATAATGGAAGCAACCATTTTAAAGTGGCATAAACAACCCGGCGACTCCATTGCTATGGACGAAACGGTTTTAGATATTGCCACCGATAAAGTGGACAGCGAAGTGCCAAGCACTGCAGCCGGTGTTCTTAGCGAAGTATTATTTAATGTAAATGATATTGTACCCATTGGTGCTGTGATTGCAAAAATTGAAACCAATCAAGCAGCCCATCCCAACCTTCTACAAGGGAAGGAGATCCACACACAAACCACGCCTTATGAAGATGCAACTGTTATTTCAAACTCCGTAAAAAATGAGGCAAGTGCTGTAGAAGAAATTCCATATCAGCCCGCTGGTGCAAAAGTTCCTGCCGCATCAAACGGAATTCGGTTTTACTCTCCGCTTGTTTTAAATATTGCAGCACAGGAAGGAATTACAATGGTTGAACTGGAAACAATTCCCGGAACTGGCAACGAAGGAAGAGTTACCAAGAGAGATATTTTAGAATACGTTAGTAAAAGAGGCACTAAAGCTACAAGCAATATGCCGCAAGCTGCAAGGAATGAGGATGTGTTAGTTGTACCAATGAATCGTATTGAACCAACTGCATCAGCCCCACAAATGGTACCAACTGTTTATACTGGCAATGTAGAAATTATTGAAATGGACCGAATGCGGAAGTTGATTGCCGAGCACATGGTGCGTAGTAAACAAACCAGCCCGCATGTAACCAGTTTTACAGAAGCTGATGTAACCAATTTAGTACAGTGGAGAGATAAGATGAAAAAAGAATTTGAAAAAAGAGAAGGCACGAAAATTACATTCACTCCTTTATTTATTGAAGCCATTGTAAAATGTATTAAAAAATATCCACTCATTAACAGTTCGCTTGATGGCACGAACATCATTATTAAAAAAGATATTAATATTGGAATGGCAACTGCATTGCCGAGTGGTAATTTAATTGTACCTGTAATTAAAAATGCTGATCAATTAAATTTAGTTGGGCTTTCAAAACAAGTAAACAATTTAGCAGATAGTGCCCGCAATGGAAAATTAAAAGCAGATGATACAACAGGCGGAACATTTACGTTCACCAATGTAGGAACTTTTGGAAGTTTAATGGGTACTCCTATTATTAATCAACCACAGGTAGCTATACTTGCGGTAGGTGCTATTAAAAAACGCCCTGTGGTGATTGAAACGTCTGCTGGCGATAGTATTGCCATACGCCACATGATGTATTTAAGCATGAGTTATGACCATAGAATTGTAGATGGAAGTTTAGGTGCTACTTTTTTAACTGCGGTAGCAAATGAGTTGCAAAATTTTAATATTGACCGGGATTTGTAATAAAGAATTTAGAATATATTACAGCCTCAACTTGTTTTGAGGCTTTTTTGTTTCTGCTTATGAGAAAAACTGTTTCTGTATTTTTTTTATTTTTTTCTATAACTGCTTACCCCCAATTGGGATCATTTAATGTTTTGAGTTTTAAAACAAATCTTGATCAGCATTGGGGTTTGTTTGCCGAAGGACAGATTCGATCCCTCAGGTTTTATGATGATTTCCATTATTACGAATTTAAAGTAGGTGCCAATTATAATGTCAGAAAGAATTTTTCTTTACAGGCAGGGGTAGGAAAATATGATACCTATAATGAAGGTGGAAATTTTAAAACACCCATTTTAAATGATGAGTACAGAAGCTGGATACAGTTTACAATGAAACAAAATCTGGAATCTATAAAATTTGAACATCGCTACCGGGCCGAACAACGCTGGACGAGCAATGGTTTCAAAAATCGTTTCCGTTACAGATTACAGGTAGTAATACCGCTTAATAGCAAGAAACTGGAAGCTGGTACTTTTTATGCGGCTGCATGGAATGAGTTATTTCTTACAAACAAAGCCCCTTTTTTTGAACGCAACCGGCTATTTGCAGGTTTTGGTTATGAATTCAATGACAATTTTGCGTTACAAACCGGATTTATTCATCAGTATGATTATAAATTAACCGATGAAACAGGACGAAATTTTTTACAAATTTCTTTTTTGTATGAGTTTGCTATTAAGAAAAACAAACAAGAGCATATACCTGAGGGAATTGAGTAAATTAGTACTTTTCTTTCTTTAATGTAAACTTTTTATTACTCCGTTTTACAATAAAAAAATTGTCATACTCTGTTTCCTGTAAATCTGATAATAAAGATTGACCCGTAAGTTTGTTTACCAAATCATCAACAGTATTTGAATGCCCAACAATCAATACATTTTTGGTTGTACTATTTTTTACCCTTTTTATAAATAGATCCATTGTATCCCTGTGGTTATATATTTGAACAGGAATACCAATGGCTTCACTTAAAGGTTTTGCAGTAGAAGTGGTTCGGATAGTTTGGGTTGAAAAAATAAAGCCAATATTTTTATCCATTAACATATCTCTCAACTTATTTGCTCTGGCTTTTCCAGCATCTGTTAAAGGAACATCACTACTCATATTAGAAGCAGCCGTAGCTTTTTCTGCATGACGCACAATGTAGTAGGTATTGCGGTTACAAGAACAAGCTACAAAAGCAAAGAATAAAATTGTTAGAATCTGTTTCATTATAAAAATTTGAACACTACTTTTAAATTATGCCAAACCAGTTGAACTCCTTTGTAAATTTAGGAAACTATCCTCCAAAATGTAAAGAACATGAATAAAGGGTACATTTAAAATTGTAGGTGGCTGGTGAGGACACCAGCCACGGCAGAACGCTGAGGTCGGTATCGCCACCGACCACTTTGTAAAGGCTTATCTGATATTACTTGTATCTTTTACATCTCTATTACCACTATCCTCTTTTATAATTCTTTTGGGCAAAGTTTGCGAACTCACTTCTTTTCCATTTACTGAAATATTATATCTTCTTATTGCAGGGTTATTAGGTATGAGTATTTCAAAAACCAATCCTTCGTTAAAACGAATTTCTTCTTTCCCTTCTTCACAGCTTCTTGAGGTAGCTGGATTTTCCATGGAATACATTCCTACTAGTTCATTTGCAGCCGTATAATATGAAACTACAAAAGGCAGTGCTGCTTTCTTTTCATTTCTATAAGGAAAAGTTCCGGTGCGCTTTAACGCTACCAAACTATCGCTCACATAATTTCCTTTTGTATAAACATGCTTAATAACTAAAAACCCGGTTGAGTCCTGTAGATAATTTTGATTGTAGTCGCCCTTTACCCGATCAATTTCTTCAAGTGCCAATTGCAATTCTTTTTTCTTGGGATCTTCTTGCTGACAAGAGATTATAAATAAAAAAAGACTTATGTGTAGAAGGTATATTATTTTCTTTTTCATGATGATGAATTGTAAGGTTATAAAATTTTAATTGCCAGCCGCTCTTTGTAACAAAACGTGTAGAATTCTTGTTTTACATGGCTCATCATAATTATTTATAGGTACGCCAGATGAGCGCATGGGGCAAGTTGTTCTGCATAGCCGAAACCAATCGCTTGTACCCATCTCTAAAGCATCTGCCGATGTTTTGCCATAACCAGCAGCAGCACTCTGTGCATCTGCAAGGGTATTCCAATTATTAGGAAACGGATCTTCCTGCCAATGCGAAGCACTTGCAGCATCATACTCATCTGCAATTCTGTAAAGTGTATGACCACTTTCATGCAGCATGGTTCCTCTTACATCCAGCTCGGCAGAAAAATATCCACCACCTGCCTGATCTCTTAAATTTTGGAAGTGTAGGATTACTCTACCCTGTGCAAAAGAAAGTTGTGCAGAGTTAGATGGTAACTGATGCCCCATGCCAGTATCAAAATCTCTTGCAATTGCAGTTACAGGATTGATATAAAAATTATAAGAATTTCTAAATCGCCTTACCCAATCTTCTCTATGAAAAGTTTCATCAATTTGAGAAGCAACTGAACTTCTGAACAAAGGCATTCTGCTGTTCATACTTGTATCAGGAATAAAAACAATATTTTGGGTTCGCTCCACATCTCCCACAATATAAACAGGTGCTGCCGCATTACTTACAGGATAAGGACGAGTAGCAAAACTAATTCGGTGATTATAGGTTTTATCATTTCCTTTTACTTCAAACCTGTAAGTAATAAGTCGGTTTGATGAATAGGCCGTTGCTCTTGTAAAAGCAAGTGGAAATGTTGTGGGCGAAGTCCATGTTTGAATTTGCGATTCAGCAGTTGTAGAAGTAACTGTGCCTGATGAGTTAATAGTTGCAATTGTTTCAAACAACTTTACCGATGCTACAGTGCCGTCAATTTTATTTAATGTAAATGTTACCGGCTCCGAGTTAGAAGGAAAAATAGGTGTATGTATTGCAAATGTTTCAGGGTTTTGTTTACAAGAACTGAAAACTGCAATAAGTAAACCAAATAGAAAAAGATGATAAGAATGTTTCATGTGCTGTAGTTTTGATTGAATGTCAAAACTACAGCACTGAAACAGCTATGTCAATACCACATTGTGGTAATATAAAGAGTAACACTTATCACTCTATCTTAAACCCCCAATCAATTCCTTTATTTGTAGCCGGCACACCGCTTTTCATCCATACAGGCATGGGTGCACCTTTTAAATAATGATCAAAGAATTGACCTAAGCGAATTGATAAATCTTTTCTATTTCTGCGTTCAACCAAATTATGATCTTCATCGTTGTATTGAAGCAGCCAAACTTTTTTATCTAACCTTTTTAAAGCAGTAAAAAATTCAATACTCTGATACCAGGGTACTGCTCCATCTTTATCATTATGCATCAGCAATATGGGAGTTGTTACTTTATCTGCTTTAAACAAGGGTGAATTTTTAGTATAAATATCCGGACGCTGCCAGGGTGTAAACCCTAAACGTGTTTGGCTTTTTTCATATTGAAACTGACGGCTGATACCTGTGCCCCACCGTATACCGCCATACGCACTAAACATATTACTAACGGGTGCTCCTGCTCCTGCAGCTGCAAATAGTTTTGTACGGGTAACTAAATAGGCAACCTGATAACCACCCCAGCTCTGACCTTGTATCGCCATTTTTGTACTATCTACAAATTTCATTTTACTTAGATATCTGGCGGCACTAATCACTGAATTATAAGCACTCTCTCCCGGTTCTCCGTTCTTATAATAAATATTGGGGTCAAACACTAAATATCCATTGCTTGTGAAGTAAGGAATATTAACAGTTGATGCACTGGGTGCTGGTGAACGGTAACCATATCTTGTATCTGAATCTCTTTCATAAAAATAAAAGATAACAGGATATTTTTTAGTGCTGTCAAAGTTTTCTGGTTTATACAAAAGCCCTTCGCTCATTTTACCATCAAACATTTTCCATTTATGCAATTCAACCGTATACCAATTATAGTTTTTTTGTTGTTCATTGATTTTGCTGAGTTGAACTGCCGCTTTAAAATCCTGCACATCGTTTAGTTTTATTGAGAATAATGATGGGCTCATCTGGGGTGTCATAGCAGTATAAACGATTGCATCGTTATTTTTTGCTTTCACTACACCGCCAAATGGTAAAATTGCAATTGTATTTGTAACGGGTATTGATTCATTCAACACAAAATTATCTCCTGCTTTATATGTTACCCAACCAAAGCCTTTTTCTTTATTATCAAATACATTGTATAACAATACCTGTCCGGTTTTTATAAAGCGTTCTTCTCTGTCTAAAATGGCATTGCGGAATGTAAGTTGTTTTGCACGTCCAATGTTATTTGTAATACAAACCGGCTTGATTACACCTGCGGGATCAACTTTCCAAATATCATATTTATCATATACATACATAAAGGCATCGTTTTCCTGCCAGCCCATTGCTCCATGCGGCGGCGGATCATCAGGATGATCGTCTTCTTCATCCCAAAGCGGAGCTTTAATATCCTTTGTAGTATTAATTATTTTGCCTGTTGCAATTTCATAGGAAAAATAATGCTTCAGCTTCCAATCGTACCAGGCTACAAATTTTCCTTTGGGCGAAATATCTGCACCTCCACGCAATTTTTTAGCAATCAATTTCCGTTCACCAGTGTTGATATTTACTAAGTAAACATCATTAAATTGATGCTGCTCCCATTGATTTTGTACTCTATATCCTTTGCTTGTTTCACCCAATGCTATATCAGCATTGTCATCATCAGTTAAACTGATGCGTTCCAGATTTTCATCAGCAAGAGGCGTTACACCATCTGCATTGTTATTAATCACTCCCAAATAACTTCTTCTCAGTTCATTATTCAACTGTACCAATTGCTGAGGCTGCAGTTCATCATCATTGTAATGCCAGATGTCAAGCCTTGCAGTTTCAAAATCAGCTAAGGTTGTATCCTTTGGCTGGCGAATAGGTGCTATTCCTAAAAACAATCGGCTACCATTCTTACTGAATTTATTTATGTAATCAGGGCTTACTGTAAATCCATCTTTTACACCGGCAGTTTTTCTGTCCACTTTTAATTTTGCTTCATTCGTGCCGGTTTTATAATACCAGAGTTTGTAAAATTTCTTTAGTGCTTTTGTTACACTATCCCGTTCTGCAACAAATGCCAGTTGATTGCCCTCTTCATCCATTGCATAATTCTTTGCATCATTAAAACCTTTGAGCACTGTATCAATTTTTCCTGTGGAAGTGTTCATCCACAATACCAATGCCTTGCTGAGTGTATCGCCATTCTTTTTCGTTGTTTCAATTAATAATGCATTTCCATTTTTGCTGAAGAAATATTCACTCACCAGTTTAAATTTCTTTTCTTCTCCTGTACCTGTATTTCGCACCATCAAATCAGTACCTTCTTCTATGGGATCTTCGGCAGGTTTTGCCTGTGGCCTCGCTTCTCTTTTGGGAGCTTGCAAAACACCCAACCCTTTTGTTCTTGCTTCAATGGCTTTTAGCTTTAAACTGTCTGCCACTCGCATCAAACTATCGGCCATTGCCACCATCTTATTAATTTGGGTTACAGAATCTGGCTTAGGTGCGGCAGCAGGCGGAGCAGGTAATGATTTTTCCAGATGATAAGCAACCCATCCACCAGCTTTTTCAGGAGTTTTATACGTTTTTACTCTTGGTGTTTTCCACACACTGTCTTTTCCAAGTTCAATCATTGCCAAACTGTCTTTGGGCATATCATCCGGGCGTTTCTTTTTTATTCTTGCATCACGGGTATCTTTAAAAAGCGGACGGATTTTAAAAACCACATAACGGCTGTCTTCAGAAATTACATGGTTGTAACCACGGGCAACTATTTTTTTATAAACACCATCAGTTGATTGTATAATCAATTCCCCATCACCTTCCTGTGGGTTTATCAAATACACCACCCATTTACCATCTGCGCTTATTAGTGGTTGTTGTACGCTCTGCCATTGATCGTACACAGAATGATCTAATGGTTTTTTAGTTTGTGCAATGGTTGTTATAACCGTAAAAAATAACAGGGAAAGAAGTAATCCTTTTCTCATGATAGTTGGTTTTAAAAAAGAAAACAAGTTAAGCCAAAGATGGAAACCAAATAGCAGTTTTTTACTAATGGCTAAAAATTTGCTCAGAATGTTTCAAACTTTCAACCTGTCATCTGCCAAGGCTTTATTATTTTAGCAGCATGATCAGTTATCAACCCAAAGATTGGTTTACGTTTATTTTTCGATTGCATAAGGCAGATACTGTGCGGAAACTTTTTCCAATGCTTATTGCCATCAGTTTATACTCCGGACTTATTGCTTTTCTTGAGCTGGAAGTATGGAAACTCTCCGGCAACAACTATTTAAAAAATCTCACACTGCTTCATAATCTGCTTGGTTTTGTTCTTTCATTATTGCTTGTGTTTAGAACCAATACTGCTTATGACCGGTGGTGGGAAGGGAGAAAACTTTGGGGAGCATTGGTAAACAATAGCCGCAGTATGGCAATGAAATTAAATGCAGCCTTATCTCCTGCCGATGCTATTTCCAGAACACAAATGCGGAGTTTAATAATTAATTATGCTGCGGTACTCCGCAATCATTTAAATACAGAAGATGTGCGTATGGAATTAGATGCAGAAGAACATCCTGAGTTACATTTTTATGATCATGAAAAACATATTCCTAATCAGGTAGCGTCCTTACTTGTACAAAAGATCACTCAACTTTATAAAGAAGGAAAAATTACAGGCGATCAATTGCTGGCATTAAACCCGGAGATGATGAGCCTTACAGATATTTGCGGCGCATGTGAACGAATTAAAAACACACCTATTCCATTTTCTTACAGCGTATTTGTAAAGAAATTTATTTTCTTTTATGTAATGACACTTCCGTTTGGGTTTGTATTTAGCCTGGGATATTATGTAATACCTGTAGTGGCTTTTGTATTTTTTGTATTGGCCAGTTTAGAATTAATTGCCGAAGAAATTGAAGACCCCTTTGATGGAGATGCTAATGACGTACCTACACGGAAAATTGCAGAAGGCATTCAAAAGCATGTGAGTGAGATTTTGAAGTAAGATATTGCAAGGAAGTGTTTTTTATTGGGGTAATTTTGAAAGGCTACATTAGGGGATATTGTTTGGTAAATGTGATGATACTAACAACCATACAAAAAGTAAAACATTAAATTATTGATTTTTAATTTTTGATTTTTCGTTAACACTGAATTTTATATAAATATATTTGTGTCATAAGCAACCCGAAAAATTACTATAGAATGCAGTGGACTTTATTACTTTTCTTGTTAATGGGAGTTATAATTCTAATAGTATCTCATCCAATTACTGTATTGCTTCATGAATTAGGCCATGCAATTCCTGCACTTATTTTTACAGGAAAAAAAGTGACAGTTTATATTGGATCATTTGGAGAAACAACTAAGAGTTTTCGATTTAAGATTGGTCTTTTAGAATTCTGGGTTAGGAAAACATTATTTTGGAAAACAGGATTGTGTTCACCTTCATCAACAGATATGTCTTTGCTAAAAAAAATTCTTTTCATTCTTGGTGGACCTTTAGCTTCATTAACAATTGCAGGGGTGACAAGCTATTATGTCTTTAAATATGACATGCATGGTACATTTAAGATGATAATGGTATTTTTTACGTTATGCTCAATTTTCGATTTTCTTTCTAACATCATTCCTAGCAATGTACCTCAAGCGTTGCCTAACGGCCAGGCTACTTATAATGACGGTACGAAACTTAGACAACTATTTGGATTGAAAAAATTTTCAAAAGAATATCAAATTGCAGCAGATTTATACAATGATAAGGAATTTAAAAGAGCAGCACCTCTGTTTGAGCAATTTCTAAGAAAAGGATATTCCTTTGATGATGTATACAGACTTGCTTATACATCTTACATTTTCTTGAAAGACTATAATAAAGCATACGAACTCTTAAAAACGTTTGAAAGTGCAGAACAGATGAATTCTGATGATTACTACAACTTCGGTTTCGTATGTTCATTCTTACAATTGAATGAAGAGAAAGATAATAATTTACAGAAATCACTTGATTTAAATCCTGATAACCCATATTCCCTTAATCTTATTGGCTATGAACTTAACAAACAAAATAAGTTTACCGAAGCAATCCCCTACTTTAATAAAGCTATTATTATACAACCAGAGTTTGCATACGCATACAACAACCGAGGACATGCCAAGATTGAAATTGAAAAAATTGCTGAAGGTTTAGCTGATATTAACTACTCAATTCAATTGGACAAGGAGAATTCATATGCTTATAGGAACTTAGGAATTTATCACCTCAAGCTAAATCAACTTCAAAAAGCTGAAAGTTTATTTTTAAAAGCAAAGGAAATGGATGAAAATACAGAACTAATTGAAGAACTCCTTGTAAAAGCGAAAGCAGCAGTTTGACAGAAAGAAGGGCTGCACACAAAACGAACTTTGCATAAAAACAAATATATCAAGCTGATTTTTATAATAATTTCTGTCGAACAAGAATCCGTTTTTTATCACTCCAAAAACTTGTTTTTCTCAGTAAGTTCTCCGCCTCGGCATCTTGCGTAATTAACTCTTTAATCACCTATTCGCACATTACAATTTCTATGCACTCGTTTTATGCTCCTTCCAAACCAAAAGTGTATGTATAATTACACTGGCTAAAATTAAAAATGCGCCAGCATAAAAACTCATGCCTAATTCTTTGTTTTCATTAAATAAAATAAACGCAAGTACTATTCCATACAATGGTTCTAAATTAAAACTGAGGTTTACCGTATAAGCCGAAAGCTTTTTCAATGCATTGCCTGTTAATGTAAAAGCCCACACAGAACAAACCCATGCTAAAAATAAAAGCCAGCCAAAATTTGTCCAGCCAGGCAAAATAGTTGTTACAGGAAAATAAGATAAATACAAGGGCATTAAAAAACTAAGTGCAACAAACCCGCCACTTAGTTGATACGTAAGTACAGTTTCACTATTGAACTTATGTAAAAACCTGCGGAGCAACACCATTACAAATGCAAGAAACAAAGCCGAGGCCACACCCAGGATGATTCCTGTTTTATACCTTGTATCAAAATGAAAAATAATTCCGATGCCTGCAATAACCAGTAAGCCAAGCAGTATTTCTTTTACATTAAATCGTTTCTTTTCAAGCAATGGTTCTGCAATTGCCGTAAAAAAACCTACAGCAGAAAAACAAACCAAGGCCACTGAAACATTTGCAATTTTTATACTTCCATAAAATGTTACCCAATGCATAGCTGCTAAAAAACCTACACCAGATAATTTTAAAATTTGCACCCATGAAATTTTTTGCAATTTTTTGGTGAGTGAAAAAAGTACCCACATGGTAACGGCAGTTATTAATAATCTGTACCAAACCAACAAACCTTCATTTAAGGTAATAAGCTTGCCCAGCACTCCGGTAAAGCCTGCAAGAAAAACGGATAAGTGAAGTTGTAAAAATGCTTTCTTCATGTACTTCACAAAGAAATACAAAACAGGAATGCTTTAGAGATTTATTTTAAGCTTATGCAGTGGTATTCATTTCTGCAATAGTTCCGGCATTTTTAATTCGCTTGCGGTAATTTTTAAACATGCTCTGCCACCGTAGCTGAAGCACACCGAGGATGCCTTCTTTTACAATGCCTTTATTCATTTTACTTACACCCATTTTACGGTCAATAAATGTAATGGGCACTTCTTTTATTTTAAAATGCAGTTTCCATGCTGCAAATTTCATTTCAATTTGAAAGGCATATCCTACAAATGTAATTTCTTCCAGATTGATGGTTTCCAATACTTCTTTTTTATAACAAACAAACCCGGCAGTAGGATCTTTCACAGGCATCCACAAAATCATTCTTGTATAAAGCGATGCTCCTTTTGATAAAAAAATCCGGTCCCATGGCCAGTTTGCCAAAGCTCCACCCTTTGTATACCGGCTGCCCACGGCTACATCTGCGCCTTCGTTTTTACAGGCATAATACAAACGTTCTAAGTCTTTTGGGTTATGACTAAAGTCTGCATCCATTTCACAAATGAATTGATAATTTCTGTCTATTGCCCATCTGAATCCGTGAATATAGGCAGTACCTAGGCCAAGCTTTCCTTTACGCTCTTCTAAAAATAATTGATTGCTGAATTGTGGTATAAGCCTTTTTACAATATCTGCAGTACCATCGGGAGAACCGTCATCAATAATCAGCACATGAAAGCCTGTGTTTAATTGAAACACTGTTTTGATAATCGTTTCTATATTATCAATCTCATTGAAAGTGGGTATAATAACAAGTTTTTCCAAAAGCTAAAAATCTTACTGCAATATAAATGAAATGTAAACTGCGCTGTTCATTTGCAATGTACTGTTGATTGATTAGTTCTTTTTTAACAGGGTGCGGTTTAAAATTTCGGTGAGTTTTTGTTTGGTATGAAGTGGAAAATCTCCCTTCATCATCCAATCATAGTATTGGGGTTCTTGTTTCAGCACATCCGTTACAGGTCTTCCTTTGTGCTTGCCGAAATTAAAGAGTTCTATTCCATTTTCCATAATAAATCGCCGTGCAAAATCCACAATCTGATCTTCTCCTGTAAACTTTACAATGGCTTCTACAGTATTTCCCATTTGTGGGTAACGCAGCACCTGTGCTTCCAGTACTTCTAAAGTGGCAGTAACATCTACCTCAGCGCTATGTGCGCCCTCTAATATTTTATCGCAGTAAAATTTATAAGCAGCAGAAAGTGTACGTTGTTCCATCATGTGAAAGATGCGTTGTACATCTAACAAATGCCGGCCATTTAATTCAATATCAAGCCCGGCTCTTAAAAATTCTTCTACCAGCAAGGGTACATCAAAACGGTTTGAATTGTAACCGGCAATATCGCAACCTGCCATAAACATTTTTATTTCGTTGGCCAGCTGCTTAAATGTTGGAGCATCTTTCACCATTTCATTGGTTATCCCATGTATATCACTCGCTCCTTTTGGAATCAGCATTTCAGGATTAATGAGTTTTCGCTTTACCTGCCTGCTTCCATCGGGCATCATTTTTACAATGGCTATTTCTACAATACGGTCGCTTGCTACATTTACCCCTGTTGTTTCAAGATCAATTAAAGCGAGGGGTCTTTGTAAAACTAAATTCATTAAATGGGTTGTGGGTTTAATGTTTTCATCAAATCCGAGTGATATCTGGCTGTTCATGAGGCAAAAATAACTAAAACAAACCCAACCCCGCATATCATAAAACCACCAGTTTGTACGTTATATGCAAGAAATGTGTAAAATTTTAAAAAACTTGGTTATTTTTACTTTTCAAAATCCATTTGTATCATGAGAAAGACAATTCTAATCTTATTAGCCATACTCTTTACTGCTTTCTTCATTAGCTCCTGTGCCGGAAGCAAACAGGGATTAGGATGCCCAACCAGCAGCAGTAATAAACCTTTTCGCAGCTGAACTGTTGTAATAAATAAATTACACATGGACTGGATAGTATTAAGTTCAACTAAAGAGTTAGAACAGTTGATGTCAGCATCATACACATTACCACAGGTTATCTTTAAACATAGTACCAGTTGCAATGTTAGTGCAGTAGCAAAAAAAAGACTTGACAAACAACCTCAGCCCAGTTCCGTTTCTTTTCATTATTTAGATTTAATAAAACACCGCAGCATTTCCAATAACATTGCTACCCAGTTTGATGTGGAGCATGAATCACCCCAGATATTACTTATAAAAAATGGGAAGTGTGTTTACAATGAAAGCCATTTAGGAATTTATATGGACGATATTTTGGAACACACATAAACTTAGTTTTATGTTGTTGAGTTAAAGACAGGTTTTTGAAAGCTTACAGCAGGATAGGAATTTATGGCAAGCTTGCAGTAAGCATTTACATCCGTCTCCAAGAATTATTCGTACCTACAACCGTGAATCATTTTTCTTGCAAAATAATTATTGTAGTTTTTTTATCATGCACCGTTGTAACTGCAATAGCTCAGCGTACAGATATCAGCTCCACTTTTAGAACCATTAACAGCAATGCCTATTTCCGTTTTCACTATGATAACGATTACTTTGCCAATTCTGATAAATATTATTCGCAGGGAATCACATTGGATTATGTTCACCCCTCAATAAAAAGATTCCCCTTTACAAAACTATTGTGGAAACCCTTTACTACCAATCCGCAATATGGAGTATCCATCAATTTGTTTGGATATACACCAACCAGCACCGCAAGTGATGCTATCTTGTATGGCGACCGGCCTTTTAATGCAAATCTTTCTTTAAAAACATTGCTCATACAAACAGATAGTATGCAGCATCAACACATATCTACTTCATTTAGCATGGGTGTAATGGGGCCTGCAGCATTAGGTAAAGAAATACATTCAGGCATTCACCGCTTATTAAAAAATGAACCTCCGCTTGGATGGCAGCATCAAATACAAAATGATATAATTATCAACTACCAAATACAGTATGAAAAACAAGTACTAAGCCTTGGCAATTATTTTTTATTGAATGCTGTAGCAGAGGCAAGACTTGGTACGCTAAATAATAAACTAAGTGGGGGAATGAACTTTATGGCCGGCAAGTTTATAAAACGATTTTTACCCGTTACCAATAAAAAACGAGTAGAATTTTATTTGTATGGCCAAAGCAAATTCAATTTTATTGGCTACGATGCCAGTTTGCAGGGAGGCATCTTTAACCGCAAAAATTTGTACACCATCTCAGCAGGTGATATTAGCAGGGTAACAGTTCAAACCGATGCAGGTATGATCCTGAACCTGAAAAAATTTTATCTCTCTTACTCCCGCTCATTTCTTAGCAAAGAATTTAGAACAGGTAAAAGCCACCGCTGGGGTGGAATAAGTGTGGGGGTTGGATTATAAGTTATCTGGCCATATTCGTAATATTATCAACATAAGTAAAAGAATATTTTTTATTCCTTCCACACCGCCCCCACTCCCGCATCCCACAACAATTTATTAAACGCCGCAATGCTGTTACTGAGTTCAGTGCTACGGGTTTTTAATACAGCCCATTCTGCATCTAATTGTTTTTTCAAATCAAGATTGGGTTGGTTAATGCGTGGCAAATCACTTTCTGTTTGGTTCAAAAGAAAAAGATAATTGGCAGTAAACTTATTCGAAAAATTCTCTACATCATCATACGCTTTGCTTTTGCGCTGAATCATATCTTCATCCCACGCTTTAAGTTTGGCAACTAAGTCTTGCCCTTGTTTACGCAAAGCATCATACTTCGCATCCTTTGGTAAGGTGGCTACTATACTTTCTAACTGTTCTCGTTTTGCATTGAGTGTGTTTACCAGTTTGTGCATAGACGTTACTTCTGTTTCCATTTGCAGCATAAGCTGGTGAAATGATTTATAATCCTCCGCAGTTGTTGTAGTGTATAATGGATTGGGTAAAATACTTGCATTCGTTGTAACTGTTTGCTCATTCACTTTTAAATTGAATGAATACTTTCCGGGTGGTACTTTATGACCACTGTAACTGCTTTCAATATATACATTCGGCACACCGGGTATGGTTGCAGTACGCAGGTTCCATACAAAACGATTGAGACCTTTGTTTTTGCTAAGCACAGGATCAGGTGCAGGTGCACCATCATAACGTTTGTACAAACTATCTCGTTTTGATGTAAGGTTGCGAACCACATTCCCATCAGCATCTTTTACTTCAAGCGTTACCACATCCGTTGCTTTGGTTTCGGGTAACTGATAATACAATACAATTCCATTACCTGGGTTGATGCCACGGGTAGGATGTGTACCATCAAACCCATCAGTGTTTCCATCAAGTTCGCTATAGCTGTTGCTGAGAATTACATCTTCCGGTTGAAACAAATTGATTGCATTTTCTTTTTTGTTTTGACGAATAAGAGTAAGATCATCTAATATCCAAAAAGATCGTCCGCTGGTAGCAGCAATGAGATCATTGTTATGAATACGCAAATCAGTAATGGGAGTTACAGGTAAGTTTAATTGAAATGGTTTCCACTTTTTACCACCATCGTAAGAAATATACAGTCCTGTTTCAGTACCTGCAAATAATAAATCTTTTCGTTGATTGTCTTCTCTGATTACTCTGGTAAAAGCACCAGCAGGAATTCCGTTATCAATCCTGGTCCATGTTGTACCATAGTTGGTTGTTTTATACAGGCCGGGAGTATGATCGTTAAACTTATACCTTGTGGTAGCAATATATGCGGTTGCTTTATCATGTGGTGATACTTCAATGGCATTGATTAAACATTCCTGCAAACCGGCAGGTGTAATATTTTGCCAGGTGCTGCAATTATCTTTGGTAATGTACACAAGGCCATCATCACTGCCTGTATAAATTACTCCTTTTTCAAGTGGTGATTCCTGCACGTAGGCAAGGGTGCCATAATTTTCTGCACCTACTGCTTCGTTCGTATAAGGTACACCGGGTTTACCCTGTTTACTTTTTTCATTACGGGTAAGGTCAGGCGAAACCTCAGCCCAGGTTTTGCCCATATCTGCTGTGCGAAGTAATAATTGTGAACCATGATAAAAAACAGTGGGGTCATGTTTGCTGCAAATGATGGGTGCATTCCAATTATACCGATACTTCATATCTTTTGCATCACGGCCAAGATATTGAATAGGCGCCGCCATAATTTGTGTAGATGCATTTGCTTTTGTATCTAACAGTTCAATAGTACCTTGATAACTTCCACCCATTACATAACGGGGATCATCAGGATTAAAGGCAAGGAATGCACTTTCGCCACCTGCTGATACCCGCCAACTTGAAGTACTGATACCACCGCTTCCGAATTCTCTGTGTGCAATAGAAACAGAAGTATTATCCTGTTGACCGCCGTAAATTCTATAGGGAAATTGATTGTCAACATTAATCCGATACATCTGCGCTGTAGGCATATTGCTTTGTGTACTCCAGCTTCGCCCACTATTTACCGTTATTGCCGAGCCGCCATCATTACTGATAATCATATTTTTTGAGTTGAGCGGATTGATCCACAAGTCATGATAATCGCCATGTGTGCCGTATAAATTTTCCCATGTTTTGCCACCGTCTTTTGAACGTAGTGCAGGTGCGCTAAGCACATAAATGGTTTGATCGTTCTGAGGATCGGTAAACAATTCAATATAGTACCAAGCTCTTTGTACCAGACGATGATCTTTAGTAACAAGACTCCAGCTTTCTCCTGCATCGTTGCTTACAAATAAGCCACCCTGTTCTTTTTCACTATCGCTTTCAATGAGTGCATACACTTTTTCAGAATTGTTTCTGCAAACAGCAATACTCATCTTACCCATTTCTTTAGGTAACCCGTTTTGGATTTTATTCCATGTTTCTCCACCATCGGTTGATTTGTAGATTCCACTGCCCGGGCCACCACTCATTACCTGCCATGGCTTGCGTCCATGCTCCCACATAGCAGCATACAGAATGCTTGGGTTGTTCATATCCATACTCAACTCGGCACAACCGGTTTGTTCATTTACATGCAATACATTTTTAAACGTTACTCCACCATCTATACTTTTATAAATGCCACGTTCTTTTGATTTGCTGTATAATGCACCCTGTGCTGCCACAAAAACTATGTTGGCATCTTTGGGGTGAATGGCAATACGAGAAATATGTTGCGTTAAATCCAATCCCATTTTTTTCCAGCTCTTGCCTGCATCTGTACTTTTATAAACACCATCACCATGATGTGTCATTACTCCACGTATAGCATGCTCGCCCATACCCACATACACAACATTTACATCATTTTCCGCTACTGCTACAGCACCTACGCTTCCTGTTTTAAAAAACCCATCAGAAATATTATTCCATGTAATGCCCATGTCCTCAGTTTTCCAAAGCCCGCCACCCGTTGTACCCATATAATAAGTAGTGGGATTGTTCAAAACTCCTGTGCCGCAATTAGAACGTCCTCCACGGAAGGGGCCAATGTTTCGCCATTTAACTGGTTTGAAATATTCATTCAGTTCTGCTGATGAGGAATCAGTTTTTGTTTGTGCAGAAACAGATAGAAACGTAAAACTGATAAAGACTAAAAAAAAGATTTGTTTAAACATGTATGTTATTTTGGTATGGGAGTATAAAATGAAAAGAACTAAATTTAGTTCGAAAATTTGAATTTCATTCATCTAAAATAAAATTTATGAACTGGCCTGTATTAATCCTTTTTGGAATTGGAGCAATCATTCTACTTGTTTTTATGGTAAAACGGAATTACAAGGATGAAAAAGAATTTGAAAAAAAACTTGATAATGATTACCACAAGCCGAAGCATACGGATGCAGATTCAAATAGTGAGGATGTAGCCACATAAGAAATGGCCCGGAAAACCCGGACCATTTCTTTAAACTTTCAAAACTTAATGCAGGTTGTAAAGCCTCATTACTTTTACTTAATCAATTTATGAGTTTCAATTATCCTGTTGTCTTTTAAAACAAGTAATTGATACATGCCTTTATGCAAACCCTGTACATTTAAATAATGAATCCCTGCACTTGTTTGTTGTGTTAAATGCAAGCGCCCGGTAACATCTACCAATTGAATGGTTACATTTTCCTGCACTTGTAACTGAAGTTGATTTATCATTGGGTTTGGCAACGCCTGAACCAGAATAACATGTTCTTTGGCAAACTTTACTACACGTACAGATGACTGTGATGCTTTACCATCGAGGTCATATAATTTTATACGATAAAAATTTCCGGTTGATGAAGATGCTTTTTTATGTTCAAAACGATAGGGCAAAACTAATCCGCTATTACCTGCTGCTTTTACAGTTGCCATTTCAATAAAATCCCTTCCGTTTGTAGAATATTCTACTGCAAAATGTGATGTATTTTGCTCCTGCAACGTACTCCAGTTTAAAACTACATTTCCATTTTTATGAATCGCTGTAAACTCCCCCCATACTGCGGGCAAAGTAGCAGAAAATTTGGTTACAATTACAGCAGAAGCTGTTTGTGAAAGTGAATAACCCGCAGGCAAACTAACATCCTGAAAACTTCCGGTAAACACACCTGTTGTTGTAAGAACAGTATAAGATTGCGATGGAACACCCGGAAGCTCAGTAACAATAAGATCATTACCATTTAAAGACATATCTCCAGTTAAATCAAGACGATTATGTCCGGCACCAGCTCCTGAGCCATTGAATATTTCAATTTTTACTGTGGTATTTTGCCCTGTTAACGCAGCACCATTAATAGTAAGAATACCCGGTGAATTACCCGGTCTTACTGTGCCACTATTTGAGATGGTACCTACATTAAAATTATAAATACCAATACCTTGCAAAGTACCGGTATTGTTAAAAGGAACACTGTTATTAGCCAATGCATTGGTTGATTTTTTTCTTAGAGTTCCTGCATTCAAAATGGTTGATGTTCCTCCTATACGTGCAAAGCCACGGTTCGATTGAAACTCTTCATTTACCACACCATTGTTAGTAAATGCAGCATTGGTTAAAATAAGATCGCCTGCACTAACACCACTGTACCAGTTAAGTGTACCACGGTTATTAAAATTTGCACCAAGGTTTTTATTATTGTTTGAAAGGAGGTTTACTTCTGCTGCATTTTTTGCTTCGGTTACTGACGATAAGGTACCGCTGTGCCAGTTAAAAATACCGTTGATTTCTATTGTTCCTGCGCCGCTAATACTTTGGAGGTTTCCGAGATGAAGAGTTCCGTTTACAATTAAGTCATTTCCAATACCATTTGCAAGTGTAAGGCTGCCGGTTTGTACTGATAAGATACCACCGGGTGCAACAATTACTCCATCAGCATTTAATGCAATGTCTACTTCTAAACTATCATTGTTTTTAATTGTGATGATGCCGCTTGTTGTTGTAGGAACTGCAGTTGAAGTAACCCAGGCAGCACCATTAAATCTTTGCCAGTTGGCAGCAATACTCCATTTGCCTCCGGCGGGTTTTGATGCATTGGATCTATAGTCTCCTATGTTAGGAGTGGTGACATCTGTTCTTTGAGCAAGTAAAAACCATTCGTAAAGGTTTAAACTGTCTTGTGTAATTCCGCTTCCTCTTACAGTAGAACCATTTGTATTTGGGGCAACAGGTACACCGCCAAAAGCACAACCGTTGTTACAAGTACCTGAATTGCCATAGTAGTTTATTGTTGGTCTAAAAGAAGGATTGTACATCTGATTCCAAGCTGAGTGACCAACGCCACTTAACACCGTTAATTTATTAGCCGGTGCCGGGTTTGCTTTATTCGTACTGTCGTGGTAGCGAACATCGGTAGTTAAAAGGTAATCAAAATCACCTGCAACCGTCCACATACGAACACCGTAGGTAGAGCCATAACGCAAGCCTGCTTCTACTTGTACTGCAGTATAACCATTACTTGTATTGTTAGTGCCTGCACTGCTGGCTGTGGCCATAGCAGCAAAGTTTTTTATAAATAAAGAATCACGGCTTCCAAAAGTTGTAAAGGTTCCACCACCACCTGCACTTAAACCAGTGAGGTAAATCCGGCTTCTGTCGATGCGGTATTTACTTAGTATAGAAGGCAAAATATACCGCAACTCATTATAGCTATAACTCCATGAGGGTGCTTGCGGAGATATTACAATAAAACTATCCTGCACACCTGTGCGTGGGTTTACAGCTACAGCGTTCCATCCATTTGCAATTCTGTTTGGAAGCCCGGTTCCGTTAAGCCTTGATAAATCATTTTGAGTTGTACCGGTTTCGCCAGCACCATGTAAAAAAATAATTAACGGGTAAGTTCTTGTTGTGCTTGCGTACGTAGTGGGCACCCATGCTAAACCATAAGTGAGTGTGCCGGAACTGTTAACAGGAAACTGATCTACAGATTGGCGGCCGATAATTGTTTGGGCTGAAGCATTTATTAATAAACACAACAATAACAAAGAGAGTAAAGATTGTTTCATTTGGATACGGATTAAAAATTAAAGTTTGATTTGCTAAATCTGGTGTAAACCTATTTGCAAATTTTCAGCCATAACTTATGAAATCGATTAAATTATTTCTGATTAGGTAGTAACTATAGAATGAATAAGTGTTTTTATTATGAACACTTAAGGGTTCATTTTCTACTTTTTATTTGCTGATGTATTATTGTGGATTCCTATACCATTCAAAAAAGAAAACTGCTAAGAACTTAGCTGTGAAAAAAACCGTTAGTAAAACACGAATAAATAAGTAGACTGTTTACAACTGTTAGTACAGGCTGAAGAAGCTTTTTATAAA
Source organism: Chitinophagaceae bacterium (assembly GCA_031401115.1). GTDB lineage: Bacteria > Bacteroidota > Bacteroidia > Chitinophagales > Chitinophagaceae > Lacibacter. The sequence continues at coordinate 878,897 of JANNRE010000014.1, forward strand.
AAAAAAGAGTTACCTGCATGAGGTAATCATTCAGATTTGGGTTCCGCCATGGTTTCAATAAGCTTGAGTAATTTAGCGGTGTTGGTAATATTTATTTCAGATAATGTTTTATAATCTTCAATAGAAGGTTTTTCGGTATTCAAGAGTTTAATACATAAAGCTTCATTATTAATCAAATCTTTCATCCATACCAGCAGCACTACTTGCAATTGAGATAAATTGCTTCTGCTCTCTTGTATTTTATTTGCAGGTAATTTTACAAAATAAGTGATGATGTCAATTAGCCCAATGGCTCCAAATGATATAGCGAGTACTGTTTTACCCATTGCTCCAAATACAACAGCGGTAGCAATCAATGCAACTCCGATTATAAATGCAATTGTATAAATGGCAATCACCCGGTTAAATGCAGAGAGTGTACCAGTGGCGTTCTTTATAAGCGAACCCTTTAATTCCTCTACAAGTTGCATAGTATCCTTACCGCTTTTGTTCATAGCTTTTTCACTCTCCAATGCAAACTTTATCCGCTGTTCCAATACAGGTTTATTGACCTCGTTTGTTAAATAATCAATTCTCTGTATTTGAGTACTGGTTACATGAATAATTTCTAAAATTTTTGCGGTTTGCTGTTGAGTAAACCCCTTTTGCATCAACTCGTTTGCCGTAATATATCTCGGCTCTTTTGATGAAAGAAACTGGTAAACTACCTCAAGTCCATCTACATTATTAGTTGTAAACAGTTCGCCAACCGATTGCTTGTCCATAATTTAAGTTTATAAATTAAATGTATGAAATTTAAGGGGAGTATTAAAATGATGTATCATATTGAAAATGAAAGCAACTGGCAAGAGCCTTTTCTTTTATCATTTAAGATACTAACCTATTGACGATTTTTTATGAAACCGCAGGAATGGAGTATTTACCTACTTCTTTGCCGCTGTCATCAAGCATTTGTAAGGAAAGTAGTTCATTGTTTACTTTAATTTTTATTAGTGTTCTTGTACCATCAGCAGGCCCTCCTCCAATAACAATGGGATAAGTGTGATTACCTTTTACTGGAGGATGTACTCCATGCACATGTGTATGCCCGGCAATAACTAAATCAACTTTATATTGATCAAACAAGGGAGAAAAAACTTTACGACCGTGCAATGTATGTTTTGAGTTTACTAAATAAAAGGGAGGTATATGCATTAGTACTACTCTATACTTTGCATTTTGATAGGCTTCTGTTTGCATTATTTTTTCTGCCCACACTGCCTGCTGCTGTCTGTAAGCATCAAAATTAGCAAGCCCTTTATAATAAGGATCTTCATCGGGGTTACACTCACCTGTATCAAGCACTATACAAAACAAAGGCCCAAATTGAAAGTGAAAATATTGACCTTGCGGATATGAAAAATAGTTTTTCAAATGTCTTGCAAATGGTCCCCGTTCTTCATGATTTCCTTTTACATAGAGCAAAGGTGTAACGGATGCGAAATTTTTAGTACAGGGTTTTAGTAAATGATCAATAATTTGCTGTTCGTTTGATTGATGATTAAACATGTCGCCATTTAAAAACACAAAATCAAAAGAATCGTTTTTATTGATTTCAAATAAATCATCAAAAGAAGAAGGTTTGTCGTGCAAATCATTTAATACCAAAAAACTAACTGCATCTGTATTTTTTGGAATGGTTGAAAACCGGTAGGTGCTGCTGTAAATAGTATCACCAAACTCAAACGCATCCTGCTTATAATTTTTCATTTCCTTTGATGCCACTCGGTAACTGTATTTCTTTCCCGGCTCTAAATTGTGCAACACAATTTCATGAATCCGTTCAAAAGCATTTCTCAGCCCATCAGTTGTTACATCTGCTTTCAAGTTTAAATTTTCTGCAGGTCCATATTCTACCCAGCTATAACAGGTTTTATTAGTGAGCCAGCGGATACTCATAGATTGTTCATCTAAAGAATGCAGATACGGCTTTGTAAGAAATACATGTTTATCTTCCGACGGTGGTTCTAATTCTGCCACATCATTTTTACAACCCTTACCATACACATAAGCTATAGCACCAACGCCTGCAACTTTTGCTGCGTTGGTTAAAAATTTACGACGGCTGCCTGGAGTATTTTGGTCTTTCATGCAAATGAAGAATTATTATAATGGATTCATCATAAAAATAAGAAAAGAATTGTATTTGTTTCACTTGGTTTTAAAGAGAATGTATAAGAACGTATTCTGATAAAAAAATCAGCAAACAGCATTCTCAGTTTTTTTTCCAGCCTCAAAATCACTGAGGTTTTGAAATGTTACCAACGCTATTTGCGTTAATGCTTCATCAGTTAAAAAGCCCTGATGAGAAGTAATTAAAACGTTGGGGAAACTTAATAACCTCATAATTAAATCATCTTTAATTACATTTTCACTAAGGTTGTGAAAAAACAGCTTTTCCTCCTGCTCATATACATCCATACCAAGATAACCTAAGGTTCCATTTTTTAATGCTTCAATGGCAGCCTTTGTATCAATTAATGCACCTCTGCTTGTATTAATCAACATTGCTCCCTTTTTCATCATCTGCAATGTATCGCTGCTAATAATATGCTTTGTTTGTTCTGTAAGCGGGCAATGAAGCGATACAATTGTACTTTCTTTTAATAACTGAATGAGTGGTACATAATGTACACCTTGCGCTTCTAAATCTTTATTGGCAATGAGATCAAATGCAAGCACTTTGCAACCAAGCCCTAACATGCTATGCGCAAAACATTGTCCTATTTTTCCTGTACCAATAATGCCAACTGTTTTTCCATATAGGTCAAATCCTGTTAATCTATCTAACGAAAAATTTCCTTCTCTCACTCTGTTGTATGCTTTATGTGTTTTTCTGTTTAGAGTCATGATTAAAGCGAGTGCATGTTCTGCTACGGCATGTGGTGAATAAGCTGGCACACGCACTACAGTAATTTTATTTTCTTTGGCAGAAACAATATCTACATTGTTAAAACCCGCACATCGTTGGGCAATAATCTTGACCCCTATTTTTGATAATGCCGTGAGAACAGTTGCATTTAACTGATCGTTTACAAAAGCACAAACAGCAGTACATCCGCTTGCAAGATTTACTGTTTGCGCATTTAACTGTGCATCAAAATAAATCATTTCATGTTGCGTATTATAACGATCAAAGTATTCTTTGTCGTAAGGCTGTGTGGAGAAGAAGGCAATTTTCATAAAGTGAAATTACTGTTTTCCGATGGGGGTTTAGAATTGAAGGGAAAAAATCAAAGAAAATGAATTTCAGATGTGGTAATTTTATTGCTTACGATTAAAGCAAAACACATGAAAGCAACTTATTTTTTTTACACAACCATCATTGTTGGTTTCGGTATTATTTCAGGCTGTGCTAATAATACACCTTCAGCAAATACAAATACCAGCGGCGACAGTACAAAGCCTGCTCCTGTGGAAACAAAATCCGCTAATACCAATTACAAACCCGCCTTTGAAGGACAAACCAGAATTGCAGGAGTAAAAACTGCAACTCCTTACAAAGTAGAAAAACTGGCTGATAATTTAGCAAGCCCCTGGGCAGTGATTCCATTACCCGACGGACGTTTACTTATTACCTTGAAAGCTGGCTCTATGCAAATTCATGATGCCAAAGGAACAATGCTAAAAAAGATTACCGGATTACCCACAGTTGATGACAGTGGACAAGGTGGCTTACTTGATGTTACACTGGATCCAAATTTTGCAAATAACAAAACTATTTATTGGTCTTACTCAGAAAAATACGGCATAGGTAACCTCATGGCTGTGGCAAAAGGACAATTAAATGAAACTGATAACCGTGTTGATAATGCTACTGTAATTTTTCGTGCAACGCCTGCGCTGAAAAGTTCTTTGCATTATGGTTCAAGACTTGTGTTTGATAAAGACGGCCATTTGTTTGTAAGTACAGGCGAACGATCTATTTTAGAAGGAAGAGTACAAGCACAATTACTTTCATCAGGGCTCGGAAAAATTTTTAAAATTACAACGGATGGTAAACCTGCTCCCGGCAATCCTTTTATAAATACGTCAGGTGCTATGCCTGAAATTTATTCCTATGGTAACCGTAATGTGCAAAGCCTCGATATTCATCCTGTAACAGGTGATTTATGGGAAGCAGAGTTTGGCCCACGTGGTGGAGATGAACTCAATATTATTAAACCGGGAAAAAATTATGGCTGGCCTGTTATTACTTACGGTATTGAATATGGGGGTGAAAAAATTGGTGATGCTATTCAACAAAAAGCTGACATGGAACAACCTGTTTATTATTGGGATCCTACACTTTCTCCAAGCGGTATGGCATTTTATAAAAGCAATACAATTCCTGAATGGGAAAACAATCTGTTTATTGGAGGGTTAAGCGGCTCTCATATTGCAAGGCTTGTAATTGTAAATAATAAAGTGGTGGGCGAAGAACGTTTACTTGCAGATAAAAGAGAACGGTTTCGGGATGTAGCCTATTTTAACGGCATGTTGTATACAGTTACAGATAACGGCAGTATGTACGTCATCAGCAAGCAATAAATTTTATTGTATTGAAGATTTCAAACTTTATGTAAATATTTTATACAATCCTTACTCTTATTTAAAATAAGACTCAGGTATCTTACGCCACATATCATCTGCAAGGTTACCCGACAGTAATGCATACAAAAGGTATAAAGGCCAAAAAATATAATGCACAATCAATAAGAGAATTGAATGATTGTAATACCAGCTTATCATAAGTGTATAAATGCCGAGTATAAAATAAAGTATACTCCCTTTCTTTTTATCCATAACAGGATGATTTATTCATGATGAAAAAGTGATCTGCTTAAAGTTAGCTATTTTTCTGTAAGGAATCTGAACAGAGAAAATAATTTTACATAAACCCTGAAATAATAAAACTACAGTCTCAGGAAATGTGTGAATACTATAATTTTTTTTTCTTGTAATGTAAGACTTGTAAAAAATGATACGCTGAACTTTATATTATTAAAATTTAATCAATGCCATTTATTCAATCAATACAAAGCGATAACGAAGCTGTGCAAATTTACTATGAAGATCTTGGCAAGGGAAAGCCTGTTATTTTTATTCATGGCTGGCCATTAAGCGGCAGCATGTGGGAATATCAAATAACACAATTAACACAGTATGGATTGAGATGTATTACGTACGACAGAAGAGGTTTTGGAAAATCGGATTATCCAATGAACGGTTACGATTATAATACACTCGCCGGCGATTTAAAAGAATTGATAGATGAGTTAGAACTTACAGATATTACACTAGTAGGTTTTTCAATGGGTGGCGGAGAAATTGCAAAATATTTTTCGTTGTATGACGGTGCAGGAGTAACACAAGTAGTATTAATTAGTGCTGTAGTTCCTTTAATGCTTCAAACAGACAATAATCCTGATGGCGTACCACAAGAAGTGTTTGATACAATGACAAAAGCGATGACTGCAGACAGAGCAACTTTTTTAGAAGGCTTCAATAAAGATTTTTATTCTGTTAGTATAACGAATATACCGGTTACTGATGCTTATTTAAATAATAGCTTAAACAAAGCAATGACCTCCTCACCTATTGCAACACTTGCTTGTGCCAAAGCTTTTTCATCAACTGATTTTAGGGAAGATATAAAAACGATCAATGTACCAACGCTTATCATTCATGGTGATGATGATAAAACAGTACCCATAAAACCAACAAGTGAGCAAACGGCACAAATGATCAGTGGCTCTATTTATAAAGTGTATGAAGGTGCTCCACATGGTTTATGGTTTACACACAAAGAAAAATTAAACAAGGATCTTATTGATTTTATTCAACCTATGAAAACTTCTTTATCTAAAGAATCATTTATAGCAGCTACAATAGCTCATTAATAGTGAGCAACTTTTAATTTTTTTACTACAAGTAAGACAAATGGAACAAAAAAATAAACCCATAAAAAAAGAAGAAGAGATACAACAAAACCCTGATGAACATATTGATCAGGATTTTCCCGGCTTTCCTCATCTTCCTGCTGATAAAAAAAGCATAACACCCCAAACAAAAACAGAAAAAAAGTCGGCAGGTATTATTAAGAAACACTCAAAAAAAACTTATGGTAATTGATGGTGTTTACTATTTATGTTAACAGCCTTTTAAATAAATGCGATTTATTAATTCTCCCTTTCAATTTCCCTGTTCATCTGTTCAATATCTACTGGTTGTGAATCATCACCAAGCAAATACCTGCAGAAGTAATCTGCCATCTTCCAGAAAAAATATTCTGTCATAGTACCAAAGCCATGCCGCTGACCGGGCAACACAACCAACTCAAACCGTTTGTTTGCTTTTATCAATGCATTAGCCATACGAAGTGTATTGGCAGGATGTACGTTATTATCAATATCACCATGGCTTAGCATTAAACGGCCTTTGAGATTTTTAGCAAGCTCGGTATTACGTTCAATAGAATAAATAAAACTGGTATCACCTTTTTCACTCACCTGCTCTTTTACACCATGATGTTTTTCACTCCACCAACGGTTGTAAATATTATTTTCATGATTACCTGCACTGCTTACTGCTACTTTAAAAAAATCAGGATACACCAACATGGCAGCAGTACTCATAAAACCACCACCACTATGACCATGAATACCTACCTTATCTGCATCAATATATTTATAACGGTAACTCAATTGTTCAATTGCTGCTTTTTTATCTGCCAATCCATAATCTCTTAAATTACCATAACCATAGTTATGATACCACTTACTGCGAGATGGATGACCACCACGGTTGCCAATGGTAATTACTACAAAACCTAATTGAGCAAGCCTGTCAATACGATCCATTCCCCTGCCAAATGCCTTATTAACAGCTTCTGTTTGCGGGCCCGGATATACATACGTAATGATGGGATATTTTTTTGTACTGTCAAAATCAAAAGGTTTATACATTACTCCATACAAATCAGTAATTCCATCTGCAGCTTTTACTTTAAATGGTTCAGGAAATTTATATCCTGCTTCCATTAAACCGCTCATGTCTGTTTTTTGCAATTCCATAATTGTTCTGCCAGTATTATCAAGCAACTGAGACACTGGCGCTGTATTTACTCTTGAAAACGTATTTACAAAATAGCGACTGTTATCATCCATACTTGCATTGTTTTCAAACTCCGAACGGGTGAGTAATTTTAAACCAGTACCATCGAAGTTGATACGATATAGATTGAGATAATAAGGATCTACATTCGGTTCCTTACCATTTGCAGTAAAATAGAGTACCCGATTTTTTTCATCAATGCTTTCTATTTCTTCGCAGTGAAAAGGGCCGCTTGTAATTTGATTTTTAAGTTTTCCATTTTCATCATATAAATAAAAATGAGCCCATCCATCCCGTTCACTCCAATGAATTAATTCTTTACCTCCATTTACCAAACCGATACGTCTTGTTTCCAAATACGTATTCATGCGTTCTTCTATTAAAGCAACAACAGTATCTGTTGCAACATTTACAATACAAATATCAATGCGCTTTAAATCCCGGCTGGTACGGGCTACATAAAACTGGTTATTTGTACCCTGCCAAATAGATGCACGGTTCTCATCATCTCTTTGTTTCTGCAAAGGCGGCGCACTCCATGTTCCTATTTCCTGATCCTTAAACCCGGAGAGTTTTATTTTTTTGCTTGTTTTATTTTCAAAGTTGAAAAGATAGAGCTCCCTCAAGGCTGATTCTTTTTCACCGGGCATTTGATACTTATATGTTTCTAAAGTGGGGCGTGGTTCTGCAATATTGTTGATCACCCATAAGTCTTTTACTTTACGGTTATCTGAACGTGTGATGGAAAAATATTTTCCATCGGGCGACCAAAGTATAAAAGCAGGTTTGCGTTTGTCTTTATTGGTTTCTTTTTCCACATTGGTTTCGTTACCACCTCCACCATAGCCGTAATGTTCTACACCATCTGTTGTTAATGCATATTCAACAATAGTACTATCATCTTCTTTTATTTGTGCTTTGCGATAGTTAGCACTATCCATCCAATAAAGATTGAATTTTTTTGAAAAGACAATCACTTTCTGATCAGGTGAAAAAGAAGCCCAGCTTAAACGGTCTTTTGGCTTTTCATAATCCTTTAGCTCAGTTAAAGTATTTGTGTTGAGATTGTATTCAAAATGAAAAATCTTTTTCTCAGGTTTGGCAGCAGGTTTTGGTGCAGCTTTGGGATCTTTTTTGGAAGTATCTTTTTTAATTTCATCAACACTGCTTTTTATTTCAAATTGAATACTGTTTTCATTGTTGATGAATTTCAATTTTTCTATGGGCAGATGTTGTGCATCAAACGGGTCTTTTACAATTTTAGTAATTTCTGCTGCAAGCTTTGCATTATCAAACAAATGCTGTTTGGTTCCTTTTGCTGCATCTACAATAAACCAATGTTTTCCTTCACGGTTTTCATACACATACCAAAAACGGTCGCTGAGTTTTAACCAATGTGGATCAACATTGGTACTAAACAGCATTTTGTTGATTTTATCGGGAGAGAAACGGGAGGCAAGTGCATAGTTACCTTTTTGCTGTGCTGATAAAGAAAAATTGATAAACAATAAACAGATGATTACTAAAATTCTCATGACTTGATAGTTTTGATTTGGCAAAGGCTGTTACACCATAATGGTTTAAAGATAAGAAGCGAATGAAAACAAAATGAATTTGGCTGAATAAATATTGGCAGATGTTTCTGATACAACCAACCTCTATACTTACTGCTTCACCTTCTCATCATATTCCTTTTGCAAATTTTTAATGGCGGCATCATAACCCGCCTGATCTATGAAAGCAGCAGGATTGTATGCATCACCTGATTTACGCTTGGTATGCAATTTAAACTGGCTGGCATGAGAAGCAACCCACAAATCAAAAGAAATTGTTTTCATTGCTTTTAAGGTAAACACATAATCCTCTGCTATTTCAGGATAGGCAGTTACTTCTTTAAAAGGTTTGTCTGTAACAATGGAAGGCATATTTGCAATGAGTACTCTGTAAGAACGCTGTTGATCATTGACTGTAAACAAAAAACTACAGGAACCTTTTGTGTGACCGGGATGATGTAACATGATCAATTGCATACCACCAAGCTCAATAGTAGCACCATCCTGCAATAAGCGATCAGGTGTTACCGGTTTAAACGTACTGTTTTTACCACCGAGTGCATAATCGGAACTGCCACCATCTTTCGCAACCGCCGCATCTTTTTCATTAAGCATAAGTTTTGCACCTGTCATTTTTTTAATAGCGGCCATAGCACCCAAATGATCATAATGCGCCTGAGTGTTTAATAAAATTTTAATATCAGTAAATTGAAATCCTAAAGTTTCAATGTTCTTTTTAATTTGATCTTTAGAAGCTGCAAGACCCGTATTAATTAAAATATGACCTTGGGGAGTTGTAATAAGATAACATGCCAAATCATAAGTACCTACATAATACAAATTACCTGCAATTCGGAATGGTTCGTAAGGTTTATTCCATTCTTCATTCCAGGGTTTAGGTTCTTTTACTTTTTGGGAGATAGAAGTTAAATTGGATATTAATAAAACAATAATAATTACTATTGTTTGTGAAAAATTTTTAAACATATACTTTGGATGAAACTATTTTCAAAAATACAATATTGAAAATTATGCAAAAAAAGTATTGAGTAGCTTTATTATATTAGGTTTTTGAAAATACTTTTTTGCTATTTTTAGTTTCAGGTAAAGTTTTTGGTGGAAGCGTTTTATTTATTTTAATAACAGAACGGATAATGGTAACTACTGGTCCGCCGATACCTAAACGTTGTGCATTGGAATTTGCAAGAACTGATTGATAGCCTGTTGGATCAAACACTAAATATTCACCATCAGCTTTTCCAGCAGAATCAAGAACACCATCGGGCACATACACCTGAATTTTTATTTTTTGATAACTCACTGGAAAATGTCTTACATAATAATTTTCTTTTTGCTTATACCACTGATCGTTTTTAAAATCTTCCCTCCTCATTCTAGGAGCTTCACGTAAAACAGCAATCTTTTCAAAGGCTTCATAAGATACGTATACTGTTTCAAACAACTTCCTAATATCATTTGATCCATTCATCAGGTTCACGGGCATATTAGCAGAAACTGTTTTTGCAACACCAATAATTCCACCTCTTAATTCAAACACTTGTTTTTTAGTGAGTAACTCCATTGCATTACGCTGAACAACATTTGAAAGTTTATCAAAATCTGAATGGCTTACCACAGACCATAACAATAATTGCACATTTCTTTGTTCAATATCCGGCCTCTTTCGTGAATTCATTAAAATAGTTTCTACAATTTCTTTACGATAGCCGTTTACAGGCATTTGCAAGTAAGCATCAATGGGTCTTGGATCAGGAGTACCCGGTTGCAAGCAAAAGGTTTTAAACTCTGCTTCATAAAAACCCGGCTCCAGAACAAATGCACCGTCTTCAGTTCTTGGTAATTCAGTTAATGAAATGGCATTGCTTCCCGGCGGCAGTTCAGGTTGCACATCTATTTTATCAATAGCATTTGTAGTTCTAATGGAATTATTTGATGAGGAAACACAGGAACTGATGAGCAACACTAACAAAAAAAGGGTAAGTAAATTTTTAGACATAAGGTACTGTTTAGGATTATGTATTATACGGCTTAACCACAAAATCTGAAATAAAACAGAAAATTAAAAGTAACCGGCTCTGAAAGTATTGTTAAGATAAATTCTGTAAGCATATTCTTATTTTACAATCCTATCAAGGATCTGTAAAATGATTTAAAAAAGCTTCTTTACCTTCATTCAATTATGGCAGTAGTATTACAAATTTTAATTGTGCTTGTGTTGATCATTCTTTTAATTCTATTTGCCTTCAGAATAAAAAAGAAAAAAGAATTTACACACCTGCCTGAGAATTACAAAGAGTTGTTAAATGACTATGTAAAATTCTATCAGCAATTAAATGAAGAGGGCAAAGAACATTTTGAAAAACGGGTGGAAGAATTTTTAGCTGCAGTAAAAATAACCGGAGTAAACGCAGTAGCAGAAGATCTGGATATCATTTTAATTGCAGCAGGTGCCATCATTCCAGTGTATCATATTCCGGACTGGCATTACATCAATTTGCATGAAGTGTTGTTATACCCCGGTACATTTAATGATGAGTTTGATCAGGGAGGAGCAGACCGTTCTTATGCAGGCATGGTGGGTACCGGTGCTTTACAAAATGTAATGATCATTACCAAATGGCAACTACGGCAAGGGTTTATTAATGGAAATGATTCGCACAATACCGCTATACATGAGTTTGTACATTTAATTGATAAAATGGATGGAACAATGGATGGAGTGCCGGAAATTATTTTAGAACGAAAGTATGTTGAGCGCTGGAAGAATCTGATGAATGTAACAATAGAGCAAATGAAAAATGGAGGTACAGATATTAACATGTATGGAGCTACAAACACTGTAGAATTTTTTGCAGTGATCTCAGAATATTTTTTTGAACAACCTGATTTACTAAAAATAAATCATTCTGATGTATATGAAATGCTCGTAAGGATTTATAAAACGAGTTAATTGTTTTTGATTACTGCTTTCTTAAATTATATGTAGAAAAACACATTATTTAACCCCTATCGTAAATTTCCCTGACAATATTTCTGTTGAAAACTTAGAGTAGTGTAACTCAGACGTTTAACCTGTCAGCGTAGTTTTACATACCCCATTTAGTAGGATACAGAAAAAAGCCACTCTACTTTTGTTCTCTTATTACTTAAAAACAAAGTAACATCCGTACAAACAACACAGCACACCGATAACGGAACGTTACATCATTTTTTTCCTCCAATACATTCCTGAAAAACTGTTTTTTGAAATCCAATCCCCTTGCGTATTTCTTAGCCAAAAAACAGTACAATGAAAACAACTCTATGTAAACATGTTGCATTAATAAGTATCTTATTGATTTTGATGATTCATGCAACTGCAAAAACAAAAAAGGAACAAAACAACCGATTATTGTTTCATTTAATAAATGATTCAACAGCAGTAAAAGCAAGTATTCATAAAACACCTGCTGCTATTACTCTGCAAATAACTGTACAAAAATTTGTAAATGAATATCTGGATGAACATGCAGAGTTGCTGGCAAGCATTAAACAAAAAAACAATTCCAGTTTTACTCTTATTCAAAATATATTAGTGAAGCGTGGCATACCTGCTGAATTATTGTATCTCGCAGTAGTAGAATCAAAATTAAAAAACCGTGCCACTTCCGGAGCAGGTGCAGTTGGTATATGGCAACTGATGCCAGTAACAGCAAGATCATTAGGATTAAGGATAAATGGCAAAACTGATGAACGCAGATATATTTATCAAAGCTCATTTGCCGCCGCTGATCATTTAAATACTTTGTATAAACAGTTTGATGATTGGTTATTGGTAGTTGCTGCTTATAATTGTGGTGCAGGCAATGTTTATAAAGCTATCAAACAATCGGGCAGTCGTGATTTTTGGAAACTCCAGTATTTTTTACCAACAGAAACAAGAAATCATGTAAAACGTTTTATTGCTACTCATTTTTATTATGAAGCACAAGGAAGTATTGTTACACTTACTAAAAAAGAACGGAATAAATATCTTGCTTCATTACCAAAGTTTGAAGAATTGAAAAATGAAACAGTTATTCATACTGCCCCATCCAATCAACATTTTAACTGGCTGCTGATTACAGAATATGAAGGTGAACTGATTTTTATACCGAGAAAATAAATAGAGATTAGAATTTATTCGCTGATGTTGGTGGTGAAGAAAACAAGAGAAGGTTGTATTCAGCAGATCCCTCCAAAGTCGGGATGACAGCTATGTTGGGATGAAAACTATATTGAGCTATCAGCTAAATTGAGCAATCGAGCATTTATTCCCTCTTCATAAAATAAAAGTTCATTGGTCTTGAAATTGTAAACCCAAGGCGATGATAAAGAGCAACAGCCCGTTCGTTATCTTCCCGTACATGTAAAAACGGAAGCTGATTATTTTGCAGAATAATTTGCAGTTGATGTTGTAATAAAATAGATGCATACCCTTTACCTAAATAATCAGGGTGGGTACATACAGCGCTGAGTTCTGTATAATTTCCAACATGCATACGCTGTCCTGTTATGGCTACTAATTTTCCGTTTTCAAAAATGCCAAAGTAAGATCCAAAGTTGATTGTTTTTTTTCCGAAAGGGCCGGGCTTGGTAAGCCGCACCAATTCTATCATCTCCTTTACATGCAGTTCTGTTAGAGGTATTACATTTTGGAATTCAGTTTTCATTTCCTTGCCTTCATATACAAATTGTAATCCTTTTATTTCATGTTGTATTTGCCAGCCTTTGGGTTGTGTAATAAAAGAAGGAATGGCATACAAAATTTTGCGGCCTAGAGGAAGCAGTTCATGCAAGTCTGCAAATCCATTTTTATTTTCCTCATCAAAGCCAGCAAATGGCGACACTTCTTCATCAAAAAACTTTACCTGCTCAGTACCAAAGCTGAGATGCTTGTCGCCAGTGAGCAATGCATTGTAAACAGGATTTTGTAATAATTCTTTCACTTTGTAAAAATAACAGAATAAGTATTCTGGTCGGTAAGGACACCTACCAGTAAAAGAAGATCAGAAAGAAGATCGAAAAGAAATTTATCAGTACCTGCCATACCATTGACAGCTAAATGCTACTTTCGCAGTCTTAAAAAAAAAAGGATGAACGAAATAAAATTAACAACCGGCGAAATACATACAGCTAAAGGGATTCTAAAATTTGAATTATATGATGACGACGCCCCTATTGCAGTAGCAAATTTTAAAAAATTAGTAAGCGAAGGATTTTACAACGGATTGAAGTTCCATCGAGTAATTCCCAACTTTATGATCCAGGGCGGATGTCCTGATGGTACCGGTGCTGGTGGTCCCGGCTATACCATCAACTGTGAATTAACAGGCAGCAAGCAAATTCACGACCGAGGTGTAATGTCCATGGCACACCGTGGAAGAAATACCGGTGGCAGCCAGTTTTTCATTTGTCATAATCGAAACGGAGTAAAACATCTCGACGGTGTGCATACCTGCTTTGGACGTATTACTGAAGGTTTGGAAATTATTGATGAAATACGTGCAGGCGATATAATGCTGAACGTTAAACTGACGTGATTCATTTTTTTATCGATTGATATCTTCACCAACCGAAACAATTATAGTATTTATAATTACTGAATGAGTATTCTGGTGAGTGAGGACACCGACAAGTAAATGAGAATTATACCGTTTTCTTGGGCGGCAAATCGAAAGCAGTGGCTTCATGTTCAAAATGCCCGTTATGCGAACCATCACAAAATGGTTTATTTTTTGAATGGCCACAACGGCAAAAAGAAATAATAGTTCTACCTTGTAAATTATAAACACCACCGTTTTTATCCACTACCTCAATATCACCTTCCACTTTTAAAGAACCATTATTGTTTACTGTAATTTTTGTTTTTGACATGTTGCTTTTTATTAAAATTACTTACTAACCGCAAATTACCGCCAATTAAATTTATTTCATTTCTTGCCCAGGTCTCTCACCTGATGTAAAACCTTCATTGTATTAAAGACAGGTAATGATGGGAACAGAGAAGCAGCTTAAGGTATCGTTGATAATGATTCACTTTTTTGATTTTTGTTATTCCAACAAATGAATCTTAGAACACCCACTCATTTGAAAAAATTACGGTATCAACCACCTGCGCTCGTTTTTTTGATAATCAAAAAAAGCCCTGCGGTGACCTTCATGATGCAGCCACAACCAATCCAGAGAATGAGCCTGTATACTTACTACTCCAAAATGTTTTCTGCCTGTTTCGCTTTCTTCTTCGGTAGGGTTTCGTACTGCAAAGATTTCTTCTAATCCACTGGTAGGAAGTTCTGCGGGGCTTGATGGCGGAGCAATTGTTAGATAAGCACGGCGACTGGATACTCCGGTTTTTTCCCATGCAGTTTCGGAAATTGCATCTGCATAATGCAGCGTGGCCATTCCTTTAATCCGCATCTGCATTTTGGCGGCAACATTATAAAACAATAAGCTGATTGTATTGGACTGCTGTAGTTCCTCCCATTTTTTACTGCGGATATCTGTATGAAAATGCAATTGCTTTTCTTGTGGTAATACTTTGCGGAGTACTACGGTTCTCAAACTGATATCGCCTTCTTGCAAGGTAGCCACACTGGCTGTATGAAATTCATCTTTACTTTTTAATGCACCATTCAGGAGTCTGAACCAGCAATCCTTATCCAAATCTTCCAGCGTGTATAAAATATTGTTGATGGTTACTCCTGTGTTCTGTGTTGTAATCATAGTTCTATAACAAGGATGAGGGTTGAAAGTTGAGTGGGGGTTCAATAGCATACTACAAAAAAGGAACTTCAGTTTGCTAATTCCCCGATACAATCGGGGCAGAAATAGTTGGCATCAAGTGATCCACTGAGGTGAACACTTGCGCCAGTGGGGGAAGAAAAGGTGTAACACTTGCACCAGTGGGACTGATAAACTTGTTCCCTTTGGTGAAGTCATAGAAAACGTTGCTAAGAAGAGGTACTATAGTCATTTTGAAGTTGTTTAGTAATCTCATTTAGCTCAATTGCTTTAGTTAATAGTTCCTTACCATAAAACTTATAATCATTTGAATTATGTTTTGCAGAAAGCTCTATCCCCAAATACTGATTAGACAGATCTTCAATTACAAACAGCAACTGAGTTATTTTTTGATGAGTTTTAGCATTCTTGACAATATACCTTTTTAGAGGGACTACGACTAATTCGTAAGATTCTACTAAGTTTTCTCCATCTTTCTTTCCCTCCGAAAAATCCTGCAAAAGCTTAGATGAGTAAGTAACAAAGTCTGGCTGTTGTGTAATTAAATCCCCCGTCAACGAAATTTCTTGTACAATTTCAACTAACTTCTTAAAAGACATCGAATATTGCTTTTTTCTTTCCCAAGTGGAATTTAGAATTTTCTCATTTGTCCTGACCAACTCGTCTATTATATAGTCAATGTAATCTATATATCCATAAATAATTTTAAACTCCTTATATATCTTATCGCTTCTTTTATATTTCCATAGATAAGCGTGAAATACGCCTTCTTGGTCAACTTTATCAGCTAACCGTTTGGTATCCCTGTTCGCCTCAAGTTTTAATAAATTTTCGTCGTAGGGCTTATTTATAATTATTTCGGAATGTTCATTACAATACCCTGCTTGATTGGTTAAAGATGGCACGATATTCTCAATAAGGGAAACAACATATTTTAACCGATCTTCTTTACTTTGTTTCAGTGAAATAAAATATAAATAATAAGCCCCAACAATACCCAAAAAAGCGCCTAATGTCCCTAATATAAGATCCGCCAAAAAAGAAGGATAAAAAGAATCGCAAAGAAAAAAAACGTTCATATAAACTAAGTTTTGAATCTGCAAGTCAAATCTAAAAAAACAAATTTACCGCTCATTCTTACGCCAAAACTATACATACTTGCGCCATTTGGTGAAGGATACTATTAAGGATCCTGTTTTGTAATTTTATCATATTCCATTTTTCCCCATTCATTACCAACATCAGCAGCCTGCTTCAAAAGGGCTTTTGCCTTAGAAATATTATAGCATGTACAATTTAAACTTGAGTAGATTAGGCCAAGAGCTACCATAGCATTTGTTTCTCCAAATTCTATTGATTGTTCAAAAAAATATTTTGCACTATCCCAAGTTGAATGATTACTATAATTCAAACGGCCTAAATGGTAATAACCCAAACCGGGCATACCAAGGTCTACTAATTTCCGATATAATATTTTAGCAGTATCCAAATTTTTAGATTTCCCTGATAAGCCTTCTTCATAAATAAGAGCTATATAAAATGTAGCTAAAGTCTCTCCTTTATCCTTTGCCTTTTTAAATAAAGCAAGAGCCATATTTGTATCCTTTATTGTATCCAGATAATATATAGCAATATTAAATAGTTCAAAAGAGCTTGCATTGTTCATAGCATCTTCATTCATTTTTTTCGAAAGGATTTCATTAAAGAATCTGCCTTGTTTGTCTCGATATATAAGTGATAAATAAAATTTAGCATATGCATTATTCTCGTTCTCTTGTAATGATTTTTTATAGAGAACAACTGCTATTGCAGTATCTTTTTTGATTACATTTTTACCTTGAAAATAACGGGTAGCTAGGGCACTACAACTATAACTATCATCATAAACACAGCCTTCTTCCAGCAGACTGATGGCTTTATTTACATTTACATTAGTATTATAACCCTTCTCATAAATTGTGGAGAGCCACACAGTAGCAAGTTTGTCTCCCATCTTCAAGGCTTTTTCAAAATATGACTTTGAAGCTTTATAATCTTGTGGAAGACCTTTTCCAAAATAATGCATTATTCCAAGCATAGTCATAGCATAGGCATTGCTATCTTTTTCCGCTTTTCTAAAACATTTTAAAGCTAAATCAAAATTCTGTTTTACACCTCGGCCACGATAATATAAAAACCCGAGGTAAACGGTTGCTTCAGAATTATTTTTCTTCGAAAGCCTTTCAAATACATCCAAAAATTGCTGCTGATCCTTAATGTAAACTTTTTCATTATAAATCAATTTACCAACTTGCAGGGTTGCATAATCGCTCTGTTTTGCTATGTTCATATATTTCGACAGTGCATCATAATACCTTTTATCCTTATAAGCCAAATCTCCTTTTATACTATCGTCCCTGTAGTTTATAGGTTGTCCATTGGCTGAAGACAAACCGAAAAAAAATATTATTAGAATACACATTTGCATAAAATATAGTTTACTTAATTTTTTTCCCATTTTTATCAAATGAAATAAAGACACCATTTAAAAGCATTTCACACCCATTAGTTTCAGAATTCCTTGATCCAGCCTCATAAATAAAATTTAAATCTGGCGGTATATACCCATCTCTTTTTCTAACTACACCATATTTATTATTTAGCCTTTGTTTTGTGATAATAAAGCCATTACCAAACGGTGTATTTACAGAAAGGTCATAATCAATACTTAAATCAATAAATGGAGTAGAAGTAGGGGAATCTTTAATGTGCTTTAAAAAATTACTATAATCAATTTTTTTATTCATTAATTCAATCTTCTCATTAGCGGCTTGGTCTTTTAATGAAGCCATTGCAATCTCTAACTCTTTTAATGCAGCAACCCAATTCTCTTTTGAGGCAAATTGAAGCATCTTAGCCCTATGGTTCAAATAATCTTTAAACCATAGGGATTTTTTATAAGTTATATCTAGTTCTGATGTCTCATTTTTAGAAGTATCAACAGTAATTTTTTTAGTAATCTTTTCATTCGCTCCGGGTTTATTTCCAGATAAAAAGTAAGGGGTCATTTTTTTTGCGAATACTGCCGCAATAAAAATAGCGGTAAAAGAAAAAATTAACTTCAGGCGTTTATGCTGGCTTTTCTTTAATAAGGAATTACAATTATTGATTTTTTCTTTAATTGCCTCGCTAGCCTTCAACTTCAAAGCTCTATCATAAAACAAGATGGCTTTTGTATAATGTTTTGCTGCGCTTTCTTCATCACCATCCTTTACCAGTAAACTGATAAAATCATTTTCTAGTATAGCTACTTTTCCCCTTATTTCTTCATCAATATGCCGCTTTATCCTTTGCAGTACTACTGAAGCTTCATCATATTTACCGCTTTTGCTCAGATGTTCAAACCTTATACAATCTTTCTCCATAGAAAAAGCAGGATTAGAAGAAATAACAAACCTAGCAGGATCAATATTTAATGCGCTTTTAGATGTAGGTTTTTGCTTATTATTTTTTGATAGCAACTTACTTGTACCTGTATACAGATCATCAAGTGTAATCACATCGGTTTCCTCACTTACTCCACTAGTGATTGTATTAATCAGTGCTTCTGTGAAAAAAGTGTAGGGCTTACCAGTTTCGTAAAAAGATTCGGAATCTGCATTGGAGGAGGCAAGAATATAAGTTCCTGTTACATCGTTGTCAAATATTTCAACACCATTACCTTGCGCCATTATACCACTGTAGCATGCATCTATAATGGCTATTTTTTGTTTAGCTGGCGATTGAGCTAGTATATCTTGTATAATAAAATTTTTATTGATACCCCCTAAGATATTATCCCCTCTTTTTCTGGTATTTTTAGCGGCCAAAAAATAAGTATCCATGGATGTGTAAAAGCCATGTCCGGCATAATAAAAAATAAAAGTTTCAATATTGTCCTTTTTGCTTATTTCATACAGCAGATCTTGGATAGTATCACTATCATCGTTCTTAGACTCAGTAATATTGTAAGCTGGTATGCCAAAATACTGTGGATCGATAAACAATTCTTTCACTCTTTTTAAATTTTCTTCTATCGGGGGGATATTAGTAATCTGTGGATGGTGAGTAAATGTGCCACAGCCTACCAGCAAAACGTAAGTACGGTCTGTATCTATGGAGAAATATTTATCTGAAAAATAGTTAATCTTATTTTCTTCAATCTTAAAATTTGATTTCTCAGATTTATACCTGATAGCTCCTTGTATATTCAGTTTTTTGATACTCTTTTCTCTGATAAAATTATCTCTTGCTTCTTTTATCTTCTTTATTATTTTTTCATTTACTATCTCTAATGATTCATGAACAGCTATCTCTACTGTTGCTACTGTTGATGCATAAAGTATGGCTTGAGTCCAATCTATAATATCTCCGCCCATTCGACCCGGCAAGGGAGGCTGTTCTTTTAGTTCAAATTCAAAACCTGGAATTGTCCTTTTAAAATAATCTTTAAGTTCAAACACCGTATTATGATCTATGTCTTTCGGTAAAGAAAGTTCAATATTTATCTTGTCAGGCATAAGGTTAAAGGTTTTCTATATAAATAATCTACATTAATGTTGAACTAATTTACGTCTGATAATATATTATTTATAAAAATAAGTTTTTTTGCTGTTGTTGGCGAACCCGCCAACTAACATTTTTCATCTTTCTATTTACATGGTAACGGGAACACTTCCCCTTGCTTCATATCTCCACGAAACAAATTTATACGCTACTTCCGATTTGTGTGTGGACAGGGGCGTTCAGATTAACTGTTATAATCCGCCCCAGACAAATCAGTATAAAAAACAGTGTCAATAAAAAACATGATGCCGCTATTCATAATCACATTCTCATCATGTATATCTTCTAAAATGAGGCCAAGGCTTTTATGATAGTAGTCGTTTCGCCGGGTATTGATGAACCCATTGTATTCCAAAAATATCTTTACCTCGCTTAAATTAACCGGGCTGTCTGAAATTACAAATGCCTGTTTAAGCACCGCCTGCAACAGATCATTTCGTTGAGTAAAACCCAGTAATTCGTAACTGGTTTCGTTAAACAATAAATTATGAAGCAGTATGCTGTTAAAAAAATCGAGCCAGGTGGAATAATAAACAGCATCGTTAAGCTTTATCACATGCCTTTCATCTGTATTTAAATATACTTCGGCTTCGCCACCTACGGTAAGTAAACGTTCTGCTTCTGGTGGTCGCTGTACCCACAATTTATTTTCATTAATGTAAGGTTCTAAAACTACTACCTGCTCTTTTTTGATAAGTGCCCTGTTGTGGAAATCTTTTTTAACCGTTGTACTTGGGCTAAAGCTTCTGCATAAGAAATTTCTGGCTGCTGTGCAAGTATCTGCCTGCCAATGGATGTGCGTTCCGCTAATGATATCTTGAATTTTGTTTTTTGTATCATTGTTCAGCATGTTTTATTACTTGTTGTAAAAAGCCTATGCTTGTAAAAGTAAATAAATAATTACAAATGATGATTTAGGCATTGCCCTCTGCCCGGGTTCATATCTCCACGAAATAAATTGATACTCACTTCCTATTCGTGAAAGGAGTAAACAGGTCGTTAAAGCTGTGGCATTTGCTTGACAATTTCCAAACAGTTCCCTCGTTCCTCGGGATGACAGCTATATTGAGCGACAAGACAGTTATTTTGAGCAGATGAATCTTATTTCATCCTCCGCACTGGTTCGTGTCTCCACGAAACAAATTTATACTTTCACTTCCGGTTCGTGAAGACACGACCCGGGGCGTTTGTTTGCTTTGCAATTTCCAAACAGTTCCCTCGTTCCTCGGGATGACAGCATTATTGAGCGACACTACAGTTATTTTGAGCAAATGAATTTTATTTCAACCTCTCTTTAAAATCAAGATCGTTTTCTTTCAATGTCTGCTTTGCAATATCATAACCAGCATCAGCAAGTCTAAACACTTCCTTTTTCCATCAAGTCACTTTCAAGCCTCATCATAAACCACCATCACATCAAAATCAAATGTATCAGAGCTGCCAATTAATTCTATTGTAACCTGTATGGGGTACTCTTTTTTGTAAGTTGTTTTTCCCCATAGACTGTTCGGGATTTTAATATACTCACTTAATAAAATCACCGGCTGATAATGATAAGGACTGATATAAGAAGATATTGCATACGATTGATTTACGTTTACCCCATTGCTATTGATGCAGGTAATTGCAATCATTAACCCATTCTTTACTAATTGAGCACTCCATTCATCAGGATGTGACCATTTGAATAAAGGTGTAAGTATTATCTTTTTAATTTCAATGAATGAACCCTGATTTACCAGGGTAATTTCTTTTTTTCTTTCTGTATTTGTAAAACGCATAGCTGCATCTTTTTTTACAGATGCGGTTGCTTCAATGCTGTAGTGGGTGCCTGCGCCGGCTCCATAAATTGCCAGCATTTTATTTTTAACCATATCACTAAGTATCCTTTTCACTGTGGGTAAAGGGATATTTAATTTTTCAGCTATTTCACCTGATTTCGAACCGGGATGATTTTCAATAAAGAAATATATTTTTTTCTCCCTTTGCGATAACGCACCGTTTTTAGTTTGCACTTCCAGTTTCGTGTTCAGTTGGCTTTGTATATTTTTCATGCAATCTAAAAAGAACATCACCCAAGGGTAAACATCTTCACCTGGCCTTTGCCGCTGGCATTGCATTAAAATTTTATAGTATTCAGATTTGCGGCTTTCAATTTCATGTTCAAAACTTACATACTGCACCCATGAATAGCCATGTTTTAGTAACAATAACGTACCCAATAAACGGCTTAACCGGCCATTACCATCCTGAAAAGGATGAATACTTAAAAAATCATAAATAAATATGGCAGCTTTTATTAATGGCAGGGTTTGCGTATCTGATTTATACCATGCTATTAATTTACTCATGGCATCTTCAGTAGCAAGACCCGGCTCAGTTGTTTTAAATACAACATATTTTGAACCATCTGGATTCGATGCTTCCACCACATTACTGTGCTGCTTATAGTTTCCTTTATGCCATGCATCTTTTTCACTGTGCTTCATCAATATGTTATGCAGGTGTTTCAGATTGTTCTCTGTAATTTCTATATCCCTGAACGATTCGGCTATCAGTTCCATCGTTGCAAAATAACCGGCAACTTCCTGCTGATCTCTTTCTTCTAATTTCGAAATAGAAAGATTTTTTATCAGTACTTCAACCTCATCATCCGTCATTTTAGAACCCTCAATTCGGGTAGATGCCCCCACACTGCGAACAGTGGAGATCGATTTTAACTGTTTCAGTGTTTGTCCTTCTCTTTTTTCTATTGCTGTCCAAGAGGCATCAAACCGGTCTAACTGACTGATTTCGTTTGTCAATTGCATCCAATTTGGATCAAATGAAAAGGTATAAATTGAGCTTGACATATATTAGTGATACGATTTGGTACGCTAATGTACGATTTTAATACGAGGTTGAAAATAAAATGATACGATTTGGTACGATTTGATACTTAAATAATTCGTTATGGGTAAACCAATGTGTGCTTCACTCATGATGAAATCAACTATCATTTTCGACATTAAATTTATTTGATGTCGAAATCTTAAAGACGGCTCTTAAAATCCAAATCATTTTCTTTCAAAGTCTTCTTTGCAATATCATACCCAGCGTCTGCCCCGCTGAGGCGGGACGGACTTGCCGGCTTACTTAATTCTATCAATTATGTTTAAGTTATTGGCTTTTGCAGTCTGTTGGGCGAGTTCATAGCCGGCGTCCGCATGCCTTATCACTCCCATTCCAGGATCGTTTCTTAAAACCCGTTTCAATCTTTGTTCTGCATCATCGGTTCCATCAGCAACAATCACCATTCCTGCATGAATGCTGTAACCCATTCCTACTCCACCTCCATGATGTAATGAAACCCAACTTGCACCGCCAGCAGTATTTACCAATGCATTTAAAATGGGCCAATCGGCAACTGCATCACTTCCATCTAACATGCTTTCTGTTTCTCTATTGGGACTTGCTACACTTCCTGTATCCAAATGATCACGGCCAATAACAATGGGCGCTTTTACTTTTCCTGTTCTTACGAGTTCGTTAAAGGCAAGTCCTGCTTTTTCCCGCTCTCCTTGTCCAAGCCAACAGATACGTGCAGGCAATCCCTGAAAAGCAATTTTTTCTTTTGCCATAGGAATCCAGCGTTGCAGTGATTTGTTATGAGGAAACATGCTTAAAATGAGTTCATCGGTTACTGCAATATCATTGGCATCGCCACTGAGTGCTGCCCAGCGAAACGGTCCTTTGCCTTCGCAAAAAAGTGGACGGATGTAGGCGGGAACAAAGCCGGGGAAATCGAAGCAGCGGTTTAGGGTTTGAGGTTTAAGGTTTAAGGTTGGTGCATCTGCATTGCTTTCAGCATTCACCATTGACCATTCACCTTTTACCTTTTTGTCTTCAAACTCCTGAGCCCTTGCCCGTATATTATTTCCATAATCAAATGTAATGGCTCCTTTATCCATGAGTTGCAACATGAGTTGAACGTGCAGATACATGCTATTATAACTGAGATCGAGATAGAGTTCAGGATTGCTTACTCGTAATTGATTGGCTTGTTCATTTGTTAAGGTATGTGGTATATAACCTATGAGCGGATCATGTGCACTTGTTTGATCGGTTAATGTATCGGGAATAATATCACGCTGAATTAAACGATCTAACAGATGAATGGCATTGCACAACACACCAATGCTTTTTGCTTCGCCTTCTTTACGGTAATGCATGGCAGCGTTAATGGCATCATCAATGCTGGTATGTTTTTCATCAAGGTATTTTGTTTCGATGCGTTTATCAATGCGCCACTCTTCCACTTCAGCAATCAATGCTACTCCTTCGTTCATTGTTATTGCCAATGGTTGTGCACCACCCATGCCACCGAGTCCTGCAGTTACATTGAGTGTTCCTTTTAACGTTCCTCCAAAATGTTTATCAGCAATGGCGGCGTAAGTTTCATAAGTGCCTTGTACAATTCCCTGGCTACCGATGTAGATCCAACTACCGGCGGTCATTTGTCCGTACATCATCAATCCTTTTTTCTCCAGCTCATCAAAATGTTTCCAGTTGGCCCAGTTGGGTACGAGTTGCGAATTACTGATCAAAACTCTGGGTGCATCTTTATGTGTTTTTAAAATGCCAACTGGTTTGCCGCTTTGAATTAAGAGTGATTCATCGTTCTCTAAAATTTTTAATGAAGCAATAATGTTATCCAATGCTTCAAAATTTCTGGCTGCTTTACCTCGGCCGCCATACACAATTAAATCATCGGGACGTTCAGCCACTTCAGGATCGAGATTGTTGAGTAACATTCTTAATGCTGCTTCCTGTATCCATCCTTTGCAGGAAAGTGTGTTGCCCGTTGGGGTTTTATATTTGATGGGATCGTATTTTGTTTGAACCATGATTGAGAAAATTATAAGTATAGTGATGCTGAAATTCTGTATTGCAATTTCGAAGTATTTTTATTCATACCTTTTTTTGGCTGGATTTATCTTAGATGGAAACAAGGTGAGAATAATAATCTTCTTACCCTTAACACGATAATATATTTTGCTCTGCTTTGAAATAATAATTTACCGGATGTTTCTATTTTTATCGGTAACAATTCCTGAATGCGGGGTAACAGTAAGACTGTAGATTCTGATATACAACTGTTCAAGAAATTCATCTGCTGTTTTATAATCAAATTCAACCGCAATGTAAGCGTACACCTTTTGGGCATTTATCTGGAACCGCCTGTTGATTTGTATTCTGTACGCCATTTGTCCATGCTTGCTTTAAATTCTTCAAAAGAAACAGTTTCTCCTCTGTCAGCCTCAGTTATTGCTTCTTCCAGTTCCTGTTGCTGCGCAGTTGTTAAATCATCCTCTGTTTGTGTTGAACGATTTTGTACAATGTAAGGAACAACTTCTTCGTTGAGCACATTCAGCACATGCTCATCATCTATACTGTCAATGAGATTGTGAAGCTCTTCTTTTAGTTGCTGTTTTGATTTCATAAAAAGCGTTTCTCAAATTTACTCAAATTTTGTAAGAAGAAAGAAAGGAGACTGAACGAATCATATCCTCATGCAGCACACGGTCTTTATCAACAAAGCTTACTTCTTTTCTGAAGGCATCAATCACTTCTTCAATTTTTTCAGAACTTTTTAATGGTCTGCGGAATTCTAATGCCTGTGCTGCACTGAATAATTCTATGGCCAAAACTTTTTCAACATTCATTAATACACGATAAGCTTTGGTGGCTGCATTGGCACCCATGCTCACATGATCTTCCTGGTTGTTGCTTGATGAAATACTATCTACACTTGCGGGTGTGCAGAGTTGTTTGTTTTCACTTACAATACCTGCAGCAGTATATTGTGGAATCATGAATCCGCTGTTGAGTCCGGCTTCTGTTACAAGAAAGAGCGGAAGATTTCTTTGTCCGCTTATGAGTTGATAGGTTCTGCGTTCGCTGATGTTTGCAATTTCGCTCATGGCAATTGCAAAATAATCCAATGCCATTGCTAATGGTTGCCCGTGAAAATTTCCCCCACTTACAATTAAATCACTTTCGGGAAACACATTCGGGTTATCAGTTACAGAATTCATTTCTGTTAAAAAAATATGTTTTATATGCTCAATAGCATCTTTGCTTGCTCCATGCACTTGCGGAATACAACGGAAACTGTACGGGTCTTGAACTTGTTGTTTTTTTTGCTTGCCAATTTCACTGCCGCTTAATATTGTTCTGAGTTGTTTGGCAGTATGTATTTGCCCACCATGCGGACGAACAGCGTGAATTTTTTCATGCAGCGGTTCATCAATACAATCAAATGCATCAAAGGAAATTGCAGCAATCAAATCAGCCCATTTCAATAAACGTTCAGCATGTACCAAACAATACATACCATAAGCACTCATGAATTGTGTGCCATTTATTAATGCAAGTCCTTCCTTGCTTTTTAATTTGATGGGGCTCCAGTTCAATTGATGTAACACATCTGTTGCATGTTGTTGTTTGCCATTATAATTTACTTCTCCCATTCCTATCAATGGTAAACTTAAATGACTCAATGGTGCTAAGTCGCCGCTTGCACCCAAAGAACCCTGCTGATAAATAACGGGAAGCACACCTGCATTATGCATATCCATCAATCGCTTTACCGTATCTACCTGCACAGCACTAAAACCATAGCTGAGTGATTTTATTTTGAGCATCAGCATCAGTTTTACAATTTGCTGCGGCACTTCATCACCCATACCGCATGCATGGCTCATTAGTAAATTATTCTGAAGTTGCTCTAACTGATCATCTGCAATAATTACGTTTTGTAAAAAACCAAAACCTGTGTTGATGCCATAGAAAGCAGTATTGCTATCTGCAATTTTTTTATCTAAGTAAGTTCGGCAACGTTCAATCTTTGCGTGTGCACGAAACGTAATAGAAACAAATTGCTGAAATTGAAGATAGTTTTGAATTTCTTCAAATGTAAGTTGCTGCTCATCGAGCGGGAGATAGTTATAATCTGTCATAGTGGAAACAATCGAAAACGAATGTAGGGAAAATGAATGAAGTACAAAACCCCGTCAGACCTGCCCGTCAGTTCAGGCGGGGGTTCAAAACCCTGACGGCGGTTTTGGTTAGTTGTAAATTATTACATTTAATGCATGAAATACTTTTTTATTCTGATCCTTTTGATTCATACAACAATCATCAATGCACAAACTATTCAATTCCTTGATAGTAATAAAAACACATCCATACGTGGCATGAGTGTGGTGAATGACAAAACTGTTTGGCTAAGCGGAAGCAAAGGCACTGTTGCATTATCAATTGATGGCGGCAAAACATTTATATGGATGACAGTAGCGGGTTATGAGAAAAGAGATTTTAGGGATATAGAAGCTTTTGATTCAAAGTCAGCCATCATTATGGCAGTAGATACACCTGCTATTATTTTAAAAACAATTGATGCAGGCAAAACCTGGAAAAAAGTTTTTGAAGATAACAGGCCGGGAATGTTTTTAGATGCTATGGAATTCTGGAATGAAATGAGTGGTATTGTAGTGGGAGATCCTATTGATGGAAAATTATTTATTGCAAGAACCTTTGATGGCGGAGAAACATGGAGAGGTTTACCCGATGCTGCATATCCAACTGCTGAAAAAGGAGAAGCAATGTTTGCATCAAGCGGAACCAATGTTGTTAAGCTCAACAAACAGGAAGCAGTATTTGTAACCGGCGGTAAAAGATCGAGAATGTTTATTAGGGATTTAAAAATTAATTTACCAATTATACAGGGAGAAGATTTTACAGGAGCTAACTCTATCGCCGTGTATGATGAAAAAAATATTGTAGTTGTTGGCGGTGATTTTACAAAAGATACCTCCCGTAAAATGAATTGTGTACTTACAAAAGATAAAGGCAAAACATTTATAATGCCCACTACTCCACCGTTTGGTTACAGAAGTTGTGTTGGATATATTACTAAAGCCAAGCTCATTTGTTGCGGCACAAATGGTGTAGATATAAGTGAAGATGGTGGAATGAACTGGCGAACTATTTCTAAAGAAAGTTTTCATATAGTACAAAAAACAAAAAAAGGAAAGGCCGTTTTTTTAGCAGGTGCCAGAGGAAGAGTGGCAATGTTGGTTTGGTGAAGAGAAATGTAATCCTGTTGAAGTTTGCTGTCATCCCGAGGCACGAGGGATCTGTTTATCTTTTGTACTTGGCCTGGCAGATCCTTCGTGCCTCAGGATGACAAGAAAATTTGAGCATTTGTACTACTTTCAAAAACAGTTATAGAACTACTATATGAAACCAATAGGAACACATAACTATTTTGTTTACATCACCACCAATAAGAACAAAACTGTTTTATACATTGGAGTTACTAATGATTTAAGAATAAGACTTGCACAACACTTTACACATGCTCAACCTTTTACTCATTCCAGTTTTGCAGGAAAGTACAATGTTTATTATCTACTCTATTTTGAACGACATGGATGTATTGAACATGCTATTGAACGTGAAAAGGAATTAAAAGGATGGCGCAGAAGTAAAAAAGAAGAGTTGATTAATGCATTAAATCCTGAGTGGAAATTTCTGAACGATGAAGTTGAATGAAGATGTCATCCCGAACGTAGTGAGGGATCTGCAGAGGTTTGCTGTCATCCCGACGAAGGAGGGATCTGCCGGGCTAAGTACAAACCCCAGCAGATCCTTCGTACCTCAGGATGACAAACTGCATTTTGATTTTACATAGAATTATAATATCGTAACTTTTATTTTTTTAACGTAATAGTTGGCAACTTAATTTCTCTATCACCAACAACAATATTTTTAATAATTGTATCTCTGTATCCATTTGCAGTAGCATTTACCATCAAGTCAACTATTCCAGATTTAATACCTCTGATCTTAAATTCACCATCATCTTCATCAGGAATAGCAAGGAGCGTTTGGCTTCCTGAAACAACGGAAACAATTGCCTTGGCTTCTTTTGGTACTATTCGGCCTTCGATTTTTCCATCATGATCGTCATCAAATGTTCTGATCTTTGGTTGTAATTCAAATTGATTGTTATTGATCCGAATGATAGAACCACAGGCATCAAAATCAATATTGATTTTAAATTCGGATGGATTGATTTCGTTTACATCATCAATATCAATAATTACTTCAGGCTTCTTAAGCGTTAAAGGGTAGGTTACATTATCAACCACAACACTGTTTCTGTTGCCAAGTGTAATTCTCAATTTCTTAAGTTCCCCTTTTGTAATAAATCCTTCTGCAAGTAAAGTATCAACTCCATTACGGAAATTGAGAATATTATAAATTCCAGGGCGGATCTTTAATGTTTCCCAAAACTCTCTTTCAACACCTGCGCTATCAATTTCAATTTTCACTTCTACTTTGAAGATATCAATATTTACTGCCTGAAAGTTAATAGGGTTATCCGTTAAATAAATCTGTAATTTCTGCTTACCGGAAGGAGTTGAACTTTCTTTTTTACAACCCAACAGCAATAACATTAAAATTGCAGCAACCGGAATAATGATTTTCAAAATTGTTTTCATGATATTTAATTTTTGTTTAGGAAATTGATTCATGTAACAAATGTAGAAGCAGGCTTGATACCCCAATAATGAATAAGACTGAACAGGAATGATAAGGAACTGAAAGAGATAAATCTTTAATTCAAATCTGTTTCACCCAAATAAAAAGCCATCACACAATTGCATGATAGCTTTAACAATCAAACCATTTACATGAAATCTATAGTTGTGCTAAAATTTGATTTACAGTTGGTCTTTTTCTGTAATCTGCATCAAAATAGCGCCATGTTATTTTTCCGTTTTTAATAACATATACAGCCGGTACGGGTAAATTTGCACCATTAGTACCATTGGCTTTATCAAATTGAATTCCGTATTTTTTATAGCGCTCTACCGTGTTAGAATCTACAGTAAAGGCAACTTTGTAAGCATTCATCACTTTCAAATTATCATCGCTAAGTACTGGAAAAGTGGCTTTGGTTTTTTCAACAGTCTTTAAAACATTCTCAGCAACTTCCGGAGTTACAGCAATAACAGTTGCTCCTTTATCAACAATGAATTGCATACTATCCTGCAATCCTTTAATTTGTTTGTTACAATACGGACACCATTGCCCACGATAAAAAATAAGAATAACTGTTTTGTTTTTATTTTTTTCCTTAAGATTAAAAGGCTTGCCTGATTGATCATTTAACGTAAAATCTGGTGCAGTAGAACCAACAGTTAAACCATCGGGTTGCTGAGCAATTGCTGCAAAGCAAACAAAGTAAAACAAAAATGAACTTACAATAACTTTCATATTTTAAATTTAAGTAAATGTAAAATGAGGAATACTACTGCTTTGTCGTTATAACGACATTCACCGGGTGATGCCAACAAAACAGGGGGGATAATCAAAAGCTATTGCTTAAAAAACTTTTGTATCTCTGTATTCGTTCCGTTATTATACTTGAGTAAATACATTCCAGATTGTAAGTTTGAAAGGTCTATTGATAAAGCCTGCGATTGTACTGTATTTTGAATTACCCGTTTTCCCTGCATATCAAATACTTCAATCTGGCCAGTCCTGTTTAAGCCGCTTACTGTTAAAAAACGGGCAGCAGGATTTGGCATTACTGATAAACGTACAATTCCTTTGGTTTGCATTTTAAGAATATTCGAATATTTAAAACTACCGTTTTGATCAACCATTTTTAACCTGTAAAAAATATTTGATCCCTGTTCAAATGAATCATCAATAAACTGATAGTCTTTAGCACCTGTGCTGTTGATTCGCTTGATTACAGAAAAAGATGCACCATCATAACTTCTCTCCACTTCAAAATGAGAAAAGTCTGATTGCAGTTCTACTTTCCAATTGAGTTGAACAGTATTGTTTTGAAAATTGCTTGTAAAGGCGCTTAATTGAACCGGTAACGTACAATTAAGAAACAAAAAAGCCCCATCAAAATTTCCATAATTACCCAGGTTGACAAGGTATCTGTAAGATCCTGCAGATAAGGTTCTATTTCCGTTGATGTAATGCCAGATTTCCTGAGCACCAGCACCTCCATCAGCAAGAACAAAATTTCTTGTATTAGAAGTTGCAACTACTGTATTGGAAGGCAAAGACAGAATTTGAATACTTGCTGTCCAGTTTATATAACCAGTGCTTTCTCTACTCGAAAAATAACCGCCGAAAGCAATCGGTGCTGCTGAGCCGGTGATTGTAAAATCCTGATGAATGGTTCCACCTGCACTTGTAATATCAACATATTGTGTTCCGTTTCTTGCATTATTTGGTCCACCGCTGTAATTACTTCCATTTGTTCTAATAACATTAAATGGTCCGCCTGTCATTGTCCACCCGTTAAAAGTAAATACGCCTAAAAGATTGTTTCCAATGCTTGGTTGTATCGGCGCATCAAAACCCGGGTTCGTTAAAATATTCGTTGTACACTGAGCTTTAACTGATGGAACTATAAAAATTGTAAAAAAGAAAATAAAAAATAAAGAAGTGTAATTTTTTTTCATTGATACAAGATTGGTTACTAAATAAGTACAAACTTACAACATAATCTAAGTGATTACATTTAATTTCTCCCAATTACTTTTTTCTCACACAAGCCTAAAATCAATTCTTTTTATTTAGTGTTTCCCTGATTCTGTTACGAAGAACCGATTTCCATCTATGCTTTTAATCAAAAAAACATCCCCCGCTTTTGATGGGGGATATCTTGGTTCTTGAATGTTCCAGACTTGTTGGTTTCAGAGGCAAGGTATTTCTCTTTAGGTTTTTCGGAAAGGATGGATTGGCTTTTCGTTGGATACGGATTCTAATTCGGTTTCTTTTTCATTTGATAGAGTAAAATTAATTCCGTTTTTTTCTCATTTTTAAAATATCGGTCAAAAATTATTTTTCTTCGATAAACAGGGCATTAATTACTACCAACAACTAATGCTGTGTAATCTAAACTTATGAATTAAAAGAAGGGGAAGTTAGTTACTCAGGAATCGGAACGCTTGCCAGCTAATAAATACAGAACCGCCATTCTTACGGCTACTCCATTTTCAACCTGTTGTAAAATGATGGATTGATTGCTATCTGCCACATCACTGTCAATTTCTACACCACGGTTAATGGGGCCGGGATGCATGATTACAATCTCTTTGTTTAATGAATCAAGTAATTTTCTGCTAATGCCAAATGCAAGATTATATTCACGAAGTGAGGAAAACAAAGGTTGATTCTGGCGTTCCAGTTGAATGCGTAACACATTGGCCACATCGCACCACTTTAATGTTTCTTCTACATTGTAAGAAACGTTAACACCAAATGATTGCTGTAAATATTTGGGAATTAATGTAGGCGGACCTGCAACTGTTACCTCAGCCCCCATCTTCTTTAATAAATAAATATTACTGAGTGCCACACGGCTGTGCATAATATCGCCAATGATGGCCACTTTTTTTCCCTGTAGTGTTCCTAATTTTTCACGAATTGAAAACGCATCAAGCAAAGCTTGCGTAGGATGTTCATTAATTCCATCTCCTGCATTTACAATGGAAGCAGGAATGTGTTTTGCTAAAAAATGCGGGGCACCACTTGCACTATGCCGCATCACTACTAAATCCACTTTCATGCTCAGGATATTGTTTACCGTATCTAACAATGTTTCACCTTTTGCTGCAGAAGAACCGGATGCGGCAAAATTTATGGTATCGGCACTCAAACGTTTTTCAGCAAGCTCAAACGAAAAGCGAGTACGGGTTGAATTTTCGTAAAACAGGTTTACAATGGTTACATCACGCAGCGATGGAACTTTTTTAATGGGTCTTTGTAAAACTTCTTTGAATTGAGTAGCTGTATCGAGGATTAATTGAATATCCTCTTGCTTTAAATCTTTAATGCCGAGCAAATGACGAGTGGATAGTTGCATTAAAGGTCAAAGATAAAGGGTTAATCAATACAACACAACTTCGGGTTTTTGCCAGTTTACAGTTACTTTCTGAGAGAGAATTGAATCAATTGCCTTACCGGTATAATCTGGTTGAATGGGTAATTGACGGTTGAAACGGCGGTCAATTAACACACACAATTCAACTTTGCCGGCTCTTCCAAAATCAAGTAATGCATCCATCGCCGCTCGAATAGTGCGGCCGGTGTACAACACATCATCAATTAAAATCACATGCTTATTTTCAATCGAAAAACTGAGTAATGTTTGATTGGCAACATGCAATTCCTTATGCACATCATCTCTGTAAAATGTAATATCCAGTTTACCGTATTCAAACGGTTGGGCCGGGTATAAACTCCGAATATGTTCTGCGATCTGATCAGCAAGAAATACACCCCGTGGTTGTACTCCTATCAAAACAGTATTTGAAAACGGAAAATGAGTTTCGATAATCTGATGACTTAACCTTTGAATGGTTAAATGCAGTTGTTCGCTTGATAAAATGGTTTTCAAGATCAGAAATTTTGATAAAAGTAAACAGTTCGGGTCAATTTCTTAAATTGGATATTGAATGAAATTATTAAAATTTATTTTCAGGGTCTTTTTATTTCTGCTTCAACTTGTTTTTGATATTTTGATTCTTTATTTTTTGTTTGTATTGATCGGTTGCTATACTCCTAGAAATAAAGAGGAAGTGCTATCAAATGAAGGTGTTCCGCTTTTTATTCATGGCGATGGTTTTCATACAGAACTGTACTTGCCCGTTCAAGACTCAATGAACATTATTAATTGGATGGACTGGTTTGCAGACAGTACCATGCGCTTCAAACATCAGCAAAGCAAACTCATCAACTTTGCCTGGGCAGAAGCTGACTGGACACTAGCCGGGGTTGCACAAAAACCAAAAGGCTTTCTTACCACTTCTAAAATTTTTCTATGGCCGTGGAATAAAAGTGTAATGCATATTCAATGGATGGATACTTTATGGCCTTTGAAAAAACCGGTAACAGTAAAACGATTTTTATCCAAAGAACAATATGTACAATTAATTACATTTATTAAATCAAATTTTGAAATAAAAGATAACAAACCTGTTATAAGATCTTATACAGGCTATTATGGTTTTGATTATATGTTTTACTCCACACGTACTTATAATTCATTCAATACCTGTAACCAATTTACGAGTGATGCACTGAATGCATGCGGTATTCGTAATGCAAGTTTCTCACCTTTTGGTTGGGGGCTATTTTATCAACTAAAAAAGTAAAGCTGCCTTTCAGCAGCTCTTGTTCCAAAAAAACAGTTTTATTCTTCTGCAAGAAACGGATACCTGTAATCTGTTGGCGGATTAAAAGTTTCCTTAATAGTTCTTGCACTTAACCATCGGTATAAATTTAAAATACTTCCGGCTTTATCATTTGTTCCGCTTGCTCTTGCACCACCAAATGGCTGCTGACCAACTACTGCTCCTGTGGGTTTATCGTTTATATAAAAATTACCTGCACTGTTGCGAAGTTTAGCAGTTGCTAATTCAATAGAAGCTCTGTCTTGCGAAATAACGGCACCTGTTAGTGCATAAGGTGAAGTAGTATCAACCAATTCCAACGCTCTTTCAAAACCATTAGCAGGATAAATATAAACTGTAAGCACGGGTCCAAAAATTTCTTCGCACATGGTTACATACCTTGCTGTTTTTGCAAGTATGATTGTAGGCTGCACAAAGTATCCTTCTTTCTTATCACACTTACCTCCTACCCATATTTCAGCTTTCTCATCTTTTTTAGCATCATCAATATATTTTTTGATGTTGTTAAAACTTTTTTCATCAATCACCGCATTAATAAAGTTTTCAAAATTTTCCACAGTGCCCATCTTGAAACTTTTTACTCCTGCAATTAATTTCTTCTTTACTTCTTCGGCAATGTTACTTGGAATATATGCTCTTGATGCTGCTGAACATTTTTGTCCTTGGTATTCAAAAGCACCACGCAATAAAGCAGTTGCCACCACACCAGGATCTGCACTTTTATGTGCAATTACAAAATCTTTACCACCCGTTTCACCTACAATTCGTGGATAAGATTTGTACATGCTCATATTTTTACCAATGGTTTCCCACATGTTATTGAATACTCCGGTGCTTCCTGTAAAATGCACACCTCCAAAATCTTTATGATTAAAACATACACGGCCTATGGTTGGACCATCTACATAAATTAAATTAATCACACCATCAGGCAAACCGGCTTCTTTTAAAATCTTCATCAACATCTGTGCACTGTATACCTGTGTGTTGGCACATTTCCAAACTACCACATTACCGCACATAGCTGCACTTGTTGGAAGGTTACCGCCAATCGCTGTAAAGTTGAAAGGTGTTACTGCCAGTACAAAACCTTCCAGCGGACGATACTCCATTCTGTTATGCATACCTGCGCCGCTGATTGGCTGCTGCTTATAAATATCACTTAAGAAATGAACATTGAAACGTAAAAAATCAATTAACTCACATGCGGCATCTATTTCTGCCTGATAAGCATTCTTACTCTGGCCAAGCATGGTTGTACCATTGATATATGGGCGATATTTTGTTGCTAATAAATCAGCAGCTCTTAAAAAAATATTAGCTCTGCTTTCCCAACTCATATTTGCCCAACTTTCTTTAGCAGCTAATGCAGCTTCAATTGCAAGATGAACATGTTTTTCTTCACCTGCATGAAAATAGCCGAGTGTATGTGCTGTTTCATGCGGAGGATGTATTGCTACTTTATTATTAGTACGCACTTCTTTGTTGCCGATGTACATAGGCACATCTGCTTGTGTACTTTTTAATTCGGCCAATACTTCTTTTAATCTGTTTCGCTCTGCACTGTTTGGTGCATAATTCAATACAGGCTCATTAACCGGCATGGGATAGTTGAAATAACCTAAATTCATAACATAAAATTTATAGTTTGAAAATATGACTATTGACTAATTACTACTGATCTTCTTCTAATTGCTAAAGACTATGAACTAATTAATTCGCCTCCGCTTCTTTCTCACTCATTAAATAGGCTTTAATAAATCCATCCAGTTCACCATCCATTACAGGACCCACATTACCTACTTCAAAATCTGTACGGTGATCTTTAATCATTTTATAGGGATGAAAAACGTAAGAACGAATTTGACTGCCCCACTCTATCTTTTTCTTTTTAGCATTGGTAGCATCTTTCATCTCATTACGCTTTCTAAGTTCTTCTTCGTACAAACGGCTTCGAAGCATTTGCATAGCAAGCTCTCTGTTTCCTAACTGGCTTCTATCCTGCTGACAAACTACTACGATACCTGAAGGAATATGTGTTAACTGAACTTTCGTTTCAACCTTGTTTACATTCTGGCCGCCTGCACCACCACTTCTGGAAGTTTCCATTTTTACATCGGCAGGTTTTATATCAATCACAATGGTATCATCAACTAATGGATACACATAAATACTGGCAAAAGAAGTATGCCTTCTTGCATTGCTATCAAATGGTGAAATACGAACCAACCGATGCACCCCACTTTCTGCTTTTAAAAATCCATAAGCAAATGGCCCGTCAAATTGAAAGGTACAGGTTTTAATTCCTGCTCCATCGCCATCCTGCCAGTCGAGTTCGGTAACTTTCCACCCTTGTTTTTCGCCATACATACGGTACATACGGGAAAGAATTTCTGCCCAGTCCTGACTTTCAGTACCACCTGCTCCACTGTTTATTTGCAGCACAGCATTTAATTCATCTTCGGGTTGGTTAAGTGTACTTTTAAATTCAGCATCTTCAATACCGGTTACAGCTTTGTCAAATGCTTCTTTGGTTTCTTCTTCAGTAGCATCGCCTGCTTTCCAGAATTCAAAAAGTACGGCAAAATCTTCCACAGCGGTATTGGTATCATCAAACATCTTTAACCAATACTCATTGTTCTTGATTTCTTTGAGGATTTCAGTAGCTCTTTTATTATCGTCCCAAAAACCGGGACTAAGGGAGAGTTGTTTATCTTCTGCTATCTTATATTGTCGGTTCTCAACGTCAAAGAAACCTCCTCAAGACAAGCATACGGTCTCTTATATCATTTAATTTTTCCTGTGTCATAATGGTTGCAAATGTAAGGAGAAGTGTTGATTAAATATTTGACGATTGCTGTTCCTATTGCTTGATGCAAATGTTGTAATTTGCCCGCCCATGATTTCTCAAGATACGATACAGCAAATTCTTAACCGATCTGATATAATTGATGTAGTGGGCGGTTTTGTGAAATTAAAAAAAAGAGGTGCCAATTATATGGGTCTCTGTCCTTTTCATAATGAAAAGTCTCCTTCGTTTACTGTATCACCATCAAAAGAAATTTATAAATGTTTTGGCTGTGGCCGTAGTGGAAATACGTTGAGCTTTTTGATGGAGCATGAAAAGTATTCTTATGTTGATGCTTTGCGCTGGCTGGCTGCTAAATACGATGTGGTGATTGAAGAAACTTATGCTTCACCCGAAGCAATGCAGCAGAAGCAAACCGGAGACAGCCTTTTTATCATTAACTCATTTGCACAAAAATATTTTACACAGCAGTTGTTTGAAACGGAAGAAGGAACATCCGTTGCACTTAGCTATTTAAAAGAAAGAGGGTTTCGGGAAGATGTGATTCAAAAATTTCAACTCGGCTATTCTCCACAACAAAAAGATGCATTTACAAGTGAAGCTATAAAGCAACAATTCAATACAGAACTTCTTGTAAAAACTGGACTTGTTAATGACAAGTATAATGAATTAGCAGATAATTACCGTGAACGGATCATCTTTCCAATTCATAACAACACAGGCAAAGTGCTTGGCTTTGGCGCAAGAATCATTGGCAAAAAAGAAAATGCACCCAAGTATATCAATACTCCTGAAAATGAAATTTATGTAAAGAGCAAGCTACTTTATGGTACTTATTTTGCACGGCAGGCCATTGATAAAAACGATGAATGTTTGTTGGTAGAAGGTTATACAGATGTTGTGTCACTACATCAGGCAGGTATTGAAAATGTAGTGGCAAGTGGCGGCACTTCTTTAACACCTGATCAGTTACGCTTAATAAGAAAATACACAAACAACCTTACTATTTTATATGATGGCGATGCTGCTGGTGTTAAAGCTGCGATGCGTGGTTTAGATTTAGCACTGGAAGAGGGATTAAATGTAAAATTAGTTTTGATACCGGATAAGGAAGACCCTGACAGTTATGTAAACAAAGTAGGTGCAAGTGGATTTATTGAGTTCATCAGGCAAAATAAAAAAGATGTTATTCTCTTTCAGTTAGAAGTAATGCTGAAAGATGCGGGGAATGATTCTATAAAAAAAGCGGCTGCTGTTAATACTATTGCAGAAAGCATCAGCCGAATAAATAAAGTTGAAGATTTTACAAGACAGCAGGATTATATACATAGAAGTGCGGAGTTATTAAAAATTGATGAGGCAGGCTTACATGCACTTATTAATAAATTTATAAGAGAACGTGTAGCCAAGCAGGAACAAAAACAACCTGCTGAACCTTTGCCCGATACTATACAGCAACAAGAAGCAGATGATACTATTGATTTGTTTAACAGGGATGAGCAGCACGAACGGGCTTTGGTTCGTTGCTTACTCGATTTTGGTTTACTTCCCTGGGACGAAACTCAAACTGCTGCCACCTATATTTTAGCAGAAGATAAAGAATGGAGTATAATTGACAATGCCGATCTGTTAGAAATTGTAAACCAATATAAAGAATGGTATGATAGCGGTATTGAACCCGTGATGAAGAATTTTTTGTTTCATGAAAATCAGAGCATCAGTAAAAATGTTGTATCGCTTGCTGATATAAAAAATGAAATAAGCCCTAACTGGAAAGATGCTCCTTATGAAATTATTGTACCTACCAGGGAAGATAAATACAAAGAAGAAATACAATCAGTACTTACTTACCTAAAGCTAAGAAAGATAAAAAATATGGTTGATGAAAATCAAAGAGATCTTGAAAAGCCACATACCAACGAGGAGTTGATTACACTCATAAAAACACATCAGCATCTTAAACAAATGGAAACTGCTTTAATTAAAGGTGTAGGAACGGTGATTTATAGATAATTTTTTGTTTAATTACTTCTTCATCAGCATATCACTATAAGACTCTGTAAGTAAATCTTCATTACTGATTTTAAGTTTTTGCAAGTAATGATCGCATTGCATGCGAATAAAATCAATACCCATGCTTCCATCACTATCAATGGCTTCAATTTCTACAAAACTCCCCAGCCCTACTACTTCATCAATATGAAATTTTACATTATCTATAAAATAGATTTCTCTTTTTTTAGTTACGCTTACTTTTATTCCATTGGCATGTGTTAAAGCATTTTTCAACAGATCGCTGTTTTCATTTACTTTATAAAGTAGTACTTCGCTCAGTTTAGGTCCTGCAATATTTTCTCGCTTGTAAAATATAAGTGAGTTCTCAATAACTCCTTGCCTGAGTTTTAATCTTCCATTAGAAACATTGAAGTACGTATCAGTTTGTTCATCTACTCCCTTAAAAATTGAGTTTTGATTTTGCAGGTAATTGCGAATGAAAGATGGATCAACACATCTTGCTTTTATTTCAATATTGTTATGACTCATGTTAAAAGAAAAAAACAAATTACAAAAAACAAAAAAATAAAGACAAAATAAAAGGCCGTCTTAAAAGACGGCCAGTAAAAATTTGCTTACAACCTTAAACCTCAGCAGGGCTTAATCGGGAAACACGGTTTGTACGAGTAGCTTTTGGAGCTAATGCAATAGCACGGTCAAAACGCATTGCACTCCAAACATGATCCAATGTGACTTCTTCTGAAGTTTCAAAACCGCACTGGCACAAAAACTGCCAACTTCCGTCACGGTTAAGATCACTTACAATTTTAGAAGTAGTTTTTGGATACGCCACCCAAAACTTAGAACCGCCTGACAAAGAAGGTAATACTTCCTTCAAAATACCATTTAACTGGTTTTGACTAACTGCAAATACAAGTGCAAAATCAATTTTTTTTGTTCGAAGGAGGGGTGTCACATTTTTGGCAAACGAAAGTTTCACAAAATGCTTCTCGATGGATGAAGGTAAACCCTGAATTAGTAAGTTCTTTTCGTCGTTTAACTGGAGCTTTTCCAACAAAGAAATAGACATACTGTAATTGTTTTTGAGAACTAAAAAAAGAGAGGGCAAAGTTAAGGTTTTTAAGCTTGTGTTAAGCAATTGTGATGAACAAAAATTAGCAAATACTTAAACAAACGTACATAATTCCTCTTTTTTCTTACAATAAAACTACTTGCCTATTGGCTTATAGTACTGCATTGCCTCAGGAATGAATTTCTGCATATTGGCAATTCTTGTTTCATCGCTAGGGTGAGTACTCAAAAACTCTGGTGGTTTTTGCCCGTCGCCACCTGCTTTTGCCATTCTTTGCCAAAAAGGAATGGCTTCATTAGGATTATAACCAGCCATGGCTGAAAAAATAAGTCCAAAGCGGTCAGATTCGGTTTCCTGCTTTCTGGAAAAAGGAAGAGTACCTAAAACGGTTGAACCTATACCATAAGACTGTAGAAAAATGTTTTGTGTTTCGGCTGGCTTGCTAGCGACTGCTATTGATAACGCAACACCGCCCAATTGCTGCAAAACACCCTGGCTCATGCGTTCGTTTCCGTGCAAAGAAATAGCATGGGCAATCTCATGCCCCATAACCACCGCCAGTGCTGCTTCATTTTGTGTTACCGGTAAAAGCCCGGTATATACAACTACTTTACCACCAGGCATACACCATGCATTTACATCCTTACTATCTACCAAATTAAACTCCCAGGCATATCCATCTAGGATATTGCCTTTCCCCTGACCCTCATAATATTTGGTAATAGCATACGCAATTCTTGTACCTACACGGCGAACCATTTCGGCATCTTTATTTACATTAACTGCTACAATTTTATTTTGAGTAAGAAATTGTTTGTACTGCTGCCCGGCCATTGATTGCAATTCAGCCTCGGGCATAAGAATTAACTGTTTGCGGCCTGTTACCTGATTTTTAGCACAGCCAGCTAAAACAAAAACTGCAATAAGAAATGTAGTTATTATCTTTTTCATAATGTAAATTTTTATAACTATTTCAATTAACGTACCAAAATATCAACGCTTATAAAGCCATTACTAATCTGATGATTTCTTTTTTTTTCCAAAACTGATTTTGCTTTCAGTTCCTTTTAAAAGCCTGCTTATGTTTTTTCGATGCAAAATAATTACCAATACTGCAGCCACTATTGAAAACCATCTCAGGTAATTATTCTCCTCTTTAACAGCAAAAAAAATACATACCACAAATACCACAACGGCTGTTAAAGAGCCAAGCGAAATATATCGTGTCACTAATACTACGGCAAGAAAAGCTGCTATACAAATAATTGCTGTCCATGGTTGAATTGCAAGAACAACTCCAAACAAACTTGCTACACCTTTTCCACCTCTAAAGCCGGCAAACACAGGAAATATATGACCGGTAACAGCTGTTAATCCAAATATAAGTTGCCACAACATCAATTCATTTCCGAGCCAATCAGTTGCATGTACCTTGTTTGCCAATTGTACTGCAAGTATTGCTTTGCCCATATCAACCAGTAAAACAAACAATCCAAACCAAGAGCCTAACACTCTAAATGTATTAGAAGCTCCCATGTTTTTACTACCATGCTCTCTTATATCAATTCCGAAAAAAAGCTTACTTACCAAAAGTGCTGTAGGTATAGAACCGAGCAAATAAGCTGCAAGAATTAATAAGAAGAGATGCATCTTAATTTTGTTTTTGAAAAATCAAAGAACTCCAGTTGTGACGTTCTGATGTCTTGATGAGTTGCAAGCCCTGCACCTTA
The DNA here is from genome assembly GCA_031401115.1 of Chitinophagaceae bacterium. GTDB lineage: Bacteria > Bacteroidota > Bacteroidia > Chitinophagales > Chitinophagaceae > Lacibacter. The sequence continues at coordinate 920,857 of JANNRE010000014.1, forward strand.
GCAGCTTCAATTAACAATGAATTTTCTTCCGCATAAAAGCCGCTTACAAATAAATATCCTTTTGTTGTTAATGTATTACTCATTGCATTCATATTCTGCAAAAGAATATGCCGATTGATGTTTGCCAGAATTATATTGAATTTTTGATTCGCTGGCGGAGTTTCACCTTTTACAATTGTAATAATTTTGCAATTGTTATTTATAATATTTTCTGTTGAGTTTTCTATACACAAATCATCACAGTCCAACGCAAGTACAGATGCAGCACAAAGCTTTTCTGCAAGTATAGCCAGCACACCTGTACCGGAGCCAAAGTCAAAAACAGTCTTATTTTTAAAATCAAAATTTTGCATTAGTTTCATCATTTGCCATGTAGTGGCATGATGGCCTGTACCAAAACTCATCTTTGGTGTAATAAGAATTTCATGCTGCACATTTTCAATTGGTACATGAAAGTGTGCTCTTACAGCAACAAAATTATCAACAATAACAGGTTCGTAATTACTCTCCCACTCTGCATTCCAGTTTTTAGGTGCGATGCTTTCTTTTTGATAAGAAATTGAAAATGGAGAAAGTATTTGTTCTAGCAATTCTTCATTATAAAATTGCTCATGAATAAATGCAGAAAGTTTTTTTTCCGCTTCTTCAAAGCCATCATAGCCTTCCTGGCTCAATAAAGCAATCAAGAGTTCATTCTGTTCTTCACTTGCAGTTTGAATGTTTATTTGAATGTAGTTGTTCATGATTATGAAAAAGTCCCGCCGATGGCGGGACTATAAAGTTCTTTTATTTGAACGAATATTTACATTCTCTCTTCACCATCACCACCCTCTTCTTCCTGCTTCTGCTGAACCTGTGGTCTTGGAGCTGCATCTGGCTTTGGCATCAACACTTTACGGCTGAGTTTAAATTTGCCAGTTCTCGGGTCGAGACCAATGAGTTTCACTTTCACCACATCACCAACATTCAACACACCTTCCATTGTATCCAAACGCTTCCAGCTTATTTCACTAATGTGCAAGAGACCTTCTTTCTTTGGTAAGAATTCAACAAAGGCACCAAATTCTTTAATGCCTTTTACTGTTGCTTCGTAAACACCACCTACTTCAGGAACAGCAACCAAGCCTTTTACCCAAGCCACAGCTTTTTCAACGCCTTCTTTTGCAGGTGAGAAAATACTTACTTCGCCATAGTTACCTACTTCTTCAATGGTAATAACGGTTCCTGTTTCTCTCTGAATTTCCTGGATCACTTTTCCACCCGGTCCTATAATTGCACCGATAAATTCTTTATCGATGATGATTTTCTCCATGCGTGGTGCATGTGGTTTCACTTCTGAACGAGGCTCAGGATAGCAAGCATACATTGCATCAAGTATATGTAAACGACCGCCTTTTGCCTGGTTCAATGCTTCACGCATTACATCCATGCTTAAACCATCCACCTTAATATCCATCTGCACTCCGCAAATTCCTTCACGGGTTCCTGTTACTTTAAAATCCATATCGCCCAAATGATCTTCATCACCAAGGATATCTGTCAGGATTGCATATTTACCATCCGCCCTTGTAATTAAACCCATTGCCACTCCACTTACATGTTTTTGAACAGGCACACCTGCATCCATTAAAGCTAATGAACCTGCACAAACCGTAGCCATTGATGAAGAACCGTTTGATTCTAAAATATCACTCACAACACGAACTGTATAAGGATATTCACCACCGGGCATCATTTGTTTTAAAGAACGCATAGCAAGGTTACCATGTCCAATTTCTCTGCGGCCTGCACCCCGCATCATTTTTACTTCGCCCGTAGAAAAAGGAGGGAAATTATAATGCAAATAAAATTTTGAATAATTACTGTTTGCTGCACTTTCAATCAAAAGTTCATCAAGCTTTGTTCCTAAAGTAACAGTAGTTAATGATTGTGTTTCACCTCTTGTAAACAATGCTGAACCATGTGGTGTAGGCAATGGTTCAATTTCCATAGCTAATGCACGAACTTCATCCAGCTTACGTCCATCTAATCGAACACGGTCTTCAAGCATCATATTACGAACTACTTCCCATTTCAAATCTTCGTAATATTTTTTTGCATGTTTTTTATCAGCATCTGTTGCTTCTTCGCCCAAGCTTGCAACTACTTCTTCTTTTAATTTGCTATAAGCTTCGCTACGTTCATTTTTATTGCTGCCTGCTTTTGAAATAGCATATACTTTATCTTTTGCAAAAGCAATTACTTTTTCATTAATCTCTTCGTTTTGAGCGGGCTTTTTATAATCTCTTTTAGCTGTAACGCCAACTGCTTCTCTTAATTCGTGCTGAGCTTTAATTTGAATACGAATAGCATCATGTGCCACTTGTAATGCATTAACTAATTCTTCTTCGCTACATTCTTTTGCTTCACCTTCTACCATCATCAGATTTTTTTCGGTAGCAGCAATTAAGAATTCAGAAGAAGCTCTTGCCAATTGTGAACGAGTAGGATTTACCACTGTTTCACCATCTACTTTAGCTATGCGTACTTCTGATATCACTTCTTTAATAGGAATATCTGAAACAGCTAATGCTGCAGAAGCAGCTAAACAAGCCAGTGCATCGGGCATTACTTCAGCATCAGAAGAAACCAAGCTGATCAACACCTGCACATCACATAAATAATCTTCGGGAAACAAAGGACGCAGAGCACGGTCAACCAAACGGCTGGTTAGAATTTCATAATCGTTTAATCTTGCTTCCCGTTTAAAAAATGAGCCGGGTACACGACCGGCTGATGCAAATTTTTCCTGGTAATCTACAGATAAAGGGAAAAAATCCTGCCCATCTCTTGGGTCTTTATTGGCTACAACTGTTGCAAGAATTACACAATTGCCCTGTTGAACAGTTACAGCTCCATCTGCCTGGCGGGCAAGCTTACCTGTTCCGATGGTTACAATACGACCGCCGCCAAGATCGAATGATTTACTAATTGGTTGTGATAACATAAGTACTAATTTTTTCAGAATCCAGACTGAGGTGGGATAAGCAAGGCAACCAGGATTCCATTGTGAATGAAGTTGAAAAACAGGATGGTATTAAAGAAAGAAATCCCAACCGTAAAAAATCAGTTGGGAATTATCTTTTATAATAGCATACGGATTATTTACGTAATCCAAGTTTTTCGATGAGTGCCCTGTAACCCTGAAGGTTCTTTTTGCTGAGGTAAGAAAGCAGGCTTTTACGCTGACTTACTAATTGCATCAAACCACGGTTAGTGGAAAAATCTTTTTTGTTTACTTTTTGATGACCTGCAATGTGGCCAATTCGCTCAGTAAGCAATGCAATTTGCGCTTCAGTTGAACCTGTGTTGGCAGCTTTACCGCCAAATTCTGTGAAGATTGATTCTTTTTTTTCTTTTGTGATCGCTGACATCTTAATTTTTTTTAGTTGACATCCAAATTTTACATCTATAAAAGTGGCGGCAAAAGTAAGGGGATTTATTGAAAAATCGGGCAATTATGCAGGGAAATTTTAAAGAAAAAAACCTGATTAAACAGTCCGCTCCATAAATTTTATTAGACTTTTACGGGCTGTTTGCTGTATTTTTTTCTTGAAAAAGCCAAAGCCACCCAGCAATTTACCTTTTAAACCCATGGCTTGCCCAGCCCATTTATGCAGGTTGAAGCTATCTGTATGCTTCCATATTTTTCCATCTTTAAACTCAAACTCAGCATGAATATGGTTGATGACCTTTTGGCCCGTAGCTGAAAAAACATATTCAGCCACCCAATCTGCAGTTCCATTTTCTGCTGATGCCTGCACATTGCTGAAATGAATAATCAAATTACCCTTGCTTCGTTCAATCAGCATTCGCCACATGGCACCCACCTCTTTTCCTTTTAACCCAACAAATACTTCATCGCTAAACTCAACAATGGGATGATAACATTCAGACATGGTTTGCCAATCAGCTTTTGCAAAAGCAGTATAAAAAGTGTTGATGAGTTGTTGCATAGCTTTAAAATTATTGCATGCGTAAGTTAAACAACTCAATTGATTTATATTGCCGCTTTAAATTTTTACTTTTTGCACAGCATCATTTTTACCGTTACCAATGATTTAAGTTACGATCAGCGGATGATCCGTATTTGTACTTCGCTTGCAAATAATGGATATAGAGTAACACTTGTTGGCAGAAAGATGAAGCAGTCAATTCCACTCACTGCACAACCGTTTTCTCAAAAGAGACTTACTTGTTTTTTTAGTAAAGGAGTTGGATTTTATGCAGAGTATAATTTGCGTTTGTTTATTTGGCTGCTGTTTCAAAAAACAGATTGTATTTGTGCCATTGATCTTGACACGATACTTCCTTGTTTGTTTATTTCAAAACTAAAAGGAACAAAAAGAGTATATGATGCTCATGAATTGTTTTGTGAGATGAAAGAAATTGTGAGCCGCCCAAACAGGTATAAAGCTTGGAAGTGGATTGAACGGTTTTCAGTTCCCAAATTTAAACATGGCTATACAGTTTGCAAACCAATTGCAAATGAGTTTGAAAGAATGTATGGAGTGAAATATGAAGTGGTGAGAAGTTTACCAGAAAAGAAAGAAAGCCCGGAACCGCAAGCTGTGAGCTGTGAGCAAGTTGAACCTCAAACCTTAAACATTAAACCTGAAACTTTTTTTATTTATCAGGGTGCAGTAAATGAAGGCCGGAGTTTTGAAACTCTCATTCCTGCAATGAAAGAATTAAATATTCCATTGCATATATATGGTGATGGCAACTTTTTTACTCAAACAAAAGAACTCATTAAAAACAATCAGCTTCATCAAAAAGTATTACTGAAAGGAAAGCTTGAACCGATTGCCTTACAACAGATAACAGCTACTGCCTATGCCGGCATCACCATTTTTGAAAACAACGGTTTGAGTAATTATTTAAGTCTTGCTAATCGTTTTTTCGATTACATCATGGCTGGTATACCACAAATTTGCGTAAACTATCCTTCTTACACTCAAATTAATAAGGAATATGAAGTGGCCGTGCTTATTGCCGACACAAATTCAAAAACAATTGCAGATGCGTTAAACCTTTTAGTGAGCGATGCTGTTCTTTATAAAAATTTAAAAGAAAATTGCATAAAAGCAAGAGAAGTATTGAATTGGCAGCAGGAAGAAAAAAAACTAATTAAACTTTATAAATCAATTTTTGAATAAACATTTACATATTGTTTCGTTTGATATTCCATTCCCTGCTGACTATGGCGGAATAATGGATGTGTATTATAAAATAAAAGCATTGCATCAACTTGGTGTTAAAATTCATCTGCACTGTTTTGAATATGGAAGAGAACATCAAAAAGAATTGAATGCGTTATGTACGGAGGTATTTTATTACAAAAGAAGAGAAGGTCATAAAGGCTTTTCACTTCAATATCCATACATTGTTGCCTCCCGAAACGACGATGAACTATGGGAACGTTTAAACGCCGACGAATACCCTGTTTTATTAGAAGGTGTGCATTGTACTTATGGTTTGGTAACCGGAAAATTAACAAAGAAAAATGTTGCTATTCGATTGCATAATGTGGAGTTTGCGTATTACAAACAATTATTCGAATTGGAAAAAACGCTGGTTCGTAAAGCATATTTACACAATGAAAGCCGTTTACTAAAAAGATATGAGGAGCAGTTAAAAGATTATACGATTATAGCACTCAGTGAGAAAGATGCAAAACAATACCGCAAGGAGTTTAAGGCAAAGAATGTGCATCATGTTCCTGTATTTGTTAATACCAATTTGGTTTGCGGTAAAGAAGGGCTGGGCACATTTGCATTGTATCATGGCAATTTATCAGTTGCAGAAAACGAGAAAGCAGCTACGTGGCTGTTAGAAAAAGTATTTCAAGAGCTGGAAATTCCATTTGTTGTGGCTGGTAAAAATCCGTCAAAAAAATTAATTGAATTGGCACATAAATATCCACATACTTGCATTGTAGAGAATCCGGGTGAAGCTGAAATAAATGATCTCATTTCAAAAGCACAGGTACATGTAATGCCATCGTTTACAAATAGCGGAATAAAATTAAAATTACTCAATGCCTTGTTTAACGGAAGGCATGTGGTAGCTAATGATGAAATGGTTAATGGAACAGGTGCAGAAAAAATTTGCCATATTGCAAACAATGCGACATATTTTAAATACACAATCCTTCGCTTATTCCATATTCCGTTTACAGAAGAAGAAAAGGAAGCAAGACAGGGGTTTTTGTATCATGAATTTAACAATGAAAAAAATGCGGAGAGGCTTATGCAACTTCTACACTAGCATTATCCCACACTTTCCCACTTTCTGTTTTTATAGTTCTTGCAGGAAATTTATTAATCACCATAAAATCATGTGTCGCCATTACAACTGTTGTATTATAATCTTTAGCTACCTGAAACAGCAAGGTCATAATTTCATCACTGGTTTCAGGATCGAGGTTGCCGGTAGGTTCATCTGCCAAAATTAATTTAGGTGAGTTGAGCAATGCTCTTGCAATATCAACCCGCTGCTGCTCACCTCCGCTCATTTCAAATGGCATTTTAAATCCTTTTCCCTTCAACCCCACTTTATCAAGCACATCATTAATTTTTTCTTCCATCAGTTTATGGTCTTTCCATCCGGTTGCTTCAAGCACAAAACGAAGATTCTCCTGCACATTCCGGTCTGTCATTAACTGGAAATCCTGAAATACAATGCCAATATTCCTTCTTAAAAAGGGAACGGTTTTCCAGGTGAGATCCTTAAGATTATGCCCGGCAACAATGCCTTCCCCTTCCCTTAATTCAAGCTCCCCGTATAATGTTTTGAGTAAACTGGATTTCCCTGTTCCTGTTTTTCCTACCAGGTAAACAAACTCACTTTTTTCTACAG